>SVGB01000013.1 GCA_015056565.1 Butyrivibrio sp.
TGATATAGGAACAGCAACCTATTTATTAAATTCATTTTAGGAGGAACTTAAAATGGCAGTAAAAGTAGCAATCAATGGTTTTGGCCGTATTGGTCGTCTTGCATTCAGACAGATGTTTGGTGCAGAAGGTTACGAAGTAGTAGCTATCAACGATTTAACAAGCCCTAAGATGCTTGCTCATCTTTTGAAGTATGACTCTTCACAGGGACGTTATGTTGATCTTGGTCACGAAGATGACGTAACAGCTGATGACGAGGCTGGAACAATTACAGTAAAGGGTAAGACAATCAAGATCTACAAAGAGCCTGATGCAAACAATTGCCCATGGGGAGAGCTCGGTGTAGACGTAGTTCTTGAGTGCTCAGGATTCTATACATCAAAAGAAAAGGCACAGGCACACATCAATGCTGGTGCTAAGAAGGTAGTTATTTCTGCTCCTGCAGGAAACGATCTTCCTACAATCGTTTACAACGTTAACCACAAGACACTTACAAAGGACGACAAGATCATTTCAGCTGCTTCTTGCACAACAAACTGTCTTGCTCCTATGGCTAAGGCTCTTAACGACTATGCACCTATCCAGTCAGGTATCATGTGCACAATCCACGCTTACACAGGTGACCAGATGATCCTTGATGGTCCTCAGAGAAAGGGCGACCTCAGAAGATCACGTGCAGGTGCTGTTAACATCGTTCCTAACTCAACTGGTGCTGCAAAGGCTATCGGCCTTGTTATCCCTGAGCTTAACGGAAAGCTCATCGGTGCTGCTCAGCGTGTTCCTACACCTACAGGATCAACAACACTTCTTTTCGCAGTTGTTAAGAAGGCTGACGTTACAAAGGAAGCTGTTAATGCAGCTATGAAGGCAGCAGCTACAGAGTCATTCGGATACAACACAGACGAGATCGTTTCATCTGATATCGTTGGTATGAGATTTGGTTCACTCTTCGATGCTACTCAGACACTTGTTAACAAGGTTGATGATGATACATACGAAGTACAGGTTGTTTCATGGTATGACAACGAGAATTCATACACATCACAGATGGTTAGAACAATCAAGTACTTTGCAGAGCTTGGCTGATCTGACTTAAGTTTAGGAATAGACTTTTAAATGAGGTCCGGTCCATATGGACCGGACCTTTTTTCCTATCGAAAATAAATCCCAGGAGGATATAAATATGGCACTTAATAAGAAATCAGTTGATGACATCAACGTAAAGGGCAGACGAGTTCTTGTTCGTTGTGACTTCAATGTTCCTTTAAAGAACGGCGAGATCACAGATGAGACCAGAATCGTAGCAGCTCTTCCTACAATCAAGAAGCTTGTAAAGGACGGCGGCAAGGTTATCCTTTGCTCACACCTTGGCAAGGTAAAGAATGGCCCTAATGAGGGTGAGTCACTTGGACCAGTTGCTAAGAGACTTTCAGAGAAGCTTGGCAAGGACGTTAAGTTCATCGACGACTACAACGTAACAGGCGCTGCAGCTACAGGTGCTGTAGAGGCTATGAATGAGGGAGATGTTATTCTTCTTCAGAACACTCGTTTCAGAGGCAAAGAGGAGACCAAGCCTGAAGAGGCTGGCGAGGCTTTTGCAAAAGAGCTTGCTGATCTTGCTGATGACTATGTATGTGACGCTTTTGGTTCAGCTCACAGAGCACATGCTTCTGTAGCAGTTGTTACCAAGTACATCAAGGAAAAAGGCGGAAACAACGCTGTTGGATACCTTATGCAGAAGGAGATCGACTTCCTTGGAAACGCAGTTGAGAACCCAGTTAGACCTTTCGTAGCTATTCTTGGTGGCGCTAAGGTTGCTGATAAGCTCAACGTTATCAACACTCTTCTTGATAAGTGCGACACTCTTATCATCGGTGGTGGTATGGCTTACACATTCCTTAAGGCTAAGGGATATGAAGTTGGTAAGTCACTTCTTGACGAGACTAAGGTTGACTACTGCAAAGAGATGATGGCTAAGGCTGAGAAGGCAGGCAAGAAGCTTCTTCTTCCTATCGACACAGTTTGCATCGATTCTTTCCCAGATCCTATCGACAATCCTAACATCACAACAACTGTTGTTGATGCTGACAAGATTCCTGCAGACAAGGAAGGCGCTGATATTGGACCTAAGACAATCGAGCTCTACGCTGATGCTGTTAAGTCAGCTAAGACAGTAGTTTGGAACGGACCTATGGGCGTATTCGAGAACCCTGTTCTTGCAGCAGGTACCAAGGAAGTTGCTAAGGCTCTTTCAGAGACAGACGCTACAACTATCATCGGTGGTGGTGACAGTGCAGCTGCTGTTAACCAGCTTGGTTATGCTGACAAGATGAGCCACATCTCAACAGGTGGCGGAGCTTCTCTTGAGTTCCTTGAGGGCAAGAAGCTTCCTGGCGTTTACGCTGCAGACGATAAGTAATGTCTTAGCGAGGTTTTTTCGAGCTTAGACTACTACTTAGTTCTGGCGAGCACCTCTGGTGCGAGAGCAGAACTTCCTTATGAATAAAAACTGGAGGATTACTAAAATGGCAAGAAGACGTATTATCGCCGGAAACTGGAAGATGAACAAGACTCCCAGCGAGGCTGTAGCTCTTTGTAATGAGCTTAAAGACTTAGTAAAAAACGACAATGTAGATGTTGTTTACTGTGTACCAGCTATTGATATTTGTCCAGTAGTTGAGGCTGTCAAGGGCACAAACGTACACGTTGGTGCTGAGAACTTCTACATTGAGGATAAGGGAGCTTTCACTGGTGAAATCTCAGCTCCTATGCTCAAGGATGCTGGTGTAGAGTACATCATCATCGGACATTCTGAGAGAAGAGATATCTTCGGCGAGAACGATATCCTCATCAACCAGAAGGTTAAGAAGGCATTTGCAGCAGGCCTTAAGCCAATCCTTTGCTGTGGTGAGTCCCTTGCACTTCGTAAGGCTGGCACATACAAAGAGTGGATCGCAAGACAGATTAAGTGGGATCTTGACGGCGTAACAGCAGATCAGGTTAAGGAGCTTGTTATCGCATATGAGCCTATCTGGGCTATCGGAACAGGCGAGACAGCAACATCTGACCAGGCTGAGGAAGTTTGCGGACTTATCCGTGAGCTCATCGGACAGATGTACGACGCAGCTACAGCTGATGCAGTACGCATCCAGTACGGCGGATCAATGAACGCTGGCAACGCTGCTGAGCTTCTTTCAAAGCCTAACATCGACGGTGGTCTTATCGGAGGCGCAAGCCTTAAGCCAGATTTCGGCCAGATCGTTAACGCTTAATACTTTGATAAGAACGGCTCCCTCGGGAGCCGTTTTTTATTTGAGGTACGGAACAAGACACGGGGACGGTTCTTTTGTCTCATCCGCCTTTGGGCTTGCCCCGAAGGTGGAGGAGACAAAAGAACCGTCCCCGTGTCTTGTCATTGACTTTTTTTAATACCATTATTAACCACTCTTTTTTACTTGTATTAACTGATATATAATAGAAAGAGTATCGATTATTCGGTTATTATGAGGGTGGAACAAAATATGATTTATCTAATTTGCTTTTCAGTTGCTCTATTACTGCTTGTGTACATTATGACCTATGGCAGGATAATAGATTATAATCTCATGCTCTTAATTGTGGTGGTGGCAGTAAGTAATGGTGGATATTATGCCCTTTCGGTTTCAAGATCCCTTCCGGAAGCCATTCTTGCCAATACCATATCTTATGTTCTTGGAATTTTTTCTCCAATGCTGATGTTTTTTATAGTTTGCGGAGTGTGCAAGATACAGCTGCCTAATTCTGTAATAGCCATCATGACACTGGTACAGATCCTGATATACGCCAGTGTATGCACTACAGGAAGACTTGATATCTTTTATAAGACAGTGCAGCTTCATTTGAATGAATCAGGTTCTTACCTGACCAAGACCTATGGCCCGATGCACACAGTCTATCTTATTTCACTGGCGTTTTATACACTGGCAAACATCGCTGTTGCCGTGTATTCCATTAGAAGGAGGACTGCGGTAAGCCGAATAAACGTGGATATCCTGCTATTTGTGGATCTCTTTTCGATTGGGGTCTATGTCAATGAAAGGATGGTAAAAACGCCTGTTGAGCTTATGCCTGTTGCTTCCACAATAACACTGGTGATAATGCTAATACCTCTTGTTAAGGTGGCTATCTTTTCACCCTACAACAACGTGGAGATCGTGGATACAGAGTTTAACAACAAGGGGTATCTGGTGTTCTCCAAGCAATTAAAATTCATGGGATGCAGCGAGTATGCCAAGACTCTTTTCCCGGAGATAACAGAGTGGGAGCTCGAGAAAGATATTCCTGGAAATGGCGGAAGATTCAACACATATCTGAACCCGGATTTTATGGAGTTTGTGAAAGACGGCGGGAAGCTTGAGAAGAGTCCCTTTAGAGTTTTTAAGTACAATGACAATGTGTATGGCTACGAGATAGGCAAGATATACAGAGGTTCTTCGTTAAAGGGATACTATATCCGCGTTATCGATGTAACAGACGTCAATGTAGAAGACTTTGGACTATTAAAAGAGGTTACCTGACAAATGAACATATGCCTTTTGAATGACTCTTTTCCGCCTGTGATAGACGGAGTTGCAAATGTCGTAATGAATTATGGAAAAGTGCTGACTGGCGAGCTTGGAGCCAATGTGGTCGTAGGAACTCCGAGATATCCAGAGGCCACTTACGAGGGATACCCCTATAGGGTAATACCTTATCCAAGCTTTGATACTACTGATTTTATCAAGGGTTACCGTACAGGTAACCCTCTTGCTATCAGGGAGATCGCCCAGATGGCAGAAGGGGCGCCAGACATCATCCATACCCACTGTCCGGCGGCTTCTACCATAATGGCAAGGATTCTTCGAAGAGAAACGGGGGCGCCTGTTGTCTTTACCTATCACACCAAGTTTGACGTGGATATCGAAAGAGCTGTGGGCGAAGGACTACTTAAAAAAGAGACCATCAGGGTTATGGTCAGTAATATAGAAGCCTGCGACGACGTCTGGGTTGTTTCTGAGGGCGCGGGAGATAATTTAAGAGCCCTTGGATACCAGGGAGAACTCAGGGTTATGCCAAATGGCGTGGACTTTCCCAAGGGGAGAGCTTCTGAGACCATGGTAAAAGAGCTTGAAAAGACCTATGACATACCAGGGGGTGTGACAGTTTTTCTTTTCGTGGGAAGACTTATGAACTACAAGGGACTTCCACTTATTGTGGATGCCATAAAAGAATTGTCAAAAGAAGGCAGTAACTTCCGCATGGTATTTGTTGGCGGAGGTGCAGACGCTCCTGGCCTTCAGGAAAAAATAAAGGAGTATGGCATAAGTCTTGACGTCTATGGTGAGGACGGGGCACTTACCCATACAGATGGTTCTGAAGCCATGGCGGGAAAGGTGATCTTCACAGGTCCGGAGCACGACAGAGAAAAGCTTCGAGCCTGGAACACGAGGGCGGATCTGTTTCTTTTCCCATCGACCTATGACACAAACGGAATAGTTGTCAGGGAGGCTGCGGCATGTGGACTGGCCAGCGTTTTAATAAAGGGCTCCTGTGCGGCAGAGGGCATCATTGATAAGAGAAACGGATACCTTATTGAGGAAAACAGCGCCTCCATGGCAGCTCTTTTAAAGAACGTAAATGGCAATATTTCAGGACTTCATGATACAGGGCAGCATGCTATGGATGAAATCTATATCTCGTGGGACAAGGCAGTAAGGCTTGCCTATGACAGGTATAAAGAGCTTTATGAGATGAAGGCATCTGGAGAGCTGGGCATAAGAAAGCATCAGAGCTTTGAGAGCCTGATGAATATGGCTGCGCAGACTTTAGATGGGACACAGAAGGCGTTTTTTGACACCCCAAGAACCATCTATGAGGGCATGAGAGAGAATTTTGAGGAATTTCGAAACGATATCACTGACGGACTGGAGAGAATATCAGACAGTATCACAGAGATAAGGGACAGGATTCATGATGGAGCAGACGGAAAGTAAACGGGATTGGTACAAGAAAATGAGCTTCTACCAGATCTGGATAAGAAGCTTTGCTGATGGTAATGGAGATGGTATCGGAGACCTTTATGGAGTCTATGATAAACTGCCATATATCAAGTCTCTTGGCGTTGATGGTATATGGTTTTCTCCTATTTATCCATCTCCCAATGCTGATTTTGGCTACGATATATCAGATTATAAAGATATCCATCCGGATTACGGAGATCTTGATCAGTTTAAAAAAGTCCTAGGTAAAGCCCATGAAATGGGACTTAAAGTGATCATGGATTTTGTTATCAACCACACGTCAGATGAACATCCCTGGTTTTTAGAGAGCAAAAAGAGTAAGGACAATCCCTACAGTGACTACTACATCTGGCGGGATAAGCCTAATAACTGGGATTCTCTCTTTGAAGGAGAAGCCTGGGAGTACGTAGGGGAAAGAGATCAGTATTATCTTCACATCTTTGCTAAAAAGCAGCCTGACCTTAACATGGACAATCCAAAGGTCAGGCAGGAAGTTAAGGATATAATGCGCTTTTGGCTTGATATGGGAGTTGATGGCTTCAGAGAGGATGTTATCAACTTTATATCCAAGAAAGAGGGACTTCCAAATGGACTTTTCTTTTTGCCCGCAGCCAAGGGAATGTCCCACTACAAAGATGGTCCTCACATACACGAGTACTTAAGTGAGTTCAGGAAAGTCTGTGACGAGTACGACTGCTTCCAGCTTGGAGAGGGTCCTATGACCACTGTGAAATCCGCCATGAATTATCTCACAGGTCCCACCAAGAGCCTTGATATGATGTTCTCCTTTGACCATATGATGGCGGACTGCCTGTACACTGAGTATCTTCACAGACCATTTTCTCTTGTGAAGCTGAAAAAAGCTTTTACCAAATGGCAGAAGGCTCTTGATGGCAAGGGATGGAATGCTCTTTACATGGAGAACCATGACCATCCAAGGATCATCAGCAGATACGGAAGCGAGCATTTCCACAGGGAGAGCGGAACTATGCTGGCTGCATGTTATCTTTTCCAGCAGGGAACGCCCTTTATCTATCAGGGTCAGGAGATTGGCATGACCAATATAAAGCTCATGTCAATTGACCAGTATGTGGATGTATCTTCAATAACCAATTATCACACCTATCATCTTAAGGAGGATCCTGAGAGGCGGCTTCACAGGATCCACCTGTCAAGCCGTGATTCAGCCAGGACTCCGGTGCAGTGGGATGACAGTGAAAATGCGGGATTTTCTGTGGCCAGGCCATGGTTTTATGTCAATCCAAATTACAAGAAGATCAATGTTGCAAAACAGGAGAAAGATCCTGACAGCATTCTGAATTTTTACAGGAAGTGCCTTGAGCTTAGGAAAGGGTCAGAGACTCTTATCTATGGCTCCTACAATGAGTTTTTTCCCAAAGACCCTTCTGTTTATATGTATGAAAGGTGCCTTGGAGATGAGTCATATCTTATCATATGCTCTTTTTCAAGACTTCCTGTTAAGCCTAAAAAGCCTGAGAAATATAAGGGGATGCATGGAGAACTTATCCTTTGCAATTACAAGGAAACAGGAAAGTTCTTTAAGCCCTTTGAAACAAGGGTGTACAGATATAAAAATAAATAATGGAGTATATGTGGTAGAAAAATAAGAAGGTTATCTTAAAGAAAACTGTCAAAATAACCGATGTATCTCTCGCACAGAGATGTTTACAAGGGTGTTAGTGTAAGCTATAATGAGCTTGCAAAAACTAAATATGGAATAACAAATATAAAAATATTGAATGCCTTTCATCCTTTTGAGACAGAGGTGTCGAATGCCTGAAGGCAGAGGATGTTGTAACTAATAGTGGCTTATCATCATTACAAAACACATTACACAAGGAGGCAGATTATGTTTGATAGTTATTCAGTGAGGATTGACCTTCCTGCAACAGGAAATAGGATCAAGGAGCTCAGGTACGCAAGAAACTACACAGTAGCGCAGCTTGCAGAAATCCTGCACAGCTCTGAGAATACAATCTTTAAATGGCAGCGCGGTGAGTGCCTGCCGACACTGGACAACCTGCTGGTACTCAGCATGATATTTGAAACACCAATGGATGACATCATCCAATGTGATGGAAGGGGCGCTAAGCCCCTTCTTCCTATTAATCAAAAAAACAAGGTGCCTTTCTCCTCAGAAAAGCACCTTGTTTTTCTTTTTTCCTCTGAATGATTTAAACTATCAGCCGCCAAGAGTCTTGCTTACAAGTTCTCTTGAAGCATCCTCATCAAGCTCAACAGCGTCGTATACAGTACCGTCTGCTTCTACAATGATTCCAGTTACAAGATCCTCATTGAAGTAGTAGCCGTACTCTTTTTCACCGCCAACGAGCTTGGAATAGGGCTTGCCATCAGCAGTTGTGGCATCCTCTGTTGTCCACATACCGTAGTCAAGATGACCGTCCTCTACATAGATGTAGATGATATCGCCCTGGTCGTTTCTAAACATAGCGATCTGGATGTCCTTAGCAGCGTCATCACCTGTCTTAAGCCCGCCCATGAATACAAGGGTGTCCTGTACAGCCTGAATCTGCTCCTCAAGGCTCATCATTTCTTCGCCTGCAGTCTCTGCAACTTCTGTAGTAGCCTCTGCTACTTCTGAAACAGCCTCAGTAGCCTCAGAAACCTCAGTAGCTGCCTGCTCTGCGTTCTTACCACAAGCCACAAGAATTCCGAAAATTGTTGTGACAGTAAGACCTGCAAGCACCTTTCTTAATATCTCAGTTTTCATAACATCTCCTCCCTCAAAGATATGTTTTACAACCAGTTTTGAATTCTAACACCACATTTAGTGGTTGTATATAACCTTGGCCTAATATTTAGAGAAAGTTTATAAATGGTTTATCCTTGGCATGGATATGGAAAAGAGCTGTTTACTGCAAAAAAGTGCACAGTAAGCAGTTCTTTTTTTCTGGCAATTTTTGCAATGTTATTACGAAATGGACATGATAGAATAGAAACGTGAAAGCACTTACATTAGTCAAGATTTGCAACTTTTTGACCTAAATATGAAGTGAAATTGAATATTGTTTACACTATGATGATAGTGGTTTTATAAGATTTCATGTATTGGAGGTAGTTATGGAACTTAGAACAGCATGTTCACCTAAGGACGAGAAGTACTATGACACCAAGAGACTCAGAGAGGAATTCCTCATCGACGACCTGTTTAAACCAGATGATATCAAGCTTGTATACAGCCACATCGACAGGATCATCACAGGCTCTGCAGTTCCTGTAAACAAGGAGCTCAAGCTTACAGCAGGCGATGAACTGCGCGCCGAGTATTTCCTTCAGAGAAGAGAAATGGGTGTTATCAATATCGGTGGAGATGGCATCATCACCATTGATGGTAAAAAGTATGAGGTAGAGTACAAGCAGGGCATGTACATAGGAATGGGCTCAAAAGATATCTCTTTTGCCAGCAAGGATCCTAAAACCCCTGCAAAGTTCTACATAAACAGCGCACCTGCCCACAAGACATATCCAACAGTTCTCATTAAGAGAGAGGGCACACCTTCTGAAGATGTTGTGATCATCAAGGATGAGAACAAGAAGGAACTTGGAAGCCTTGAGCAGGCCAATCACAGAGTCATCAACAAGTACATTCTTCCAAGCCAGGTTGAGACCTGCCAGCTGGAGATGGGTATGACTGAGCTTAAGCCAGGCAGCGTATGGAACACAATGCCATGCCACACCCACGATCGCAGAATGGAAGTTTATCTGTACTTTGATATCCCTGAGGATGCTCTTGTAATGCACTTTATGGGAGAGCCTACAGAGACAAGACACATCATCATGAGAAATGAGCAGGCAGTTATAAGCCCAAGCTGGTCAATCCACTCAGGGTGCGGCACACAGGCTTACACATTTATCTGGGGAATGGTTGGAGAAAACCAGGACTTCGATGACATGGACGACTGCGCAATGACAGATCTTATGTAATTTTTCACTTGTAAACAATAAACATTTACTTATAGGAGGGTAATAAAATGGGAGACTTTTTAAAGAACTTTTCACTTGAAGGTAAGATAGCATGGATCACAGGTGCTTCTTATGGACTTGGACTTGCATATGCAGTAGCTTATGCAGAGTCAGGAGCTAAGATCGTATTTAACGACATCAACCAGGAGCTTGTAGACAAGGGACTTGCTGAGTACAAAAAGCGCGGCATCGACGTTTACGGTGCTGTATGTGATGTAACAAAAGAGGACCAGGTTGTTAAGTTTGTTGCTGACGCTGAGAAGGCAATGGGCGGAACAATTGATATCCTTGTTAACAACGCAGGTATCATCAAGAGAATCCCTATGACAGAGATGACTGTTGATCAGTGGCAGCAGGTTATTGATGTAGACCTTACAGGTCCTTTCATCTGCTCCAAGGCAGTTCTTCCTGCAATGATCAAGAAGGGCAGCGGCAAGATCATCAATGCATGCTCAATGATGTCTGAGTTTGGCCGTGAGACAGTTTCTGCTTATGCAGCAGCTAAGGGCGGTCTTAAGATGCTCACAAGAAATATCTGCTCTGAGTATGGTCAGTACAACATCCAGTGCAACGCCATTGGACCTGGCTACATCGCAACACCTCAGACAGCACCTCTTCGTGAGAAACAGCCTGATGGATCAATGCATCCATTCGACAGATTTATCCGTTCCAAGACACCTGCTCAGAGATGGGGCAAGACTGAGGACCTTATGGGACTGGCAGTATTCCTTGCTTCACCAGCATCTGATTTCATCAATGGTCAGGTAGTTTATATTGACGGTGGTATTTCTGCTTACATTGGACAGGATCCTAACAACCTTGATCCAAGTAAGTTCACAGATATTGATGAGAATGAAGCACAGTAATTAAATGTAAATAGTTATAAGGAAAGAAAGGTAATAACAATGGATAAGATTTGTGAAGAGCTTTACAAAATTGGTATTGTGCCTGTAATCGCAATCGATGACGCTAAGGACGCTGAGCCCTTAGCAGAGGCACTTATTAAGGGCGGACTTCCTGCTGCTGAGGTTACATTCAGAACTGCAGCTGCAGAGGAGGCTATCAGGATCATTTCTCAGAAATTCCCTGAGATGATCGTAGGAGCCGGCACTGTACTTAACAAAGAACAGGCTGACCGCGCCAAGGCAGCAGGTGCCAAGTTCATCGTTAGCCCTGGATTCAACAGATCAAACGTTGAGTACATCCAGTCAATCGGTGTTCCTGTAGTTCCTGGAACAGCTTCTCCTGGAGAGGTTGAGCAGGCTATCGAGCTGGGACTTGACTGTGTTAAGTTCTTCCCTGCAGAGCAGAACGGCGGTATTGCCAAGATCAAGGCTATGGCTGCTCCATACACCAAGATGCACTTCATGCCAACTGGCGGAGTTACCAAGGACAACTTAAACGACTACCTTGGATTTAACAAGGTATTCTGCTGTGGTGGTACCTGGATGGTTAAAAAAGACATGATCGCAGCTGGCAAGTTCGACAAGATTGAAGAGATGACAAGGGATGCAGTTAATGCAATGCTTGGCTTCAAGCTTAAGCACGTTGGAATCAACCAGAATGATGCATCTGCTGCAGAGGCAGTAGCTGATAAGTTTGATAACCTCTTTGGATTCACCAAGAAGGTTGGCAATTCTTCAGTATTTGCAGGATCTTTTGTTGAGGTTATGAAGGCTAAGGGCCGTGGAGAGTGCGGTCATATCGCTATTGGATGCAATAACGTTGACAGAGCTGTTTATCACCTTTCAAAGCAGGGCGTTAAATTTGATGAGTCATCATTTGCATATGATGCTGATAACCACCTTAAGGTTGCTTATCTTGCTGACGATTTCGGCGGATTTGCAGTACACCTTGGATTAAATTGAGAAAGTTGAGAGGATATCATTATGGCAAAAAAGGTAATTACATTTGGTGAGATCATGCTGCGTCTGCAGCCAGATAACTATTTAAGATTCGTACAGGTAGACCATCTTGAGGCTACATTTGGCGGCGGAGAGGCTAACGTATCAGTTTCTCTTGCTAACTATGGTCTTGATTCTGTATACGTAACCAAGCTTCCTAAGCACGAGATCGGACAGGCAGCTGTTAACTCTCTTAGAAAGTACGGCGTTGACACTTCTAAGATCACAAGAGGTGGCGACAGAGTAGGTATCTACTTCAACGAGAAGGGTGCTTCTCAGAGAGGTTCAAAGTGCATCTATGACAGAGCTCATTCAGCAATTGCTGAGGCATCTCCTGCAGACTTCAACTGGGATGAGATCTTTGAGGGTGCTGAGTGGTTCCACTTTACAGGAATCACACCAGCTGTAAGTGATTCTCTTGCAGCTATTACATTAGAGGCTTGTAAGAAGGCTAAAGAGCATGGCCTTACAGTTTCCTGTGACCTTAACTACAGAGGTAAGCTCTGGAGCAAGGAGAAGGCAGGCAAGGTTATGGGCGAGCTCTGCCAGTACGTTGACGTATGCATCGCTAATGAAGAGGATGCTAATGATGTATTTGGTATCGCTGCTTCTTCAACAGATGTTACAACAGGTAAGCTTAACAGAGAGGGCTACATCGAGGTTGCTCAGAAGCTCACAGATAAGTTTGGCTTCAAGAAGGTAGCTATCACACTCAGAGAGAGTATCTCAGCTAACGACAACAACTGGAGCGCTATGCTCTATACTGATGGACAGGCATACTTCTCCAAGAAGTACGCTCTTCACATCGTTGACCGTGTTGGAGGAGGAGATTCCTTCGGCGGTGGACTTATCTACAGCTGTGTAAACGGCTTTGGACCACAGGAGACAATCGAGTTTGCTGTTGCTGCATCTGCACTTAAGCACTCAATCGAGGGCGACTTCAACCTTGTAACTGTTGACGAGGTTAACAAGCTCGCTGGTGGCGACGGATCAGGACGTATCCAGAGATAAGTAAGTTCACAAAAAATTACTAAAATTATTCAAAAAGCACCATGTTTTCTGTTTTAAAACATGGTGCTTTTTTGTATAATAAAAATGCGGGTTTGTTTTTATATAAAATTGCCCGTTAAGGAGACAAGGTGCAAATACCCGGTTGGATAATCCTCAATTTTTATACCGCACTTTTGTTAGTCCTTCTTTTGATATTTGAGAGAAAGACAATTCATACTACTGCGGGTGACAGGTTTGTAAGTATCGATGTTATGACGCTTATTCTGCTTGCCTGCGAAACTATAGGACACATCGGGGAGCTTTATCCGGAGCAATATCTTTTTCTTACCAAGATAGGGTACTACGTCATATATGCACTGGACCCTGCGGATTATCTTTTTGCGATTCTTTATATTAATTGCTGGCTTAGTGATACAGGCAGGACAAAGGGTAGGAAGTATTTTGTCCTTTCATATTGGATATTTGTTGTCGCTAATTTGGTTCTGGTAACTGTTTCCACATTATTTAATCTCAAATGGTTTTACTATTTTGATGAAACCACATATTTAAGAGGGCCATTGTTTTTGTACAGGGCAGTGCTGCTGATGTTGTTCTGCTTATTGCTTTCCGTTTATACAGTCATTTATAGGGGAAGTATTTTTGCAGATTATAGAGGGGCTATTTTTTCACTTCCAACGCTGGCAGCAATAGGAGCTCTTTTGCAGGTTTTGTTTCCTGATATGAATATGACCTATGCCTCTATAGCTATAGGACTTCTGATCCTCTTTTTCCAGCTGCAGAGCAAGAACCTTGATGTGGATTACCTTACTGGAGCCCTCAACAGAAGAGGACTTGATATTCGTCTGGAGGAGGCTATAAGGAACGCACAGTTAAGTGACCGGACTTTTTCAGCTATCATGCTGGATCTGGACCACTTCAAACAGATCAATGACACATACGGACATATTGAGGGTGATTATGCCCTTAAGAAGGTGGCAGAGATCCTGTTTCAGGTTTTTTCCCAGGAGGCTTCCATCGGAAGATTTGGAGGAGATGAGTTCTGTATCCTTACGGAAGTACAGGATGAGAGAGCTCTTTCCGATATTGTGGACATAGTAGAGGATGAGCTTGACAAGTGGAATTATAAAAAAGAAAAGCCCTACAAAGTAGAAGTTAGTATGGGAAGTATGGTCTATGACCCTGAAACAAAAATGAATGCAAAAGAGTTCCAGATGGCAATTGATGAGCTTATGTATAATCAGAAGCGCAAGCACCATCTGGCCGATAATAGAAGACAAGGTGAGGAACAATAAATGAAGCTTGATAAGACATCAGAGACTTTACTGGTTTTTATGGCTGTTCTTGTCATTATAGTAACTGCGTACTACGTAGAAGATATCAGCCTTAGAAACAATGTCTCTCTTGAATACAATCAGGATATGAGTCTTACTGGAGTCAGACTTTCTGACAAGGTTTACAGTACCTGCCAGAAGGTTAAACAATGGAAAAATGCCAAGGATTTTGGCCTTCAGTTTGAGTTCACCCTCTACAACAATGAGAGGTCCAACATCAGTAACTGGACCATTGAGATGGAGGTTCCTGAGGATGCTGAGATCGCTGACTGCTGGAATGCTGGCACCAGCGTAAAAGATGGGATCTTATACCTGACCCCGCTTTCCTATAACTCCATCATCCCCAATAATGATCAGATCACCTTTGGCTTTATCATAAATACCAAGGATAACACCTTCTCTCCTACATTTATGCATCTTGTGGGATACAAGGCAGCTATTGTTTCAGACTCAGCGATCAAGAGACTTATTTACATAGCCTTTGTAATCTGGGCAGTTCTCTTTGTTGGATTCTTTGTAACAAGGTTCAACTTAAAGAACTACAGAGAAAAGCAAAAGACAGACGTAAAGATCATCCTTCAGTCAATGAATACTTTCATCAACTTCATTGATGCCAAGGATCCATACACCAGGGGCCATTCAAGGCGAGTTGCCATGTACGCAGCTGAGATTGCCAAGAGAATGCACTTATCAGAGGATGAGGTTCAGAATGTTTACTACGCGGGACTTCTCCATGACGCAGGCAAGATCAGTGTTCCAGATGCTGTTCTTAACAAGCCTGGAAAACTTACTGATGACGAGAGACGCCAGATCCAGGAACACACCATCGCAGGTGGAGATATGCTCAAGCAGCTCTCATCCCTTCGGGGAATCAGAGAGACAGCTCTTTATCACCACGAGAGATATGATGGCAAGGGCTATCCTGAGGGACTTAAGGGAGAGGCGATTCCTCTTTATGCAAGAATTGTTGGTGTTGCAGATTCCTACGATGCCATGTCCAGTAACAGAGTCTACCGAAGACACCTTAACAAGGACGAGATCATCGAAGAGATCCAACAGGGCGCTGGAACCCAGTTTGATCCAAACATCGTAGTTTACATGATCGATATGATCAACGATGGATATGTCAATGTCGTTAAGATGGAGACAGCAGAGCGCGAAGAAGGTCGTGGAGACTTCCACCTCACAGAAGATGATATCCCGGGAGTATATATGGGACTTTGATAGGAATAATAGCCCGCCAAGCGTTAGAATGTGCCTTGGCGGACTTTTTGTTTATATGTTACAGCAAGTGCCCCTGAAGATGACCTTCGAATTCCTGAAAGTAGGTCTCTTCAATCTTGCGCATGAATACGGTGACTTCATTAGGCTCAAAGAAGAGCTGAAAATGTACGCTACCTACGCATTCGCCGATGAGATGGGCCTTGATATAGAGAACATTGTCGCGGCTCCACATGCCACCTGCGGTGTAGGGAATATTGTAGATGGGAAAAGAGCCTTCACACATACTTCCGATACCGAAGTTTATAGTGCATGTTCTGGCACCCTGTTTAAAAGAAATTGCAGAAGAGCCATGTTCATCCAATGTGATGGCAAGCTCATCAAAACCTGATTTATTGGCATCAAGCCTGTATTTTAAGTTAACATGATCAGATATGACTTCCTTATTGCGGTTTCCATCGTCATTTCCATCATTGCCTGTACTGCCAATTGTATTTGTAATCTCCTTTATGAATAATGGGATATCATTGCGGGGAGAGTAAGCCCCAGTATATCTATAATTTTCCGGAAGCCTGGGAGGTGCGATCTGCAATGTATTTGCGTAGGAGAGAAGGTCTGCGTAGGACGATTCTGCGGAGCAAATTCCATTCCCTGCAAGTCCCTTTGCACGGGACTCTTCACCAGAGCTTTCCAGCAGATTCTCATATATCGCATCATATATCACCTGGTTTCCGCCAGCGATTCCCTGAGTATCAGCAGTTGTCATTATCAGCATATTCTCCCTGGGAAGGCTGATTCCAAGCTGGCCGCCCATACCGTATAGGACAAAGCCGCCCTTTTCATTCTGCCAGATCTGCATTCCGTAGCCCTGCATCTCGCTGGGAACAGGACCTGTAACAAAGGTATCTGAGATATTGGATGTGGCCTCTTTGACAAATTCTTCCGGCAAAAGAGATCTTTCCTCTCCGTCATTACAAACAATGCGGCCCTTCTTACTTAAGATATACAAAAACTTAAGGACGTCCATTGGTGTCGCCATAAGGCCGGAGCCTCCGATGGATACGCCAAACGGGTCCTTCACCATATATGAATCAGCGCTGAAATCCACGTATTTAAGCATGCGCTCCTTCATGTAGCTAAGCATATCGGTGCCTGATAATTTCTCCACCAGAGCACACAATACATGGGCAGAAGACGTATCATAGTGGAATACGGTTCCTGGCTTGTGGGTAGGAGGCACGATAAAAAAGCTCTTTACCCAGTCGTCTTTCATATTGACCTTGTAGGTGGTGGAGGCGTGACAGGTCCGCATCTGAAGCATGTTGCGGATGGTCATCATCTTGATGTAGGGGTGGGTATCCGCAGTGACATACTCCGGGAAGTAGTCACAAATAGGATCATCAAGCCCTATTTTCCCCTCCATGGTCAAAAGAGCTATCGCCGCCGCAGTAAAACTCTTGCTTATGGAAAACATCCTGTGAAGGGTGTCTTTTTCATACGGTGCGTAATACTTTTCAAAAACAAGCCTGTCATCTTTTAAGATGAGCAGGCTGTGCATTGGGATATTTCTTTTATCTAAACGCTCAAGAACTTTCTTTATCTTATCTGGATCTATGCCTGCAACCTGTGGCAGGGCTCTGTCAAACTCAAACATCTTTTGACTCCTTAGCTTCTTGTATGGTCTTATCCCGGGAAATCTTAAACATGGACTCGAGGTTTTCTGATATCCATGAAAAGATTATATCATGGACGCTGCATAACATGTTACTGTAACTGTAACTGGTCAACTCCTGTTGAAAGAATTGCACCTCTAGTTTATAATTGGTAATTGACAAAAGTTTTTGTGAGGTAATTATGTCATCAATTATTCAGAACAATCAGGTATTTAACAATGAGGTTCCTTTCTGCAGGGTTTACAGTGTAGACAGTAAGAAACAGCTTGAAGAGAGGTTTCTTGCACACAGGATCTCATATTTTATCGAGTGGCAGGACAAGTCGATCCTCCAGCGCCTCTTTGACAGAAGCGGCAGCAAGATAGTATGTACCTTCAAGATCAACAAGGGCGAGATCGCAAGAGCGAGAGAGCTGGCCCAGGGTATAGAGGGTATCAAGTTCAAGGACTACGGAGAGGTCAAGAACACTGAGCGCATCCGTCGCAGATCCGAGGCAGTTACAGGAGAGGAAACAGGTCTTGAGATGCCAGAGCTTAAGTTCGAGAACAAGGTAGAGGACTTGGACGAGGAAGAGTAATACCCAGAGAGCGGATAGCTCCAGGTGAATGTGACACTACATAGAGCAGGGGATCGATGTCTCCTGCTCGTTTTTTCGCAAAGGATAGGAGATTATATGGCTGAGAAAAAGGTTACAGCTAATAAAAGTACAAATAAGAGGACACCAGGGAAAAAGCCTGCGCCAAAGAAACAGCAGCTTACAAAATCTGTCAGCCGCTGTCCTGTGTTTAAAAAGTGCGGCGCCTGCCAGATGATAGATACACCATATGAAACCCAGCTTCGCAAGAAGCATAAAAAGGTAGCTGACCTTCTTGAACCCTACTGCAAGGTTGAGGCTTTTGTTGGCATGGAGAAACCTGAACACTACAGATGCAAGGTCCATGCGGTATTTACTCACGATCGCAAGGGTAATCCTTTGTCTGGGATCTACAGAGAGGGAACCCACGAGGTTGTTCCTGTAGAGTCCTGTCTTTTAGAAGATCAGAAGGCCGACGCCATTATTGCCACCATCAGGGGGCTTCTAAAATCCTTCAAGATCAAGACCTTTGACGAGGACAACGGCTATGGGCTACTTCGCCACGTCCTTATAAGGATCGGCAAAAACACCGGGGAGATCATGGTGGTACTTGTTACCGTATCCCCTATTTTCCCATCCAAGAACAACTTCGTTAAGGCCCTTAGAAAAGAGCATCCGGAGATCACCACTATTGTTCTTAACGTCAACGACAAGCAGACCAGCATGATCCTTGGAGACAAGGAAAAACCCATGTATGGCCCTGGGTTTATCTATGATATCTGCTGTGGCATGAAGTTCAAGATAAGTCCCAAGTCCTTCTATCAGGTAAATCCCATGCAGACAGAAATCCTGTACAGAACAGCCATCGACATGGCAGATCTTAAGGGGGATGAGATTGCCCTTGACTGCTACAGCGGTGTTGGAACTATCGGCATCATAGCTTCGCCCCACGTAAAAGAAGTAATAAGCGTTGAGCTCAATAAAGATGCAGTCAAAGACGCCATTTTAAATGCTAGGATCAATGAAATAGAGAACATCACTTTTTATCAGAATGATGCAACCATATTCATGCAGCAGATGGCAGATTCAGGGGATAAGGTGGATCTGGTATTCATGGACCCTCCACGCTCAGGATCCACACCAGAGTTTATCGAGGCAGTAGCAACTCTTTCCCCTAAGAAGGTTGTGTATATTTCCTGTAGCCCTGACTCTCTGGCTGTTGACCTTAAGATATTTGAAAAGAAAGGCTACAAGGCCCGCAGAGCAGTTCCTGTGGACATGTTCCCTTTTACCAGAGGAATTGAGACAGTAGTTCTTTTGACTAAGAAAGATGAAAACTGAGTCTGCAGATTGGTAATGCAGGTGGAAAACTTATGATATGATATTTAAAGCACCAATTTCATTTCTAAAGGAGACGGCTACATGAAAAGCATTTACATCAACCAGGTTGGATTTACAAAGAATTCGCCTAAAAAGGCAGTGCTAGGTTTCCCCGCTGAGAGGTTTGAGGTAAGGACTGCCGGCGGAGAATGTGTTTTTTCGGGAAATGTTAAGGAATTTGGCAAAGACAATATTTCAGGCGAAGAGACTTTTGTGGCTGATTTTTCTGAGTTTCAGGGAGAAGGTAAGTTTACTGTTAATGCAGGTGATGCATCGTCACTTTCTTTTGATATTAAGGAAGATATCTACGACGGGCTCATGAAGGACATCTGCAAGTGCTTTTATTACCTTCGCTGCGGCGATGCCCTGACCAAAGAGTATGCAGGGGATTACTACCATGAGCCATGCCATATGGACCTTGCTACGGTATATGGAACAGATGAGAAAAGAGATGTCACAGGCGGCTGGCACGATGCAGGTGATTACGGAAGATATTCAACCGCCGGGTCTGTTGCAGTTGCCCATATTCTATACGGCGTAAGGTTCTTTAAGGGACTTCTTGATATTGACTTTAATATTCCAAAGGAAAACTGTGAAAAGGGCCAGTACCCTGATATCCTCTCTGAGGTCAAGGTGGAACTGGATTTCCTTAAGAAGATGCAAAGAGAAGACGGAGCAGTTTACCACAAGGTAACAACCTTCAATCATGCACCATTTATCATGCCCGAAGAGGACAAGAACGAGCTGTTCCTCTTTGCTGTTTCATCTTTGGCAACTGCAGACATTGCAGCAGTATTTGCCCTGGCATACACGATCTATAAAGACTATGACAAGGCTTATGCTGATTCTCTTTTAGAGGCAGCTAAAAAAGCTTATGAGTGGCTCCTTGCCAATCCGCAGCCACTTCTCTTTTACAACCCTGAAGGCTCCAATACCGGCCAGTACGATGAGGCCGAGGACTACTCCAACAGGTACTGGGCAGCAGCTTCTCTTTATGAGGCCACTGGCGAAAAGAGCTACTACCACGATGCAGTAGACCAGAAGAGGAAGGCTGGCGACTATGGAGAAAAGCACGCAGGCTTTGGCTTCCAGGGAGATTACCTCACATGCCTTGGCTGGGCTGAGGTTGCAGGACTTGGATCTTTATCGATCCTTCTTGCGGGAGATGGAAGCGACCTTGAAAAAGAGCTTAGGACCCGCTACGAGTCTGAAGCTGACAGGCTTGTTAAAGTGGCATCTGAAAACGGCTTTGGAATTCCAATGCTTGCTGAAGATTACATCTGGGGCAGCAATTTTGAAGTAGAAAAGTACATGATGATCCTTGCTGTGACTGATAAGTTTGTCCAGGCTAAGGATGAGTATAAAAAAGTGATCTGCGCAGGCCTTGACTATCTTCTTGGCTGCAACAGCGTGGATACAAGCTATGTCACAGGCTATGGCGAAAAGGCATACAAGAATCCACACCTTCGTCCAACTGCAGTAGATGGCATTGACGATCCATGGCCAGGACTGGTTTCCGGAGGACCAAACAGAGGGCTTCAGGACGAGAAAGCATCTGAGCTTCCTAAGGATACTCCTCCAATGAAATGCTATCTCGATGATGTGGCTTGCTACTCACTAAATGAGATAACCATTTACTGGAATTCACCTCTTGTATTCATTCTTGCATATTTTGGTGCTTGAAATTAATTGTATACAGGTATATTCTTTAAAAAATAAGTTTTTGCAGATTAAAGTGGTGAAATGAGAGGAGTAATGGAAAAATGCCAAAGGCAGTGAGTGAAGCCAAGAAGTATGCTGAGATGAACAGACAGGAACTTGAGCAGGAAATAGTCAAGCTCAAGGCTGAGTACAAAAAATATCAGGAGATGGAACTTTCTCTTAACATGGCAAGAGGTAAGCCTTGCAGAGAACAGCTTGATCTGTCCATGGGAATGATGGACGCACTTAATTCAGAAGCTGATCTTTCCTGTGAAGACGGTACTGACTGCCGTAACTACGGCGTCCTTGATGGTATCCATGAGGCTAAGGTACTTATTGGAGCCATGATGGAGAACAAGCCTGAGAATATCATCATCTACGGTAATTCTTCTCTCAACGTTATGTATGATACAGTTTCAAGGGCTTATACCCACGGAATCATGGGTAATACTCCATGGTGCAAGCTTGACAAGGTTAAGTTCCTTTGCCCTGTTCCAGGCTATGACAGACATTTTGCTATTACAGAGTACTTCGGAATAGAGATGATACCTGTTGATATGACTCCTGAAGGACCTGACATGGACCAGGTTGAGAAGCTTGTTGCTGATGATGAATCCATTAAGGGAATCTGGTGCGTACCAAAGTATTCAAACCCACAGGGCTATTCATACTCAGATGAGACCGTAAGACGTTTTGCACGTCTCCGTCCTGCAGCAAGAGACTTCCGTATTTTCTGGGATAACGCTTATGGTGTTCATCACCTCTATGATGGTCAGCAGGATTACCTTATTGAGATCCTTGAAGAGTGCAAAAAGGCTGGAAGCCCAGATCTTGTTTATAAGTTCTCATCAACATCCAAGATCACCTTCCCAGGCAGCGGAATTGCAGCTATTGCAACTTCTCTTAACAACCTTGAGGAGATCAAGGCTCAGCTCACATACCAGACCATCGGTCACGATAAGGTTAACCAGCTTCGTCACGTTCGCTTCTTTGGCGACATCAAGGGCATCAAGGAGCACATGAAAAAACATGCAGCCATCATCAGACCTAAGTTTGAGGCTGTAGAGGAGATCCTTGACAGAGACCTTACACCTTGCGGAATCGGCGACTGGACCAAGCCAAAGGGAGGTTACTTTATCAGCTTTGACGCTCCCGAGGGTTGCGCTAAGGCAATAGTTGACAGAGCCAAGAAGGCCGGAGTCTTAATGACCAAGGCAGGAGCAACATATCCATACGGCAAGGATCCTCACGATTCCAATATCCGTATCGCTCCAACATTCCCTAATCTCCATGATCTTCGTCTTGCTATGGACGTATTTACAGTTTGCGTAAGACTCACAGCAGCTGAGAAGATGCTAAAAGACATGGCGTGAAAAAGTGATTTATCGGCGGAAGTGCACTGCACTTCCGCTTTTTTACGTGCTACAATAGAGTCACTGGGGACGTTACAGATTGACTCATTGTTTGCAATGAGTCAATCTGTAACGTCCCCGGTGACTCAAACAAGGGGGGTATGGTATGACATCGCTGCAGGAAACAGTTTCAAAAAAGTACGAGAAGATCACAAAAACACTCATCAAAAAAGGTCTTCATATCACCACAATGGAGAGCTGCACTTCAGGGCTTATAGCATCTCTTTTAACTGACACAGAAGGCTCCTCGGCGGTGATGAAGGGAGCCTTTGTCACATATAGTAACGAAGCCAAAGTCATGCAGGGGGTTCCTGCCGGGATAGTTGCAGCTTATGGGGTATATTCCGATGAGACGGCCTATGCTATGGCAGTAGCAGCAATGAGGGCCTACAATGCAGAAATCTCAATTGGGGTAACTGGCACAATGGGTAATGTTGATCCAAATAATGGGGACAGTATTCCTGGTGAAGTTTATTTTGCAATTCTGTACAAAGAGACCTATTCACATCATGTTACTATCCCAAGGCAGCCCACAAGATACGACTACAAGCTATATGTTGCAAACCTCATTGCGGATGAGATAATGCGCGTTATTCAATAGAAAAACTCCTTTTTGAGATTAGTATTATATGCTATACTATAGCTTGGTTAATAATATTAGAAAGAGATAAATATTGTAATGGGATCGGGTAAAAAAGAGAAAGTTCAGTACAGTAAACGTATCCGATATTTGCGCAGGCTTATACTTACCAGCGTAGCTGCAGCCTGTCTTATCCCAATATGTATATGTGTTATTCTTGCTGTCAGATATGACAGATTGAATTCTAAGTACGAGCAGGCCAAGGCGGACCTTGAGTGGTACAGAGAGCGCTTCGGCAATGAAAAGGATATTCTTGCTTCACAGGATCAAGGGCAGGAGTCCTCTGAAGGCAGCACAGCGAGCACTGCTTCTGAGGGTGAGTCCATGGATGTGGACTACGCCACAGTGGATGTCAGCGGAGCTCAGAACCCTGAAGATATAGAAGGTACCAGATATGTTTATCTGACCTTTGATGATGGCCCCAGCATATACACAGACGAGATACTAGACATTTTGGCAGAGTATGATGTAAAGGCCACATTTTTTGTGTGTGGCAAGCCGGATGCCAAGTATACAGATAGTTACAAGAGAATAGTTGATGAGGGTCATACCTTAGGTATGCACTCTTATAGCCACAAGTACAGTGATATCTACTCCTCGGTGGATGCTTTTTCTGAGGATCTTAAGAAACTTAAGCATTTTCTTTTTGACACCACAGATGTTCTGCCCAAGTACTACAGGTTCCCTGGAGGAAGTTCCAACAAGGTCACCAAGGTGGACATTCATGAGCTCATGGATGTTCTTGATACTGAGGGAGTAACGTATTTTGACTGGAATGTATCCGCAGGTGATGACAGGGCAGGAGCCACCAAGGACACTATTTACAACAACATAGTCGGGAATATTCCCAAGTTCAAGCATTGCATTGTTCTTATGCATGATGCAGCAGACAAAAAGAGCACAGTAGAGGCATTGCCAGAGGTCATTGAGGCCATCAAGGCAATGGATGACACAGTGATAGTACCGATAACTGACGATACGTTACCGGTTCAACATATCAACAATAATTAAAAGAAAAAAGATTGAATGGAGGATATCAAGATGGGATTTTTTTCTGAGCTCAAGAGCGACCTCTCTCAGGCAGTTAACACACTGATGCCTGAAGACAAGCCAGAAGCAGAAGGTCTTGATAACAAGGCAACTGAAACCAAAGAGCCAGTGGACATCGACAGCATGCTTAACCGACTGGATGATATCAAACTGGAAGACAACACTGACAAGACAGAAGATAAGGTAGAAGAAAAACTTGATGAGGCAGTGAAGGAGACTCCTGCACAGGTAGAAGAGCCGGTAGCAAAGGAGCCTGTCAAGGAGCCAGAAAAGACTGCTTCTGAGGAAGATGTTCTTGAAGAGAAGATCGAAGAGCAGACAATGGAGGAAATCGCTGTTTCTGAGCCTAAGAATGCTCTTGAAGCAATAAACCCAGCTCACATCGACAAGTATGTAGCTGACAAGAATGCAGAAACAGAAATGATAACTAAGAAAAATGGGGGAATAGACATTATGGATTTCGAAAATCAGACACCTACAGATGAGGTAGCCAGCATTACTGAAGGAATGATCGTCAAGGGCGATCTTGCAACAACAGGTTCTCTTGATCTTGTTGGTAAGATCACAGGTAACATCAAGTGCCTTGGCAAGCTCAATGTGACTGGTGAGATCACAGGCGATTCAGATGCAGCTGAGATCTATGCTGAGTCAGCAAGGATCACAGGTGAGGTTAGAAGTAAGGGCAGCGTTAAGGTTGGCCAGAGCACAGTTATTGTTGGTAACATCTTTGGATCAAGCGCAGTTATCGCAGGTGCTGTAAAGGGTGATATCGACGTTCACGGACCAGTTGTTCTTGATACAACAGCTATTGTAATGGGTAACATCAAGTCTCAGTCAGTACAGATCAACAACGGTGCTGTTATCGAGGGTATGTGCTCACAGGCTTATGCTGATGTTAATCCTTCAGAGTTCTTTGAGGGACTTAAGAATAAATAATTTAACCATGGAGACCATATGAGAATATTATTAAAGCTCAGCGGAGAAGCTCTTGCCGGCGAAAAGAAGACAGGCTTTGATGAGGAGACAGTTAGAAAAGTTGCGCTTCAGGTGAAGAAGCTCGTTGATGACGGCATACAGGTTGGTATCGTCATCGGAGGAGGCAATTTCTGGAGAGGTCGCAGCAGCGAAAATATTGATAGAGTAAAGGCTGACCAGATTGGTATGCTGGCAACTATCATGAACTGCATTTATGTTTCTGAGATATTCAGAAGTGCCCACATGATGACCAATATCCTTACACCATTTGAGTGTGGATCATTTACCAAGCTCTTTTCCAAGGACAGAGCTAACAAGTACTTCGACAAGAATATGGTGGTGTTCTTTGCAGGTGGCACAGGACATCCTTATTTCTCCACTGATACAGGCGTTGTGCTCAGGGCAATAGAGGTAGAAGCAGATTATATCCTTCTTGCCAAGGCAATTGACGGGGTTTACGATTCTGACCCTGCAGTTAATCCTTCTGCTAAGAGATATGACACGATCTCTATTGACGATGTGATCAGTCAGAACCTTCAGGTTGTAGATATGACAGCATCAATCCTTGCAAGAGACAATAAGGTTCCTATGAGAGTATTTGCTCTCCAGGAAGAGAACAGTATTGTCAAGGCTGCAAGCGGAGACTTTAACGGTACAACAGTTACAACAAACTAAACCATATGGAGGAACAGGGGTATGAACGAAAGACTTAAAACATTTAACGAAAAAATGCAGAAATCCTATGATTTCCTTACAGAAGATCTTGCATCTATCCGTGCTGGAAGAGCTAACCCTAAGGTGCTGGACAAGATCAAAGTAGATTACTACGGAACACCAACACCAATCCAGCAGGTTGGTAACGTATCAGTTCCAGAGGCAAGGATCATCCAGATCGCTCCTTGGGACAAGAGTCTTATCAAGGACATTGAGAAGGCTATCATGGCATCAGATCTTGGTATCACACCAAGCAACGACGGTGCAGTTATCAGACTTGTTTTCCCAGAGCTTACAGAGGAGCGAAGAAAACAGCTCTCTAAGGATATCCGCAAGAAGGGCGAGGATGCCAAGGTTGCAGTAAGAAACGTTCGCCGTGACGGCAATGATTCCTTCAAGAAGCTTAAGGGAACTGAGGTTTCAGAGGATGAGATCGAAGATCTTAACGAAGAGCTTCAGAAGATCACTGACAAGTTTATCAAGGATATTGATAAGGCAATAGAAGATAAGACAAAAGAAATAATGACAGTTTGATCTGCCATTAGTGGTGAAGTTATGGAAGAAAATCTTAATATTCCTGCACATGTAGCTATCATTCTGGATGGCAACGGAAGATGGGCCAAGCAGAAGGGCATGCCAAGAAATTATGGACATATGCAGGGCGCTAAGGCTGTAGAAGATATCTTAGTGGATGCCAGAGATCTTGGCATCAAGTATCTTACAGTTTATGCATTCTCAACAGAGAATTGGAATCGTCCTGAGGCAGAGGTTTCTGCCCTCATGACGATTTTGCGTAATTATCTTAAGACCAGTATAAAGAAGTCAATGAAGAACAATGTCAGATGCAGGGTCATCGGCGAAAGAAGCAAGCTTTCTGATGACATCCAGGCAGCTATAAAAGAGCTTGAGGATGCCACCAAGGACAACACAGGGCTTACCTTCACTATTGCTATCAATTATGGCAGCCGTGATGAGATAAGACGTGCAGTCAGGAAGATTGCTGACAAGGCTGTAAGCGGCGAGATCTCAGCTGATGATATAACAGAGGAGATGATCTCTAAAAATCTCGACACTGACTTCCTGCCAGATCCTGACCTTCTTATCAGGACCTGTAATGAGCAGAGGATATCTAACTTCCTTCTGTGGCAGTGTGCATATACTGAGTTTTATTACACTCCTGTGGCATGGCCTGACTTTAACAAAGAGGAGCTACTTAAGGCTGTAGAGTCTTACTCCACAAGAAACCGTAAATTTGGCGGCCTTAAAGAAGGCCAGCAATAATATCAGATCCAATTATGGGTCAAGAGGACAAAAGTGCCTTTTGACCCTCATTCTTATTTTAAAAGCGAGAACACAAAATTGAAGACCAGAGTTATTAGCGGAATAATAATCGGAGTGGTATTGGCAGCTGTGCTGATACCAGGGGGATACATTTTACTTGCAGCACTTCTTGCAGTGTCGCTTGTAGGTTATTTTGAGATGACAAGAGCCCTTGGGGTTCACGTAACCGGCAAAAAGGTAACTGCTCTTGAAGCCTGCGGATATATAGCGACAGTGCTTCATTACATTCAGATGATGCTTGTCAGGGATTACAGATATTTCATCTTTTCTGTGATGTTTGCTTTTTTTCTGATAATGGTCTGTTATGTATTAACTTTCCCAAAGTATACTTCGCAGCAGGCAATATATTGCTTCTTTAGCTTTTTATATGTGCCAATCAACCTTTCATTTATTTATCTGCTCAGGATAAGGCCACTGGGAATATACTTTGCATGGATCCCATTTATTGCATGGATATGTGACACATGCGCCTATTTCGCAGGAAGGGCTTTTGGAAAACATAAGCTTGTTCCAATACTCTCTCCAAAGAAGACCATAGAGGGCGCCATTGGCGGAACACTTGGTGCAATGGCTGTTGGAGCGCTGTTTGGATATCTCTTGTACAACAACGTAACTCATAACACTGGCACAATATACGTTCTAATGATCATTACTTTTGTAGGAAGCATTATCTCTCAGCTTGGAGATCTTTTGGCTTCAGGTATAAAGAGAAATCACGAGATCAAGGATTATGGCCATATAATACCTGGACATGGAGGTATCATGGACCGCTTTGACTCAGTTATTTTTGTAACACCATGTATTTATTTCTTGTCAGTTGTGCTGACAAAGATCATGTAAGTAATAAAAAGGAAATGCATTTATGCGTAAGATAGTACTTCTTGGATCAACAGGATCCATTGGAACTCAGACCCTTGATGTTGTGAGAAACAACAAAGGGGAGCTTGAGGTAGTAGGAATAGCTGCCAACAGCAGCGTTGACAAGGTAGAAGAGCAGGTCAGGGAATTTCATCCTGAGTATGTTGCCATGTTTGACGAATCAGCTGCAAAAAAACTTCAGGAAAAGATCTCTGACCTTGGAATAAAGGTGCTTTCCGGAATGGAGGGACTTCTTGAGATCGTATCTGTCCCTGAGGCAGATACAGTTCTTACAGCAGTTGTAGGTATGATCGGTATTCAGCCCACGATCAGGGCAATTGAGGCAGGAAAAGACATTGCTCTTGCCAACAAGGAGACCCTTGTGTGCGCAGGTCATATCATCATGCCTCTTGCCAGGGAAAAGGGCGTAAAGATACTGCCTGTAGATTCAGAGCACAGCGCTATTTTCCAGTCCTTAAATGGTGAGCCAAAAGATAAGGTGGAGAAGATTCTTTTGACAGCCAGTGGCGGACCTTTCAGGGGTAAGAAGAGATCAGAGCTTGAAAACATGACAGCTGCCGATGCACTTAAGCACCCCAACTGGGATATGGGACCTAAGGTTACCATCGATTCATCATCTCTTGTGAACAAGGGATTGGAGGTAATGGAGGCGAGATGGCTCTTTGATGTATCCCTCGATAACATCGAAGTTGTTGTACATCCTCAGAGCATTGTCCACAGTGCGGTTCAGTATGTTGATGGCGCAGTTATGGCACAGCTTGGAGTTCCGGATATGAAGCTTCCTATCCAGTACGCACTCTTTTACCCGGATCGTCGTCCTATGGCAGAAAAGAGACTTGACCTGTTTGAACTTCATAGTCTCACATTTGAAAAGCCTGATACTGACACCTTCAGAGGTCTTAAGCTTGCGTTTGACGCTGCAAGGTGCGGCGGCAGCATGCCAACAGTATTTAACGCAGCCAATGAGATGGCGGTCAAGAGGTTTTTAAAGGGAGATATCAGATATCTCCAGATCTATGAGATGATAGAAAAAGCTATGGAGAACCACAAGGTTATAGAGAATCCTGACGTAAGTCAGATCCTTGAGGCAGAGAAGGAAACCTATTCTTTCCTTGAGAATCTTGACCTTTAATAGCTTGAAAAATAGAAGGATTTAACTAAGACAATGATAGTTAGTGTACTTATTTTCTTTTTGATATTTGGAATATTGGTCACTTCTCATGAGTTTGGCCATTTCATCATAGCCAAGTCAAGTGGCATCAGGGTCAATGAGTTTTTTATTGGAATGGGTCCAACCCTTTGGAAAAAGAAAAAGGGAGAGACCCTGTACAGCATCAAGCTCCTTCCAATTGGCGGAGCCTGCGTCTTTGATGGAATGGATCCCGTGGCTGAGGAAAAGGAAGGCTATGATGAGCACTCGTTCCTGAACGCTCCGGTCTGGAGGAGGATAGCAACTCTTTTTGCAGGACCATTTGCCAACTTTATCATCGCATATATCCTTGCAGTTATCCTGGTCAGCTTTGCAGCCTGGGATTTTCCTGTGATCAGCCAGATGACTGAGGATTCAGCAGCAACTGAGGCGGGACTTCTTCCTGGAGATAAATTCATAAGTATCGACGGAGAGAAGGTCCACATGGCGGGCGAAGTTACCATGATATCCCAGTTTGCTGAGGGAAGCCCCATGAATATTGTCTATGAAAGAGACGGCCAGATCCATGAGACAACTCTTATTCCCAAGTACGATGATGAAGCCGGAAGATACTATATGGGAATCTACCTTGGAGAGTACGGCAGTATTGAAGGACCACAGGCTCTTAAGTACGCATGGTACGAGGTTCGCTACTACTTTAAGACCACCTACAGAAGCCTTGTTCTTTTGATCAAGGGTAAGCTTAGCAAGGATGATGTTTCAGGCCCTGTAGGAATGGTGAAGATCGTGGATGACACCTATGAAGAGGTTAAACCTTACGGTGTATCGGCAGTTGTACTTACTATGCTGTCACTGACAGTTCTTTTGTCTGTGAACCTGGGAGTTATGAACCTTCTGCCACTTCCTGCACTGGACGGCGGAAGACTGGTGTTCCAGTTTATTGAGGTTATAGTAGGTAAGCCCGTTCCACCTGAAAAAGAGGGCTTTGTCCACATGGTGGGAATGCTGGCCCTGATGGCACTTATGGTGTTTGTTCTGTTCAACGACATAACAAAATTCACCAGATGATTTAGATGAGGTTAGATGATGGCATATAGAGATAATACTAAGGTAATACATATAGGCAACAGAGTGATCGGCGGAGGTAATCCTGTGCTGATCCAGTCAATGACCAACACCAAGACTGAGGATGTGAAGGCTACAGTTGCCCAGATAAAGCGCCTTGAAGAGGCTGGGTGTGAGATCATAAGAAGCACAGTGCCTACTTTGGAGGCAGCCAGGGCTATTGCTGAGATCAAAAAACAGATCAGCATCCCCATCGTTGCGGATATCCATTTTGATTACAAGATGGCAATTGCAGCTATGGAAAATGGTGCGGACAAGATAAGGATCAATCCAGGTAACATCGGATCCAAGGACAGGATTGCAGCTGTTGTTTCCTGTGCAAAAGAGAGAAATATCCCTATCAGAGTTGGCGTTAACAGTGGTTCTTTGGAAAAAGATCTTGTAGAAAAGTACGGCGGAGTAACTGCTGAGGGGCTTGTAGAGAGCGCTCTTGATAAGGTCGGAATAATTGAGGACCTTGGCTACGACAATATGGTTGTCAGCATCAAGTCATCCAATGTAATGCTCTGCGTCAAGGCTCATGAGCTTTTGGCAGAGAAGTGCAACTATCCTTTGCACGTTGGTATCACAGAGGCTGGAACAGTATATGGCGGCAATATCAAGTCATCTGTTGGCCTTGGAATAATCTTAAACGAGGGTATTGGCGATACCATCAGAGTTTCACTTTCTGGAGATCCTGTTGAGGAGATCAAGACAGCAAAAACAATCCTTAAGACCCTTGGTATGAGGAAGGGCGGCATTGAAGTTGTTTCCTGTCCGACCTGCGGAAGGACCAATATCGATCTTATCGGACTTGCCAACGCAGTTGAAAACATGGTCCAGGGATATGACCTTGACATCAAGGTGGCAGTTATGGGATGTGCTGTAAACGGGCCTGGGGAGGCCAGAGAGGCAGACATCGGGATTGCAGGAGGACTTCACGAGGGACTTCTTATCAAGAAGGGTGAAGTTATCAAAAAGGTTCCGGAAGATCAGCTTTTGCAGACTTTAAAGGATGAGCTGGATTCTTTCGTTAAGTAGTTTTTGTGAAGTTTTGTGAGGAAGCATTAGTTCTATGGGGAAGGCATTTTTTGAAGTTTTTCCGGGTCTTAAGCTTGATTCAAAAACAAGCGAGATCATGGAGCAGACCAATGTTACAAAAGTCTCTACTACTCGTAAGCAGGACTTTATCAGAATATATATTGAGAGCAACAATCTCATCGACAAGTCAGACATCAGAAGGGCAGAGGATGGTATAAAAAAGCAGCTTTTTAAAGACCAGGACATTACCATCAAGATCTACGAGAAGTTTTCACTGTCTGCCCAGTACACACCAGAGAATTTATTAGATCTATACAGAGAGAGCATTGAGCTTGAGCTTAGAGACTATGACCATATGGAGTATAGTCTCTTTCGTTCGGCTTCTTTTTTATACCCAGGTGAGGATAGCCTGGTCATAAGGCTTGAGGACAGTGTTGTTGGAAAAAGAAAAGCTCCCGACCTTGTGAGGGTCCTGTCCAAGATCTTCAATGAGAGATGCGGACTTTCTGTTGCCATATCCCCTGAATTTGTAGAGGTAGAAAAAGAGGATAAAGAGCCGGATTACAGTATGGAAGCAGGCAAGATGGCTAAGAAGCTTGAAGACCTTGAAGCGAAGAGCCAGGAAAAGGAAGAGAAGGAAAAAGAGAAAGCCGAGGCCGAAAGTGCTAAAGCTGATGCTGCCACTGCTCCAAAGGCAACAAAGTTTGAAGGCCGGTCACTTCCCCAAGGCGCCAAGGGCAAGTCTTTTGGGAAAAAAGAATTTGGCGGACCCAATTACAAAAAGTCTGATAACCCTGATGTTATTTTTGGAAGGGACTTTGATGATGAGGCCATGAAGCTTGTGGACCTTATGGGTGAGCTTGGCGAAGTCACCATCCACGGCAAGATCATTGAGTATGATGAGAGAAATATAAGGAATGAGAAAACAATCCTTATATTTGCAGTTACTGACTTTACTGACTCAATCTCAGTCAAGATGTTCGTAAATACAGAAGATGTCCCGGCAATCACCAAGGACATCAAGATGGGTGCCTTTGTTAAGATCAAGGGAATTGCAGCTGTTGATAAGTTCGACCACGAGCTTTCCATCCAGTCTGTTGTTGGTGTTAAAAAGATCTCTGACTTTACCGTTAAGCGCAAGGATATGGCAGAGGTTAAGAGAGTTGAGCTTCACTGCCACACCAAGATGAGCGATATGGACGGTGTATCTGAGGTTAAGGACATCGTCAAGCAGGCTTACAAATGGGGAATGCCTGGTATCGCCATCACAGACCACGGCGTTGTACAGGCTCTTACTGATGCAAACCACGTCTGGGAAGATCTCTACAAAGAAGAAAAGGGCCGACGCAAGGAAGCAGGAGAGCCTCCTATAGAGAGGCAGGATTTCTTTAAGCTGATATTGGGCGTCGAGGCATACGTTGTCGATGACCTTAAAGAGATCGTGGTAAATGACAAGGGGCAAAGCCTTGATGATACCACCTTTGTAGTATTTGATATTGAGACCACAGGTTTTTCACCAATAAAAAATAAGATCATTGAGATTGGCGCCGTAAAGATCAGAAACGGCGAGATCATTGACAGATTTTCGGAGTTCATCAATCCTCAGGTCCCTATACCCTACAGGATCACCAAGCTTACCAGTATAACTGATGACATGGTGATCGATGCTCCAACAAGGGAGGTAATAATCCCTAAGTTCGTGGAGTTCTGTAAAGGGGCAGTTCTTGTAGGACATAATGTTACCTTTGATATCAGCTTTATCAACCAGAACTGCAAAGAACTTAATATTGTCGTTGACTACACCACAGTAGATACACTGTGGCTTTCAAGATACTTTTTCCCGCTGCAGGCCAAGCACACACTGGATGCAGTTGCCAAGACTCTGAACATAGTCCTTGAGCACCACCACAGGGCTGTAGATGACGCTGAATGTACGGCACTCATCTTTAACAAGTTTGTGCCTATGTTAAAGGAACAGGGAGCAGAGGACCTTACCCAGGTCAACATACTTGGTAAGCCAACCCCTGAGATGATAAGGCATCTTCGCCCTAACCACTGCATAATCCTTGCCAAGAATACCCTTGGAAGAGTCAATCTCTATACACTTGTCAGCAAGTCCCATATTGATTACTTCAGAAGATTCCCTCTTATTCCCAAGAGCGAGCTTATTAAGTACAGAGAGGGACTTATTGTAGGAAGTGCGTGCTGCGCAGGTGAGCTCTACGGCGCAGTTGTGGAGGGAAGACCTCCTGAGGAGATCGCAAGGCTTGTAAGCTTTTACGACTATTTGGAGATCCAGCCTGTTGCCAACAACCACTTCATGGTGGACAGCGAGAGGTATGAGGATATCAATAGCGACGATGATATCAGAGAGATCAACAAGGAGATAATAAGGCTTGGTGAGCAGTTTAATAAGCCAGTTGTCGCTACCTGTGACGCCCACTTTTTAAATCCTGAGGACGAGATCTACAGGACTATCATCATGGCGGGAAAAGGTATGAACGACGAGGAGCCGGCACCTCTTTTCCTAAGGACCACTGATGAGATGATGAGTGAGTTTGACTATCTTGGAGGAGACAAGGCCAGGGAGATAGTTGTGGACAACACGAGGAAGATCCTTGATATGTGCGATTCCATCTCTCCTGTGCGTCCTGATAAGTGCGCACCTGTCATTGAAAACAGTGACGGTATCCTGACCAAGATCTGCTATGACAAGGCCCATGAGATATATGGTGAGGATCTTCCTGAGATCGTACAGGAGCGTCTTGAGAGGGAGCTTAACTCCATTATCAAGAACGGTTTCGCGGTTATGTATATAATCGCCCAGAAGCTTGTTTGGAAGTCTGTTGAGGACGGCTATCTGGTAGGATCCAGAGGTTCAGTAGGATCATCCTTTGTGGCCTTTGCTTCAGGTATCACGGAGGTTAATTCACTTAGTCCTCACTACGTGTGCCCGCACTGCAAATACAGCGATTTTGATTCGCCAGAAGTTCTGGCATTTGGTGGTAATTCAGGCTGCGACATGCCTGACAAGAGATGCCCTAAGTGTGGAACCATGATGAACAAGGACGGCTTTGATATTCCTTTCGAGACCTTCCTTGGATTTAAGGGTGATAAAGAGCCTGATATCGACCTTAACTTCTCTGGTGAGTATCAGAGTAAGGCCCACAAGTATACAGAGGTTATCTTTGGCTACGGACAGACCTTCAGGGCAGGAACTATTGCGTCCCTGGCGGATAAGACTGCCTACGGCTTTGTTAAAAAATATTATGACGGCATTGGGGTCAGCAAGAGAAAGAGCGAGATAAACAGAATAGTTCAGGGCTGTACCGGTATCCGCCGAGGAACAGGTCAGCATCCGGGAGGAATCATAGTTCTTCCTGTGGGAGAGGACATCAACTCCTTCTGCCCTGTACAGCACCCTGCCAACGATATGACAACGGCCACCATAACAACCCATTACGACTATCACTCAATTGACCATAACCTGTTAAAGCTTGATATCCTGGGACACGATGATCCCACAATGATAAGATTCCTGCAGGATTGTACAGGTCTTGACCCCAAAACTGTGCCTCTTGATGACAAGAACGTAATGAGCCTGTTCATGAACACAGAGGCTTTAAACGTAACCCCTGAGCAGCTCGGAGGCACCAAGCTTGGATGCCTTGGACTTCCTGAGTTTGGTACAGACTTTGCCATGCAGATGGTTATTGATGCAGGGCCATCGTCTCTTTCCCACCTTATAAGGATCTCTGGATTGTCCCATGGTACTGACGTATGGCTTGGTAACGCCCAGACCCTTATCCAGGAGGGAAAGGCCACCATCGATACCTGCATCTGCTGTCGTGATGATATCATGATCTACCTGATCCAGAAGGGACTTGATAAGTCTGAGTCCTTCAAGATCATGGAGGCAGTCCGTAAGGGTAAGGTTGCCAAGGGCAAGGAACCCAACTGGCCTGAATGGAAAAAAGATATGACTGACCACGGTGTTCCCGACTGGTACATCTGGTCCTGCGAAAAGATCAAGTATATGTTCCCTAAGGCCCATGCTGCAGCCTATGTTATGATGGCCTGGAGAATTGCATACTTTAAGGTATACGTGCCGCAGGCGTTCTACGCAGCCTGGTTCAGTATAAGGGCAAAGGCCTTCAACTACGAGCACATGTGCCTTGGTGAAAATCACCTTCACAGCATCATGAAGGACTACATGAGCCGCAAGGATACTCTTTCTAACTCAGAGCAGAACGAGTACGGCGATATGAGGCTTGTTGAGGAGATGTACGAAAGAGGCATAGAGTTTATGCCGATCGATATCTTCAAGGTTAAGAGTAGGGACTTCCAGGTAATAGGAGATAAGATCATGCCAGCCCTTACCAGTATCGACGGTATGGGTGAAAAAGCTGCTGACCAGATTGTGGAAGCAGCCAAGGATGGACCTTTCCTTAGTAAGGACGACTTCAGACAGCGTACCAAGTGTCCTCAGGGCGTCATCGACAAGATGGCAGATATGGGACTTCTTGGAGATATTCCTGACTCCAACCAGATAAGCCTTTTCGACCTCATGAAGGGAATGTAAATAGGTAAACAAAAATGCCAGTGGCAATTTGCCGCTGGCATTTACTGTTGTACGCTGTATATATCTCATGGAAGAGTGGTACTTGATGGAAGAGCACCAGGATTTAAGTAAAACTCCTCATCCTTGTCTGAATCAAGGATCTCTCCTGTAGCTGCATCCAAAGTATATTCATATGCAGTGTTCTCGTGATAGAATGTAAGCTCATATTTTGTCACAGAATTTTTTACATTCTTATCAGTAGTTCCAGCCTCATCGGCTGTTTCATCTTTATCAGCTGTTTCCTCCTCATCTGTGACAGTTTCTACATTCAGGAATATAACCTGTTTTTCTTTAAGGCCTGCATCTTTAAGCACGATCTTTTTTGCCTGAGCCTCTGTGATGATACTGCCTGCAGCCATGGCGGGAATGCACATGACGATCAGCATTGCAAAAGAAATGATCAGAGCGCCCAGCGATTTTGAAAAAATAGACTTCCTCATAATGTCGCCTCCTCTCTATGCAGTTTCCCTACATACATTATACACCTGTTTATACGAAAGAGAACACACTTTCGGCAAAAAATCGTTACCATTCGCAGTTTTCGCCCTCCCATGCGGCAGGCAGGGAGGGTGAAAACTGCGAATGGTAACGAAAATCTCTAATTGTGATTATTAAAGAGGAAACATATAATATTGGTTAAGAAACATATAATAACGGGGAGGAACTATAATATGCTTTTTTTGCTATAGAGATGGACGAAAACAGCTTAAAAGAAAATGGTTATGACGTTCAAGATATTTATAACTGTATTACAGATGCTTATCAAGGATTGCAAGGGAAACTTGCGTTTATTGAAAATGATACCAGGTTCTATACAAGAGATGAGAATGATGGAAATGATTTCCAGAGACTTTGGAGAGTATCACTTGGACTTAGAAAAAAAGACTGGTTTATAAACAATGTAAAAGGTTGGGAATTCATAAAGGTCAATGAAAAAGGCAATGTATATTACGCTGAGGATTTAATTAACGATGTCAGAATTTTATAAAGAAACCAAATATGAAAAAATGAGTCAGGGAGGATGAGTCCCGAGGATAAAAAATCTTACCTCTTCAATTCTGAAGAAAATTTCCCAAAACAAAAAAACAAATAAATTAGTGTTGACAAAGTTGCAGGAGCAATATATATTAAACATATGAGCAGATGTTCATATGTTAAAATGAAAGCGCGGGATATTTCTTTTACCCCAGAAAGGAGATACTGATGCACAGAAACCTTCCCAATGAAGATGAACTCTACGATCTGGCTGAATTGTTCAAGGTGTTTGGCGATTCCACAAGGATCCGGATACTGTTTGAGCTTTTTGATGAAGAGATGAACGTAGGTGATATTGCAGATAAGCTTAATATGACCCAGTCAGCGATTTCTCATCAGCTCAAGATATTGAAACAGAGCAAGCTCGTTGGAAACAGGCGAGAGGGCAAGCAGATAGTGTATTTCCTGGCAGATGACCATGTGCGAACCATTATAGATCAGGGTATTAACCATATCGAAGAATAAAAAATATGAGTGCCGTTTGGTGGCAGAAAGGTGGAAGTTATGAAGAAGACATTTAAGTGTGAGGTTGATTGCGCAAACTGTGCAGCTAAGATGGAAGATGCTGTTAAGAAGTTAGAGGGAGTTGTAAGTGCCAGAGTTAATTTCATGACTCAGAAGTTTACACTTGAGGCAGCAGATGACATCTTTGACAAGGTATTTGATGAGGCAGTAAAGGCTTGCAAGAAGGTTGAGCCTGATTGCGAGATCGAGTGATGTAGCATGACGGGAACGCAGTGGAGTCATGCGTCTATCACGGAGGAGATCATTCATGACCAAGAAACAAAAGAAAGTAAGAAACAGAATAATCATAGTACTGATCATGTTTGCAGTACTTATGATACTTGATAAAACAGGCATCCTTGACCCGGTGCCATGGTACCTGCAACTGGTAATTTTCCTGGTACCATACATCATCATCGGCTACGACGTCATCAAAAAGGCCGCTATCAATATCAGTCACGGACAGGTATTTGATGAGAACTTCCTTATGATGATCGCAACCTTCGGAGCATTTGGAATTGGCGAGTACTCAGAAGCCCTGGCGGTAATGCTCTTTTACCAGGTGGGAGAGCTATTCCAGAGCGTCGCTGTGGCAAAGTCAAGACAGTCAATATCAGACCTTATGAGCATCGCTCCTGAGTTCGCAAATCTTGTTTCTGAAGACGGCTCAGTATCTGAGGTTGATCCTGAGGAAGTAAGCGTTGGAGATACGATCCTTGTAAGAGCGGGAGAGAAGATCCCGGTGGATGGTACAGTCCTTGAGGGTGAGTCCTTTGTTGACACTGCAGCTCTTACTGGTGAGTCAGTACCAAGAAGGGTTGTGTCCGGAGACGATGTTATAAGCGGATGTGTTAATGGCGAGGGCATCTTAAAGATCAAGGTAAGCAAGGCCTACGAGGATTCCACAGTTGCCAAGATCCTTGAACTTGTGGAAAATGCCAGCAACAAGAAGTCCAGAATGGAGAACTTTATCACAAGGTTTGCAAGGTACTATACTCCGGTAGTTACAATTGGCGCAGTACTTCTTGCCATCATCCCTCCGCTCCTTGGGCAGATACCATTTTCTGACAGCATCAGAAGAGCCTGCATTTTCCTTATTGTATCCTGCCCATGTGCGCTTGTTATCTCGGTTCCACTGGGATTTTTTGGTGGGATCGGTTCAGCGTCCAAGAGAGGCGTCCTTGTTAAGGGCAGTAACTTCCTTGAGGCTGCAGCCCTTATAGATACTGTAGTATTTGACAAGACAGGAACTATCACAAAGGGAGAGTTCAAGGTATCAGAGGTTATCCCATCTACCCAGAGCTCTTTTTCAGAGGATGAGCTCCTTGCCATGGCGGCAGCAGGAGAGGCTTTCTCCAATCATCCTATCGCAAGATCCATCGTTTCCTGTTATCAGGACAAGAACGGCGGAAATAGTCCTGACACCAGCCTGATAGATGAATCACAGACCAAGGAAATAGCTGGAAACGGCATAAGCACTCTTTACAATGGAAAAGAGCTGCTCCTTGGAAACAACAAGCTTATAGATGTTCCTGCATCCATAGGCCTTGTAGATGAGAGCGCAGGAACTGTCATCTATGTAGCTTACGACAAAGTTTACGCCGGAGCCATTGTGATAGCAGACACTATCAAGGACGGCGTAAAGGAAGCCATAAAGGGCCTCTACGACCTTGGCGTAAAAAAGGCAGTCATGCTCACTGGTGACAATGAAGATATAGCAAGACATGTATCAGATCAGGTTGGTATAAACGACATAAAGGCAGAGCTTCTTCCTGCTGACAAGGTGTCTGCAGTTGAAAAAATGCTTGGCGAAGAGGATAATAGTAAGAGGCTTGCATTTGTTGGTGATGGTATCAATGATGCACCAGTTCTTATGAGAGCTGACGTTGGAATCGCAATGGGATCCCTTGGAAGTGATGCAGCTATAGAGGCTGCTGACATCGTTATCATGGACGACGACCTTAGGAAAATCTCATCTGTGATCAGGATAGCAAGAGGAACAGTTCGTATTGTAAAAGAGAACATCGTATTTGCCCTTGCAGTTAAGCTGATAATCCTGGTACTTGGTGCACTTGGTCTTACAACCATGTGGCTTGCGGTATTTGGCGACGTAGGTGTTGCAGTTATCGCGATCCTGAACTCCATGCGAGCTTTAAACTACAAGTAAAACCGCCAGGAGGATAATATATGCCAAGGACAGAGCTTGATCTGGTCTCACTTTTAATGAAGATTGTTGCCAGAGAGACTGGTGAGATCAGCAAGGTGGATTACACTCCGCAAAAGAAGGCTTTTAACGCCCTTGCATTTCCAGATGAAACTAGACTTGAAAGAGCTACCCCCGAATCACAGGGGGTCAGCTCTGCTTTTTTTGCAAGGCTGATCCGTGATCTGGCAGCTGACAATGAGTCCAGGATCCACAGATTCATGGCGCTAAGACACGGCAAGGTCATCGCCGAGTGCTCTTTTGAACCCTTTGATATGGACATGTGGCACGTAACCTACTCCATGTGTAAGAGCATCACAGGCATGGCTATAGGCATTCTTATTGATGAGGGGAAGCTTAAGCTTACAGACACCCTTCAGGATATCTTCGGGGCCAGAATGGGCCTTTTTAACAGCTTCAAAAAGCAGGTTACAGTCAGGAACCTTCTTAATATGTCCAGCGGAGTTGACTTTAACGAGGCTGGAGCCATAAGTGGCAACGACTGGAGAAAGAGCTTTTTTGAGGCGTCATTTAAATTCGATCCCGGAACAAAATTTGAATATAACAGCATGAACTCCTACATGCTTTCAGCCATAGTTACAGAGATCACAGGCCAGACTCTCTTTGATTTTTGTAAGGAAAAGATCTTTAACCCCATGGGGATAAAGAGAGTATTCTGGGAGAGCTGCCCCCAGAGTATTACAAAGGGCGGATGGGGCCTGTTTATGAGAATTGAGGACATGGCCAAGATGGGACAGCTCTATCTTCAGGACGGAAAGTGGAACGGTCAGCAGATCGTTTCAAGGCAGTGGGTGGTTGAGTCCACAGCTCTCCAGATAGAGACCCAGGATGAGGACAATCAGCACTACGGCTATCAGATGTGGATCAATAACGACAGGAAAGGCTCTTTTGCCTATAACGGAATGCTGGGGCAGAATGTGTTTGTATACCCCGACATCAACATGGTGGTTGTCACCAATGCAGGCAACAAGGATGTGTTCCAGACAAGCAGCATGGCGCAGCTTATCAGAAAGCGCATGAAGAGCGAGATAGAGGTATTTGATGAACCGCTCCCTGAGGATGAGGCTTCTCTTTCAGAACTTAAGGCTATCTGTAAGTCAGTGAGCCTTCGGATCCCCAGGTTTCCTGCAATCATCCGAGGAGGGTGGGAGAGCAGGAATGTGTCCATGACAACGGGTAGTTCCAGGCGCACAGATCACTCATATTACAAAAAGAGGTTTGACAGTCCGCTTACAAGTACCCGCAATGAGGATCAGCTCATAAACACCTTCCTTAGGAGGATGTCCGGTAATAAATACGATATTGAAACTCCGGGAGTAGGTCTTTTCCCCATTATGATGCAGGTGGTCCACAACAACTTCACCGACGGAATAAGGAGCATTGGCCTTAGGTATACAGATGACAGGCACCTGTACATCGATGTCTACGAAGGTGAGGTTATCTTCAGACTAAAGTGCGGCTTCGGGGACAAAAGATATATCAGCGACCTGAACATGCACGGAGAAAACTATAAGGTGTCACTTCACTCTGCAGTTACAAGGGATGAATACAACAGGCTGGTGCTTCGAAATGACATTTATTTCCTTGAGGAGGCATGCCTTAGGAACTTTAATATCTACTTTGAGGATGATGGCCGCATAGAGATAAGGCTCTCTGAGACTCCTGGAACGGATATGCTCATGAATGCCATGAGAAATGTAAGGGCTGAGACTAGCGGAATTGAGTCCACCATCATCAGCAAGCTCCTTAAGGGTGGAATGAAGGAAGCTCTGGAACACGCAGTTAAAAATACAGTTCAGCCGGTGATCTACGGAACGCTATCAAACCCTGAGTTTATAATGCCCACAGATGAAGAAAAGTAGTCCGTCCTATGTTATACTAAAAGCTGATCATGTTAAGAACAAAGAAAGAGGTATATTTATGTCAAATACAATTTATGAAAAACTGATTGCATGTAAAGAGGCAGTGAGAAAGGTAACAGATTTTGAACCTGATGTTGCGCTTGTACTTGGCTCAGGTCTTGGAGCTTTTGCAGATAACATCAAAGTTGAAACAGAGGTTTCCTACAGCGATATTCCTGGATTTCCTGTATCAACAGTTCCTGGACATGCAGGAAAGTTCATCTTTGGATACCTTGGAGATAAAAAAATAGTATGCATGAAGGGAAGAGTTCATTTCTATGAAGGATATGACATCAGTGATGTTGTACTTCCTGCAAGACTCATGAGCCTTCTTGGGGCTAAAGTTCTTTTCCTTACAAACGCTGCTGGCGGACTGGGAGAGGGATTTAATGCAGGTGACCTTATGCTCATCACAGATCACATCTCAATCTTTGCGCCTAACCCACTTATCGGACCGAATCTTGATGAGATGGGAGCAAGATTCCCTGATATGTCTTCTGTATATGACAAGGACCTTCAGGATGTCATCAGGAAGGTTGCTGCAGAAAATAAAATCAAGCTTCAGGAAGGTGTTTACTGCCAGCTCACAGGTCCTTCCTTTGAGTCTCCAGCTGAGATAAGGCTTCTTGGTAAGCTTGGAGTGTCAGCAGTTGGAATGAGCACTGTTGTTGAAGCTATTGCTGCTAATCACTGCGGCATGAAGATCTGCGGAGTATCCTGCATCAGCAATCTGGCAGCAGGAATCTCAGATCAGCCACTTTGCCATGAGGAAGTCCAGGAGGCAGCAGATAAGGCAGCGCCACTATTCACCAAGCTTGTAGCTGAGTCAATCAAGAGGTTTTGATCATGAATATTAGATTCTTTAATGCAAGGATACTGACCATGGAAGAGGGAAAAGACATTTTCCTTGGACAGATATTTGTATCCGGAAACAGGATACTTTTTGTGGGAACAGATGAAGAAGCTGTGAAGTACTGGCAGGATCATCCAGATACCGTCATAAAGTGGGACAGGGAGATAGACTGCGGAGGCAATCTTCTGATGCCAGGCTTTAAAAATGCCCACACCCATTCAGCCATGACTCTTATGAGGTCCAAGGCTGATGACCTTCCGCTTTCTGACTGGCTGAACAACCAGATATTCCCTGTGGAAGCCAAGATGACAGCAGAAGATATCTACCACCTTAGCAAGATCTCAATCATGGAGTATCTTACAAGTGGTATGACTGCGGCCTTTGAGATGTATCTGACACCATACTCAGTGGCAGATTCCTTCAGGGACTGCGGATTTCGCTGCGTTCAGACCAGCTGTGTAAACAACTTCAGCCAGTCAGTTGAACTGCTTGAAGACTACTATAACGACCTTAACGGAAGGGATGAGTACAACTCATTTATCCTTGGTGTTCATGCAGAGTACACCTGCTCAAAAGAGCTTCTTATGAAGACCGCAGAGCTGGTGCACAAGTACAAGGCACCTTTCTGGGCTCACATCCAGGAGACTGAGTCTGAGCTTATGGAGTGCGTTGAGAGATATGGTATGTCTCCGATACAGTTCTTTGACAGCCTTGGCCTTTTTGACTACGGCGGAGGCGGATATCACGTGGTCTGGACCAATGAGCACGACAGACAGATTATGAAGGACAGAGGTCTTTTTGCTGTAACTAACCCAGGGTCCAACACAAAGCTTGCCAGCGGAATAGCACCCATAAAAGAGTACCTTGAGTGCGGCATTCCTGTCGCAATAGGAACCGACGGGCCTGCCAGCAACAACTGCCTTGATATGTTCAGGGAGATGTTTTTGGTAACTGGCCTTGCCAAGCTTAAAAACATGGATGCAAGCAGCGTTGAAGCTACAGAGGTCCTTAAGATGGCAACTGTTAACGGCGCTCACGCCATGGGACTTATGGATGCTGACGTCCTTGCAGAGGGCAAGCTTGCAGATATCATCATGCTGGACCTTTACCAGCCTAATATGCAGCCTATCAACAATATCCAGAAGAACATTGTCTATAGCGGAAGCAAGCAAAACGTCCTCATGACCATGATTGGCGGTATCATCCGCTACGAAAACGGCAAGTTCAACATTGGAGAAGAACCTTCTGAAATCTACAAAAAGGCGGAAGAGATCAGTAAAAGGATATATAGCTGACAATGGAATTATACATAATACTTTTGGTTGTCCTGGCATTTATAGTGGCGGCGTTCTTACTGGGACTCCGTGACAGAGCAGTAGCCCGCAGGATGCTTATTAAAAAGCTCAATAACGAATATGGAAAAGAGCCTCAGAGAAACTATAAAGCCAAAGACAGGGAGCATATCAGCGGTTTTTATAAAAACCACAGACAGGGCTTCCAGATAGACGATACCACCTGGAATGACCTCAATATGGACAGCGTCTACGACAGGATGGACTACTGCCTTTCAGCAGCAGGAGAGGAGTACCTTTACTACATGCTGCGTACTCCAAAGCAGGCAGATGATTTTGATGATATCGAGAAAAAGATATCTCTTTTTAACAAAGATGCTGATATTCGTTTAAAGATCCAGCTGATATTTTCTGAGATCGGCAATATCAGTAAGTTTTCTATATATGATTATATCGATCATCTCAAAACCGTTGGAAATGCCGGCAATACCATGCATTATGTAATGCTTGTACTCCTTGTGCTTTCTGTGGTTTACAGCTTTTTTAACTTTACTGTAGGATTTGCAGCGTTCCTGATTGTAATGGTGGCGCAGATCATTATGTATTTTAGGATAAAGGGTGATATTGATCCTTATCTTACAACCTACGGATACATCATGAGAGTGGTGAAATCCATCGATAGCTTCAGCAGTATTTCTGATGAAGTTTTAGAAGAGGACGTCAGAGAGCTAAAAGAGATTTCCAAAGATTTTGCGTCCTTTAAGGCATTTTCCAGTATCCTGCTTTCCCCCACAAGAATGAGCGGAACTGGCAATCCTCTGGATATCCTTTTGGATTACCTCAGGATGGTCACCCACGCTGACATCATTAAATTCAACCAGATGTACAGGCAGATCATGGAAAAGAGAGAGCAGCTGGACAAGATCCTTGAGATCACAGGAAGGATCGAGGCAGCGATTTCAATCGCCTGCTTCAGGGCATCCTTTGAGGGCTCCTATGTGATCCCTGAATTTAGCGGCGATACTTTTGATGGAAAAGAGCTGCTGCATCCTCTTATCGAGAATGCAGTTTCTAACGATATTGTGACTTCAAAGGGCGTTCTTATTACAGGCTCTAATGCGTCCGGCAAGTCCACATTCCTTAAGACCTGCGCTATAAACGCCATCCTGGCCCAGTCAATTCACACCGTCCTTGGAAAAGGCTACAAGGCGCCACTTTACAGGATCTATTCATCAATGGCACTTAAGGATGACATTTTTGAAGGCGACAGTTACTACATCGTAGAGATCAAGTCCATCAAGAGGATACTTGATGCAGCAGCTGGTGAGGGAAGTAAGGTTTTGTGCTTCGTGGATGAAGTACTCAGGGGAACAAACACTGTTGAGAGGATTGCAGCGTCAACCCAGATACTTAAAGAGCTCTTTAGGGAGAAGGTTCAGTGCTTTGCGGCAACTCATGACATTGAGCTGACAGCTCTTTTGAAAGAGGAGTATGACATCTATCACTTTGAAGGTGAAGTGACGGACAACGACGTAAAATTTGATTACAGGATAAAGAAAGGTCCTGCCACCACCAGAAATGCCATAAAGCTCCTTGGAGTTCTTGGCTATGAAAAAGAGCTGGTGGAGAGTGCCCAGAAGATGGCAGATGGTTTCCTTGAAAAGGGAAGCTGGCAGGCGGCTTTTTGAAAGGATTTAGATGAAAGTTAGTATATATTCAGACGGTTCAGCCAGAGGAAACCCGGACGGACCAGGCGGATACGGAGTGCTTCTTCGTTACGTGGATGCCAGGGGAGAGGTCCATGAAAAAGAAATAAGCGCAGGCTACGATAAGACCACCAACAACAGGATGGAGCTTATGGGAGCCATAAAGGGACTGGAAGCCTTAAACCGCCCCTGCGAAGTTGAGGTGTTTACTGATTCCAAGTATGTGCTCTCAGGGTTTAATGAGGGCTGGATCAAGAACTGGATGAAGAACGGCTGGAAGACCGCCGGCAAGAAACCAGTCAAGAACGTGGAGCTGTGGCAGAGGCTTATAAAGGCCGCTGAGCCCCACAAGATCAGATGGAACTGGGTCAAGGGTCACAACGGACACCCTGAGAATGAGAGGTGTGATGAGCTGGCAACAACTGCAGCTGATCAGGATCCGCAGTTTCTCCTTCACGACGACGGAACAGGACTTTTTGAGGAATGATATATTACATTGCAGACTGTCATTTTTTCCACGGAGCCCTCAATGAAAAGATGGACAAAAGGGGATTTTCCTCTGTGGAAGAGATGAATGAATACATGGTAAAAAAGTGGAATGACAAGGTCACAGGTACTGACACTGTCATTGTCATTGGGGATCTTTCCCTTGGAAAGAGCAGGGAGACGATGGAAGTTTTGGATGCTCTTAAGGGCAAGATATGCCTCATTCGCGGCAACCACGACAAGTATCTTGACGCGGCAGATTTTGACGGCAGGAGATTTGAGTGGGTGGACAGCTACAGGGAGATAACGGATTCCCAGAGGAAGGTTGTCCTTTGCCACTATCCGATACCCTTTTACAACGGGCAGTACCGGCTTAAAAAAAGCGGTGAACCCAAGACCTATATGCTCTATGGCCACGTGCATGAAACCAGGGATGAGATCCTTATGCAGCAGTTTATAAAGCAGATACAGGAGACTCCCTATACACCTATACACGGAGAACACACAGCTGTGATCCCATGCAACATGATCAACTGCTTTTGCAAAAGATCTGACTATGAACCACTATCTTTATCAGAATGGATAAATCTATGAACAACGAAAAGACAAAAAGAGCTCTGATAGCAATGAGCGGCGGTGTTGACAGTTCAGTAGCCGCCGCTTTGATGACTGAAAGGGGCTTTGACTGCATGGGATGTACCATGCGCTTATATGAAAATGACATGATCGGAGAGGATCTTTTTGGCACCTGCTGCAGCCTTTCTGATACGCAGGATGCCAGAGCGGTCTGTGACAGGATCGGGATTCCCTACAATATCTATCACTATGAGTTTGAGTTCAGGGACAAGGTAATTGAGCCCTTTGTGTGCAGCTATGAAAGAGGAGAGACTCCAAACCCCTGCATTGGCTGTAACAAGTATCTGAAATTCGACATTCTCTACGAGAAGGCAAAAGAGCTGGGGTACGACAATATAGTGACCGGCCACTACGCAAGAATAGAGGAAAGAGAAGACGGGCATTTTTATCTGCTTAAGGCAAAAGACCTAAGTAAGGATCAGAGCTATGTTCTCTATAACCTGTCTGAAGAGCAGCTTCGCCATACCTATTTTCCTCTTGGGAATCTGACTAAGCCAGAGGTCAGAGAGATTGCTGATAAAAACGGCTTTGTGACTTCACATAAAAAAGAGAGCCAGGATATCTGCTTTGTTCCAGACGGAGACTACGCAGGAATGATAAAGAGATATCGCGGCAAAGAGTATCCGGCAGGTGACTTTGTGGATCTTGAAGGAAATGTACTTGGAAGGCACGATGGCATCATCAACTATACCATCGGCCAGAGAAGAGGCCTTGGAATCCCTGCAGACAGAAGGCTCTACGTTAAGAAGCTTGACGTGCCGGGCAATAAAGTCATATTAGCCGACGATGCAGACCTCTACGAGAAGGAAGTCAGGGTAAGGCAGTTCCACTGGATAACCGGTGATAAGCCCTCATCTGACTTTAGATGCTCAGCCAAGATCAGGTATAGACACAAGGAACAGCCGGCAACAGTAAAGGTTATTGATGATGACCACGTTTTAGTCACCTTCGATGAACCTCAGCGTGCCATAACCCCAGGCCAGTCAGCGGTCTTCTACGACGGTGACGTGGTCCTTGGCGGCGGTATAATCGAAAACTGAAACAAGACACGGGGACAGTTCTGCTGCTGACAGGGGTGGACCATGGGGACGGGGTTAGTGGTTCATTGGGAGTCATCCCAATGAACCGCTAACCCCGTCCCCATGGTCCACCCCTGTCAGCAGCAGAACTGTCCCCGTGTCTTGTTTTGTTTTTCTCTTAGTTTATTGATCCTGCATTTGATTTATCTACTGGTTCGAATGGAACCCATACGTAGCGAAGATCGTCAGTTACGTACTGAACGTCCTTGGTGGTACCTTTTTTTGCAAGAGCGATAGCAGCTTCTATGCAGGCAGCGCCCTGTCCCTTAGCAGACTGGTAAACTGTGAACTGCATTCCTCCGTCAAGGATTGACTGGCATCCTTCAACTGTTGCATCGATTCCGACTACCGGGATAGCAGAGGTGTCGATTCCGAGCTCCTTCATGGCCTGGGCAACGCCGACAGCCATGGAATCGTTGTTGCAGATAACGCAGTCGTAAGGCTGGCCTGTCTTTAAGAAGATCTTGAACTCGTCAGCAGCTTTCTGAGTATCCCAGTAGGCTGTGTCGTTAAATACGAAGTTTGCATTTACACCGGCCTTCTTGAAATAGTTCTTTACAGCCTTTGTTCTTTTAGCTGCTGCAGGGTGTGTGGGTTCTCCCTGGAAAAGAACTACGTTGAGGCTGCTTGGCTTTCCAAGTTTGTTCCATACATAATCAGCTTGCATTGTTCCGGCATCAATCTCGTAACTTCCAACATACATATATTTGTCAGGCTTAAGATATGCTGAATCAGGTTCTGAGTTTGTAAACAGAATTGGAATATCACCAGCTGTAACCTCAAGCTGAAGGGTGGTATCAATGTTTACCGGGTTACAGATGATAACGTCATAGCCCTTTGAAGCGGCATCCCTTATTTGGGCAACCTGATCGTCAACTGTTGCACAAGGCTCGCCAACATCAACTGTAACTCCTGCATTTTTTCCGGCTTCTATTACAGAATTCATCAGAAGCTCTTTAAAGTTATCAAGAGTAAGTGTTGAAAAGAATACCTTAACACCTGAACCATCTGTAGATGCGCCGCCTCCTTGAGAGGAACTTCCACATCCTATAATTGAAAGAGCTATCAGCACACTGGTAAGAATGCCTGTAATTATTCTTTTAAAAGATTTATTTCTGATCATGGCTGTGACCTCCTCAAATCTTAAACTTCTGAACATAGGATGTAAGAGTCTGCGAAGTTTCTGCAAGCTCATGAGAGTTGTCTGCCACATCCTGACTGCTCTTTGTGATATTGTTTGCCATTTCAACCATGTTTTCGCTGGTTGCCAGGATCTCGTCAGCACTTGCTGCCTGTTCCTCGGAAATAGCTGCAACGTTAGTTGCTACATCGTCAACCTTCTGGATGTCATCCAGCATAGCCTCGATAAGGCTATTGGATTCCTGAATGTTGTTATAGATCTGATCAAAGGTTCCAACCGCGACTGTGATAAGCTCTGAGTTTTCTTTTATGCTGTCAGCACTTTCATTGGCCTGTCCAACAGCTTCGCCGATAAGCTTTCTGACTTCATCAATGAGGTTCGAGATATTCTGAGCACTCTCAGCTGAAGTCTGGGCAAGCTTGGCAATCTGTGTAGCAACAACCGCAAAGCCTTTACCTGCTTCACCGGCTCTTGCAGCCTCGATGCTGGCATTGAGGGAGAGAAGATTGGTCTCTTCTGCGATCTCACCGATCATGCCAACAATATTGGTGATCTCTTCTGATGCAGCGCCAACCTTGTTGATGGATTCAACCAGACGCTCGTTGGCTTCTGAGATACCATCCATGGCAGCGGAGAGTTTTTCCATATCCTGACGGCCCTGCTGAGAGATATCAACTGTTTCCTTCATACTCTCATTAGCCTTGTCGCTGTTTTCTCTTGTGTCAGCAACAACCTGGGCGAGGGTAGTAGCATTGGAAGCAATGTCGTTAACCGCTGTTGCCAGCTGGTCAACAGTATCATTAAGCTGTTTCATGGCCTCTGCCTGAGACTGAGAAGCCTCGTACATGGTCTTTGAAACTCTGTCGGAATTGTCGGACTCTTCCTGCAGCTTGTCAGATTCCTGGCTGATACTGGAGAGCATGCTTCTCATGGAAGCTACGAACTCTGAAACCTTGCTGCCCATGACACCGATCTCGTCGTTACTTGAGGAATCAATATCAATCGTAAAGTCACCCTCTGACATGGAGGTGATGTTATTTGAGATATTACCAAGAGGAGCAATAACTTTTCTAACAACAAAGAGGATAAGGACAACAATAAGAACAATTGCTATGGCACCAACTATTGCTAATATTGAGCCCATCTGTGTTACAGATTTTAGAATAATGTTTGTTGGGATATATGATACTAAAACCCAGTCTGTTCCAGAAATTTCAGAGAAGGCAACCATGTAGTCGCCAATTTCTTTACTGGAAAGATCACTGTTATTTATTGCCTTTGCAGCTCCGGCAAGAAGCACATCTGAACTGCTCTCGGAAATAGCTGAACCCACCAGGTTCATATCTCTGTGAGCCAGGATCTTGTTGTCGTTGGTATCAACAAGGAATGAACTTGCGCCGTCCATCTTAACTCCGGAGTTTACGATGATGGTTATCTTATTTAAGGTAACGTCTGCACCTATTATCTTTATCAGGTTTGAGCCGTCATTCAAGATACCAGTTGCACTTATAACTGTTTCGCCCTGGTCGTTGGTGTAGGATGTTCCGTATGCCATTGTGATACGGCTGATACCCTGTTTAAACCAGGTGCTGTCAGTTACGTTAGCATCTGACATATCAGACTCGGTCGCCTTATAGAGCTTGCCATCTGTTGTTCCGATATAGAAGCCCTTTGGAGAGTTGGAATTGTAACCATAAAAAGAATCCAGAACCGGGATAAGTTCTGCTTCGGAAGGATTCATACTCTCGATGACATGTTTGACAGTCTGGAAGTAAGTAAGATTGTCAGAAAGCCAGGCTTCAATATTATCTGCCTGGTTGGAAATTGATGACTCCAGGGTCTCTGTAGCCATCTCAGTCATCCTGTTCTTGGATACAGATGCTGCGATGTTAACAAGCACAAGCACTGTGATGACAACAACAGGAATGATGTACATAAGAAGCTTAGTACTGATCTTTTTGTTCTTTTTCTTGGCTGAAGCTCTTACTGATGGGATTTCCTCATTTTTGCTCATATTATTGTCTCCTGTATTTGTGTAAAAATTTTATGAATTACATACAAGCCTGTCGTATAATTATAACATGGCGGCTATATAAGTAGTCACAATATCGATATTATTTATTTTATTTTAAGAAAATGTCCGTCGCTTTCACAAAGTGTCAGAAAAATATGCCTGGACCTTTTCAATAACGCTTTCAAGGGAATCATTGCCCTCATCCACAGTTATATCTGCATACTGCTCATAGAGTGATACCCTTTCCTTATAAAGAGACTCAAGGGTCTGCCCGTCTTTCATGACTACTCCTCTTTGTTTTGCATGGTGAAGACGCTTTTTAAGAGTTTCAAAGCTGACCTTGAGATAAACCACTTTTCCGATCTCTTTGTAGTGCTCCATGGCCTCTTTTCCATAGACAACGCTTCCCCCTGTGGCAATAACAGTCTTTTTGGGGGATATCTCAGAGTTTATGCGGTTTTCAATATCTATAAATCCGTCAACTCCATCCTCTGCGATTATTCTCGAGAGCTTTCTTCCGTCTTTTTCCTGGATGACAATATCAGCGTCGATGAAGCGGTATCCAAGAATCTTGGCAAGGATGACGCCAACCGTGCTCTTTCCAGAGGTGGGCATTCCAATAAGAATGATGTTATTTTTGTTATCTGACATTTCTATTCTCCTTCAAAAAAATCATTTCATTCTATCACAATATTGCCCGCCAAAGTACATTGACACCTCTATTTTCTTAATATAAAATAATAACGCACGCAATTATTAGCGGGCATGATGGGAGGAGACTTATGTCCAGAAAAGCAACAATCACGCAGAAAGAGATAGTTAATGCGGCGTTTAAAATAACAAGAAAAGAGGGCTTTGAGCAGATCACATCAAGGAAGCTTGCAGCAGCTGCAGGTTGCTCAACACAGCCAATTTTCCGTATCTATGAGAACATGGATGCCCTTAAGAAGGACGTTTACGACAAGGCAGCAGAGTACTACCTTGCATATTATGATGAGTATAACAAGACCCATGATATTCCATTCGTGGACCTTGGTCTTGCATATATTGGATTTGCCCAGAAGTATCCACATCTGTTCAGACTTCTTTTCATCTCTGAGCAAGGCGCTGATTCCAAGAGCATGTACGATCTTGTAAACGGCAATTCTGAGAATGTGGTAAAAGAGATCAATAAGGCTCAGGCTAAGGGTGTTTCTAATGCACAGCAGCTCTTTATGCAGATGTGGATCTTTATCCATGGCGCAGGATGCATGGCTGTTACAGGAGACTATGATCTTGATGAGGCTGCTTCTGTAGCTATGCTTGAGTCTGCATACACGGCATTTGGCCGCTGATGGTGACTATATGAAGTTTGATGCGGATGTAGATGTAATCACCAGGATCAATGAATGCTACTCCAGGATGAGCAAGGGGAAAAAGAACCTTGCGACCTATGTGATAGAGCACTACGAGCAGGCAGTTTTTATGAAGGCTGCTGAGCTCGGCAAGATAGTAGGTGTCAGCGAGTCCACAGTAGTCAGGTTTGCAATGAGTCTTGGCTACGACGGATATCCTGAGTTTCAGAAGTCCCTTGCAGAGTGGGTTTCTGATAAGTTCGGCTCAGTTGAAAAGGTGGGCAGAAGATTTGGAAGGAGCAGTGAGGGAGAGATATTATCATCTATTCTTCAGTCTGATATCTCCAACATTGAGCACACCATCAATAATATTGATGTGGCTGCTTTTAAAACAGCAGTTGATATCATTCTTAAGGCGAGATGCGTTTACATTGTAGGAATACGCAGCTGTGAGCCTCTGGCAGATTTCCTGCACTTTTATCTGAACATGATAAGAGGTAATAATGTGCTGATCAAAACTACCAGCGTCAGCGAGATGTTTGAGCAGATGATCAGGATCGGAGACAGAGACTGTATCATCGGTATCAGTTTCCCCAGGTATTCCATGCGTACCCTTAAGTGCATGGAGTTTGCCAATGACAGGAATGCCAAGGTCATCACCATAACAGATTCAGTGCATTCGCCAATGAACCTGTATTCATCCTGCAATATTTTAGCTAAGAGCGAGATGGCATCCATCGTTGATTCGCTGGTTGCGCCACTTAGCGTAATAAATGCCCTGGTGGTAGCTCTTTGCATGAAGAGACCCAATGAGGTCAAGGCCGACCTTAAGATGCTTGAAGAGGTTTGGAACAACTATCAGGTTTATTTAAATGATGAGATAGACTTTGCTTCTGACGATGTGGCAATGCATTTGCCGGGAGCCCTTGGCAGGAATTTGGACGAGGAAGAATATGAATAAAATAGCAGTTATCGGCTGCGGCGCAGCTGGTATGATGGCGGCGCTTGCTGCTGCAGAGGGCAGCGGGAGCGTCACTATTTTTGAAAAGAATGAAAAGCCCGGGAAAAAGATCTACATAACAGGAAAGGGTCGCTGCAATGTGACCAACGCCTGTGACGTCACAGATTATTTTGACCATGTGATACGAAACTCCAGGTTTTTGTTCAGTGCGATCTACAGCTATGACAACAGGCAGGTCATGAACTTTTTTGAAAAGAACGGCTGTCATTTAAAGATTGAGAGAGGGGACAGGGTATTTCCTGTTTCTGACCACTCATCTGATATTATAAAAACCCTGTATGACGCAGTAAAAAAAGCAGGTGTTTCCGTTTTGCTCAACACAGAAGTTCACTCGGTAGAAGCTTCAGCTGGCAGAGTATCAGCTGTTACCTATTCAAGTGGCGATGAGCCAATAACAAGGGAAGAGTTTGACAAGGTGATAATCTGCACAGGAGGAATGTCCTATCCATCAACTGGTTCAACAGGAGATGGCTACAGATTTGCCAAGTCTCTTGGGCACGAGGTCGTCTCTGCCCGCCCATCACTTGTGCCCTTTGAAATAGAGGAAGAGTGGTGCCAAAGGCTCCAGGGACTATCCCTCAGAAACATAAGTTTACGGATGTATCAGTACAAGGACGATGTTGAGATGGCATCTGCAAACGATCCTGCCAAAAAGAAAAAGAGACCAGACTATGAGGGATTTGGCGAGATGCTGTTTACCCATTTTGGAGTGAGCGGACCAATAGTCCTTACAGCCAGCTGTCACTATGAAAAAGAAAAAAGAGCAAGGCTCCTGCTTGACCTTAAGCCGGCACTTACAACAGAGCAGCTTGATAAGAGGATACTCAGGGACTTTGATGATGCCCCTAACAAGCAGTTTAAAAATGTGATAACATCTCTTTTCCCGTCAAAGCTTGTTCCTGTAATGGTGGAACTATCAGGAATTGACGGTGAAAAAAGTGTAAACAGCATAACAAGAGAAGAGAGAATGGCCTTTGTTAACCTTATAAAAAACGTTCCTATGACTGTTAAGGGGACAAGGGGCTTTAATGAGGCTATAATAACCAGAGGCGGTATCAAGGTAAAAGAAATCGATCCCTCAACTATGGAGTCCAAGCTGATCTCAGGTCTTTACTTCGCAGGAGAAGTGATCGATGTGGATACTGAAACTGGCGGATTCAACCTGCAGGTAGCCTGGTCAACAGGACATCTTGCAGGAAGTAGCGCAGCGGCGCAGGAGTAATTTTTTTGGAGGATTTTTTAGATGAGTAAAAGCATAGCAATAGATGGACCTGCAGGTGCAGGAAAGAGCACAATAGCCAGGAAAGTGGCTAAATCCCTTGGATTTATCTACGTGGATACAGGAGCAATGTACAGAGCAATGGCCCTTTATATGATAAAGAAGGGCGTTGATGCATCAGATGCAGATAAGATAAGTGCAACCTGCACATCAGCAGATATCACCATCAGACATGAAAACGGTGAACAGGTTGTGTACCTTAACGGTGAGAATGTTAATGGCCTTATCAGGACTGAAGAAGTTGGCAACATGGCTTCTGCCAGCAGTGTAAATGGCGACGTTCGCAGAAAACTTGTGGAGCTTCAGCAGAAGATGGCCAAAACTACAGATGTGGTAATGGATGGTCGTGATATCGGAACTGTCGTACTTCCTGATGCAAACCTCAAGGTGTACCTTACAGCCAGCTCCAGAGTCCGGGCAGAGCGTCGCTACAAAGAGCTGATCGCCAAGGGAACTGAGTGCAACATCGATGATATTGAAAAGGATATCATCGACAGGGACTACCGCGACATGCACAGAGAAAACTCACCATTAAAACAGGCTGAGGATGCGGTACTGCTTGATTCATCAGATATGACCATCGACGAGGTGGCAGAAAAGATACTGGATCTGTATAAGTCTAAGAATGGCTGATCATGTCTATCACAACAATCACTAAGGAGATCATATGGAAGTCGTAGTTGCTGAGCATGCTGGTTTCTGTTTTGGAGTAACAAAAGCGGTTGATACCGTGTACGAACAGATCAGCAACAAAAAAACTAATATATATACATTTGGACCCATAATCCACAATGAGATCGTGGTATCGGACCTTGAGAACAAGGGAGTAAAGGTGATCGAGGATGTAAGTGACCTTAAGGGCGTATCAGAGGGCACAGTCATCATCAGGTCCCACGGTGTTACCAAGGAAACCCACAGGGCTCTTGAAGAAACAGGCCTTGAGATCATAGATGCCACCTGTCCTTTTGTTAAGAGGATCCACAGAATAGTGGAAGAGGAAAGCGAAAAGGGAAAGAGCATCATCGTAGTTGGCAGTAAATCTCATCCAGAGGTTGAGGGAATTGTAAGCTACGCAAATGGCCCTGTTTACGTAGTGGAGTCCCCTGAGATGGCAGAAAAATTCAGCGCTGACAGAAACGCGGATTACACAGTGGTGTCCCAGACTACCTTTAACAAAAACAAATTTCAAGAAACCATTGAAATCTTACATAATTATGGTTACAATATTAATATTGTGAATACTATATGCAACGCTACTGACGAAAGACAGACAGAAGCTGAGGAAATTGCATCCAGGGCTGACGTCATGATCGTTATAGGTGGTGCGCATAGCTCAAATTCAAGAAAACTCTATGAGATATGCGCTGCGAGATGTGATCGCACATATTTTATTCAGACACTTGATGACCTTAAGCTGGAGATACCAGATGGGGCCAGACTAGTGGGCATTACCGCCGGGGCTTCAACCCCAAAGAACATTATTGAGGAGGTTCAGAAACATGTCAGAACAAACTTTTGAACAGATGCTTAACGAATCGTTCAAAACAATTCACACAGGGGAGGTTGTTGAGGGAACTGTTATTGACGTTAAGCCTGACGAGATAATCCTTAACATTGGTTACAAGTCCGACGGTGTACTTACCAAGAACGAATACTCTAACGACAATAGTATTGACCTTACAACAGCCGTTAAGGTTGGCGATACAATGGACGTTAAGGTCCTTAAGACCAACGATGCAGACGGCCAGGTTATTCTTTCATACAAGAGACTTGCCCTTGACAGAGGCAACAAGAGAATTGAGGAAGCCTTCAACAACAAAGAGGTACTTACAGCTAAGGTTGTTCAGGTACTTGAGGGTGGACTTACAGTAGTAGTTGATGAGGTTAGGATCTTCATCCCTGCAAGCCTTGTTTCAGACAGCTATGAGAAGGATCTTTCCAAGTATCAGGATCAGGAAATCCAGTTCGTAGTAACTGAGTACAATCCTAAGAGACGCAGATACATCGGTAACAGACGTATGCTTGTAACAGCTGAGAAGGCTGAGGCAGCCAAGAAGCTCTTTGATACTATCAAGGCTGGCGATGTAGTAGATGGCGTAGTTAAGAACGTTACAGACTTTGGTGCTTTCATTGATCTGGGCGGTGCAGATGGACTTCTTCACATCTCAGAGATGAGCTGGGGCAGAGTTGAGAGCCCTAAGAAGGTATTCAAGATTGGCGATACAGTTAAGGTACTTGTTAAGAGTATCGACGGCAGCAAGATCGCTCTTTCAAGGAAGTTCGATAACGAGAACCCTTGGAAGGATGCTACTGAGAAGTATGCAGTAGGCAACGTTGTTAAGGGCAAGGTTGCAAGGATGACAGACTTTGGTGCTTTCGTAGAGCTTGAGCCTGGTATCGATGCACTTCTTCATGTTTCTCAGATCGCAAAAGAGCATATTGAGAAGCCTGCTGATGTACTTAAGGTTGGCGATGAGGTTGAGGCTAAGATCGTAGACTTCAACGAAGCTGACAAGAAGATCAGTCTTTCAATCAAGGCTATGTTTGCTCCTGAGAAGGAAGAGGAGTCAGCAGAAGAGGGCGATGTAGTATCTGTTGATATCGACAAGGTTATCGCTGAGCAGAGCGAAGAGAACGAATAATTATTAAGCTTATGGCTATTAAGAGGCGGAACTTGTTCCGCCTCTTTTTGTTTATAGGATAATTGTAAAAAGGAATTTGGGGAAATGCTGAAAGTATTTTTGGCGGAGGACGAGTTTGTTGTCCGCGAGGGGATAAAAAACAAGATTGACTGGAACCAGAATGGATATGAGTTTTGTGGAGAAGCCGGCGATGGGGAGCTGGCTTACTCCATGATACAAAAACTCAAACCGGATATTCTCATAACTGACATCAAGATGCCCTTTATGGATGGGCTCACCTTAAGCCGCATGGTCAAGGCGGAATTTCCAAACACTGAGATAATTCTTTTAACAGGCTATGAAGATTTTGAGTACGCCAAGGAAGCGATAAAGATTGGTGTATCCTCTTATCTTTCAAAGCCTATTAGTGCTGAGAATCTGCTAAAAGAGATCGGACTTGTAAAAGAGAAGCTGGAAGAGAAAAACAGAGAGCTTGAGATCAGAAAGAAATACGAAGAGGATATGAAGGAGAGAACTGAGCTTGATAAGCAGGACTTCTTTAAGGACCTGGTCACAGGGGGAAGAGACCTTCCATATCTCTTGAAGAGGGCAAAAGAGCTGTCTATAGACATAACAGGTCTTAGCTACAATATAATCCTTCTTAAGGTCTGGTCCATCAAGCATGAGAGCGGAGAGTTCTCAAATACTGTTGTAAAAATATCTGATCAGGTATCTAGGATTGTAGAAGACATGGGTGGTGCGATCTTTGATGTAAATCTTGATGGCAAGGCGATCCTTATTAAGGGCGATTCACAGGAAGATACAGAAGCCAAGGTTTCAGAATGTACTACCCAGATGAAAAAGCTCTTTTCCCAGTATCCAAATATCAAGTACTTCGGTGGAGTTGGTAAGGCTGTAGAGAGGATCACAGATATCCCTACCTGCTACAAGCTTGCAAGCCGCGCCTTTGCCCACCTGTACCTCACTACAGGCAATGACTTTCTCGTGGGCTCAGAAGGTCCGGTTCATGGAAAGAACGATGACATCATTCTCTCTGAGATTGATCCAAGGCACATCGACAGGCGCCATGTAAAAGAGTTTTTGAGAAGAGGAGAGGAATCTGAGGCTGAGTACTTCCTGCAGGAGTTCTTTGATGGAATGGGACAGGACGCCTTAAGGTCCAACATGCTCAGACAGTACATCGCTATGGATGTGTATTTTTGTGTGGCTGACTTTGTGGAGAACGACCTTATCCTTGACAGAGGTAAGCTTGGAGACCAGATCCCTGCTTCTGACCTTCTTGCAGATGAGAAAAAGACCTATGACTACCTTTTAGAGATCCTTAAAAAGGCAATAGTCCTTAGAAAGGACACATCTTCAGGATCTTACCGCGATGTGGTGAAGGAAGTCAAGGCATATATTGACGACAACTTCAGTGACGATGAGCTGTCCCTTAATAAGCTGGCTGCCCACGTGAATTTTTCACCAAATCATTTGAGCGCAGTATTCAGACAGGAGACAGGCCAGACCTTTATCAAGTATCTTACGGACTTTAGGCTTAAGAAGGCAAAAGAGCTGCTCCTTGGAACTTCAAAAAAGAGTGCAGAGATAAGCCTTCTTGTGGGCTACAAGGATCCTCACTATTTTTCATATCTGTTCAAAAAGACCCAGGGCATGACCACAACCCAGTACAGGGGCAGGTCCAAAGAGGAGGCCGCAGAATGAGAGAGCTCTTCGGGAAAGTTAAAAATACAAATAAATCCCGCCTGGCATCTCAGATAAGGCTGTCCTACATTGTATTGCTTCTTCCTAACCTGGTGTTTATGATCTACGCCTTTTACAATCTGTACCTGATAAACGTCAGGTACAATGACATGCTAAACTCCGTGGTTGTAGCTTCTGAGTTCAGCCTGGACTTCAAGGAAGATTTCGACTATGAGACTTATCTTTTGATCGTAGGTAATGTAATGCCCGAGGATTCCAGCATCCCATCCCTCCTTGCAGATGCCAGAGGTGTAGTCAATTCCCTTAAGCTCATTACGGATACGCCAGATAACAAAAAGAGGCTGGGGAGTGCTGAGAAGTACCTTAATAACCTTGAGGGATACATTGGTAACATCATCGAGAACCTGGACTATGATAACCGCTACGAAGACAACATGCTGATCTGGGAGAATGACGTTCAGATCGTGACATCTCTTTTGCAGGAGACCATAAACGAGTATATCTACTACGAGAACAAGCAGATCCAGACAGCCCAGGAGCAGAACAGGCAATACTACCTGGATATCATCAAGCTCCTTACTGCAATCCTTGTGGTCACCATCATATCAATTGGTATCATCTCCATCGTTGGACCACTTATCATCACGCGTCCCATCGAGGAGCAGGTTACAAGGGAGCAGAAGCAGCTTCGAAAAGCGGAGTTTGACCTTCTCCAGGCTCAGATAAATCCCCACTTTTTGTACAACACCCTGGATGCTATTGTCTGGTCCGCAGAGGCTGGGAATGAAAAGCAGGTAGTTAAGATGGTAGGGTCACTTTCAGAGTTTTTCAGATCTTCTCTTAACAAGGGAAAAGAAATTGTGACAATCCGTGAAGAGCTGTCCCACGTAAGGAGCTACCTTGAGATACAGCAGATAAGGTACCAGGATATCCTGGACTATGAGATAGATGTACCGGAAGAGCTGTATGTAAATGAGATCCCCAAGATAACCGTCCAGCCGGTTGTAGAGAATGCCCTCTACCACGGGATCAAGGAAAAGAGAGGTGGAGGCAAGATCTCTGTAACGGGAAGAGAAGACGGAGCAGACTACGTTATCATGGTTTCAGACAACGGAATCGGAATGGAACCGGACAGGCTGCAGGAAGTCAGGGATGGGCTTACGGACAGCAGTCCTGATTCAAAAAAGATCTACGGACTTTACAACGTAAACCAGAGAATAAAACTTGATTTTGGCGATGAATACGGGCTTTCCATCGATTCAGTCTACGATGAGGGAACAACAGTTACAATCCGTCTGCCGAAAAAATCAAACGAAATCGTAAAAAAATCAAACTGAAGAAATAAAAGATAAAAAATCCAACTTTTTTTCATGTTTTATTTAATGGTTATTTTACTTAATTTCTCTAGAATAGTAATTAAGTAAGGAATGGTCCTTACGGATTCAAACTACTTAGGAGGAATAAGTATTATGATGAAAAGAGTATTGGCAGTTCTTATGGCATCTGCAATGACACTTAGTCTTGTAGCATGTGGCAGCGCAGCACCTGCATCTTCAGGTTCAGCACCTGCATCATCTGGTGGAAAGATCAAAGTTGGTATCATCAACAACGATCCTAACGAGTCAGGTTATCGTACAGCTAACGATGCTGACCTTAAGGCTAAGTTTACAGAGGCAAACGGCTATGAAGCTTCATTTGCTTACAGCTTAAAGAACGACGAGCAGATCCAGTACGCTCAGAACTTCATCCAGGACGAAGTTGATTATCTTCTTCTTTCAGCTGCTGACACAGCAGGCTGGGATTCAGTTCTTAAGGATGCTCAGGCAGCAGGCGTAAAGGTTATCCTTTTCGACCGTACAATCGATGCAGATCCTTCTCTTTACGAAGCATCTATCGTATCTGACATGGCAAAAGAAGGCCAGACAGCTGTTGACTGGCTTGCAGGACAGAACCTTTCAGAGTACAACGTGATCCACATCCAGGGTGTTATGGGATCAGCTGCTCAGCAGGGAAGATCTGGCGCTCTTGATGCAAAGGTTGCTGCAGAGTCTAACTGGAACATCGTTAAGCAGCAGACAGCTGAGTGGAACGCAGAGAAGGCTCAGCAGATCGTTCAGTCAGTTATCGACGCTGGCACACCATTCAACGTAATCTATGCAGAGAACGACGATATGGCTAAGGGTGCTGTTGCAGCTCTTGACGCAGCAGGTATCTCACATGGTGTTGGCAAGGACGTAGTAGTTATGGGATTTGACTGCAACAAGTGGGCTCTTGAAGAGCTTCTTGCTCAGAACTGGAACTACGACGGACAGTGCAATCCTTTCCAGTCAAGCTACATCGATGACATCATCAAGAAGCTTGAGGCAGGCGAGACACTTTCACAGAAGACTATCATCATGGATGAGAAGGGCTTCGACGCTTCAACAATCACACAGGATGATGTAGATAACTACGGAATCTAAGTAAAAGTACTTTAGGGCGCAGCGGCGTTGACTGCTGCGCCTTTTTTAAGAGAAAAGAGGACCGGCATATGAATGAAACCACAGTATTACAGATGCGTGGAATCAATAAATCATTTCCGGGCGTACGGGCACTTCAGAATGTGGACTTTAAGCTCGAGAAGGGTGAGATCCATGCACTGATGGGAGAGAACGGCGCTGGAAAATCAACGCTTATAAAAGTTTTGACGGGTGTATATACCAAGGATGCTGGCACCATTGAGCTGGCTGGCAGTGGGGAAGTCCAGATCCACTCACCACAGGATGCGCAGAAACTTGGAATAAGTACTGTTTATCAGGAAATAACTCTTTGTCCAAACCTCACAGTTGCAGAGAACATGTTCATTGGCAGAGAAAAGGGAGTAGTCACCAACTGGAAAGAGATGAATGCTGATGCAGACAAACTTCTTAAGATGCTGGATATTCCTGCAATGGCTACCCAGCAGCTGTCCAACTGCTCAATTGCGGTTCAGCAGATGGTTGCTATTGCCAGAGCTGTGGATATGGACTGCAAGGTTCTGATCCTGGATGAGCCTACATCTTCACTGGACGAACAGGAAGTTGAGAAGCTCTTTGGCCTTATGAGAGACCTTAAGGCTATGGGCGTAGGTATCATCTTTGTAACACACTTCCTGGATCAGGTTTACGAAGTATGTGACAAGATCACTGTCCTTAGGGATGGTCAGCTTGTTGGTGAATACGAGATCAAGGATCTTCCCAGAGTACAGCTTGTTGCCAAGATGCTTGGCAAGGAAATGGATGATCTATCAGACATAAAGGGCGAAGGCGGCGGATATCACGGCGCTGACGCAGATGAGACAGTTTTTGAAGCTGAGCAGCTTCAGAGTGATGCAGGTATCAAACCTTTCAACTTCCACATCAAAAAAGGTGAAGTTAACGGCTTTACAGGACTTCTTGGATCTGGCCGAAGCGAGTGCGTAAGGGCAATCTTTGGAGCAGACAGGATCCTTGGTGGTAAGGTCAAGGTTCACGGCAAGGAAGTTAAGATCAGTAAGCCTTTAGATGCCATGAAAAATGGTATTGCATATCTGCCTGAAGACAGAAAGGTTGACGGTATCATAGGAGACCTCTCCGTTAGAGATAACATCATCATGGCGCTTCAGGTCATGACAGGATTCTTTAAGCCATTCTCAAAGGCCAAGGCAGAGGCTTTTGCTGAGGAGTATATCAAGAAGCTCAACATAAAGACAGCTTCATCTGAAACTCCGATAAAGTCGCTTTCTGGTGGCAATCAGCAGAAGGTAATCCTGGCAAGGTGGCTGTTAATGCATCCTGAATATCTGATCCTTGATGAGCCTACAAGAGGTATTGACGTAGGAACCAAGGTGGATATCCAGAAGCTTGTTTTGGAGCTTGCTTCAGAGGGAATGAGTGTGACCTTCATCTCTTCAGAGACAGATGAGATGCTAAGGACCTGCTCAAGACTTGTAGTTATGCGCGATAGGAAGGTAGTAGGGGAACTTTCCGGAGATGACCTTACTCAGAACAAGATCATGAGTACTATCGCAGGAGGAGAATAAGGTATGTCTAAACTAAAGAAAATCACATCTAATCAGCTCTTTATACCGCTGATGGCACTTATTCTTCTGGCGGTAATAAATCTGATAAATGATCCGGGGTTTTTCAAAGTGACCCTTGGAACTAATAACGCAGGATACCCTGTTCTTTCAGGGTACCTTATCACAATTCTGGACTACGGCTCAGAGCTGGGAATCCTGGCAATTGGTATGACACTTGTTACTGCGGCTTCAGGCGGACAGGATATTTCAGTAGGTGCAACAATTGCTATTGCAGGTTCAGCTATGCTCAGAGTCCTCTGCGGTGGCAACTCAAGACCTGAGACCATCCAGGCTCCAATAATTGTGGCATTTTTGGTAGCATGTGTTGTGGGAATGCTGTGCGGTGCCTTTAACGGCGCGCTGGTAGCTCTTTTCAAGATCCAGCCAATGATCGCTACACTGATCCTGTTCACTGCAGGCCGTTCAATTGCAGCGTGGATCAACAACAACGAGCTTCCAATCGTTCCAGATCCTAAGTTCTCATACTTTGGAGGATTTATCCCGGGTATTCCGATCCCTACAACAGTTTTTATTGTGGCGATCTGCATTGTTATCATAGCCCTGGTACTTAAGTTCACTAACCTCGGGCTTTACACACAGGCAGTTGGTATCAACGAAAGTTCCTCAAGACTTAATGGTATCAACCCTACACTGATAAAGTTCATCAGCTTCGTGATCCTGGGCCTTTGCGTTGCAGTAGCTGCCCTTATCAAGGTTAGCCGTCTGTCAACCATCAACTACTCAGTTATTGCAAAAGACATCGAGATGGACGCAATCCTTGCTGTTGCCCTTGGTGGCAACGCACTTTCAGGTGGTAAGTTTAACATGTGGTCCTCAATCCTTGGAGCATATGTTATCCAGTTCCTTACAACAACTCTTTACAAGTTCAATGTGCAGTCCGATGCCCTTGCAGCTTATAAGGCCGTTGTAGTTATCCTTCTTGTTGTATTCTCTGCTCCAACAGTAAGAGATTACATGGCACAGCTCTTTAAGAAAGTGCCATTTTTAAGAAAGGAGGCGGTGTAAGTGACTGACAAGAAAAAGACCAGCATCTTTAATAAGATGAACGACACAAGCCTTCTGCTTACCATCACTATTGTGATATTTGTACTTATGTACCTTGGAGCGATCCTGTTCCAGGGCGGTGGATTTACCAAGCCGCAGATGTTCTTTAACATCTTAAATGCCAACGCAGCACTTATCATTACCGCTACAGGCATGAGCATTGTCATGATCTCCGGCGGGATCGATATCTCTGTGGGCGGTGTAGTAGCTCTTGTTTCCATGAGCTGCGCAGTTTACCTTGATATGAAGGGCGGCAGTATTTTCGGGTCAGTACTTCTTGCTCTTGCCATCGGTGTTGCATTTGGCCTTGTTCAGGGATTTTTGGTAGCTTACCTTGATATCCAGCCATTTATCGTATCCCTTGCAGGAATGTTCTTTGCAAGAGGTATGACAACTATCGTAAATACAGCACCTTTCAACGTTGCTGATCCTGAGTTCATGGCTCTTAAGGACACACGTATCAACGTGCCTTTCCTTGGATCTGTCAACAAAAAAGGTATCTATGTTCCTGCATATGTGGAAATTGGTGTGATCGTAGCACTGATAATTATGGTAATATTGTTTATAGTGCTTAGATGGACCAAGCTTGGAAGAAGCTTCTACGCCGTAGGTGGTAACAAACAGAGTGCTCTTATGATGGGTATCAACGTCAAGAGGACCAAGTTCCTTTCACACCTTATCTGCTCAACTCTCGCAGGTATTGGCGGATATGTTTACTTCCTTCATGTAGGTTCAGGCTCAGCCAGCCATGCAATGGGTATGGAGATGAACGCCATCGCTTCCTCAATCATTGGCGGAACAATGCTTACTGGTGGTGTTGGTAATATCATAGGAACCTTATTTGGTGTTCTTTCACTTTCAACCATTCAGAACATAGTTGCTTCCGCAGGTCTTGATGAGGCCTGGTGGACAGGTATTACCATCGCAGCAATGCTTTGCATCTTCCTTCTTATCCAGTCAGTTGTAATGGCTCAGAAAAACAAAGTGCTTAAGAGCTGAAGGTAGATCCTTAATATGAAAAAGAAATACATGCTCATGGCCCTGCTTGCCTTAACCCTTTCTTTTATTGCAGGCTGCGGGGCCATTACCCCGGAAACAAACCCGGAGTCAAGTGAAGAATATGAAAAAGCCGACGATTCTATAACCGTCGGCTTCTCTCAGTTGGGGGCAGAATCAGACTGGCGAAGTGCCAACACTGACTCTATGCTCTCTGCCCTTTCTGAGGAAAACGGATATTCCCTGATCTATAAAAATGGTCAGCAAAAGCAGGCAAATCAGATAACCGCCATCAGGACCTTTATCCAGCAGGAGGTGGACTACATAGTCCTTGCGCCTGCCACTGAGAGTGGATGGGAGACTGTGCTTGCTGAGGCAAGGGAAGCTAATATCCCAGTGATCTTAGTTGACAGAAGAGTTAACACCTCTGATAAGAACCTCTATTCCTGCTGGGTGGGCTCTGACTTTGAACTTGAGGGCCAGAAGATGGCAGCCTGGATCAAGGCATTTACAGAGGGTAAGGGCATTGCTGCCGAGGATCTTCATATTGTCAACATCCAGGGAAGCGAGGGCTCCACAGCCCAGATAGGAAGGACCAGAGGCCTTGCCAATGCAGCAAGGGACAATGGCTGGGACCTTAGGGCAGAGATAAGCGGCGACTTTACTGAGAACAGAGGAAGAGAAGTCATGGCAGCCCTTCTAAAGCGCTATGACGACATAAACGTGGTCTACTGTGAGAATGACAATATGGCGATCGGAGCCATAGACGCTATTGAGAGTGCCGGGAAAAGAGCTGGTTCCGACATTCAGAAGGGCGAAATAATGATAGTCTCTTTTGACGGTGTAAATGAGACAGCCCTTGAATATGCAAGAGAGGGCAAGATATCCTGCATAGCAGAGTGTAATCCCCTCCATGGACCCAGGGTCAGCGCCCTTATCAAGGCAATTGAAAGCGGCACTACTCCTGAGAAGTTCAACTATGTCGATGAAAAGCTCTTTAGTGCTGATGTTTCCGTAAAAGAAGTTACAGTTGGTGACATCACATATCAAGTTGACAATGATTTTTGACAATTCTCGAAATATAACGATATTATATTTATAATTATTTCATTTTACATACAATTTGAAACAGTTTAGAATTATATTAGTGACTGTATCATTAAATTTAACACTAGGAGGAAATGGAACTGTATGGCAGCTGATTACGAGTGGTTCAAAAAGGGAGTTTATGACCTTACCAAGATTGACCTTAACGCCTACAAAGAGAAGCAGATGAAGAGAAGGATCGATACTCTTATCGGCAAATATGAGGTTAATGGCTACGACGGATTCCTTGATCTTATAAAGAAGGACAGGGAAGCCCTTGATTCTTTTGTTACATATCTTACCATCAATGTTTCAGAGTTCTTCAGGAACAAGGAACAGTGGGAGCTCATGGATAAAGAGATGGTTCCTGAGCTTATGAGTAAGTTCGGTAAAAATCTTAAGATTTGGAGTGCAGCCTGCTCAACTGGTGATGAGCCTTATACAATTGTTATGATGCTCAGTAAGCACATTCCTCTTAACCAGATCAGCGTAATAGCAACAGACCTTGACGCTGTAGTTCTTGCCAAGGCTAAGGCGGCAATTTATGACAAGAAGGAAGTTCAGAACGTTCCTGAGGAGTTTAAAAAGAAATACTTCACAGAGACAGCTGATGGCAAGATGAAGGTTAGTAGCGAAATCACATCCCGGGTTACCTTCAAGCAGGCAGATCTTTTAAGAGATCCATATCCAAAGGATATGCACCTTATCGTGTGCAGAAACGTTCTTATCTACTTCACAGAGGAAGCTAAGGACGATATTTTCAGAAAGTACTACGCAAACCTTGCATCCGGCGGAATCCTCTTTATCGGAAGCACAGAGCAGATCATCAACTACAAGGATATCGGTTTTGTGAGAAAGAACTCTTTCTACTACGAGAAGCCCTGAACAAGGATATTGATAGTATCATCCCAAAGGCCGCATTTAGTGCGGCTTTTGGGATTTTTTTTGTGCATAAAATTTGCTATACTAGATGGGTAGGTGATTTCGGAAAGAGGGACAACTATGATTCGAACAAGCGAAACTATTGAGATACCCCGCAAAGAAGACATCGAGATCTTGAAAAAGAGCCTTTCCTGTCAGGAACAGGAAATTCTCTTTATAGACATTGAGACCACTGGCCTATCTCCCAAGACTGCAGATATTTACCTTATTGGAGCCGCCTGTTGCCTTAATGGCGCCATAAACATCATCCAGTTCATGGCTGAATCTGCAGCTGAGGAGAGACAGATCCTGTCAGCATTTTCTGAGTTTTCAAAGGGCTTCAGGAAGCTGGTGCACTTTAACGGAGACAGGTTTGATGTACCGTTCCTGCAGGCTAAATATGAAAAATATGGCATATCTGACCCAATGGCTGATATGGAGTCATTTGACCTGTACAAGCAGGTCAAGCCCTACAAGAAGCAGCTGGGGCTCCCTGACTGCAAGCAAAAGACAATTGAGCTCTATCTTGGGATCGACAGGCAGGATCAGTACGATGGCGGCAAACTTATCTCCGTGTACAAAAGCTATGTTGAGAAAAGAGGTGCAGAAGAAAAGAGGCTCCTTCTTCTTCATAATTATGAAGATGTTAAAGGGATGTTTGGACTTCTGCCAATGCTGTACTACGACGAGTTCTTTAAACAGTTTAAGAATATGCCTGAGGTCTCAGTAAGGACTGATCAGGAGATAGATGAAAACAGCTACATGGATGGACTTGAGGGCAACCTCCCTGTAAGGGCTGTGAAGGTATCGGCCAACAGGTTTAAAGACTATGACGGCAGGGAAAAGAGTGAAGTATTCATGAAGCTAAGACTCCCTTATGAGCTTCCGTCATCCCTGGCTGGCAATATAGACGGGTGCTATTTTAAGACAGAAGGGGACGAAGCCACACTTCGTGTTCCACTGTACGAGACAGAGCTTAAGTACTTTTATTCCAATTACAAGGACTACTACTATCTGCCCATGGAGGACGTTGCGATCCACAAGTCCCTGGCAGAGTTTGTAGATAAGGCTCACAGAGAAAAGGCAACTGCCTCAAACTGCTACACCAAAAAGGCCGGGCAGTTCCTTCGTGAGTGGGATCTTTGCTTTGCCCCATTCTTTAAGAACGACTACGAGGATGACAGCTTCTTTTTTGACCTCAATGAGAACATGAAAAAGAGCAGATTTGCCATGAGTCTGTATGCTTCACATGTGATAGCACATATCCTTGATTCGTGAAAAAACTAACGATATAAAGTTTGATGCTAATCAAAAAATATCTGGCAAATAATAGTATAATTATAGGTAGATTATCAGCTCTTTTCCAAAAAGAGTTGACATAAAAAAATGGAGGAAGGTAGGAAAATGGCAAGAGGTACTTTTACTGGTGGAATTCATCCCTACGAAGGCAAAGAGCTTTCCAAGGATAAGCCCATCAAAATAGTTTTCCCAAAAGGGGAACTGGTGTATCCGGTATCACAGCATATCGGCGCGCCCGCCAAGCCTATTGTTGCAGTGGGTGACCACGTCCTGACAGGCCAGAAGATCGCAGAAGCTGGCGGATTTGTTTCTGCGCCGATCTTTTCAACTGTATCAGGAATAGTCAAGTCTATTGAAAAGAGACGTCTGGCAACAGGAGCTATGTGCGACTGTATCATCGTTGAAAACGATGAGAAGTATGAAGAAGTTGAGTTTAAACCATTAAAGCCCTACGAGGAGATGACTGCAGAGGACAAGATTGCAGCTGTTCGTGAGGCCGGAGTGGTAGGTATGGGAGGCGCAGGTTTCCCGACCGCTGTCAAGTTTTCTCCCAAGGAGCCTGACAAGATCGATTATGTCATTGCCAACTGCTCAGAGTGTGAGCCTTATCTTACATCTGACTATCGCAGAATGATCGAAGAGCCAGAGCTTCTCCTTGAAGGTCTTCAGATCGCAGTCAGCATTTTCCCTAATGCGAGAGGTATTCTTGCAATCGAGGACAACAAGCCCGATGCGATCGCTAAATTCAAAGAACTTACAAAAAATATTGATAACATAAGCGTTAAACCCGTTAAGACCAAGTATCCTGAGGGTGCTGAGCGTATGCTCATTTATGCTGTCACAGGAAGAGAGATCAACTCTTCAATGCTTCCTGCAGACGCTGGATGTATCGTCGACAACGTAGATACTCTATGCGCTGTAAGAAGAGCAGTAATGGAGGGCAGACCTCTCATGGAGAGGATCGTTACCATTACCGGAGAGGCTGTTGAAAATCCTCAGAACTACAAGGTCAGGATTGGAACTAACTATAGAGAGCTTCTTGACGACGCAGGCCTTAAGTGCGAGCCTGCCAAGATCATCTCCGGAGGTCCTATGATGGGCTTTGCCATCTTTGACCTTGATGTTCCCACAACCAAGACTGCATCAGCTCTTACCTGCCTTACCAAGGACGAGGTAGCTGCTCTTGAGCCATCAGCCTGCATCAACTGTGCACGCTGCGTTGAGGTATGTCCCGAGAGGCTCGTACCCAAGAACCTGGCAGATGCGGTTGAACATAACAATGAGAAGGCATTCCTTGACATGTATGGCATGGAGTGCTGCGAGTGCGGATGCTGCAGCTATATCTGCCCTGCAAGACGTCAGCTCACCCAGCTGATCAAGGGTATGCGTAAGATCCAGCTCGGCAAGAGAAAGAAGTAAGGGGGACATTTGAATGAGTGAACTAAAAAGAGTGTCATCCAATCCCCATGTTAGATCCAAGACAACCACTTCAAACATCATGATGTGGGTGGTGATAGCGCTGCTTCCTGCCACTGGTTTTGGAATATATAACTTTGGACTGAATGCACTTATCATTATCTTATTATCAGTAGCAAGTGCTGTGCTCTCAGAGTTTATCTATGAGAAGGCACTTCATAAGCCTGTTACGATTGGAGATTTCTCTGCAGTTGTAACTGGACTTTTACTTGCACTTAACCTTCCATCAACAGTACCTTTCTGGGTACCGATCCTTGGAAGTGTATTTGCAATCATACTGGTCAAGCAGCTCTTTGGCGGACTTGGACAGAACTTCATGAACCCGGCCCTTGGCGGAAGGTGCTTCCTTGTTCTGTCATTCCCGGCTCTTATGACCAACTTCGTAACTGACACCTACACAGGTGCAACACCACTTGCAAACCTCAAAAACGGTGTGGAAGTTAATGTAATGGATATGATCATCGGCCGCACAGGCGGAACAATTGGTGAGACATCAATGCTCTGCATCGTTATCGGCGCAATGATCCTGTTTGCAGTAGGAATCATTGATTATGTGATCCCGTTCACATACATCATTTCTTTCGTTATCTTTGTTGGGCTCTTTGGTGGATATGGATTTAACTTCGCATATATCGCAGCTCATCTTGCAGGTGGCGGACTTATGCTGGGAGCATTCTTCATGGCAACCGACTATGTTACATGCCCAATAACTCCTAAGGGTAAGGTTATTTACGGAATCATCCTTGGTCTCCTTACAGGAATCTTCCGTATTTTTGGTGCCAATGCTGAGGGCGTATCCTTTGCAATTGTCATCACTAACCTTCTTGTGCCTCTTATTGAGAAGTTCACAATCCCAAGGGCCTTCGGTATTAAGAAAACTGCAAAGAAGGAGGCGAAAAAAGCATGAACGATACAAAGTCAATGATCAAAAACGCCCTTATCCTCTTTGCAATAACACTTGTTGCCGGCGTACTTCTTGGTATTGTTTATCAGGTGACAAAAGAGCCTATAGCTTACCAGGACAAGCTTGCCCAGGACAAGGCTAACCAGTCAGTGTTTGCATCTGCTGCTACATTTGATGATGTAGCTACCGATGAAGCTGGTGCAGCTGCCATTTCAGAGCAGTTTACAGGCGTAACAATTGAAAGTGTAAAAGAAGCTAAAGACTCCGCAGGAACTGGCCTTGGATATGTCATCCAGGTTAAGTCCAAGGGATATGGCGACTTTATCGATTACACAGTAGGTATCACCAATGAGGGAAATGTCAATGGCATCTCCATCATCAAGATCGCCGAGACTCCTGGTCTTGGTATGAACGCTGAGAAAGTAGTTGTTCCTCAGTTTGAAGGCAAGCTGGCTACACAGTTTAATGTTGTTAAAAGCGGTCAGCTCAGTGACCCTGCAAACCAGATAGAAGCAATATCTGGTGCAACCATCACATCAAGAGCTGTTACAAACGGCGTTAACGCAGCAGTAGCATATTTTGAAAATGTATTGAAAGGGGGTAACTGATTAGCATGGAAGCAAAAAAAGGCGCTTTAGGCTTTAAACAGAACACTCCTGCCGAGAGATTTTTTAACGGACTTGTTGTAGAAAACCCAACACTGGTACTGATGATCGGTATGTGTCCTACACTTGCTGTAACATCATCAGCTATCAACGGACTTGGAATGGGTCTTGCAACTACCTTCGTTCTTGCACTTAGTAACGCTGTTATTTCAGCACTTCGTAAGACAATTCCTTCTACAGTCAGGATCCCATCCTTCATTGTAGTAATTGCTTCTTTCGTAACTTTAGTTGAGCTTTTAATGAAAGCTTATGTTCCGGCTCTTAATGCAGCCCTTGGCGTATACATTCCTCTTATCGTTGTTAACTGTATCATCTTCGGTAGAGCGGAAGCATATGCCAGCAAAAATGGTATTGTTCCTTCATTCTTTGATGGAATCGGAATGGGAATCGGATTTACCTGTGCTATTACCTGCATCGGACTTATAAGAGAGTTCATCGGCGCTGGAACAGCATTCGATGTTCAGATCCTCGGCGAAGGCACAGTGGTTCCCGGAGCTGTTGGAGCTTTCCTTGCAGGTTATCAGCCAATCAGCATCTTTATCCAGCAGGCTGGTGCGTTCTTTGTTCTGGCATTCCTTATTGCCATCATGAACAAGGTTAAGATGAATATGGCAAGGAAGGGAAAAGATACTTCAAAGTTCGGACAGGGATGCTGCTCATCAGCTGAAGAGGCAGCAGCAGATAAGATCTCTGCAGAAAAGGAAGCAAGGAAGGAGGCTGAAAACTAATGGGAGAAGTAATAGTTAATCTTATTGGACTTATGATCACTGCATCCCTTGTAAATAACGTAGTACTTAGCCAGTTCCTTGGCCTTTGTCCTTTCCTTGGTGTTTCCAAGAAGACAGACACCGCTCTTGGAATGGGTGCTGCTTGTATCTTCGTTATTACAATGGCATCACTTGTTTGTAGCATTATCTACAAATTTATTTTGGATCCACTTGATCTGTCATATCTTAAGACCATCGTGTTTATCCTTGTTATAGCTATGCTGGTTCAGTTTGTTGAGATGATCCTTAAGAAGTTCGTGGTATCTCTGTACCAGGCTCTTGGAGTTTATCTTCCTCTTATCACAACAAACTGCGCAGTACTTGGTGTGGCACTTAACAACGTAACTGATGGATACACTATTTTAGAGAGCACTGTATGCGGCTTTGCAACAGCAGTTGGATTTACCATCTCAATCGTCATCCTTGCAGGCCTTCGTGAAAAGATGGAATACAATGATATCCCTGCACCATTTAAGGGAATGCCACTGGTTCTTTTGACCTCTGGTCTTATGGCAATTGCATTCACTGGATTCTCAGCTCTCAAATAAAAGGAGATATTGACTTATGATAACTGGAATAATCATTGCAACTGCAGTGGTTGCCGGTGTTGGAATTGTCATTGGACTTATTCTTGGCATCGCAGACCTCAAGCTGCATGTTGATGTAGATGAAAAAGAACAGGCTATCTTAGAAGCTCTTCCTGGCAATAACTGTGGTGGATGTGGATTCCCCGGATGTTCAGGATGTGCTGCTGCGATAGCAAAAGGAGAAGCTGCTGTTAATCAGTGCCCTGTTGGAGGCCAGGCAGTAGCTGATGTGATCTCAGGTATTATGGGCGTTGAGGCAGGTACGTCAAAGAGAATGGTAGCCTATGTTCACTGCCAGGGCGACTGTGAAAAGGCTAAGAGCCAGTACGACTACAACGGCGTAGCAGACTGTAGACTCGAAGCGCAGGCTCCTGGCGGCGGAGCTAAGACCTGCTCCTATGGATGCCTTGGCGGCGGAAGCTGCGTATCTGTCTGCCAGTTCGATGCCATCCACGTAGTTAACGGTATTGCAGTAGTTGATAAGGAAGAGTGTAAGGCCTGCGGCAAGTGCGTAGATATCTGCCCCCGCCACCTCATCGACTTTATCCCATACGATGCAACAGAGGTTGTATCCTGCAAGTCTCAGGACATGGGTAAGCTTGTTAACCAGTACTGCACCATTGGCTGCATAGCTTGTCACATCTGTGAAAAGAACTGCCCAGCCGGCGCCATCACTGTTGAAAACAACGTGGCTGTTATCGACCAGGAGAAGTGCACACACTGCGGAACCTGCGCAGAGAAGTGCCCTAAGAAAGCAATCAAAGTACTATAATAATGAAATAGCGGTTCTTTTGTGACAGGGGGACGGCTCTTTTGTGACAGGGGGACGGTTCTCTGACTCCCTCTGGGAGTCAAGGAGAACCGTCCCCTCTGTCACGAAAGAGCCGTCCCCTCTGTCACGAAAGAATCGCCCTCTCACCCTCAATTTCTAAAATATTTATAAACACACAAAAAATTCTATAAATATGATAATTTACATGATTATCAGTATTATAATATGTTGCTGTACAGTGTGTGAAAACGCTTATTATGAGGGTGAGATGTTTATGAGAAAAAGAATATTGAAAAGGGGACTTGCACCACTTACGGCTTTATTTGTATGCCTTGGTGTGATGTTTAGTCCGGTAACGGCCTTAGCTTCTGAGGGGAATACAGCTACGGCATCAGAAGTTACCATTGAAGAAGAGGAGACACCTCTTGTTGCTACTCCCCAGGAGAGAAGAGGGCAGGACAACTGGTGGTGGATGATCCTTCTTGCAGCAGCTCTTGGCATTACTATTGAAGAGTATGTCAGGATCAAAGCCTATAAGGGCGAAGATGACGAGGTGATCTGATCATCCAAAACAAAATAATTAAAATTTTCTAAAGTGCAGAACCCGCATGGTTCTGCACTTTTTATATTTTTATCAAAGAAAAATTAAAAAATACAAAATTAAAGATTTTTATGATGGTTCGTATGATGGGCGGTTTGCTACAATGCATTTACAGTCGTTATTTAGGGAAACGAAATGTGAATTTTGTGTGTTTGATTATTTTTTAGGAGGGAACCAAAAGTTATGAAAAACAGAGTAAACAAGCAGATCATTAAGGCACTTTCAGTAGGTCTTGCAGCCAGCATGGCACTTCAGCCAGTTACAGTACTTGCTGAGGATACACAGCAGGCACCTGTAGAGGACAAGGAACAGAAAGCTACCACTGTTGGGGATGTGGTTGCAGCTGAGAATACTTATGATGATTCAATGAATAATAAGGAGAGTGGAGCTGACGCTGCATCAGATGCAGCAAAAGCAGCAACTGCTAATCTTCCAGAAGTTAAGATTGAGCCTGAAAAAGAGGATGGCTCTGCTGTTAAGACAAACGAGTCAATTAACACAGGCCTTCAGAAGGATGCTGAAGATCTGGCAGGTAAGGTTGATGCTTCTGTTGATGAAGAGAAAAAGACTCTTGAAACAGATGTAAATTCCATCAAGGAAAAGGATGAAGCTGTTAGCAAGGCCGACCAGGACGCAGCAGATGCAGCAGGTGAAGTTGACAAGGTTGCACAGCAGGGCAATCAGGTAGTACAGAATGCTCAGGATAGCGTTTCTAATGCAAATAAGGTTGTTTCTCAGGTTGGTTCACTTGAGGATGCTCAGAAGGCGGCAGCCGTAGTTGCAGATACAGAAAAGAAGCTTACAGATGCACAGACTGAGCTTGACAGACTTAATACTGAATATGTAAAAAAAGAGCAGGCTTACAACGATGCTGCCAAGGATCTTGTTGATGCACAGAAGGCATATGAAGATTCATTGACCAAGACTAATGATGACATTGCTGTAGCTAAGAAAAACCTTGCGGCTGCTAAGACAGCAGCAGAGAAACTTGCTCAGGATGTTGAAGCTGCATCTAATGCTTTAAAAGTTGCCGAGGAAGCTGTAAAGCAGGCAGCAATTGATAAGGCACAGGCTAATGTAGATAAGGCAGCTGATGATTTACAGAAGGCAACAGATGAAGTAACCAAGGCGCAGAAGGATCTTGAGTATAAGAAAGAAGCTCAGAAAGAAGCCGATAAAGCTCTTAAAATTGCTGAGAAAGCTGAGAATGCAGCATATACAGCTCTTGAAACAGCAAATGATGCTAAAAAGTCAGCTCAGGAGAAGCTTAATGCTGCAACTGCAGCCCAGACAGCAGCTCAGACAGCCTTTGAAACTGCAACTACAACTCAGAGCGTGGCAGCTAAAGCTCTTGAAACAGCTCAGAAGGCTAAGAATGATGCGCAGTCTGCATTCGACGCAGTAAAGAACGACCCCAATGCGAATCAGGCGCAACTTGATGCAGCTCAGAAGGCACTTGATGCTGCAATAGCTGAGTACAACGCAAAGGAGGCAGCTAAGAAAGCAGCTGATAAGGTTGTAACTGATGCAACAAATGCTAAGATCGCAGCTGATACTGCAGTTACAATGGCAGAGACAGCAGTAACAGAAGCTTCAAATGCAGCTACAGCAGCTACAAATGAACTGACAGATGCAACAAACGCTAAGAACGCAGCTCAGACAGCTTTCGATAATGCAAATACAGCATTCACTAATGCAACAAATACTAAGAACGCAGCTGTAAAGGCTGAGTCTGAGGCATCTCGTTTGTTAACAGAAGCAGAGGGCTTGTTAACTGATGCTACTAATGCAAAGAATGCCGCTGATACAGCTAAGAATGCGGCAGATACAGCAGCAACAGCTGCATTAAATGCAAAGAATCTTGCAGAAGCTGCAAAAAAAGCAGCAGATACTGCAAATACAGCAACTGATGAGAAGACAAACACTGCTAAAACTCTTGACAAGAGAAAGGAAGAAACAGTTGCGGCTAAGACAGCAGCTTCAAATGCAATGACTGCTGCAGATACAGCAATGAAGGCAGCCAAGACAGCTTGGGAAAACGAGACTGACGAGACTAAGAAAGCAGCCCTTGAAACAAAACTTGATGAGCTTACTGCAGCTTACAATGAGGCAAAGAATGTATATGATGCAGCAGATCTAGCAGACCAGCAGGTAGCTACTGCTCAGTCCATGGAAACAGCGAAGAAAACTGCAGATGCTGAGTATGACGGAACAACTACTAATAAGGGTGCTAGAGAAAATGCCCAGGATGATGCAAAAGCTGCTCTTTCAGACGCTAATGTTATCAAGGACGAGACAGGAAAGGTTGTTACACCAGACGCTTCAGGTGATGCTCTTAAGAAGGTACAGGAAGAGTATAAGTCCTATGCAACAATAGATAACACCATGAAGGCAGTTGATGAGAAACTGGCGAACATCGATGAGAATCGTAAATATCGGTCTCAAGATGCGCATGAGGCTAACTCTGTTCTGGCGCAGGATTTGATAAAATATTATATATACTCCGCTCATCCTGAACTTACAGATACAGTTATAGAAGTTGGTGAACTCAAAAAACGCATGGATTCAGATCAGAACTATATGAAGGTTACCGTCTACACTGATGCGACTAAAAGGAAAGTTGCCTATACTGAGTATTATGACTTCTTGACACTTGATAAGGATGGTAATCAGCTTAGTGGTTGGGGCGCAGACTTTACTAAAACAGATCAGATAGCAGTTGTAAGTAAGGGACAGCCAACAACAGAAGCGAATTTGATTGGATTACCTGAGTGGGATGAGAAATATATTGGAGAGGTTCTTTTATTTGAAAATGATTATGTAAGCGGCGAGTCCAACTATCAGAAGGCAATTAAAGAGGCTAAAGAAGCAGACGAGGCAGTTAAGGCTGCCAAGGAGGCTTTAAATGTTGCAAATCAGGAGGCTGTAGACGAGAACTGGAGCGAGAAGTTTGAAGGCAAGACATATGCTGAAATTGCTGTAGAAAAGGCAGAGATAGCTGTAACAAAGACAAAAGAAGCTTATGATAAGGCTCAGGAGGAACTTAATAGCTTAAGAACTTCAGAAGAAATTACTGCTGAAATGCAAGAAAAACAGGGCTTAGTAACATTCATTGATCAATACAAGGCTGCAAAAGATAAATGCAATTGGTGGGATTTCAATGACCTTAGCAAAGATCAAAAGAAGTTACTTTTTGGTACTAACTGGAATAGAGTTAAGAGAGATAATTATAATTACTATTACGATCAGACTAATGCAACTAAGTACAACAAAAATAAAGATAAAAAATCAAGCTATTTAGATGCTATTAGAAACTGTGAGTTAGAGCTTGCCAACTTAGATACCAATAAAGCTGCCAAGCAGGCTGCAGTAGATGCAACAAGAAAGTCCTGGGAAAATGCGACAACAACTCTTACTAACGCTCAGGCTGCAAAGGCTAAGGCTGATACTGCTGCAACTAAGAAAGAAGCTAAGAATACAGCTACAGACAATTACAATATAGCTGTAGGTGGAATAGCTGGTAAGACTCAGGATACTTCTGATAAGGCTGGTACAGCACTTACTAATGCATCTTCAAGGAATGATGCAGCAGGTTTGGCACAGCAGGCAGCTGCTGTAGCTCAGAATGGTGCCCTGACAGCATATCAGAATGCCCTGACAGACAAAGAGAAGAAGGCAAAGGATCTGGAGTACAAGACAGCAGCTAAGAATGCAGCTCAGGCAGCTCTTACTGATGCAACAGAAGCCAAGAATAAAGCAAATACAGCTCTTCAGACAGCAAATAATGTTAAAAAGACAGCTCAGGAGAAGCTTACTGATGCAACTGCAGCCCAGACAGCTGCTCAGACAGCCTTTGACAATGCAATTGCAGCTCAGAGCGCAGCAGCTAAAGCCCTTGCAATAGCGGAAGGCGCTAAGAATGGTGCAGATGAGGCATTCATCGCGTTAAAGAATGACCATAATGCGACCAAAGAACAGCTTGCTGAAGCTCAGAATAAACTTTCTGCTGCAATCGCAGAATATAATGCGAAGTTGGCAGCAAAGGACGCGGCTGATAAAGTTGTATTTGATGCTACAAATGCTAAGACTGCAGCTGATACTGCAGCTTCAAATGCTCAGATAGCTTTAACAGCAGCTTCAAATGCAGCAATAGCAGCTTCAAATGCATTGACAGCAGCAAATAATGCTAAGACTGCAGCTCAGACAGCTTTCGATAACGCAAAGACAGCATTTGATAATGCAACAGAAGCTAAGAACGACGCAGATAAGGCTGTAAATGAAGCAACTAAAGCTCTCACTGAGAAGCAAGAAAACAAGGAGAAGGCTGGAAAGAACCTTACAGCTGAGCGAAATGCTCTTGCAGAAACAAAAAAGAAAGAGAACCTTGAAAAAGTAACTGCATACTTAATTCCTGCTAAAAATGCATATGAGACTCTTGCTGAAAAGGCTAAAGCTGCTAACGAGAAAGTTGCGACAGCACAGTCAAGACTTAACGACCTTGAGAAGAAGGTTCAGGCTCTTATGAGCAACATGGACGAGAAGAATACTGCACTGACCATCAGACTTGCTGAACTTAAGTCTCAGGTTGAGCAGGCTAAGCTTGATCTTGACAATGCACAGGATAAGCTTGATGAGACCAACAAAGAGCTTGCTGATGCTAAGAAGAACCTTGATACCAAGACCAAGGAAATTGAGGATGCAATAAGAGCAGCTCAGGAAGCAGCAGCTAGAGAAGCAGCAGCTCAGTCTTCAGATTCTGATGATGACAACACAACAAGTGGTGGAGATGACACAGCACCTGCAGCTACTGTAATTGCAGCAGCTCCAGCAGCACAGGTGGTTACTCCTTTAGTAGCAGATGATGGCGCAGCAGTACTTGGTGAAGTAAGAAGAACAGCTTCAAGAAACACTTCATCAAAGAGTGCATCTTCCACAGATACTGTAGCAACTGATAACAGCAATGGTAATGGCAATGGCGATAATCAGACTGTAGCAGGCGCACAGAAGGAAGAGACAAAGACACCAGAAACTCAAAAGGAAGAGACCAAGATTGAAGATGGTGATGTAGCTCTTCAGGCAACTCCTGAACTTGAGGAGAAGGGCTTTGCATGGTGGTGGCTCCTTGCAGCAGCTGCTGTTGCAGGCGTATCTGTAGAAGAGTATGCAAGAAGAAAGTCTAACAAGGCTAAGGCAGAGGCTAAGGACGATGCCAAGATCAATAAGTAAATTTTCTTAATCAAACACATTTTTATACAAAGAAGGGCGGATCTTATGATCCGCTCTTCTTGGCTATTGAATTCAAGCAGAGCTCATATTGTTCACGCATATAATTATCTGTATAATTGAAATATATTCTTTTAGTGAAGGTATTTGGATATGAGTATCAGCGAAAAGATTTTCAGTTTATTGGATGAAAGAGGAATGAGCCAAAGAGAGTTTTCCAGGAAAACAGGGATAACTCAAAGTACGATCAGTGACTGGAAGAGAAAAAACACCAATCCATCTGCTGATAAGATCATTGCTATTTGTGATGTTCTTAAGGTTAGTCCTTATGAGCTGTTACAAGAAGGCGACTCGAATGATGAATTAAAAAAAGTAGATTATAGGATGGTCAGCAAAGGGACTGATACATATCAATTGATCATAGATTTTGAGTCACTAAATCATGACAACAAGCAGAGGCTTTTAGGCTATTTGTCCGCATTGAAGGATTTGCAATAACTATTAGATCCGCATGTTTCTATTGACATGTGGATTTTATTTTATTACGACGAACGTATATACGGTAAGTATATGTATATACAATCACGCAAACGGAGGAGACATTATGCAATTTTTCAAGGGGTTATTAAAGATACCAGAATTATATTATCGCGATAAGGATGCGGTTCAAACTACTGCCAAAACTCTTAACACGAAGTACTGGCTTCATGAAAACGGTAGTAGATACCATATCCTGGCAAGTGAGGTAACGGTCAATCGGATTACATTCATTACAATGTATGAAGGGGGAGAGACATCTATTGAAGATGTTCGGGAGAACTGCGAGATGTTCATTGAGGAGCTATGTTCTGCTCATGGCAGCCAGCATTTAGATGCTTATTCAAATCAGATGAAGATTACGGAGATAACATTGGATAGTTTTTGTAATCTCTTTTCCGAGGATTTGCTTAATAAAATGTATGAGGATAAATCTGCTATCATGGGTATTCTTCATATTGATAACACGAAGTTTGTCTGCAAAGAGGAACTGTTGGAACCATTTAGCAATTATAAACAATTTACGCGGAGATACCTGGATAACAGAGAACTTATGAGGATAAGAAATGGGAGGGTGAGGTCAGATAGTATAGTGTTTCAACCGGTGCATTATATTGTCCTTGAAAATAACGCAGAAATATTAAAACAGATAGATGATGAGCTCATATATGAACTTAGAAAAGCTAAAAGAATAGTGAGTAGAAGGTGCATACATCTTTCAGAAGACGATGTTTTTAAGATACAGCAATACGGTCATAGAATTCAAAATCTAAACAATCTTGACGGAGGGATAGTGTTTGTGGACGTTTCTTCTGACTCTGTAAACGATTTGGTCAGGACAGCATATTCTGAAACAAATCACTATCGTGGTAGATATGCTGTGGTTTTTCATGTGAATGAAGACGATGAAAAGAGCGTTGAAAAAATAGAAAAAACATGCAGGCTATGGCCATTTTTCATAATTTGTAATAAACGACTTGGAAGGCGTGATGCAATCAGGCAATTGCTGGAGGTTGCTAAGAGTAATGACATAGATATTTCAAGAAAAGATTGTCAGGAAATTTTGAAGGCTAACGGAATAAAGAATGAATATACCTTTGATGAGATAAATGACATGTTTAGACGATGGATGCTTACAGTCTACAATATTGAAGTTTATCATCCGCAGTACAGAGAAATGATCGAGCAGTACTACAGTAGTGACGCAGGAAATGCTGATGGGTTGAAAGAGCTGGATGAACTTATTGGACTTAGAGACGTAAAAGAATTATGCAGGAAGATCATAAGCTTTTATGAGGTTCAAAAATTAAGAAGAGTTTTTTCTGACGAGATTGAGAACATTGGTATGCATATGGTTTTTACAGGTAATCCAGGAACCGCAAAGACCACAGTCGCGAGACTTATGGCAAGAATACTCAAGCAGAAAGGAATATTGTCTCGTGGAGAGATGATTGAAGTGGGAAGAGCTGATCTTGTTGGCAAATATGTAGGTTGGACTGCCAAGACAGTAAAGGACTATTTTCATAAGGCGAAAGGGAATGTGCTTTTTATTGATGAAGCATATTCTCTTGTTGATGACAACAATAGCTTTGGTACTGAAGCCATTAATACAATCGTTCAGGAAATGGAGAATTGCAGAAATGATGTTGTTGTTATCTTTGCAGGTTACAAGAAAGAAATGGCAGAGTTTATCAAGGCCAATAGTGGCCTAGAGAGCAGAATCAGTTTCTTTGTTGATTTTCCGGATTATTCAGGAGATGAGCTATTTGGCATTCTTAAGTATCTGGCTAAAAAAGATAACTATGAGCTTGGAGATGATGTTTATGAGAAATTCATGGCTAATATGGAAATGCGTAATACTCAAAATGGAAACGGAAGATTGGTCAGAAATGAATTTGAAAAGGCAAAGCTCAGGCAGGCTCAGCGAATAATGGGAATGGCAAAGAAGAGAAGAAAAGAAGCATTGTTTACTTTGGTTGGACAGGATTTCGGAGGTGAAGCTATATGATATACGTTGATTTCAGAAAAGAATGTCTTGGCAGGATCAAGGAAGAGTATAAAACGTTTGGCTGGAGTATTAAGTTATATCTTAAAGGAGATACTTCAGATGACAAGGAAGAGCTGGATTTTATCCATCAGACAAATCTCAAATACTTCGGTCACAGTAAAGATGTGCTAGATGGAGACTTCTATTACATGACAAAGAAAGTTTCCAACAACTCAAAAATGATGAGCAGATTTGAAGTGAGCTTTTTGTATGATGAGTTCAAAAAGGGAGGCTGGAAGAAGGTTGATCATATCGTGAAGATCAATATCACTTCGGCAACGGATTCCCAGATTACGATTGGGAATATTGATGATTATGACAGTATAAATAATATGCTGATAGTAAGGCCTGTTAGATACAAAGAAAATGAAGACGATCTCAAGGAGATGGTATTTAGGCAGATTGGTGACTTTGCCTTAGTATTGTATATGAGAGTATCAGATGATAAACAGTTACTCACATCCTTCAAGATATCCCAGGAAGTGTTTAAGAATTGGGGAAAGAGCGAGGATGAGGTGTTTGATAGGGCGCTGGAGAATTCCAGTATTTTATACCCAGAGGCTTTTACAAGAGCAGGAATTAGTATGAAGGAAATAATCGTACCTGAACTGGGGAATATGCGAGTTCCTATATTGTATAATGCACCATTTGCTGTTGATGGCGATAAGCTGAAGAGATATGAACATTTAACGGTTACTTGTCCACAATATCCAAATGGTGCAGTTTCATTCTTTTATCCTAGGGTTAAAGATAAACTGAACAAGGTGTTTGATAACGAAGATTACTATGTCGTCTTTCTATCGATTGCTGGATTTGCTGTACATAGTTATTCCAACACTGAGCTGGAAGATCTTGTTGAGGCACTTAAGGATAATAATGAGAGATTTCCGCAGGATACATTGACGAATTATGTGTATGTTTATCGTGTGGTGGAAGATAAACTTGAACCTGTGATGGTATAAAAAAGTGGCGCAGCCCTTGGGCTGCGCCAAACATATATTTATTCTTTTGGTGGTTCATATTTACTGAGTTTTTCCTGAAGCTTTACAATGGTGGACTGCAAATTAGTGATGGTAGCATCCTTGTCGGCAAGAGATGAACCCATATTAGCGATGGTAGCATCTTTATCAGCGATGGTAGCATCCTTGTTAGCGATGGTGACATCCTTGTTAGCGATGGTGACATCTTTATCAGCGATAGTAGCATTTGCATCATCTAGTTTCTCTTGAAGTTCATCAATCATGTACTTGACTGTGTTTCTATCGAGAATCTGAAGTTCTTTTGACCACATCTCCATCACCCTTTCTATGTTCTGACATAGGTCATATAAATCAGAATACATGGATTTAAAACTTGGATATTTGGTAATCAGTTCAATGATGTATTTGGGCTCATCACATCCAAGGAACGTAAGCCATGCATCAAGTTCACTTTCTATACCTCTATTATGAAGTTTCTTGAGGAAAATATCAATCGGGATAAAGATAAAGTTTTGAAGCATGTTTAGGTTTAGTCCCGTGTTTGAAGTGGTTGAGAATCTATGAACATATTCGTTTTTGAATTCCCCAAAGCAAGCAGGACTGCTTTCTAAAAAGACTATGGTGTAGACAGGAGCGATATCCTTATAACTGAATTTTGATTTGGCTTTATCCCTTAGCCGCTTGTATTGTCTAAGAAGCAGATCTGCGGAGTAGCAGGATGCTCTTTCACCGGTGAATAGATATCCAAGTTTCTGTACTTCTATGTTAGCAAGGGATTTGTCCTCCAATTCCACTACAATATCTGTAATGACAAGGGACATTTCGTCTCCAAGACGGGTGCTATCATTTGGTAGAACATCTTTGACTTTGACCTTCTTTTCTATTAGCACACTTAGTAGGTCAGAGAGCCTGTCAGGGGTATATTCTGGATTAAGAACCTCCTTGAAGAAGCTGTCATATAGCATCTTGACGCCCTTGTTTCCAATGCAGATATCAAGAAATTCTTCTTGTTGATCATTACTCCAGTTTTCATAAATGCAGGATAGCTTTGAGCTTTTCCTGATGTCATCAAGAATTAGTTCTTTTCCCCTGATTGAAGGAAAGAACTGTGATAGTTTGGTTTCTCTGTAATTCATTTAATTCCTTTCTTTGCCTTAAATGTTGATATTATCAGCGAAAATGCTGATGCCACGAATGTGACAGCCTGCTCGGAATGAGCATGATAAGAGTTATGATAGCAGATTTTTTTCCGGAAATCTTTAAGAAAAACAGCAGAAATTCTTAAGATATTATGAAGGACATCGCTAAGAAGCTTCATTTGAATTGTAATCGCTTTATTTTTGGAACTATTTCTAAAACGATTAAGATTGCATGTTCGTGCTAATGTAAACGGTTACACAATCTAAACAGAATCTAAAATTTATAAACTAAACGGAAACGAAAATTACCAAACCAGTTCCGTTTATAAACTCCCCATAAACACTGGCTTAAGCCTTCATAAAACAACAAAATTTTGTTCAAATATGATGGTTTATATGATTTTTGAGGTGATATTCTACCTCTCGTGGTTAAGAAAAATGAAAACAAAAATATTTGATTATGAAGAGGTAGAAAAAATGAGAAAGAACAATTTGGTAAACAGACAGATCATCAAGGCACTTTCAGTTGGTATGGCAGCAAGCATGGCTCTTCAGCCAGTGACTGCTTACGCTGAGACAAATGAGCTTCCTGAGGAGGAAAAGACTGGAGTTGAAGAGACAGAAGTTAAGGAAGAGGAAAAGAGTGCTCCTGAACTTGCCCAGGAAGTAGTTGAAGAAGCGGGGAGTGAAGATAGATATGTCGATAAGACTGTTGAAAAGGCAGTTGAAAAAGCAAGTGATGTTTCACTTAAAGATAAGAATGCTCCGGATCTTTCTAATATAAATGCTGCAATCAAAGATGAGTTTAACGGTACAGAAAAAAGCGACGGTCTTGATAAGAACGTTGACGATGTAAAAGAGGTTGCATCTGATCTTCCTGGTGATGTAGAGGATCTTAATAAAGAAGGAAAGACTATTGATGATGGTATCGGGGAGGTATCTGATACAGTTACCAAGATGCAGGATATAGCTGATGGCGCCAAGGAAGAGCTTGACACTGCTAATAAAGACATTGCTGATGCAGACGCTAAGATAAATGCTGCGACGACAATTGAGGAAGCACAGAAGGCACTTGGCGAAGCTGAGCAGATTGCCAAGGATGCTCAGGGAATTTATGACAATGCAGCAAATGATTTTGCTGAAAAGAAACAGGCTTATGACGATGCAGTAGCTGAGGTTGCCAAGGCTCAGAAGAGATTTGATGCAGCTATGGCAGAGGCAGATGGTGATCTTGCTGCAGCAGAGGCTGAGCTTACCGCTGCAAAAGAAAACGCAGAGAACCTTGAGAAACTTGCCAAAGAAGCAGAGGATAAGCTGACTGAGTATGGTAATAATCTTAAGGAAGCAAAAGACATAGTAAATGATGAAATCAAGGACCTTAAGGAGAAGTCTGATGAAAAGCAAAATGTAATTGATGGCCTTGAAAAAGAAATTGAAAAACTTGAAAAGAACAAGACCAAGCTTAAGGGACAGCTTTCTGATAAGAAAGATGATCTTAAAACTGCAAAAGGTGAACTTAAAAAGATCAATGATCAGATTAAGAACCTTAAAGATCAGATCAGTGAACTTGAAAAGCAGATTGGTGATGACAATAAGGGGCTTAAGAAGGAACTTATTGATGCTCAGAATGAGCTAAACAAAGCTCTTTCAGATAAAACCCAGTTAGAAACTGATATTTCAGGACTTGGAACAGATATTTCAAATCTTGAGGAAGAGATCAAGGGTATTGATAACAAGATCGGCAAGGAAGCAACTGATACAGAAGCTGCCACAGGACTTTACAAGGACATTGCTGATAAAAATGACGAAATCGATGAGATAAACGAGGTTATTGGAACAGGTTCTACTGGCGAAACAGAGGCAACAGGTCTTATCAAGAATGTAGAGGATGCTGCAAATAACCTTGCAGATGCTCAGGATGAGCTTGCTGATGTAACTGCATTTAATGATGCTGCTCTTGCTGCAAGACAGGCTGAGTTTGAGTATTACAACGGTGCTGAGTATGATAGAGGAAATGCTGTAAAAGATAGACAGGATAGAATTAATGAGATCGATTTTGCTATTGACCATTATCGTATTCCTACAAAGTGGTATAACGAGCTTTTGAATGAAAAGGAAAAGCTTCAAAAAGAGATAAATGAACTGGAAAGTAAGCTCCTTTCCTACGACCAGGAACTTGCAGTATACATGGCAAAGTCTAAAGTGGGCGATAAGAATGCAGATGTAGAGTTTGGCAATGACGGAACAATCACTGTTACATATACAGAAGATGGAGAGGAAAAGACTGCAGCATATACACTTAATTTCTATGACTTCTATGAAGGCAATATACATCATGTTCACTGGCTTGAGCTTGATAGCACAGAGGAAGTGACTAAAGATATTTATAGAGATTGGTATAGTGATGAAGAGGTAACAATTCCTGAGGGAGCAGATCTTAGATATAGCGAATACTGGAATGCTTATTACTATTATGAGGGATATATAAAGCATTGGGTATACCTTGATACCAAGACCGTTCCCGCTGAGACATACCAGGAAGAGAGCTTCATTACAGACCTTGTTGATACTGAAAAGAATGGTGTAGCAGCTCTTGAAGAAGCAATTGGACATCCAAGTATTCCTGCTAAGGACGGTCAGGAAGCTCAGGAAGCAACAGGGCTTTATAAAGAACTTGAAAAAGCTCAGAAGGCACTTGATGATGAAATGGGTAAGATCGCAGGACTTGAGGAAGCAATTAACGATCTTGAGGAACAGATCAAGACACTTAAAGGAGCAAAGGCAGGCAAGGAAGGCTCTAAGAAAGAGCTGGTTGATTCCAAGAATGAAAAAGAGGCAGAGCTTAAAGAACTGACAGAGGCTATTGGAAGCAATAAAAAGAACCATGAGACTGGCCTTTATAAGAGTGTTAAGGTGGCTGAAAAAAATCTCAAGGAAGCAGAAAATAACCTTGAAAAGGCTCAGGAAAAACTTGGCAAACTTGATGATAAAAAGTCTCGGAAGGAAAAAGAAATAAACGGAATCAACAAGAAGATTGACACTCTTGAGGACAAAATCTCTGATACGAACAAGGCTATCAGAAAGGCCAATAATCAGGAGAAGAAAGTATCAAGGCAGAAAGACAAGATCGATAAGGCAATCAAGACTAAACAGTCTGATATCAAGAACTATGACAAGAAGTTAAGAGCATATGAGAAGGCTCTTAGTAACTATGAGAACCTTAAGAATGCAGCAAAAGAGGCCCAGAATAAGGTTTCTACAACACAGGAAAGCGTAGATGCTCTTAAGGCTGCTATAGAAGAAATGTCAAGAACACTTACTATAGATGGCATAGAGATCAATCTTGATGATGCTCAGCTTGAGGAACTTAAGCTTGCACTTAAGGAGGCTGAGGAGACCTTTGAGGAAGCAAAGAAGAATCTTGATGATATCAATGATAAGCTTGATGATGCTAAAAAGGATCTTGCTGACAAGGAAAGAGAGCTTACTCCTTCAGATGATGACCAGACAGGTAGCGACGAAGCCGGAGATAATGACACAACAGGCGGTAACGGAACACCTGCAGCTATGGTAATCACATCGACTACAGTGGCTCCTGCAGTTACACCGGTTGTTGCAGATCAGGCAGCAGTTCTTGGAGAAGTAAGAACATCTGCTGGAAGAACTACTTCAGCAAATTCAGGATCTGTATCAGCCGGCAATGGCAATGAGGATGGCAACGGTAACGGCAGTGACGCAGCAGTTGTTAGCGCACAGAAGGAAGAGACCAAGACTCCAGAATCTCCTAAGACTGAGACCACAATCGAAGAGACTGAGACAGCTCTTGCAGCAACTCCTGAACTTGAGGAGAAGAGCTTTGCATGGTGGTGGCTCCTTATTCTTGCAGCTATCGCAGGCGTATCTGTAGAAGAGTACACAAGAAGAAAGAGAAACAAGGCTAAGGCAGAGGCTAAGAACGGCGCCGAAATCAATAAGTAATCTTCATAATCAAACACATTTTTTCATAATTAGAGGGGCGGATCGAAAGATCCGCTTTTCTAAAATTTTAGTTAACAGTCTATGAAAGCCGCATGAACAGCGACTGAAATAAAAATAAATCGCACAAATATGATGGATTCTATGATTACAGGTGGTGTATCTTATTCGTATTAAAAATTTGAAACGTTTGCTGAAAATTAATTTCTATGAGGGAAGAATAATGAAAAAGTTAGAGAAACAGCTGGTTAGTGCACTTGCAATTGGAATTGGAGCAGGACTTATGATGTGTCCTGTTACAGCTTACGCTGATGAGGGTGAGCCGGATGAGAATAATAATGATGATGATCCTGTGACAACTCAGGCGGGCGATGAACAGAAGAGCGAAGAGAATTCTGAGGTGCAGGAGACAGCTGAGTCTGCAGAAGCAATCAGCGAAGCAGCAACTGCAGTGGATAGTGCACAGGATGCTGTACCTACGGCTCCAGCAGGAGAAACAAATGGATATGAGGGAGTAAATGCTGCTCTTAACAGTGCTGAAAATCAGATAAATGATGCTGCAACTGAGCTTGGAGATGCGCAGGACGCTTTGGATACTGCGCAGAGAGATATCGAGACTGCTGGTGCTCAGGATAAGATAGTTGATGATAAAGCTTCTGAAATTGATAGAAGCTATGACAAAACCATTAGTGACGCGCAGGATGCCGTTGATATAATAGAGGGAATAGATACTGTCAATGACTCTATAGAGACTGCAGAAACAGCTGTATCAAATGCGCAGAAAATAGTTGAAGATGCAGAAAAGTCTTTTTCTGATGCAGAAAGTGCAGAAAAAGAAGCAGCTGCGGCAAGTGGCGTTTCTAAGAGTGCATTAGATAATATTGAGGCACAGAAGAATGCTTATGATGAACAGATAGAAGCTGCAGAGCAAGACTTAGGGCTTGCTGAGACTGCGCTTATTACTGCTGCAAACGATCTTACAGAGAAACAGTCGGCTGCAGAAATAGCTCTTTCGAACCTTGAAGGGGAGCTTGGCAAGAAGATAGATGATCTGAGAAAAGCCATTTCTGGTGCTGATGCCTGGGATAAACAGAACAAGGTCAATGAACTTGGGGAGTTCATCGTGGATAATTATGTTCTTACAACGGATGAAGATAAGGCGGCATTTGCAGATGGAACCATTTCTTTTACCTACTCAATAAATGAGGATGGCAACATTGTTATTACTAAGACTGTTACAACCAGTATTGTACATCATGCAGGTTATTTTAATGAATATGGCAATGAAATGGATGAAAGTCACTATGATAAGGTGATCAGCGATACTGATGAAGAAACAGGCAAAAAAGCTGCTTATGGATATAGGGAAAGTGACAATGAAATAATCGTCCGCAGAGAACTGGAGCCATATCTTGCAGATGTAGTAAATGAAGATGGGACTGAGTGGAGAGTAATTGGATACACTGATGATGTAGAACATTTCTTAAGAGATGAAATTACAACCTGCAATGCTAATGGATATGATGGAGATGCTGTAAGGAAACTATATTATAAAGTATATGAGACTACAGATTACAGAAAGATCACGGCATATACTTCATCCGCACAATCTCAAGCTGATACAGCAGAGCAGGAAGCAAGATCAATATACAATAAGGATGTAATAGAAAAGGAGTTTAAGGAAAAAAAGCAGTATGAGGGTTGGGAAATTTCGGAAGTAAGATATACTACAAAATCTGAAGAAGAATTTATAGCAAGGCCAAGCTACAGATGTTATGTGGAGGTTATTATTTCAAGGTGCGGTGATGACCAAAGGTTTGAGTCCAGTGAGGTCTTCTACAAAGCAGACAGATATGACTATGTAGGAGAGTGGACAGAAATTATTTCTGATGAAAATGAGATATCAGCAGCTGAGTATGCAGATTCTATGTCAGCTGCTTTGGAGGAATATAACGCAAAGAGCACTGCCGCGCAGGCTACTCTTGAGAAGGCTAAGGCTGCTACAACAGCATATAACAGTGCACTTGAAAAAGTTACAGCTGCAAAAGAGAAAGTAAAGGCGCTTACAGGCAGCTTTGTATCCTCTGATGAAGTTGAAAATGTTAAGAATGCCCATACTGCCGCGCTTGCTAATCTTGAGAGCGCCAAGGAGAAAAAGATTTTGGCTCAGAACAAGCTGGGCGAGGCAAAAGATGCTCTTAACAGGGCTGCTGATAAGATCAAGGCAATTGATGAAAGAGTAAAATCAGCACAGCAGGCAGCACAGAATAATGATGGCAATGACCAGGGTGGTGATGTGCAGGCTGAAAACAGCGACAACGGTAATAACGTTACACCTGGAGGAACAAATACAGATCATGGCAGCGGAAATGGCGACTCTTCAAATAATAAGAATAAAGAAGCAGTGGTAGCCCCAGTTGCCTTTGGTGCCAATCCTACTGTAACAAGGACTGCACCTATTACTCAAAGAGCTCAGATGAGCAAACTTGCACAGTCTCTCTCAGAAGAAGTATTAAGAATTAGCGATGCAGAAAGATCAGAGAACAAAACTGATATTTCAGAAGTGACAGCATCTACTGATGCAGATTCAAAAGCTGGCAAGAATGTATCCAAAGCTTTCACATCTTCCGTGGATGGAGCAGTTGCAAATATTGAAGACGAGGAGACAGCTCTTTCTGCTACTGCTGAAAATAACAGTATGAAGTTCCCAATCATCTTTGCGCTCCTTGGCGCTATCGTAGCAGGCGTTTCAGTAAGTGAGTATTTCAGGAAGAAAAAGGAAGAGGAGGAGATGTAATTTTCTTTGCTATGAAATATTTAGAATTTTTTAAAAAAGTACTTGCATTATTTTCAGTTTTGTAATAATATAAACAAGTCGCCGCGATACGGCGACTTGATAAGCCTCGTTGGTCAAGCGGTTAAGACGCTGCCCTCTCACGGCAGAATCAGCGGTTCGATTCCGCTACGAGGT
>SVGB01000041.1 GCA_015056565.1 Butyrivibrio sp.
AGTCTTATCCGTGTAGGTGAGAAGACTCTTAGCTTCTTCAAGTTTTCGGCGCATGATGTAAGAGCTGATATTAAAACCAAGAGCTCTCTTAAACTTCTTGGACAGTGTAGTTCTGTCCATGTTCAGGTGTTTTGCTATCTCTTTTACGGAGACATTCTGGTTTACATGATTTGCGATGAACTGGATTGCCAGATAGATGTCCTCGGGCATTCCTTTTGGTATTCTGGCTTCCGCCACGCGGCTTGTAAAGTCAATTGCAGCAGTTGCGTTGAGAGCCAGGATTGATGCCTGATCAGACATTTTTTCAGCTTCCTGGATATAGGAGTCAGAGAGCTGATAAGCTGTTTCTATATCAAGGCCGCCAGCTATTGCACGACGGGTTATTATTGCAGTGGACGAAATGAAAATGTTTTTTGCCTGACGCAGCGAATCGTTTGAGGTACGTCCCTCTGTAAATGAGGGCACTTGCTTAATGAACTGTTGAAGACCGTCAAGGTCTCCTCTTTCTATGTAGCCATAATACTGTTGTTCAAAAAAGTAGGTGTCGTGGAACTGAGAGTGTTCTTTGTTTTCAATCAGGGCGTGGGAATGATGTTTTCCAACGCTCTGTTTTTTTGTCGTATCAGTAAGACCAAAATACATGAAAGGATCTATTATATTTCCATTTAATTCTTTATTGAGAAGGGTCATTATATTCAGAAACTGCGACATGGTAAAACGTGGAGTCCTGTCGTAAAAATCCCATATCTGATTTTTGTAATCCACAGGCAGGCAGTAGCTTGCTATCAGCGAGTCAATATCTGCTTCAGACAGGGCTGTAGTAGATACAGGCCCTATTATGATATCCAGATCATTTGTATCTCTTTTTATCATTCCCACAAGTAAGAATTCTTTTGTAGAATAATAATACAAAGATCTGTTGCTGGAGATGAGATTGTTCCTGTATGCAATTATAAAATCCTCAGGAAGCTCAGAAGCCGGTATTGAGCAGATACACTTACCATTCTCAAATAAGTGGATCGGCATAAATGTGGAATTATAGATGATCTGCAATGTGCTTATAACGTCTTTAGTATTATTCTTCATATTATTTACCGCACAATTATAATCGCAACATAATTACAATAATATTCACATAACTGCAATAATTATATTGCCTCCAATCTTATAATGTCAACATAAGAGCTACTTAAGTTAAACGGAGGGAAAAACTATGTCAAAGAAACCATTAGGGTTAGACAAATATGGTGTACAGAAAGTTATGCGTACCGGTGATTATTTTGCGGATAGTCTGGGACAGTTTTCACTTAACATTATTTCCGGACTTGTTGGCCAGCTTACTTACTTCTACACAGATAAAGTGGGAATTGCTGCCGGCGCTATAGCAACAATGCTTCTTATATGTAAGATGATCGATGCTTTCACAGATATTTTTATGGGGCACATTGTTGATCATACAGCTCCCGGAAAAGAAAAGTACAGACCATGGATACTGAGGATGGCTATACCTGCAGCGATTGTTATTATTTCTCTTTTCACTGTTCCAAAGGGCTGGGGAGAGACAATGCAGCTCGGATATCTGCTTATAACTAATGTTTTGCTGTCAGCAGTTATTTATACAGCCATATGCATACCGTATTCTTCGATACTTGTTGTCAGAACCAACAGCCAGGAAGAGCGTGGAAATATGGGAATCTGGAGAGCTGCATCCGGATATGTATCAGGTATGATAATTGCAGTAGCTGTCATTCCTATTACCAATGCCCTTGGCGGTAATCAGAGTGCATGGGTCAAGATGGGAGCTATCTTCGGACTGTTTATTGCACTTGCTCTGTTCATTTGTTACCTGAAGGCAAAAGAAACAGCGATCGGTGAGGGCGTTCAGGCTGAAGATATACATGATGATGAGACTCCGGTACCTTTCGGAGAAGCACTGAAATCTCTTTTTGGAAACAAGTATTGGGTAATGATCCTGATCATGAATTTCTGCGCTAATATCTCTTATGGTATTGGCGGAGCATCAGGGACATATTACTGCAAGTGGATATACGGTGACGATAACCTGGTTGCTATTCAAGGTGCAATCGGCATGATACCTACTATCCTTGGTTTTGTAGCTGTTGGTCCGATGTCTAAAAAACTCGGAGTTACAAAGACACTCAGAGTTTCATTCCTGATCGGAGCAATAGGCACAGCATTAAGACTCTTTAACCCAACTCATTTTGTTTATAACACCACTCTTTCATGCTTTGGAACTTTCGCAAACATTCCAATGATGTGCCTTATGGGAGTTATGTCCGCCATGGCGATAGATTATAATGAATATAAGTATGGCAGAAGAATGGTCGCTACAGCTCAGAGTGCATGCAGTTTTGGTAATAAAGTCGGCTCAGGTATCGGAGCTTCAATAATTGGATGGTGCCTTGGACTTGCAGCTTATGACGGGCTTGCAACTACTGTATCACCTGCTGTTATTCAGGCAATATATACATTCAGCATCTATATTCCTCTTATTCTGTTTATCATATTGTTTGCTTTTGCCATGCGGTTTGACCTGGAAAAAAGACTTCCGGAAATCCAGAAAGAGATAGCAAAGAGAAAGTAATAGAGTCAAAAGAGGGGAGCAGTTTCTGTTCCCTTTATTTAAAAGGAGACCAATATGGAGAGGAAAGATACAGACAAATTATCATTTGTTCTTAGCAATGCAGCAGAGTGCACAGTTCTTCTTAAAAAGAGCGGACAGTTCCCTTTAGATAAACCCGGTAAGATTGCTGCTTACGGAGCAGGACTTCGCTATACGATAAAGGGCGGTACAGGTTCGGGAGAGGTTAATTCAAAAGAAACTTTCACAATAGAGCAGGGACTTGAACGGGCAGGATTCATTATCGCTTCAAAGAGCTGGCTTGATGCCTATGATGAGGTAAGAAGGAAAGCAAAAAAGCAGTTTATTAAGGATCTTAAAGCGCAGGCAAAGGCAAAGCATGAGAACGCAATCATGTATTCCATGGGAAAGACCATGAAAGAGCCTGACCACAATCTTGAGATCGCAAAGGTGTGCGATACAGCCATATATGTTGTCAGCAGAAATTCCGGAGAGGGAAGCGACAGAGAGGTTTTAGAAGGCGATGTTAAGCTGTCAAAGTCTGAGATCCGTGACATCCTTCTTCTGAATAAAATGTATGACAGGTTCATGCTTGTTTTAAATGTCGGAGGTGTAGTAGATCTTTCACCTGTGATGGAGGTAAAAGATATTCTTCTTTTATCCCAGCTTGGAACTGATTGCGGGGCAGTACTTGCGGATATTCTTCTGGGAAAACAGAATCCTTCAGGGAAGCTCTCAACCACCTGGGCGGAGATTAAAGAATATTCAGTGGAAGGAACCTTTGGCGACTGGAACGATAACCGCTACAAAGAGGGTATTTATGTAGGTTATCGCTACTTTGATACCTTTAAGAAGACAGCTCTGTTCCCCTTTGGATTTGGACTGTCTTATACAACATTTGAGACTAAGGTGTCAGATGTAAAGGCTAATAAGGATACCTTAACATGCGAGGTGCTTGTTAAGAATACAGGAAGCTGTTCAGGAAAAGAGGTTGTGCAGGTCTATCTCTCAGTCCCTGAAGATAAGCTGGATCAGCCATACCAGCAGTTGGTTTGCTATGCCAAGACGCCGCTTCTTGAAAGAAACGCAGAATGCAGGCTGGAGATGTCTTTCAGGCTTTCAGATTTTGCTTCCTATGACGAGGAATCTGAAAGTTATGTTCTTGAGAAGGGCAGATATGTAATCCGTGTAGGCAACAGCTCGGTGGATACAAAAATTGCTGCAGTTGCTATTTTGGAAGAAACAGTTACAACTTTAAAGACCAGAAACTGTCTCGGAAAACCTGACTTTACAGACATAAAGTCTGAGCATTCAGAACCTTTGCCAATTCCTGAAGGTATTGTAACCTTCGCACTTACTGCAGATGACTTTGAGAAAAGAGAAGTCTTTTTTGACAACGAGGTTTCAGTAGATTCCAGGATAAAGAACCTGACTGATGAAGAGCTTTCTTACATGCAGATCGGAAACTTTGATCCCAATGCAAAAGGGCTCAGCATTATCGGTAATGCCGCGACACATCTTGCAGGCGCTGCGGGAGAAACAACTTCACAGCTTGTAAATAAAGGTATCAGACCTCTTATCATGGCTGATGGCCCTGCGGGAATCAGGATTTCACTAAAGTATTACGAAGAGGGCGAAAATCAGTATGATACCGGAAATAAAGGTATGATGCCGGAGAGCATGCTTGAGATGATGGGACCCGTAACAGCTTTTATAGCTAAACTGATCGTCGGCGGAAAGAAGATTCCAAGGAATGCTGTGATCAAAGAGCATTCGGCAACCATGATCCCTATCGGCACAGCTATCGCTCAGAGCTTTAATACAGAACTGGCAGAAGCACTTGGAGATATTGTGGGAGAAGAGATGGAAAAGTTTGGAGTACATCTCTGGCTTGCCCCTGCTCTTAATATCCACAGAAGCATTCTCTGCGGAAGAAACTTTGAATACTATTCAGAAGATCCGCTTGTGTCGGGTGAAGTGGCAGCTGCTATCACCAGAGGCGTGCAAAAGCACAAGAGATGCGGCACTACAATAAAGCATTACGCTGCCAATAATGCAGAAACTAACCGCTACTGCAATAACTCTCAGGTAAGTGAAAGAGCTATGAGAGAGATATACCTTCGGGGCTTTGATATCTGCATCAGGAAGTCCCAGCCTAAGGCAGTCATGACCAGCTACAACTTGCTAAATGGCATACATACTTCCGAGCACAGAGGACTTATTGAGGATGTTCTTAGGGGTGAATTCGGCTTTAAGGGAATAGTGATGACAGACTGGGTAATGACAATTATGACCAGCTCTAAGTCGAAATACCGCAATGCTCTTTCAGATGAAGTTGCAAAGGCAGGCGGAGAACTGTTCATGCCGGGAACCAAAAAGGACTATGAAAGAGTCCTTAAGGCACTTAAGGATGGAACACTTTCAAGGAAACAGCTTGAGATCAACGCAAGTAGGCTGATCAGAACTATCGATGAATTTTACGCAGATTGAAGGTAAGCTATGAAAGCAATCAGACTAAAGACAGAGTACTTAACAAATCCTATCGGAATAGATTACACAAGGCCAAGACTTAGCTGGGTCTGCGAAGGAGGCAAAAAGCAGACAGCATACAGGGTCATAGCAAAAGATGATGATGGAAATGCCATCTGGGACTCGGGGAAAACAGCTTCCTCCAAGATGCATCTTATCCCCTGGGGCGGAAAAGCCTTAAAGAGCAGACAGAGAGTAACCTGGAGCGTTGAGCTTTGGGATGAAAATGGCAATAAGGGAGAAGCAAGCGATGAAGCTACTTTTGAGCTAGGGCTTATAGATGAAAGCGACTGGAAGGCTTCATGGATAACGGGTAACTACTCTGTAAAAAGAAAAATGAGATACCCTGTAGACTGCTTCAGAACAAGCTTTACGGTTGGAGCGGATGAAGAGGTTATTAAGGCAAGAGCCTACATGTCTGCCTGTGGTCTTTACGAAGGAAAGCTGAACGGAAAAAAGATTGGAAGCTTCTGCCTTGCTCCGGGACACACAGATTACAGAAAAAGAGTTCAGTATCAGACAGTAGATATCACCGACCAGGTAAAAGAGGGGAACAATGACCTTTTCTTTATGCTGGCTGATGGATGGTACAGAGGGAGTGTCGGAGCCTGGGGACTTAAGAACTTCTATGGCAATGAGACAAAACTTCTTGTACAGATTGAGGTCTATTTTTCTGATGGAAGCAAAAAGAGACTCTGCTCTGATGAAAAATTTGAATGGACAAATGACGGCCCCATCAGATTTGCCGACAACAAAGACGGTGAGATTTTCGATGCCACAAGAGAAGACTTTTCGAAAGCGGTGTGGAAAAAAGCAAAGGCTACAAAGCATAACGTAATACCTACTGCATCAAATAACTTTGCGCTTACAGAACATGAGAGATTTACAAATCCAAAACTGATCATTACACCAAGCGGCAAAAAGGTCTTTGACTTTGGGCAGAATATAGCAGGATATATCGAATTTAAAGTAAATGCTAAATCCGGGCAGAGAATCTTTATGAGATTCGGAGAAAAGCTTGATGAGAACGGGGAGTTTACTCAGACAAATATCCAGTGCGTTAAGAAGGACTTTGTAACTCCGCTTCAGCAGATAGAGTATTTCTGCAAGGACAAAGATAACTACTATAAGACCAGATTTGCGATTTTCGGATTCCAATATGTCCTTGTTGAAAGTGATGTGGAGATACGTCCACAGGATGTTACAGCCATTGCTGTCTATTCTGATTTTGAAACCACTTTTTCTTTTGACAGCTCAAATGAACTTCTTAATAAGTTCGTCGAGAATACACTTTGGTCCCTTAAGAACAATTCTGCCGATCTTCCTACAGACTGTCCCACAAGAGAGCGCCATGGATGGTCAGGAGATGCGCAGATTTTTGTTAATACTGCAAGCTATATGGTGAACTATGCACCCTTTGCTGACAAGTATGAAAATGATCTTTGTGACCTTCAGCGAAAGAATGGTGCATTTACACAGATAGCACCGGAGGGCGGAACTGACTTTTACATGAAATCCATGGATGGTTCTGTAGGCTGGGCTGATGCAGGCATAATGATCCCTTACAGACTGTGGAAGAAATATGGTGATATTTCTTTTATAGAAAAGTACTATGACAACATGCAAAAGTATGCAAGGTTTGCCATAGGGCGTCTGGGCAAACGCTCAGCTCTTATGTCTGAGAATGTTAAGATATCAAAGGAAAACCGCAGATATCTCTACAATGTCGGGCAGCATTACGGTGAATGGGCCGAACCTGAAGATGTTCACAAGATGTCTTTTAAAGACTTTTCAAAATCCAAGCCTGAAGAAGCTACAGCATACACAAGTTATGTTTTAGGGCTTATGAGCGAGATTGCCGCAGCTCTTGGAAAAGATCAGGATGCAAAGGAATACCAGGAGTATTCTGAAGGCTGCAAAAGGGCTTATCAGGAGCTTGTAGAGAACGAAGATTTTTCTCTTGATACAAACAGACAGGCGCGCCTTGTTCGTCCGCTGTACTTTGACCTTTTGAATGATACTCAAAAAGAGTATGCCAGAAAAAGGCTCATAAAAGCTCTTGATGAATATGGCTGGAGAGTCGGAACAGGCTTTTTATCAACGCCTCTTATTCTGTATGTTCTTCAGCAGATTAATGTCAGCTATGCATATAAGCTGCTTGAGAATGAAGAACTTCCCGGATGGCTCTATATGCCGAAAATCGGTGCAACTACTATCTGGGAAGACTGGAACGGACCTACTTCCGACAACGGACTGGGTGGCGGAATTGCGTCCCTTAACCATTATTCAAAGGGAGCTGTATGCGAGTGGATATTCTCTGAGATGTGCGGCATTAAGGTGGATGGAGAAAATCACTTTAGTATAGCACCAAAGCCCGGAGGACATTTTACAAGGGCATCATTTAGTTATGACAGTATATATGGAACTGTGTCATGCACATGGAGTCTTCAGGAAGATGGCAA
>SVGB01000042.1 GCA_015056565.1 Butyrivibrio sp.
TCACGAATTGGAAAAATGCCAATCGCAGTTCCTGCTGGAGTTACAGTAGAAGTTGCAGAAAATAATAAGGTGACTGTAAAGGGACCTAAGGGAACCCTTACAAGAGTTTTCCCTGCAGAAATTTCTTTTTCACAGGAAGATGGCAACATCGAGGTTAAGAGACCTGATGACCAGAAGAAAACAAGAGCATTACATGGTCTTTCAAGAAGCCTTCTTAACAACATGGTAGTTGGTGTTACAGATGGTTTCGAGAAGAAGCTTGAAGTAAACGGTGTAGGTTACAGAGCGGCTAAGAACGGCAAGACACTCTCTCTGACACTTGGTTATTCACACCCTGTAGAGCTTGAGGATCCAGAAGGAATCGAGACAGTTGTAGAGGGACAGACAATCACAGTTAAGGGAATTGACAAAGAGAAGGTTGGACAGCACGCTGCAATCATCAGAGAAAAGAGAGCTCCAGAGCCATATAAGGGCAAGGGTATCAAGTATGCTGATGAGGTTATCAGACGTAAAGTTGGTAAGACCGGTAAGAAATAATTGAGATAAGGAGAGTGCAAAATGGTTAGTAAGGAATCAAGATCAAAAGTTCGTGCTAAGAAGCACATGAGGATTCGTAATCGTTTCAGCGGCACAGCTGAGAGACCAAGACTTGCTGTATTCAGAAGCAACAACCACGTTTACGCACAGGTTATTGATGATGAGAGCGGCAAGACACTTGTATCTGCTTCAACTCTTGAAAAAGATATCAAGGCTGAGCTTGAGAATACAGATGACACAGCAGCAGCAACAAAGATCGGCGATGTAGTTGCAAAGAGAGCTTTAGAGAAGGGTATCAAGACTGTTGTTTTCGACAGAGGAGGATACATCTATCACGGAAAAGTTAAGGCTCTTGCCGAGGCTGCCAGAGAAGCTGGCCTAGAATTCTAAGAAGGGAGAAATTTTCAAATGAAGCGTAATATCGTTGATGCAAGTCAGCTTGAATTGACAGATAAAGTAGTTACCATCAAGCGTGTTACAAAGGTTGTTAAGGGTGGACGTAACATGAAGTTCACAGCACTTGTAGTTGTAGGTGACAACAATGGACACGTTGGTGTTGGTCTGGGTAAGTCAACTGAAATCCCAGATGCTATCCGTAAGGGTAAAGAGGATGCTACTAAGAACCTTATTACTGTTCCTCTTGATGAGAACAACAGTATTACACACGATTTCGTAGGAAAGTTCGGCTCTGCTGAAGTTCTTCTTAAGAGATCTCCAGAAGGTACTGGTATCATCGCTGGTGGTCCAGCTCGTTCCGTTTGTGAGCTTGCAGGCATCAGAAACATCAGAACAAAGTCACTTGGTTCAAACAACAAGCAGAATGTTGTTTATGCTACAATCAATGGACTTGCACAGTTAAAGACACCTGAAGAAGTTGCAGCTAAGCGCGGTAAGTCAGTAGCAGAAGTAACCGCATAACTTTTGACTAAGGAGAAAATCAATGGCAAACAGTGAGAAGAAGCTTAAGATCACATTGGTTAAATCTACAATTGGTGCTGTGCCTAAGCAGGTAGCAACTGTAAAATCAATGGGATTTAAGAAACTTAACAGTAGCGTTGAGCTGCCTGACAATCCTGCAACAAGAGGACAGATTCAGCAGATCAAGCACCTTGTTAAGGTAGAAGAGATCTAATTACACTAAAAACATGTATCCGGGACCAGTTTTCGAAGGTGCGAGTGGCGAGGGCTGCGTATAGCGCTGGGGGTTCCGGCATTTATAAGGAGGAATATCATGGAATTATCCAACTTAAGACCTGCTGAAGGGTCTGTACAGAGCGATAATTTTAGAAGAGGTCGTGGCCATGGTTCAGGAAATGGCAAGACTGCTGGTAAGGGACACAAGGGACAGAAGGCTCGTTCTGGAGCTCCAAGACCTGGTTTCGAAGGTGGTCAGATGCCTCTGTTCAGAAGACTTCCTAAGAGAGGCTTCAAGAATATCAATCACAAGAATATCGTAGGTATCAATGTATGCGCCCTTGATGTATTTGAGGATGGAGCAGTTGTAGATGTTCAGGCACTCAAGGATCAGGGAATCATCAAGAAAGAGCTTGATGGAGTTAAGATCCTTGGAAACGGCGAGATTACTAAGAAGCTTACGGTTAAGGCAAATGCGTTCAGCGCAGCAGCTAAAGAGAAGATCGAGGCACTTGGTGGAACAACAGAGGTGATCTAATGTTTAAATCCCTAATGAATGCATTGAAAGTCAAAGAAATTAGAACTAAGATTCTATTTACTTTCCTTATGCTCTGCGTGATCAGACTCGGATCTGCTATTCCTGTACCAGGAATGAATACAGCAGTTTTCCGTAACTGGTTCTCAGGACTTACAGAAAGTGATGCTTTTGGCTTCATGGATCGATTTACTGGTGGATCATTTGAGAACATGTCAATCCTTGCACTCAATATTACACCATATATCACATCTTCCATTATCATTCAGCTTCTTACAATTGCTATTCCTAAGTTTGAGGAGTGGCAAAGAGATGGCGAAGACGGAAGAAAGAAGCTTACAGCGCTTACAAGATATATTACTATAGCTTTAGCGCTTATCGAGTCCATTGCAATGGCAATCGGTTTCTACAGGAACACTGGTTTCTTAACAGAGCAGTCAATATTCCTTGTAGTTCAGATTGTAGCAGCGCTTACTGCTGGTAGTGCATTCCTGATGTGGGTTGGTGAGAGAATCACCGAAAACGGGGTAGGAAATGGTATCTCAATAGTACTTACTATTAACATTCTTTCCAGAATGCCTTCAGATATCAGTTCACTTTTCGAGCAGTTCGTGCTTGGAAAGCCTATTGCTAGGGGAGTAGTTGCAGCAGTTGTAATTATTGCAGTTATAGTTGCAATGGTAATCCTTGTAGTACTTCTTAACGGAGCAGAGCGCAGAATCCCTGTTCAGTATGCTAAGAAGATACAGGGCAGAAAGACCTACGGCGGAAATCGTTCAGAGATCCCTCTTAAGGTCAATACTGCAGGTGTTATGCCAATTATCTTTGCTATGTCACTTTTCCAGTTCCCAATCATCATTACTCAGCTTACAGGCTATAATGGTAGTGGGGCATGGGGCAAGTTCGTAGCATATCTCAATCAGAGTAATTGGTGTGATCCTAACCATTGGAATTATTCAATTGGACTTATTGTTTATATTCTTTTGCTTATCTTCTTTGCTTATTTCTATACATCTATTACATTTAATCCTATAGAGATTGCAGAGAATATTAAGAAGCAGGGCGGATTCATCCCTGGAATCAGACCAGGAAAGCCCACCAGTGACTATCTCACTGGTATCCTGAACTACATCATTTTCATTGGTGCATGCGGACTTACAATTATCGGTGTGCTTCCTATTTTCTTCAATGGTGTATTTGGAGCACGCGTATCATTTGGTGGTACCAGTCTTATCATCGTAGTAAGTGTTATACTTGAGACGATCAAGCAGATTGAATCACAGATGCTTGTGCGCAATTACAAGGGTTTCTTGGAAGATTAAGCTATGATACAATGTAAGAGGCGCGGGGACCTGCACTATGGCAGGACCCTAAACCTCTTATCTTAATTTTAGAGAAGGGTGAATGAGTATGAAAATTATTATGTTAGGTGCACCTGGTGCAGGTAAGGGAACACAGGCCAAGATGATAGCGGATAAGTTTGGAATTCCGCATATTTCAACTGGCGACATTTTCAGAGCAAATATCAAGAACGGTACAGATCTTGGTAAAAAAGCAAAAGAGTACATGGATAAGGGACAGCTTGTTCCTGATGAGCTTACTGTTGAGATCCTTCTCGACAGAGTAGCTAATGATGATTGCAAGAACGGCTATGTTCTTGATGGATTCCCACGTACTATTCCACAGGCAGATGTTCTTGACAAAGAGCTTACCAAGCTTGGCGACAAGGTTGATTTTGCCATCAACGTAGATGTTCCGGATGAGAATATCGTTCGCAGAATGTCAGGAAGAAGAGCATGCCTTAAGTGTGGTGCTACCTATCATATTGAGCATATTCCACCTAAGAAAGAGGGAATATGTGATACATGTGGCAGCGAGCTTGTTCAGAGAGATGATGACAAGCCTGAAACAGTTCAGAACAGACTTTCAGTTTATCACGAGCAGACTCAGCCACTTATCGAGTATTACGATAAGAAGAATATTCTTAAGACCGTGGATGGAACTAAGGATATGCAGGAAGTATTTAATAACATTGTTGGTATTCTGAACGCATAAGGATAAAATGGCTATTACAATTAAAACCGATGAAGAATTAGAGCTTATGCGGCAGTCGGGACGTCTTTTGGCAAAGGTTCATGAAGAACTTCATGCTGCTCTAAGACCAGGCATTTCCACCTATGAGCTTGACGAGATAGGTGAAAAGACAATCCGTGGGCTTGGGGGAATACCCAACTGTAAGGATTATGAGGGATTTCCCGCTTCTGTGTGCATATCAGTGAATGACGAGGTTGTTCACGGAATACCTAGTAAAGACAGGATCCTTGTTGAAGGTGACATTGTCACCTTCGACACAGGTCTTATATATAAGGGTTATCATTCAGATGCTGCCAGAACATGGGGCGTAGGAAAGATATCTGACGAGGCTCAGAAACTCATAGATGTCACCAGAGAGAGCTTTTTTGAAGGCATCAAAAAGGCCAGAGCTGGGAAAAGACTACATGAGATTTCAAGAGCGATCGATGACTATGTAACGCCTTATGGATATGGCATTGTCAGAGAGCTGACGGGACACGGTATTGGGACAAGTCTCCACGAAGACCCAATTGTTCCCAATTTTAAAAAGTTTTTACCTGGTCCTAAGCTTAAAAAGGGAATGACCATATGTGTGGAACCCATGATAACAATGGGCGAGAGATATGTAGGCTGGCTGGACGATGAATGGACAGTAGTAACAGTTGACGGCTCTCTTGCTGCACACTACGAAAATACAATAGCCATCACGGATGGCGAACCTGAAGTTTTGACACTGTAATTGTTAAGGAGGAAAAAGATGTCAAAGGCTGATGTAATCGAAATTGAAGGAAAAGTAATTGAGAAGCTTCCAAACACCATGTTCCAGGTTGAGCTTGAGAACGGACATGTTGTTCTTGCACATATTAGTGGTAAGCTTAGACAGAATTTCATCAGAATTCTGCCTGGTGACAAGGTAACACTTGAGCTCTCACCTTATGATCTTACAAAGGGAAGAATTATTTGGAGAGATAAATAAATATAAAAGACAAATAACGATAAATAGTATATAATTAAACCATAGCTTAGTATAAGTCTTGAAGTTGCTTGAATGATTAGAGGTTTTCATATGATCGAGAAATTATATGAAAGTTATGACGACAATAACTACTTTGTAGATTCCAATAAAAAGAAGTTGGCCCACGACAACCTTGCGGTTGTCGGTGGTATGCTGACTTTTTTTGTTTTCATGAGTATCATCTTTGTGGCGATAGCTCTGGCTTTCGCCAACGGAGTCACACCTTACTTTAAGTTCTTTCCTGCAATAGCGGTTCTTTTAGTTGCTTTTTTCATATTTAATCACTTTTTAAAAGACAAGACCTTTAGTTTTGATGTGGCCAGAGTCATAAGCCTTATTATCTACGGAATTGTTATTTTGTCTTTTTCCATTGCAGATGCAGTTATATATGGAGAATCAAGAAGCGTGTTCTTCCCTCTTGCGATTGTCATGTTTTCTGCACTGTATATCGACTATCTTCGTGTGAGACTTGTTTTCAAACTTTCTATTATGATAGTTTACCTCATAGTTGATTATCATCTTAAGACCAGAATGCTGTTTACATTTGATGTGACGGTTGCTATTCTGGCGCTGCTTGCATCGTATTTCAGTTATGCATCCATGATCAGCATGTCCCTTTCAAGGCGTGAGGACAGTCAACAGCTTGTTAAAAAGAGTGAGACAGACCTTCTTACAGGTCTTCTTAATAAGGTATCTTTTGAAGAGAAGTGTGATGAGTATCTGTCAAAGAAGATGGCTGGTGCGAAATGTACAATGTTCATCTTTGACCTGGATGATTTTAAGGATGTAAATGATCACTATGGACATCAGACTGGTGATAAGGTGTTAAAGCTCTTTTCAGAGATCCTGAAAGGATACTTCCACCCGGATGATCTTATTGGCAGGATAGGCGGAGATGAGTTTATGGTACTGGTCCTTGGCGATATGCCAGATGGCTATACGGAGAGGCGCTGCAGGAGTGTACTCCACGAGCTTAAGACCACTCAGATCGACGGAGCCAGTGGTATCACCTGCAGTATAGGAATTGCTGAGGATACCCAGAGAATGACCTTCAAAGAACTCTATGAAAAGTCTGATAAAGCTTTATATAAGGCAAAAGAGGGTGGCAAAGCCCGTTATTGTATCGACGGGGTAGAATAATATTCGATTTTTTGTTAAAAAACTGTTGCGTGTTGAACCGGCTTATGCTATAGTATAAGTCGGTCTTTTTATGAGAAGGGCGTATTATGCCCTTTTTCAAGGCATTTTTGTTTATCCATGCAGGAAAGGAGTAACAATGAAAGTTAGGTCTTCTGTTAAGCCTATGTGCGAAAAGTGCAAGGTTATCAAGAGAAAGGGCGTTATCAGAGTTATCTGTGACAACCCTAAGCACAAACAGAGACAGGGTTAATTCGAGCCGTTTTCGGATTACTTTTTGATACCAATGTGTATTGGAAAGATCGGATTATACTTTGTCCGATTGGGCTGCGAACATAATCGGCCCCAATCAAACAAGTAACAGCTCCGGCAAATGGACTGGAGCATGAGGAGTAAAGCTTCTCAGTAACATTTTTTATTTAGTAAATGGAGGAATTAAAATGGCTCGTATTGCAGGTGTAGATTTACCTAGAGATAAGCGAGTAGAGATCGGTTTGACATACATCTACGGTATCGGTAGAACAAGCTCAAACAAGATTCTTGAAAAGGCAAAAGTAAATCCGGACACACGTGTTCGTGATCTTACAGACGAAGAAGTTAAGAGAATTGCCGAGGTTATCGGTAATGACTATGAGGTAGAGGGTGATCTTAGAAGAGACATCGCTATGAACATCAAGAGACTTACAGAGATCGGATGTTACAGAGGCGTTCGTCACAGAAGAGGACTTCCTTGCCGTGGTCAGAGAACCAAGACAAATGCAAGAACAAGAAAAGGACCAAAGAGAACAATCGCTAACAAGAAGAAATAATTCTAAGTAGCTTTTGTATATTCCAAGCGCGAGCATGGCGGGTTTGGGAACAGTAACAGATTAACAATTTATAGGAAGAAAGTAGGTTAGTTTAAAATGGCAAATCAGAAATCATCAGCAGCAAAGAAATCAGCTGCTAAGAAACGTGTCAAGAAAAACGTTGAACACGGACAGGCACATATCCAGTCATCTTTCAATAACACAATCGTTACATTGACAGA
>SVGB01000014.1 GCA_015056565.1 Butyrivibrio sp.
CAAAATGACTCAGGGAGGATGAGTCCCGAGGATAAAAAATCTTACCTCTTCAGTTCTGAATAAAATTCCCAAAGACAGAGACACGGGTCAGACCCGTGTCTTTTTTATTGCCTTGACAGTGGTGGTATGATTGTATACAATTATACCAAAGTGTGTTTATAGAAAGGCAATGGGGCTTAACTATGAGTGATCAGACTACTTTTCAGAATCGACCTGTGACAATGAACGAGAAGAATAACCTGCTTAAGATCGAAGAGCACATGTATATTCTTGATGACGTTGTCAAACCAAACGTATTCAGAAACATGTTTCCGTATGAGGAGATTCCTAAGATCCCTTTTAACGACAGGATTGTTCCTCACAACATGCCAAAAGAGATTTGGATAACGGATACTACTTTCAGGGATGGACAGCAGTCCAGAGCACCATACACCACAGATCAGATCGTAAGGATCTTTGACATGTTCCATGAGCTTGGCGGTCCCAACGGAATGATCCGCCAGAGCGAATTCTTTTTATATTCAAAGAGCGACAGAGATGCAGTCTACAAGTGCATGGAGAGGGGCTATGAGTTCCCTGAGGTTACCAGCTGGATTAGAGCCAGTGAAGAGGACTTCAAGCTGGTAAAAGAGATCGGAATGAAGGAAACCGGTATTCTTGTAAGCTGCTCTGATTACCATATTTTCTTAAAGCTCAAGATGACAAGAAAACAGGCACTTGAGCATTATCTTAGTATCATCAGGTCATGTCTTGAGGAGGGCATAAGCCCAAGATGCCACCTGGAAGACATTACAAGGGCAGATATCTACGGATTTGTAGTTCCTTTCTGTATCGAGCTTATGAAGCTCAAGGAGGAGTACAAGATCCCAATCAAGATAAGAGCCTGCGACACAATGGGCTATGGCGTCAATTTCTCAGGTGCTGTTATTCCAAGAAGTGTCCAGGGTATCATTTACGCTATCAACACCAACGCTTCAGTGCCAAGTGAACTGATCGAGTGGCATGGCCACAATGATTTCTACAAGGCTGTCACCAACTCAACTACAGCCTGGCTGTATGGATGTGCTTCTGTTAATACATCACTGTTTGGAATCGGTGAGAGAACAGGTAACACACCTCTTGAAGCCATGGTATTTGAATATGCTCAGCTCAAGGGACACCTTAATGGTATGAACACCCAGGTGATCACAGACCTTGCTGAGTACTATGAAAAAGAGATCGGATTTACTGTTCCTGCCAACACACCATTTGTTGGTAAGAACTTTAATGTTACAAGAGCAGGAATCCATGCTGACGGACTTCTTAAGAATGAGGAGATCTACAACATCTTTGATACTGAAAAGTTCTTAAGAAGACCTCCTGTAAGTGCGGTTTCCAATACCTCAGGTCTTGCGGGAATCGCTCACTGGATCAATGTGCACTATGGTCTTAGGGATGAGCATGCTCTTGACAAGAAGTCAGAGCTTGTTTTAAAGCTTAAGGACTGGGTAGATAAAGAGTATGAACATGGCCGTGTAACAGTAATGACAGACGGCGAGCTTGTTGCCAAGATTGATGAAGTTGGAAAAGAACTTGGCATTGTAGTTAAGGAAGGAGAAGTGGTTACTTTAAAGTAATCCACAAATATTATGGAAAATCGCGATTTAAAACAGGAAGTCACTGACAAGTACTCCCTGCGAGGCAGAGTCTTCAACAGGATAAGAGAGGACATTCTTAACGGCAAATACAAAGACCATGAGGAGCTTAAAGAGGTTGCCATCGGCAATGAACTTGGAGTCTCAAGGACACCTGTCAGAGAGGCTTTTCGTCAGCTTGAGCTTGAAGGTCTTATCCAGATAATCCCCAACAAGGGAGCTTATGTTACAGGCATAAAGGCCAAGGACATTCAGGATATCTATATGATCAGGTCAAGGCTTGAAGGTCTGTGCGCAAGATGGGCATGTGACAACATTACAGATGAGCAGCTTGAGGAGATGGAAGAAGTTATTTACCTTGCAGAGTTCCACGCAGCCAGAGGTCACATGGAGCAGATGGCTGAGCTTGACAACAGGTTCCATACAATCCTCTATGAATCATGTAACTCCAAGATGCTTGAGCATCTTTTAAAGGATTACCATCAGTATGTATGGCGCGTAAGACAGCAGACTCTTTCAAGCGGAAGAGGCGCTGTATCAAATGTAGAGCACAAATATATCATGGAAGCCATCAGGGAAAAGAATGCAGACAAGGCTGAAGAACTTGCCAACCAGCATATGGTCAATGCCTATGAGAATATGGTAGACCAGGGCCTTTTAGAAATGTACGACTAAGAAAACCAACTATAAGGAGAAAAGCAATGAGTAAAGTTACTATGACCACCCCTATTGTAGAGATGGACGGAGATGAGATGACAAGAGTCCTTTGGCAGATGATCAAGGACAAGCTTATTCTTCCTTACATTGATCTAAAGAGCGAGTATTACGATCTTGGTCTTAAGCACAGGGATGAGACTGACGACCAGGTAACAATTGACAGCGCCAACGCTACATTAAAGTACGGAGTAGCTGTAAAGTGCGCAACCATCACACCTAACAATGAACGTGTCACAGAGTATAATCTTAAGAAGATGTGGAAGAGCCCAAACGGAACTATCAGGGCTATCCTTGATGGAACAGTGTTCAGAACCCCTATAATGGTCAAGGGTATAGAGCCCAATGTAAGGACCTGGACAAGTCCAATAACTTTGGCAAGACACGCTTACGGTGATGTTTACAAGAACGTAGAGATCAGAGTGCCAGGACCTGGTAAGGCTGAGCTTGTATTTACAGGAGAGGATGGAAAAGAAATCCGTCAGACCATCCACGAGTTCGATGAGCCAGGTATTATCCAGGGTATCCACAACAAGGATTCGTCCATAAGAAGCTTTGCAAGAGCCTGCTTTAAATATGCTCTCTCAGAGAAAAAAGAGCTCTGGCTTGGAACTAAGGATACAATATCAAAGACCTATGACAGAAGATTCAGAGAGATCTTTGATGAAGTTTATGAAAAAGAGTTTAAGGCTGATTTTGAGAAGGCAGGGATCACCTATTTCTACACCCTTATTGATGATGCTGTAGCAAGAGTAATGAAGTCAAAGGGCGGATTTATCTGGGCCTGCAAGAACTACGACGGCGATGTTATGAGTGATATGGTATCATCAGCATTTGGTTCACTTGCCATGATGACATCAGTACTTGTTTCACCAACTGGAGTATATGAGTACGAAGCAGCTCATGGAACAGTACAGAGACACTACTACAAGTACCTTAAGGGTGAGCCTACATCTACAAACCCTGTAGCAACTATTTTTGCCTGGACAGGAGCCCTCAGAAAGAGAGGCGAACTTGACGGCATCAGCGGACTTGTGGAGTGGGCTGATAAAATGGAGAAGGCAACTCTTTCAGTTATAGAATCTGGCCGTATGACTGGAGACCTTGCACTTATCACATCACTTCCAAATCCGGTAAAGATGGGAAGCGAAGAGTTTTTAGATGCAATAGCGCAGGAATATGCTATACTTTGAAGCAGAGATTTAGTTTTGGAGTTTAGTGATGATTCTTTCAGTACACGGAATAAATAAAAGTTTTGATGGAAAGGACATCCTTAGGGATGCCTCTTTTCATGTGGAAAAAAATGAGAAAGTAGCTGTTGTTGGCATTAACGGAGCGGGAAAGACAACCCTTATTAAGATGATCGTGGGACAGCTTCCTCCTGACGACGGCGAGATTATTTTTTCCAAGGATATAACCTGGGGATATCTTGCCCAGAACCAGAACGTTGATACAGACAACACGGTATATGAAGAACTTAAGGAAGTAAAAAAAGACGCCATAGAGCTTGAGGAAAGTATAAGACAGGCTGAGTATGACATGAAACACCTTGAAGGTGCAGAACTTGAAGCACTCCTTGATAAGTACACCCGTATGAACGAGCAGTACCAGAGAATGTCTGGTTATGCCTGGCAGAGCGAGGTGAATGGCGTTCTAAAGGGACTTGGCTTTCTGGAAGAGGAGTTTGATAAAAAGATAAACACCCTGTCAGGAGGTCAGAAGACAAGAGTAGCTCTTGGTAAGCTTCTTTTGCAGAGCCCTGATCTTATAATCCTTGATGAGCCCACAAACCACCTTGATATGAATTCCATAAGGTGGCTTGAAAACTACCTTCTTAACTACAAGGGGGCAGTTATCATCGTATCCCACGACAGATATTTCCTTGATAAGATCGCAGAGAAGGTCATTGAGGTAGAAAACTGCAAAGTCTCAAGCTTTATTGGCAATTATAGTGATTATGCTGTTAAGAAAGAGCAATTGCGAATTGCCATGTGGAATGCCTACATCAAGCAGCAGGCTGAGATAAAGCACCAGGAAGAAGTCATAGCCAAGCTTAAGTCCTTTAACAGGGAGAAATCCATTAAAAGGGCTGAGAGCAGAGAAAAGATGCTGGATAAGATCGAGGTTTTGGACAAGCCCGCCACCATTGATGACAGCATGAAGATAAGTCTTAAGCCTGTGTGTGAGAGCGGAAACGATGTTCTGTCTGTTGAAGGTTTGTCCAAATCCTTCGGAGATGAGAAGCTCTTTTCTGATATTAATTTCGAGATCAAAAAGGGTGAGCATGTGGCCATCATCGGTGACAATGGAACTGGTAAGACCACTCTTTTAAAGATAATAAACGGCATTGAGAAGATGGACGATGGCAAGATAACCCTTGGGGTTAAGGTCCACATTGGCTACTATGACCAGGAACACCACGTTCTTCACGACGACAAGACGCTGTTTGAGGAGATATCTGACGCCTATCCAACCCTCAATAACACTGAGATAAGGAATACTCTTGCTGCATTTCTTTTCACAGGAGATGACGTATTTAAGAGGATAAAGGACCTCTCTGGCGGCGAGAAGGGAAGAGTATCACTGGCCAAGCTTATGCTGTCAGATGCAAACTTCCTTATCCTGGATGAGCCTACTAACCACCTTGATATCACCAGCAAGGAGATCTTAGAGTCAGCAATTTCAGGCTATGAGGGAACAGTTCTATACGTAAGCCATGACAGATATTTTATAAACAAGACTGCGAACAGGATCCTTGATCTGACCAGAGGACAGGTGGTTGAGTATATAGGTAACTACGACTACTACCTTGAGCATGTGGAGGACAGGACAAAGCGCCTGTTTGGTGAAGATACCACAAGTGGCGCCGCGCAGGCAGCTCTTCAAAGCGGAAGCTATAAGTATGAGGGTAGCAAGGCTCAGGCAGATACCTCGGCAGATCAGCCAAAGTCCACTGGCGGAGCTGGGGACTGGAAAGCACAGAAGGAAGCCCAGGCCCTTAAAAGAAAGCTGGAGGCTGCTCTTAAAAAGTGCGAGGAAACAATAGCAAAGCTTGAGAAGAGGGAAAAGGAGATCACTGAGGCGCTCTCTGATCCGGCTGTTGGAACAGACCTTGGGAAACTGAGGGCTCTTACAGATGAGCAGACAGATATTCAGGAAAAACTCACATCTTTGTATGAGGAGTGGGAACAGCTTTCGGAAAATTCAGATTGACCGAAATAGTACGCGAATATATAATATATGAGATTCTATAAGCATTTGTAAGGAGATATACGGCCTTGAATCGTTTATATATACCATTATTATGGGAACTTTTGTTTATTATAACGACAATCCACTGGCCTAAATATACCCTGTATCTTTTCTTCGTTTTCTATCTGGGAATCTTGTACTACTTTTATTATTTTTACAAGCAGTTTTCATTTAGAAAGCTCAAAAAGAACTTTGGGCGCATTGTGACCTTTTGGATTCCGGTGGCACTTACCTTTGCCGGACTGTACATTGCAAACTATATAAAGGTACAGATAATTCCCTATAAGTTTATTGGGGTAAGGGATGGAACAGTTCAGATAATCTATCACAATGAATTATTCCCAACAATTATCTATGCTCTGATGATGATAGTGATAAAGCCTGTTGCGGAAGAGCTCTTTTACAGAAAGGCTCTTATCAAGTTTGGCAGTAAAAAGAAGGTTATAGCCTTTACTGTTCTGAGCCTTGTTTTATGTGCACTATCAAGAGCCCATGGACTTCTTGGAATAGCAGAGTGGATGCTCATGGCTCTTCCTGTGACAATAGCATATGTGGCTACAAGGAATATCTACATCTCCCTGACTGCTCACGTGCTCTTTGAGTTTTACGACAATATATATTCAGTTGTCTACGCTATTGCAAGGATATTTAACAGATAACAGGGTGTGATAGCTTTGCCGGTGACTTTATGTGCCGGCATAATTTTTTTAGGAGGAAATGTGTATGGGAGCTTTTATGAAAAAGCAAAAGGTTTTTACCCAGGGGGAGAACCCTCTGAAAAAGGGCAAGAAGGCAATTATCATCGCTTTTGTTGTTATCTTTGCTCTAGTGTTTGTCAATAACTGCTACTATCAGGTCAAGGAGCAGGAACAGGCAATCCTTACAATGTTTGGAAAGGTCCTTAGAGTTGATACCGCAGGTCTTTATTTCAAGGTTCCTTTTGTTCAGAGTGTCCATAAGGTAGATATGACAACCCATGGAATCGGGATCGGTTACACAATCGAAAATGGACAGAATATAACTGTTGAAGATGAAGGGATCATGATAACCTCTGACTTTAACTTTGTAGATATCGATTTTTACCTGGAGTACAAGGTAAGTGATCCTGTTGCTGCGTACTACAATTCAGAGAACCCTGACCTTATCATGAAGAATATGGCTCTTGCCAGCATCAGGAATACAGTTGTCAATTACCCTGTTGATGATGTCATCACAACAGCTAAGGGACAGATCCAGTCAGAAGTAAAAGAAAAACTCCAAAAGGAACTTACTGACAAGAACATAGGTCTTACAGTAGTAAACCTTTCTGTTCAGGATGCTGAGCCACCAACAGCAGAGATCGTACAGGCATTTAAGTCTGTTGAGACTGCCAAGCAGGGAAAAGAAACTGCAGTTAACAATGCCAAAAAGTACCAGAGCGAAGAGCTTCCAAAGGCAGAGGCTAACGCAGATAAGATCGTCCAGGATGCAGAGGCTCATAAGGAAGCAAGGATAGCTGAGGCTCAGGGACAGGTGGCAAGATTTAATGAAATGTATGAGCAGTACAAGCTCCAACCCTATATCACCAAAAAGAGACTATTCTACGAGACCATGGAAGATATCCTTCCTGATCTTAAGGTGATAGTAACTGATGGCAATACCCAGCAGCTTCTGCCGCTGGAAGGCTTTAATAACTAAGGGAGGAGCATATGGAACAGCAGAAAAAGGGAAGTTTCCTAAAAGTATTTATAATTGCCCTGGTAGTTATAGCGATTATGGTTTTAAGCTCAGGGTTTTATGTAGTTCATCAGAATGAATACGTAACAGTAAGAAGATTTGGTAAGATCATTTCAATTGAGAAGGAGCCGGGACTCCACTTTAAGGTTCCTGTTGTAGATGATACACAGTCAATAAGTGCAAAGGTTGTGCTTTATGACATTCCTGCATCAGACGTAATAACCAAGGACAAGAAGTCCATGATCACAGATACTTACGTTTTATGGAAGGTATCAGACCCACGTAAGTATGTTCAGACCCTTAATGCCATCGAGGCTAGAGCTGAAGAGAGAATTGAGGCATCTGTTTACAATGCCACCAAGAATGCTATTTCATCCATGACTCAGGACGAAGTTATTGAAGCAAGAGGAGAACAGCTTACTAATCATATCACAGAAGAGGCAGAGGCTGACATGACAGGTTATGGCATTACAATTGTCCAGGCTCAGATCAAGGCTCTTGATCTTCCTGACGACAACAAACAGGCTGTCTATGACAGAATGATCTCTGAGAGAAACAACATCGCAGCTTCCTACACGGCTGAGGGAGAGGCGGAAGCACAAAAGATACACAACCAGACAGACAAGCAGGTTGCAATTGTAACAGCACAGGCCCAGAAGGACGCAGCAGTCCTTGAGGCTGAAGGAGAAGCTTCCTACATGGAGACTCTTTCACAGGCTTATGATACAGAGGAAAAGGCAGATTTCTACAGCTACTTAAGAGGTCTTGATGCTCTTAAGGCTTCAATGAAGGGCGATAAGACAATTGTCCTTGATAAAAACTCTGAGCTTGCCAAGATCCTCATGGGCAGCTTTGATTGATACTGAAAAACTACCGACCCCGTACAGTTTATGTACGGGGTTTTTCTTATGCTGCATTGTGATATAAAAAACAGTTGATTTTTGGAAAAAGATGTTGTATTTTTCTTATGTAAGATTTATTGTGTATTAGTTCTTTAAACAAAGCATTATTTGCAGTCGTTTACTAATTCCCACAGATGATAATTTATAAATGTAATTGATTTTTGGTGCCTTAGTGGGCACAGATAAGGAGAAATACTTGAGAGAAAGGTACGAGACACTTAAACTTAATGACCTTCGTGAAATAGCGAAGAAAAGAGGTATCAAGGGAGCAACAGGCATGAAAAAGTCTGAGATCATTGATCTTATGTGCGAACTTGATGAAAAGGAAGCTGCGGCCAAGAACTCTGGTCTGGCTCAAATTGACAGCAGCAAGGAAGAAGGGAAAGCATCTTCCCAAAAGCCCAAGAAAAAAATAGTTGTGGCATCTGGAAATACCAGTGCAAAACAGGGCGGAGATTCTCAGCCCAAGAACAAGAAAGAGGCAGTTAAGAAGCCTTTGGATGAAAACGTTAAGGAAGTAGCTGTCAGCAAGGAAGAACCTGCGGAAACCGAGATAGTAGATGGCGATCAGGCATCAGGCATACTTGAGGTGATGCAGGATGGCTATGGATTTATCAGATGTGAGAACTATCTTCCTGGTGAGAACGATGTTTACGTTGCACCATCACTTATCAGAAAGTTTAATCTTAAGACTGGTGATATATTAAATGGCCTTTGCAGAGCCAAGAAGGAGACAGACAAGTTTGCAGCTCTCCTTCGTCTTGACACTGTTAATGGCTACAAGCCTGAGGTCGCCATGGGAAGATGGGATTTTGAGAAGATGACTCCAATTTTCCCTAATAACAAAATAAGACTTGAACAGCCTGGAAGCAGTGTTGCCATGAGGATCATGGATCTTATAAGCCCAATTGGTAAGGGACAGAGAGGAATGATCGTATCTCCTCCTAAGGCTGGTAAGACAACACTTCTTAAGGAAGTTGCCAAGTCCATCCTTAAGGGCAACAGCGATATTCATCTCATCATCCTTCTTATTGATGAAAGACCAGAAGAAGTAACAGATATCAAGGAAGAGGTAGAGGGACCTAATGCAGAGGTTATCTACTCAACCTTTGATGAGCTTCCTGAGCATCACAAGAGAGTTGCTGAGATGGTAATGGAGAGAGCAAAGCGCCTTGTGGAACACGGCAAGGATGTGGTCATACTTCTTGACTCCATCACAAGGCTTACAAGAGCGTATAACATTGTAGTTCCTCCTTCAGGAAGGACACTTTCTGGTGGTCTTGATCCTGCAGCACTTCATATGCCAAAGAGATTCTTTGGTGCAGCAAGAAACATGAGAGAGGGCGGAAGCCTTACAATTCTTGCAACTGCTCTTATTGAGACTGGTTCCAAGATGGATGATGTTATCTACGAGGAATTTAAGGGAACTGGTAACATGGAGATGGTTCTTGACAGGAAGCTTCAGGAGAAGAGAATATTCCCTGCTATCAACATTCCTAAGTCAAGCACCAGAAGAGAAGATCTTCTTCTTACACCTGAAGAACTTGCTGCTATCAACAGCCTGAGAAAAGGCTTCAACAGCATGAAGGCAGATGATGCAGTTGATCAGTGCATCAACCTTTTTTCAAAGACCAGAAACAATGTAGAGTTTGTTCGTATGGTTGAAAAACAGATAAGATTTTAAATATCTCTAAGGTCCAGCAGGCTTGCGATTTCTCTAGCCTGCTGGGCTATTTTTTCGTCTTTTTTACTCTGTCTTATTGAGCCTCTTTCTACGTGCTCTAAATTGCTGGGATCAAGAGGATTACCAGAGATTGTGATGGTGCGTGGAATTGCAGGAGCCTCATCCTTTGCGATATCTTCTTCAACCTCTTTAACCTGCTCCTGTTGAGAAATGGCAGGATTGAGATTGGTCTCAGTTTCAGTAAACTGCTGTTTCCTCTTGGTATCGAGAAGACCTACGAGATCCACATTGAGGTTAGATATGGTGCAGCCTACTGCTCTTTTGCCATCAATGTCAAAAAGTCTGACAATCGTAGAAGAAACTTCGTAACTGTGCAGAGTTGCTCCATATGTAAAGCGCACATTGAGAGAATCACCAACTTTTACCTTGGTGTAATTGTCTAAGATAAGAGCCATGCCTCGCATGGAAATGTCGTAGACGATACAGTTCTTAAGGTTTTGATTGTCACCGTTTACTGACATGACGCCAAGCTTTTCAATATTGAAGCGCTGAGCTCGTCTTGAGTTTTCTGGCTGAAGCGAGGAAGAACTTTTGATCAGATGAAAATAACCATATCTGGTTTTTACGGGAGTGATGGTAGTAGACATAAATCTGTAGACTCTGCCATCTCTTTTATTTTTGATCTGTACGTTGGATGGTTCAAGAAACTGCATATATTTTCCAAAATATTCCATTGGCTTTACTAAAAGTCCGGCAGATACGCCAAAGATTGCCTCTGTCATAAGAACTATGTTGTGGCCATTTATGCTTGCGTGAATTTTTACTGCAGAACCATTAGAAATTTCGCTGACTTTCATCAGATACCACCCCCAGAGCTTCTACTTTTAAGCTATATTTTATGATATACTACACGTGGAAAAAAATCTACAACATGGAGCGTACTATGATAAAAGAAAACATAGGTGTAGTACAGGAAAACATAAAAAGGGCCTGTGAAAGAGCAGGCAGAGATGTACAAGATGTAACTCTTATTGCAGTGAGCAAGACAAAACCTGTATCTGATATCAGACAGGCAATGGAGGCTGGACTGACAGTCTTTGGAGAAAACAAGGTACAGGAGATCAGGGAAAAAACAGAGGAGATTAAAGAAAATGTGGACTTCCACATGATAGGCCATCTCCAGGCAAACAAGGTAAAATATCTTCCTGGTAAGGTTGTAATGATCCACTCAGTTGACAACGTAAAGCTTGCTCAGGAAATAGAGAAGCAGTTTGCCAAGGCTGATATGAAGATAGATGTGCTTATCGAGGTAAACATGGCAGGAGAAGATACCAAATTTGGTCTTTCTCCAGAGGATGCGCCTTCATTTGTACAGGAGATCAGCTCACTTTCCCACCTTAACATCAGGGGACTTATGACCATTGCGCCATATACAGATGATCCTGAGAGCAACAGGATTTATTTTGCAGGGCTTCGCAGTCTGAAAGATAAGATAAATGCCATGAATATCCCTGGAGTAAATATGGATACCCTTTCCATGGGCATGACAGGGGATTATGAGGTTGCAATAGAGGAAGGAGCTACCTTTGTAAGAGTTGGCACAGGAATTTTTGGAGAACGTAATTATTCAATCGTGTGACGAAAATCTAAAATAAATATAAACGAATTTACACTAAAATAAGTAGATAGTATAATTGATTCTATAGGGAAGGAAAGATATGCTAAAGACAGTACCTTTATCTAAGAACTTATCTATAGATCAGTTGAATCACTTGATAGACACCGGGCATGTGTTTGTCACTCCATTTGGTCTTAACAGAACCTGTTACATTGTAGTAAACCATAAACCATTCATGGTCATTGCTACAGATGTATCGATCAGAGGAGTACAGCTGTCGGGATCCTGGTATACATGGGAAGAAGTCGAGGCCATGGGCGGTGTTTATGATTCTGAATTTGAGGCCTTAAAAGCCATAGCTGATGGGGCGTGATAAAAAAGGAAGCTGAGAGCTTCCTTTTAATTTGCGGCAAATTATAAATTATTCATAAATTGCCTTAAACATAGAGTATTATTGAGGTTTTTGTGCTAAAATATTTCTCACGTATTGAATTTGGGGAGGCTCTTGGCTTTGACATACGTTTTCTATTACGTTCAAGCGCATATTGCTTGTATTCTTTTGCTATCTATAGTTTTTTACAAGATAGTAAAGGGTGTTAACAAGCAGGCATCACAGATATATTTAGGTAATCTTGTTGTTACACTGATGCTTTATTATATAGCTGAGATATTCTGGGCACTTGTTGATGGCAGTGCTATAAGCTCTGGACCAACAATGCTTTATCTTTCTAATATTTTCACCTACATCTTAATAAGCGTTGCAGCCTATTACTGGTATATCATTTCTGAGGCACTTCAGAGAGACAAACTCATTGAAAATGCTGTACTTAGAAGGCTTCTTGCAACTCCGGTCCTGGTGTCAGCACTTCTTGTTATTACTGCATACAGGACAGGACTTGTTTTTTATGTTGATGAAAATGGCAGGCTGGTAAACGGAAGCTTTTACGTTATTCTTGTAATTGTTCCTTTTGCTTACCTTATTGCATCATCTGTTAAGGCATTTAGCAGATTTGCCAACAAGGACAGATATGTTGACAGAAATATCTATTTCATGATCGGAGTATTTCCTTTTGCACCTATCATTCTTGGAGCAATGCAGGCTATTTACTGGCGAGTTCCTTTTTTGTGCTATGGAACAGTAGCAGCAGTTTATTATGTATATCTGACAACTCAGGACAATCTTATTTCTATAGATCCTCTTACACAGACCAATAACAGGAATCAGCTTTATAAGTATCTTGTTCAGAAGATGCGTCAGGAAGAGCAGGGAATGAGTCTTTTCCTTATCATGGTTGACATTGAAAGACTCAGAGATATCAATGAGGCCTATGGACATGCAGAGGGCGACAGGGCGCTTAACAGAGTAGCAAGAGCTATCAAGGACGCCTGCCAGGGATCCCGCAGCAGGATGTTTGTATCAAGATATGGAGCAGATGAATTTGTGGTTGTGGCTGAGATGGCCTATAGAGCTGAGGCAGCATGGCTTGCTGACCAGATCAAGAATGAGGTCAAGAGAGCTACAAATGTTGATCGTGCTCCCTATGACATCCATGTAAATGTGGGTATATCCCAGTACGATTATCAGGCTCCTGTATCAATACAGTCATTTATCGCAAGGGCTGATTCAGACCTGTATCAGAACAAGAAGTTAAATGCCAATTAAAACAGTGAATTAACGAAGTTTATAACTAGTCCTGCAAGAATAAATGCTGCAAGGATTGCTATCGCATATATATATTTCATTCTTCCCATAAGTGCTCCTCCTGCCTTAAATTTCTCTGGCTCATGCGCCAAAGAAGCTTAACTGTGATAATATTATATTATAGCTGGTTTTGCGTTATATGCACAGCAGAAGGTAGATTGGAGGGCATCGGTATGCAGATTTATGTATCTGGGAATGTGCGTAGAAGTGGTGACGGATCCATGGAGCATCCTTTTAGGACAATCCAGGAAGCAGCGCTTATTGCAGGGCCTGGGGATGATGTACTTGTTGCACCTGGTATCTATAGAGAGTGGGTACGACCAGCCAATTCAGGCACAGACAGTGAACGGATCAAATATGTGAGCATGGTTAAGGGCGAGGCAGTCATAACTGGTGCTGAGCGCTTAAATGGATGGGAGAAGTTTGAAAACATCTGGCGTGTTCGCATTCCTAATAGTTTCTTTGGGGATTACAATCCCTATACAGATGTAGTTTTCGGCGACTGGTTTTTTACATCTGAAAACATTCCACACACCGGCGAAATTTATATTGATAACAGATCAATGACAGAGGTCTTTGACCTCTCTGTTTGCATGCATCCGCAGATCGACAAAAGATCCTGGGATCCTGACTGGACCAGATACGTATGGTTTACAGCCCAGGAGGGTGGGGATACTGTTATCTACGCTAATTTTGGGGACAGGGATCCAAACGAAGAAAACGTTGAATTTGCTGTAAGACGAGCATGCTTTTACCCTGAAAAAGAAGGGGTAAACAATATCACCTTAAGAGGCTTTACTGTAAGATGTGCTGCTACCCAGTGGGCTCCACCAACTGCTGTACAGATGGGAATGATTGGCCCTCACTGGTCCAGGGGATGGATCATAGAGGACTGTGATATCTATGAATCCAAGTGCAGCGGAATATCCCTTGGGAAGTATTATCAGAAGGGCAATAACAACAAGTGGAGCATGACTTTTGTCAAGGATGGAACTCAGACCCAGAGGGATGCAGTCTGTCAGGCTGTGAATGAGGGCTGGGATAAAGAAAAAGTTGGCTCCCATATAATAAGGCGATGTGATATCCATGACTGCGGTCAGACTGGAATCGTTGGTCATATGGGCGGAGCTTTCTCTGTCATTGAAGATAATCATATCCATCATATAAATAACAAGCACAATCTGAAAGGCGCAGAGATTGGCGGTATCAAGCTTCATGCTGCTGTTGATACCATCATAAGGCGAAACCACATTGACCACTGCACAAGAGGTATATGGCTTGACTGGCAGGCGCAAGGGACCAGGGTTTCCCAGAACTTCTTGCACGACAATATTCCGCCGGAAGGAACCTTTATTGAAGATGGACTTTCACTTGGAGAGGATATCTTTATTGAAGTGTCCCATGGGCCTACTCTTGTAGATCACAACCTTCTTCTCTCGGAGATGGCAGCAAGGCTCAGTACCCAGGGAATAGCTTTTGTACACAACCTTATAGCCGGATCCTTTACCTGGGTTGGAAACGGAACTGATAACAGCACCAAAAAGCTGTCTTCAGACAGATACACACCTTATCATCTGCCGCATTCTACCAAGATTGCAGGGTTCATGACAATCCTTCACGGAGACGCAAGATTCTATAACAATATCTTTTTGCAAAAAGAGGTACGTCAGGACCTTTTGGACTATTGTACAAAAGAGAATATGGATACTCTGGACAAGGCTAATTTCATAGTGGGAACCTGCCCATACAACAAGTTCCCAACAGCCCCTGAGTACTTTGCAAGATTTAAGAAAAATGTCTTTGCTGAATATGGATCCAATGATGTCTACTACGACCATCTTCCTGTATATACAGGAGGCAATGCATATTTCAATGGCGCAAGGCCATGTGATACTGAGATAGCAGCCCATGTGGATAAGGATCACAAGATAAGTCTGTATCTTGATAATACAGATGGAAGATATACCATTCACACCAATCTTTATGAGTATCTTCCAAGGAATTTCACAATGCCCATCAATACTGAGAGTCTTGGTATTGCTTTTGAACCTGAGCAAAGGTTTGAAAACCCTGACGGAAGTCCTATCATGTTCGACAGTGACTACTTTGGAAGAAAGAGGGGACTGCATCCAGTTGCAGGACCATTTGAGGAGTGCAACACAGACAGGTTTACTGTGACAGATGAGTTTGGCTCCTACAGAATAAGTGGAAGGGATAACCTAAGGATTGAGGGTCCATGGCAGGAGTTTTCCGAAGCGTTGGAAAAAGATCAGGAGTCTTTAGAAACCAAGGATAAAAGATCTGAGGAAGATGGGCCTGATATTCCGGAGCCTGGCGATGAGCCTGAGGTAATAAATGCAAACATCATGCTTACGGGATGTGAGGATGCCGGGATATCTTTTCCCTATGAGGGATCTCTTTTCCAGGTAAGAGATATGTTTGTAAAGGGCAATGAAGTGTGGCTCTATGACGGAAACAGTGACAAGCTTGTGGAGCTTGACTGTGAATACGGAATTTACAGAAGCCTTAAAAAATGGTCTGTTGGCGCATTACAGTCAATAGACGTCTCTGACGACCATAACTGTGAAGGCTTTGTAAGGACTGCAGGTACACTTTTGTGTATCCTAAGTAAAAACATGGCAAGTGATCCAGCTGATACCTGTAATGCCATTCAGGACAAGGTTAATCAGGGAATAGAACCAAAGGGTATAAAGATGCGCTTTACCACCAAGTACCTTAAGTTTATCCGCAACAAGAAGTTTATATCTCTTGAGGATGTTATCTACAGGATAAACAAGGCTGGTATGGATATAGTCACAGAGAGACTTGAAAAACTCTGAAAAATATTTGTTGAGGAAAATTTTTATTTATGGAAAAAAGAGCTAACTGGTACGAGCTTGATAATGCAGCCAAGATAGTACCATCTACAGCAAAAGGAGCTAATACCAGGGTATTCAGGCTTACCTGTGAGCTGACAGAAAAAGTTGACGAGGATATACTCCAGAGGGCACTTGATGACACAGTGCTGGAATTTCCATTTTTTAACTGTGTCCTGCACAGAGGAATATTCTGGTACTACTTAGAGGACAGCGACCTTAAGGCAGTGGTGGAAAAGGAACATACACCAGCCTGCCTTCCGCTTTATATACCAGGGAAAAAGAACCTTCTTTACAGGGTCAACTACTTTGAAAAGAGGATAAACCTCGAGATGTTCCATGTACTTGCTGATGGAACAGGAGCTTTTATGTTCTTTAAGGCCCTGATCATCAGGTATCTGCAGATAAAGTACGACTTAAGCCATGACATCAAGCCTGTAGATGAGTTTTCTGTTGAGGAAAAGAATGAGGATGCTTTTACTGGCAATTACAACAAACAAAAGGGTCTGGGGCAGCTCAATGAGATGAAGGCTGTAAAGGCTTATCAGATAACAGGAGAGGTGGATGATAATCTTTTGCCACATCTACTTGAGGGAACAGTGTCTTCCAAAAAGTTTATTGAGCTGGCCCATAAGTATGATGCCACTGTTGGAGTGCTTTGCGTAGCTCTTTACATTAAGGCTATTATTCAGGGCATGAACAGATTCCAGAAAAGACGACCTATAGTTGTGAGCGTTCCGGTTAACCTTCGCCAGTTTTATAAGAGCGGAACAGCAAGGAACTTTTTTGGAGTAATAAACATTGAGTATGACCCCGCTGATTATAACGGGGAGCTAAAGAGCATCATAGATCCTGTTGCCAAAGACTTTAAGGACAAGCTCTCAGCTGAAAATATTGAAAAGACCATGAATTCCTATTCAACCTTAGAGCACAACCTGGCCATCAAGATGGTTCCACTGCCTATCAAGGACCTTGTAATAGGCTATTTTGACAGGGCAGCTAAAAAAGGCGTTACCACATCAATGTCTAATCTTGGACAGATCAAGATGCCGGAAGAGGTTTCTGAATACATAGAGAGATTCAGTGCCTTTATGACGGCTTCTTCACAGCAGGTATGCGTATGTTCTTACAAGGACAAGATGGTATTTGGCGAGGTATCACCCTTTAAGACCCACAAGTCCATGCTTAATTTCTTCAGGTGCCTAACACAGGAAGGACTTGAAATTGAGCTTGGCACCAATGACTACGATGAATACGACAAACATAAATAACTATAGAGGTATGGATACATGCAGGTTTGTAAGAAATGTAATATCAAAATAAGAGGAAGAAAAGAGTGCTGTCCGCTTTGCCAGGGAAAACTATCTGAGGCAGAGGGAGATGAGAATGCGGCGTTTCCAGTTCTTGAAAAGAGAAAGATAACCAGTATCACTTTCTTCAAAGTATGTACTTTCATATTCATTACCATGGAGATCATATTTGGCACCATTAACATCATGACAGAAGGCAAATATTCTTTTATTGGCCCTATCATGCTGGGAGCTTTGGTTGCCTGGATCGATATCTATGCCACGATGTATCTTAGGAACAACCTTATTAAGGTCATAACATTTGAGGTGCTGGTGGCTATCGTCGTGGACTTCTATATCGACTTAAAGACAGGGTTTTACGGCTGGAGTGTCAACTGGATGATCCCAATGACACTTATAGGTCTTGCTATTGTGACCATTGTTACGGCTCTTATATTAAAGCTGAGGCTTGATGAGTACATTCTCTATATAGTTTTTGACTTTATCATGGCACTCTGCCAGATCATAACAATCAAAAATGGCATGAACACACTGCCATGGCCAGCAGCCAGCAGTATCATGTTCTATCTTATCCTCATTGCAGCCCTGGTGATCTTCAGATTCAGGGATCTTAAAAATGCTTCGGAGAAAATGTTCAATCTATGAGTTTGACTAACAGGCACAAAAGAAACTTAAAAGCAGGCATTGTATTTGCCTCAAGAGCTGGAGATTTTGTAGAAAACAGGATTGGAAAAGCTATAGAAAACTCTGGTCGTAAGGCAGAAGATCTGCCTGATGAGCCAAAGCCAATGACCTGGTACAGAGTTCCGCTTGAGAGGGGACTTTCTGGCGATGGGTCCGAGTATTACATCTATGTAAAGCTTGGAGACCCAGATAAACTGTGCGTATTTTTCTCAGGAGGGGGAGTGGCATGGAATGAGTACACTGCAGCCCGCCCTGTAACAGGGGGCAAGGTGGCAGCAGGCCAGCCTAACTACTATTGGAATAATCTAAGACCTTTTACCCAGATCATGAATATCAATGTGGGGATAACTGATATTGGCAGCGAAAAGAATCCCTTTAAGGACTGGAGCTTTGTTGTAATAACTTATGCTACCGGTGATTTTCACGTAGGCAATAATGATTATCCTTATAAAGCAGAGGATGGAAGCGATGAGGTTCTGCACTTCCATGGATATGTTAACTTCCTTCAGAGCATGGCTGTGAGTAAAGAGCTTTTTCCAAAGCCAAAACAGATACTGATAGCAGGTAATTCTGCCGGAGCTTTTGCGGTTCCTGCCCTTGCTGGGGAAATAGCGGATAACTATTATCCCTCAGTAAAGAATATAACTCTGTTTTCTGACTCAGGTCAGCTTCTTTATAAGAACTGGAGAAAGACAGCAAAAAACATATGGCAGTGCAAAGAATCCATATGGAAGCCAATCCGCACAAGCAATATCACTCTGGACTGGTATAAGGATCTTTATGATAAGCATGGCGAAAGATTCAGATACCTGTATTCCAGTTCTGTAAGAGATTATCTTTTAAGTGCTTATTACAATGACATTATCAATAAGAAGTATAAAAGTGATTCGCTGGTACAGGAAGAGTATTTCCGCCAGCTGCAGGAGATGGTGGCTGAGCTTAAAAAGCTGACTCCACACTTTGGGATATTCTTAAATGAATGGAAGATACCTTTGATAACCATGGGTGGCACTGTGCATACAAGTGTCAGAGAACCTCATTTTACACTGTTTTCGCAAAATGGGATAACAATGGCAAAGTGGCTTAAGGATGCCACCGATGGTAAGGTTTATGATGTGGGACTTGATCTGCTTAAGTAAGATCAGTCTATAAAACACTGCTCGATGCGCTCTTCGTATTCACCCCTTAGCTCCTCAGGGATATCATACTCGTCAAGAGCCTCGGATACTGACCAGTGCTCGTTGACCATTGAGCGTAGAATGTTGCGGATCACACTAAGATCAAGTGCTTCTATAGTAGCAACGTCAGTCATATTTTCATACCTCCTCATAAAACATAACACATTACCGTTAAAAATTATCTTTAACTACAATATATTGTAGTTTATAATTTTTTATATACAAGTATTGACATTTCAATGTTGAGTGTTTTTGTAAAATATGCACAGAAATGTAAGGGGATTTTCATGCATATGACTACAATGGTTTTAATTCTAGCAATACTGGGGCTTGTGGCGTCTGCCTTTTTAGTGGGAGGCGTCATCAGTGCGGCTGTGCTTGGCTTTGGAATTTATCTTTTTATAAAAGACAAGACCATAGAAAACCTCAGGATCATTGCCATATCGGCTGCAGGAGTTATCCTGCCAATCATCATGTATCTAAATACATACGGCTTTCATCTTCCATACGATGATGGCAGTGGAAGGAACGCATATAAGACCATTCTTGCCACCAATTATGAGAACCTGGGAATAGATCTGTTTGGAAAAGAAAGGTCTAAAGAGGCATCCATGGCTGCTGAAAGTGGGGAAGCTGATACTGAATATATAAACGCTAAGTCAGAAATAGCAGACGACGCTGCCTTAGCAGAAACTAGCGAAAATGTTGAGAGTGCACTGGCCAGGCTAAAAAACAAAAATGAGCAGCAGGGTGAAAACTCTGAAGCTCAAGAGAATTCCGGGAGTATCTTTGAGAGTCTTGACAGCATCCGCAAGGAAGACAAAAACAAAGGCGGGATTGTGAGCATTGCTCCTTCTGATGATAATATGCCATCCTATGGAGGGCTTCCTGTGGGAACCATACTGATCGCTCAGTACTTCCGCGAGGACGATCACAACTGTAATCCGGTCCTTGTGCTTCAGAATAAGACAGGAGACCTTGTAAGATACGAGTGCAGGTTCATTGCAAGGGATAAGGAAGGTGAAGAGCTTGCTACATCAGAAAAAACAGTGGAAGTTGTAAGAGATGGAGCGCTCTTTGTATTTGAAGGCCGTTTTGATAAAAGAGATTTAGGCGGCAATATCCCGGATTCCTACGAATTCTCAATCACCAAGCGTGAACCCTATGAAGATGACATGGCAAATCTGGTGTCAGTATATACAGCTACAGAAGGTTCGTCAGCCCTTCTTACTGCAGAAAATAAGAGCGACAGAAAAGTCAAAGTAGATGCCTATGTTCTGTTCTTTGATGGAACTGAACTTGTGGACTGCATGTGGATGATTCCCCAAAACACCGATGAAGTCTGCCTTGACCCAGGCAGCGCAGCCACAATAAGGGGAGATGCATACTACCGCTTTGACAGAGTTGAGACCTTCTACACCGCCTACGAAGCCATCGGAGAAGGGTGACTTTTGCAGTATTCTGGTGAGTCAAACTGGACGAGACACGGGGACGGTTCTTCTGTCTTGTTTTATCAAGATAAAATAAGACAGAAGAACCGTCCCCATGTCTCGTCCCCGTGTCATGAAAGCTTTATACTATGTTTAGTATTTTGTGCAAAAGGGTGTGATATACTGATAATAAGGCGGTTTATTGGTTGATCAGGTGGTGAGATGGCTATGGGAAATGAGATTGGTAATCTGGAAAAGAGAAAGAAGTGGACCAAGGTAATCTTTAAGGCTTTGCAGGTTATTATCTGGATGGCACTGACAAGGACGTGTGTATATTCGGCCTTGCATGGGGAGAACATGACGCTTCAGTTTTTGGGAGAGCTGGATTTTGCTTTTATACTTTTTCCATATCTTTTGCTTGGTGGTTTGTATGGATATGTCATTTCTTTTGTCTCGTTTCTTATAAGCTTTACCTGTGCCATATTATTTGAGATGGAGACGGCTTATTGCATGGCTGTATTTTTGGCAGCTACTACATGCTTTGCGCTGTTTTCTCAGTATTTTTTCTTTAAGACCATAAAAAAGACCCTTATTGCTTCATTTACAACTCTTTTGGTCACTTCATCTGTGGAATTCTGGTGTGTCACTGTGCTGGCGGCGTCAGAGTTTAACACAGAGTCTTTCAAGAACTATCCGCTGTTTCTATTAAAAGAGATTTTGATCATATTTGGTATTGGCTTTATTCTTTATCTTTTTTACACCAAAGCTCCGGATATCATAAAGATGATATTTCCCATTGGTGCTGGCTACACAAGCGCCTACCAAAAAGATGTGGAGATCCAAAGAAGTGTCAGGAAAACTAAGATAAGCATTAAGATCACGGCCATAATTATTGGTATTGAGCTTATGCTGGGCCTTGCAGTTTCAGTTTTCATGATAGCTCTTTTCCCGGATATGAAGGACATGTTGGTCAACAACATCAAAGACCACAGACAGGAAGTTGTAGAAAGCACAAAAAAAGAGGTCGAAGATGGAGACAGTGATCTAACAATAAAATATATTGAAAATATGAACTTCGTCATGGATAACTACGCACTGACCTACGATATCAAGATGGTGCTACTTATGCTATGCATTGGTGTTCCCCTTGGCGGAATTGCCAACTTCTATATCAAGTTTACAGTGGGGGGACCTCTTGGAGTTCTGTCTGACTTTATGTATGAATACACCAATGCAGATGACGATCAAAAGCTCCTGGTGGGAGAAAAGGTGGACAAGATCCGCACATTCTCAAAAGATGAGATACATGTTGTGGCGCAGTCCACAAAGGAAATGGTTCATTCCATAGAGGATTATATCGAGAGGACCAGGCAGGAGCAACAGCTTAAGCTTGACCTTGAAGTTGCCCAGAAGGCCAGTGAAGCAAAGAGCAGCTTCCTTTCAAACATGTCCCATGAGATCAGAACACCTATAAATGCAGTTCTTGGCATGAACGAGATGATCCTTAGGGAAAACAGTGACCCTCAGATCGAAGAGTACGCCCAGAATGTTAAGAGCGCAGGCAATTCCCTTCTTGGAATAGTCAATGATATCCTTGATTTTTCCAAGATCGAAGCTGGGAAAATGGACATACTTAACGTGGAATACCACTTAAGCTCCATGGTCAACGATCTTTTGAACATGATATCCGTAAAGGCTGAAGATAAGGGGCTTGAAGTTATTGTTAACGTGGATGAGAAAACTCCCGACAAGCTCTTTGGCGATGAGGTCAGGATAAAGCAGTGCGTCACGAACATCCTGACAAACGCTGTTAAGTACACTGAAAAAGGCAGCGTTACATTAAATGTAGGCTTTAGAAAAGCAGAAGATGATGACGAAATATATCTGAAATTCCAGGTTGTTGATACAGGTATCGGAATTAAAGAAGAGGATCTTTCAAAGCTCTTTTCACCATTTGAGAGGATCGAGGAGATCAGAAACAGGACCATTGAAGGCACAGGTCTTGGCATGAGCATTGTCAAAAAGCTCCTTGCCCTTATGGATACAAAACTTGTGGTTGAGAGCGAATACGGCAAGGGCTCAGATTTTTCTTTTGAAGTAAAACAGAAAGTAGTAAGCGCAGAAGAAATCGGAGATTTTAAGGAAAAGTATAAACTCTATCTAAAGAGCCTTAAAAAGTACCACGAGTCCTTTACGGCTCCTGATGCTGAGATCCTTGTGGTGGATGATACCGCCATAAACTTAACGGTGGTGAAGGGACTTTTAAAGAGTACGCTTGTTAAAGTGGATACTGCAGAGAGCGGAAAAGAGACTTTGGCATTAGTCACAAAAAAGAAGTATGATGCCATATTCATCGACCACCGAATGCCTGAGATGGACGGTCTTGAGACCCTTGCAGCCATGAAGGAGCTGGAGGGGAATCTTAATACAGACACTCCATGCATAGCGCTTACAGCCAATGCTGGTTCTGGCGCAAGGGATGAGTACATTGCTGCAGGGTTTGATGATTATCTCTCAAAGCCTGTGGATGGAAAAGTGCTTGAGAGAATGCTCATGCAGTATCTGCCAGAGGGAAAGGTTCTTGCAGCTTCAGCGTCAGATGCGTCAATGGAAGACGATAATAAGCCTGAGCTTTCTAAGGATGAGCAGGGCGGAGGAGATTTTCTTGGAAGGCTACAGGGTGTGGACCTTAACGAGGCACTTACAAACTGCGGAAGCCGTGAGATACTGATGGACGTGGTAAAAGAGTTCCTCATATCCATAGACAAGAAATCCGGCGACATTGAAAGCTTCGCAAATGATAAGGACTTCAGGAATTATACAGTTGCAGTCCATGCCCTTAAGAGCTCAGCAAGACTTGTGGGAGCCCTGCAGCTTTCTAAAGATGCAGCATATCTGGAAAAGTGTGGCAATGATGAGAATGCTGAAGAGATAGCTGCAAAAACACCGGAACTTTTGGCACTTTACAGAAGCTACAAAGACAAGCTTTCTGCAGCAAATGAAGATGAAACATCAGATGATGACAAGGAACTTATTTCTGATGACGAACTTGAAAGTGCATTTTCTGACATGAAAGAGCTGCTTGAGGCATATGATTTTGATACGGCAGATGGTATCATGGATATGTTAGATACTTACAAGATCCCTGATAGCAAGAAAGAGAAGTTCCTTAAGGTAAAAGAGCTTATGGCGGCAGTGGACAGAGATGCGCTTTTAGAGCTGTTATGAGCAGATAAAGGAGACTTAACATATGGATAAAAGGGTTCTGCTAATAGGCGGTGGAAAGAGCTTTATGGTCACCTCTATAGCCAATGAACTAAAGAGCAAAGGCTTTGAAGTTATAACAGCTCAGCCTGACGTAACAGAAATCGAGAGGATTGAAAATAAGCCATCAGTCTATCTTATCTATGTGGATGACATAGAGGATATGATGGAGCTGTTCGTATACCTAAGGGATCGTACAGTTGAGGACGACTTATCCATCAGCGTTATAGGTTCTCATGATGAGATGGAAAAGATCTACGGCACTGCCCACAGGGACAAGATCGCTGCGATATTTGAAAGACCTGTTAACGTAAAAGAGCTTGGTCAGAAGATGATAGAGGTGGTTGAAAAAGAAGACCTTCGCCTTCAGAAAAAGAGGATCCTTGTTGTTGATGACGATGGCACAATGCTAAGGACCATAAAGAGCTGGCTATCAGAAAAGTATCAGGTATTTATGGTAAATTCCGGAATGGCGGCCATAACCTTCCTTGCCAAAAACGAGGTGGATCTTATCCTTCTTGATTATGAGATGCCAGTTACAACAGGACCACAGGTTCTTGAAATGCTGCGGAGCGAACCTTCAACAAGCGGGATTCCTGTTATGTTCCTTACAGTCAAGAGTGACAAGGAAAGCGTTATGAAGGTGGTTTCACTTAAGCCTGAGAAATATCTTTTGAAAACGATGCCACCGGCGGAGCTTATCGCGAATATAGACGAATTCTTCGAGAAACAAAAAGCAAAGAAATTCATGGAATAAATAACTATTGGGAGGTTAAAATGACAGTCGGAAGAGAAGATCTTATCCATTCACTTGCAAAATCCATGGGTGTTGGTGGGGAGGCCCAGAAAAATCAGTATGTTGCCACAAAATATAACGCTGACAGCGGCACAATCTTCACCAATGGTCACATGATCAATAAGACTACTATAGAGCAGGCAAGACAGTACTTTACAGTTCAGTACAGAAAGCTTGCAGAAAAGGACGATGAGGGCGCCAAGGACATGGCAGGCATTTATGAGGTTGCAATGGAGGCCATAAATATGATGATAGAAAGTGGTCAGGGCGGAGCACCAACTCAGGGATGACAGGCAATTCTAAGACAACAGGCTAAACCACAGGTATAGTACGGAAGCCTTGATTTTACCTATGCTTTCAGATATATTTATTTTATGTAAGACAAATGCATTTTTATGCAATAGTCGTACCAAAAAAACTTGAAAAAGGATTTGACAGTTTATGGAATATAGGGGCGACAAGTTGGTAATAAGCTCGGAGACGGGTCTTGAATTTACGTTCAGGACGTGGCTCTGAGCTTATTTTCATTAAAAATATAGTGCGAAAGGAAAAATCATGGAAAACGCAATTAGAAACGCAATTAGAAACACAATTAAATATATGCTATTTGGAATGTTTGCAGGGGCGATATTTCTTTTGACACCAAGGACAGTCCATGCTGAAGTAAAAACCTATGAGATTGAAATGATCGATGTTGGAGATGGAATTAAGGTGCCTGCTGATTATAACAATCTTAAGGTTAAAAATGAAAAGGGTGAGTATGCTGTTTTGCCAAATCCCACAGAGCAGACCTATGAGCCTGTTCCGATTCCCTTTGAAAAATGCACATTTGATGATATTGGATGGAACATGTCAAAGGAGCTTGAAGGTGGCTATAAGGTGAAAAAGTTTTTTATGTTTGACCTTAGACCGGAACGCGAAGTTGTTATGCGTCCACATGCAGAAGGGCTCCTTCCAGATTATAACACTAAAGACGGATATGAATACTATGAAATAACTGATGGAGCCGGTAATCTGGTTTGCAGATATGGTTTTGATGCTCAGGTAGATCTCACATCTGGATTGCGACTGGTTTATCACATGATGATTGCTGAAGAGGATGGAGATGTATCATGTACGACCTATGGCGATATTCAGCCATATAAAAGGGAAAGCGATGGAAAACAAGATATCGTCGTAGACGCTCTGGAAAAGCCCGGGGCTATATCTTATAAAGACGTAGAGCGCCAGATTCAGGAAGAATATATTTCCTCAACAATAGGTGGAGGTGACGAAGAATTTTACCAGTCAGGACTCTATCTTAAAAGTCACACGACGCTTAAGGATGGAGAGATTGATAAATGTTACATGTATGACTACGATACTCCGGCATGGCATGAAAAAAATAATAGCACTCCGGTCATAGGGGATGGCTCTGAGGACAGCTATATGCAGATGTGGTATGACTGCAAAGATCTTGAAATCTGGAGATTTGAGATTCCTTTGGGTAAGGATTATCAAAAGGGTTCAAATGTGCCACCACAACGATATCTTGATCGACAGATACCAACTGTTGTTCATCCAAGATACTCTGATGAAGCTTTCTATGCTTTGAAGATCCAGTATTTTAAGCCTGAATTGATGAGAGAAGGCGAATGCAAAGAGGATTTCTGGTATTTTACCAAGGAGGACTATGATTTTCTTGTGGCCAATAACATTACAAGTGCAGAAGTTATCTTTTCACAATACCCGGAAATGACCATCAAATATAGCGAGGCATTATATGACCATGAGGCTACGATAAATGCGCTTAATAAAGCAATGCGTCAGCACAGGGATGCCATAAGCAAGATAACACAGGTAAATACTGAGGAAGAACCTAAAGATGGGGAAGGAGCACAGGACAGCAAAACATCTGGAGAGAATGCAGGAGCTACCCCGCAGTATCGGGAAGGATATCCGTATTATACTCAGAAGATCACCGGAGATGTGCCACCAATAAAGGGCATGATTCCGACAATGTGTGAAACATGGATAAAAGATGGCCATTATCATGTGTCTCTCTATGATGATAATTGGAATCGTGTATGTAAGCAGGATCTTCCTGCAGGCGACTGGTATACCCATCAATATGTGTACTTTACGTTTATATCTGTTATGGATAATAATACTGTCGTATTTCAGATTGCAGGTTCAGACAGCCCAGTAAGTGGAAACATAAACTACGTACAAGAGTCAGATATTGAAACAGAAAATGGATATACAGGATCTACTGACTACTTTAACCGTGATGACTACTCAGGGCCTCTTGATCAGTATGAAGGTCAGCAGGAAATTGAATATCAGACTCCTACATTAAATGTACCAAATGAGGATTAATACTATGGAAAAGAAAAAATATATAGCAGGTATTGTGCTTTTTATGACGCTGCTTCTTGCAGGCTGCGGAAAAGAAAATGTGGCAGAAACAAACTCTGGAACAGAGGTTAGTACTACAACGGACGCCAAGGCGCTTGAAACAGAGACAGAAACTTCAAATGAAGTATCAAAAGAGGAATTTGACCGCCTTGCAGCGGAGAATAAAGAGCTTTTGAATCAGGCTATGACTCTTATGTATGAGCAACATCAGACTTTGGCAAATGAAGACCTTCTGCCATCATTTGAATCTGGTAAATTTTATACAGATACCACGATCAGACATCAGGAAATGACAGCTGCAGCTATGATGATGCAGAATGTGATCGATGGTACAAGCGACTATAGCTCGTTATTACCGGAGGTCCAAGACGTCAATATGCTTGAAGGAATCGAAATAGCGGACTTTGAAGAAGTTTCTAAGGAAGATCTTGAAGAGGCCATAAATGAGGTAAGAGCTCAGAACGAAGCACTTTCTGAGCTTATCAGTAAAATGTCGCCCAATAGCAAATGATTGTATAAAAGCGATATACATCAGAGGTGAATTTCGGAGATGATCAGATTATTCCAAAATAGGAACACTGTTAAAGGTTTTGCCTATATAGATTCATGGATCAATATGTACCTTAAGGAGGTAAGCATCGATAATGATGATGAACTGAGGGGCGTATTAAAGCTGATATTCTTTTTTAAAAATAATGAGGACATTTCAAAGAGGGATTATCCCTTGTTTTTGAGGGATTACTTTGGAACCCATAGAGACTCTGGCTTATATGGACGCTCAAAGTTTTCGCTGGTTTTGCAAAACAACAAAGAAGCAGTGGTTGAAATCGTGATAAGTGCACCCATTTCTGAAAGTGACAAAAAGCTGCTTATAAAGACAGCCGGAATGCTTTGCGATGGAGAATGGACAGAGGATAAATTTGAAAGCGGGCTTAAATTTCTTTTATGGAATGCTGGTCAGCAGGAGGACCTTAGAGACAGGCGCTTTATGCTGGCAAACCTCCGCTATGGAATGGATAAGATCCTGGAAGATAAGGGCGAGATCGATCCGGACAGGATACCTTCAAACATTTTCTATCTGTTCAGGTTTCCCAAGATGCAGATTGAGTCTCTTGAGAGGTTCATAATCGCTCGCTATGAAGAATTCAATGGATCTTTAAGAGGAGAAAGAGATAAAGATGCCCTTGCCTGGTTTATAGATCAGGCAAGGGAGGTTTTTAAAGAATATCAAAATGGTAGAGAAGAGGCTCCTTTTTTCAGGCTCCTTTGTAATTTGCGTGAAGATATAGAATATGATCATGAGTATTTTGAAACCCTTGCGGAACCGGTAATTGAGTGGCTTTTGGAGGAACTTCCTTTTGCATACTTTAGCTGGTTTGGTAATGAGGATGAAAAGCAGCCCTGGCAGGACGGAGAATACTTATCATCCATGGAGCTGCTTAGGGAGATGCATACTAATCTTTTTAAAGCCCCGGATGTAGAACCGTCAAGGCTCTATGCATATTTAAACCGCTTTGTCATTGGACAGAACAGGGCAAAAAAGATCCTGTCAACTGCAATTTATGGTCATATGAAGCGGATCAGGCACAAAAGAGAAAAGTTTCTTCCTGACGCTGTGCTCCTGGTTGGCCCATCAGGAAGCGGAAAAACTGAGCTGGTGCGGCATCTTATCGACGCTACCATGCTTCCTGCTGCCATAATTGATGTTTCAGGAATGAACGGAAGCCAGTATTCAGGGGGACTTCACAGGGAACATCTTCTGATAGAACTATTAAACAAGGCAAATGGAGACCTTGAAAAAGCACAAAACGGGATACTGTTCATGGATGAGTTTGATAAGCTTCTTATCCCATCCTATGACAAAAACGGCATAGATACCCATGATGAGGTCCAGAGTCAGCTCCTTACTGTCATCGAAGGAAGTGAGATACCCGTTACCTTCAGAGACGAAAAAATCTTGTTCGATACCTCAAGACTTCTCTTTATCCTGGCAGGTGCATTTCAGGGAATTGAAGAGAATATAAGGGAAGATTCAGATAAGAACATGAAGACTAGTGGAAGCATAGGCTTTGATGCTTCACTACAAAAAGACAGCCAGGTAAAAATGGACTCAAAGAGTGTGACGACAGATGTTCTGATATCTTTCGGCATGAAGCGTGAGCTTGCTGGAAGGATTGGAAGCGTTGCTGTACTTGACGGTCTCTCTCGAGATGATCTTAAAAGAATCCTTACCCAGCCAAAGAACAGCATACTAGAGAGATTTCAGGATGAATTTAATGCTCTTTGTGGTGGGGAGCTTGTTCTTGAAGATGATGTAATTGAAAGAATAGTTGATAAGGCAATGTCTTATAAAGTTGGAGCCAGGGGCTTATCAATTGCTCTTAGAAAGATGCTTTCTCCCGTAATGTATGAGGCTCCGGATCACAGAGACTGCAGATGTGCAAAACTGTCTCTAAAAGGCGGCGAAATTTTTGCGGAGTGGATCAGCTCTTTTAAGGAGGCCATGCTTTGAGTATTTATTCATTTTTTGAATCCTGCGATTACAGGACGGGAGCTTCGATGGTAAAGAGAGCCTGTACGATATTTAAAGAGCAGGAAGGGAAAAGTTTTTCAATATACGAAACTATTCTTTGGCTGTATTTTCACATCAGGACCTGTGTGCCAGAAGAAGACCAAAATGACGATACCCTGATCTCAATGCTAAACATACTTGTTCCTCTAAAAAAAGAAGGAAAGTTGATAGATAGATGCCGCTTTGGAGAGATGATCAGAGAAGATAATGATGAACTGGTTAAGGAGATAAAAAAGGCAAGGAGTGAAAGACTTCTAAACGATCAGGAATACATTACTCTTTATGGTGGCCGCACTTCATTTATGAGCGGCTGGACACTTGCGCGTTATGCCTGTGCAAGGGATTTTCTGTACTGGTATGCATCAGACATTGGAACAGAATATGACAGATACCGCAGAAGAGGACTTATTCGCTATATAGACACCCATGAGGAAGGAAAAGAAGTTTCTCCCATAGGTGGATGCAATTCATCCTGGTGCAGTGAACTGTCTGATGTCATGAATGTATTTAATGTGACAAGGGATGAACTCTCAAACCGCGCTATTTCTTTTCTTGAAAAGAATACTCCAAGCGAGATCAAAAAGGAACTTGATACATATATAATTGGTCAGGACGAGGCAAAAGAGCTTCTTTCTGCTGCTGTTTTTAACCACTATTTAAGAATGGCTTACCCTGACAAGAGACTATACAAATTTAATGTCCTTGTCATTGGTCCATCAGGAAGCGGTAAGACAGAGCTGGTACGCAGGATAAGGGAGCTGGTGGATGTACCTGTGGTATTAGAGGATGTATCAGCGCTGGTTGCAACTCCGTTCCGGGGAAGGAATAAGGAAGAGCTATTGCTTAGGCTCATTCAGGAAGCTTCCGGAGATCTGGAACTTGCAAAGCACGGGATCATTTTCTGCGATGAATTTGATAAGCTGTGCAAACCAAACGGAGTAAGGGGCCATGACAATAACGACATGATAATGGGGCAGTTTCTTGGAATGATGGAAGGAGCTGTCATTGACACAGCGCAGCGAACAGGGAAAAGCAGCGATGATACAGATTTCGAGATAGATACCAGCGATATCCTGTTTGTCTGCATGGGAGCTTTTGAAGGACTTGAGGACATCGTGCTCAAGGATATGGCAAGTGAAGGAGACCAAAGCGGAGAAAATGCCTTTGGCCTTAAACCTAAGATATCTGGCCACAAGATAATGCATTCAAGGGATGTGGAACTTAAGCACCTTGTAGAGTACGGCATAAAACCAGAACTTGCAGGAAGGCTGTGCAATCTGGCAGTTCTTGATGCTGTGGACAGGGATCTTTTACTTCGCATCATGAAGGATGCAGAGGATAGCCCAATAAAGCGCATCCAGAAAGAGCTGTTTCTTGACGATAAGATCACTCTTGAATTCGAGGATGAAGCTCTTTTGTCACTGGCAGATCTTGCTTCGAAGACAGGAACAGGAGTGAGGGCTCTCAACGGAGTATTAAGAAAAGCTCTTGAAGACATTTTATTTAATGCACCGTCCATGGAAAAGGGGACAGTAGTAACGGTAACTAAAGAAATGATAGACAAGGCACATGAATGACAAATTGCATGTGCCATAAAAGATCACAGAGTGATCATGGAGGAAAAAATATGAGCGGAATTGGTGTAAGCCAGAGATTGTTTCCGGAGCATTATCCGGAAAGAGGCGGCGATGATGATGAATATTTTGACCTTGAGGATAATGATGCATCTGAGGTAAATAAAAATATCCCTAAAGAGGTTCTTGCAGAAGTTGAAAAAGAGCTTGATGAAAAGTTTAAGGACTATCCCAAGGGGATGGGCTTTTGCCACATATATTGGACTCACAAAAAGCAGGCTCTTGAACAGCGGGGCTACACCTGGTTGAGTCCTCAGGATGTTGCGAATTCTGATCCGCATAATAGAACTATTTATGACTAAAGAAAAGAAAGAGGATTGAGAATATGGGAATCCTTAAGGACCTACAGGAAAAGAGAGAGAAAGAGAAGAAAGAAAAAGAGCGTGAGATAAAAAGAAAACAGAGAGAGAAAGAGTATAAAGAAAAGTACGCCGTATATGTGGCAGTTGAAGACGATATTAGCCGAATGATGGATCAGGTACCGCCTGATTATGTCGGCGTCAATAAAGTAATGAATAAAATAAAAGATAGCCCCATACCAGAATCTGGAAAGGCAATTTGGGCGCTTTGTCAGGCAGCATGTTATGTAGATTTTAATGTTCGGGCATTCTTGGGAGATGAATATGATTTTGATACAATAACAAATTCGTTTGGAAAATATAATGAAGAAATAACAGCATTATATGAATGGTCATTGGCACGGAATGCACATGATGAAAAGAAATTTGATCATTTTCAAAAGGGATCAAATATAGAAGTTGCCTCATATGAACCGGATTATTATCGTGTTATTCCACAACTGTGTAGAGTTGGCCTTGCTCGTTGCTACTACCATGGAGAGGGTACCAGGCAAGATTTCAATAAGGCGAAAACCATTTGTAAGGATATTGTTGATAATAATTTGATTCCCAAAGGCTATGGGGATTATGAGGATGCTGAACGAATATTAAATTATATCGCAGAGTATGAAGAAGAATTAAAGCGTAAAGAGGAAGAAGCAAAGCGCAAGGAAGAAGAGGAAAAGCGTTTTGAGGAAGAGGCAAAGCGTAAGGATGAAGAAATAGAAAAACTAAAAAGTGCTATTAAAGAAAAAGACATAAAATCTGTCAATGAGAAATATCACGAAGATGTTGTAAGTGTATCACAGGAAAAACCTCCAAAATACAAAGAAGTAAAAGAGCTTCCTGATGTGAATAAAGATAACCTTTCTGATGAAGGAAAGCTATACCTTGACCCATCTGAATATGATCAGATATTTGCTTGGATGCTGTGCTGTAACAATGGGTATTTTATTACAGATGATCGACCAGATGAAAAGGGAAGATATACCGATAATGATCGGATCAAGGCAGATGCCTTCAGGGCATCTGTAGTCTATGATGGAGTATTGGGATGAAAGATGAAGATTTAACGTTATGGGAAGATAATCCTGCAACAGACGAACAGGAGCTGACCTTATGGGAAGATGCAACTGAAGATGAACAGGAGTTGTCTCTATGGGAAGAAGAAAAAGTTTTGGGACAAAATGGTTCTGAGAAAATATCTTTATGGTCAGATGCAAAAGAGCTTCCTCCTATTTCTCAGCTTCTTATTCGTGAAGAAAATTTAGGGGGAATATCTCTTCCCGAGGGTTTTGAAGATTGGAAGGAAGTAGTGGACTGCTTTATTAAATACTATAACAAAGATGCTGATCTAGGCATTGATGAAAGCAGACCACTTACAAAAAGTCTTGAAGGAGCAGCCTTATATGGAAGCGATGACTCGGCAAAGCAGTGGGAAGGCTCAGAACTTATTAGTGATGCTGCAAACAGAAAAGATGCAGTTGGAATGAGGCAGAGAGCGGTTGTGCTGCTTGAAGGGCTGGTATGTGAAAGAGACCCTGAGTCTGCGCTTAAATGGCTTCATATGGCAGTTCGGGCCGGGGATATCAAGGCACTTAGGATTTTGGTGTATTCACTCTATGGAATGGAAAAAATACTTGTTGCGCCCAGAGAAAATGCTAAGGCAGGTGATAATGAGGGCAGGTCGATCAAAATTTCTGATCTTTTTGATGGAGTAACAGTATCTGAAAAAGATAAGCTGCATTATGTCAGAAGACTTATTGATCTTACTGAAAAATATTATTCAATAGATTGGGGCGACAGGCTGATAAAGGGGTCGCACTATAAAGACAGACCGCTTCTTACTCTTGTATATGGGTATCTTACGCGGCTTTATGAAATAGACAAAACTATTCCTGATTCCGAGAGTGTCCTCAATAAATGGGGAAATGAACTTTATGCTGAAATAAAGAAAGAGCCTTTATACGATGGGCTACTTATCCCTGAAAGAGAGTCAGAAACAAGGCAGATAGATAACCTATGTAGGATATTTGATGTGGAAGAAGAGGATCTTGCTCAGCCACTTTCCTTGAGCTGGAATCCTATTAGGTTGTTCCCTAAACGAGAAGGTGACTTTGTAAACCTGATAAGGGATAATGCTTATGGTAATAATCGTGAGCACAATTTTTTGATCGAGAAAAAGGAAGAAATCAAAAACTGGACATGGAGAAAGCTTAGAAGGATTGTCTGTGATCATGATCCAGAATATTTTTTCGCGCCCTTTTATGTTTGCTGCATGGAGGCAATGGTCGAAAAACTCTTCAAGGAAGGAATCAATTATTCTGAAAAAAATGGTATAAGAAAGATTCAGGATGTTAAAAATATTTTTAATACAGTTCGATTCCTTGGGAAAACTGGTTCGTACCGATACGGTTATGGGGATTTTAACAAGAGTTATTGGTATGAATACTTTATAGAAAAAGAAAAACTGTTTTGGGAAATGGCAGATAGAATACCAGATCTGATAATAGAAAAGAATAAAATTAAAAAGGTAGATATAAAAACTAAAGAGGAAGTTGTCAGAGAAAATGTCTCGAAATACAGTAAATACTTCTCTGCTGATGAATTCAATGCACTAAAAGAAGCAGCTGCCGGAAGCGATTGGAAGAAAGAAGCAGCTTATTTACTGGGGCTTAGATATGAGTATGGACAGGGAACAGAGGCAGATTGGGGCGAGGCAGTTAAGTGTTTTGAAATCGGACAGGAGGGCATGTTCAAAAAGAACAGCAAAAAGCATCTTGATCGACTGCAGCCACAGGTAGAGAACTTTAGGGAACTCAAAAATCTTTTGCCTGTTCTTCATTCACCTCAGGCTGCAACTGCTGCGGCAAGAATAGAGCAGCTATCACAAAGAGGCCTATCACCAGCAAAATTCCTTATGGCAAAACAGATGCTGGAACCCAATGTGCAAAAGAGAGAAAACTTTATTTTTCCTTATGATCCCGAGCGTGGTCTAAAGCTTTTAGAGCAAGCTGCTGACAAGGGAAATTATTCTGCAATGTATGAGCTTGTTCTTATAGGACGAAATTGTAAGTACAATTTTGATCATGATGAATTTTTAGCTAATAAGTATCAGAGCATGCAAGAAAAAGCACTTGAAGAGGATCTGCGCATAGAATAATAACGAAAGGATATGGTGTAATTAAGTGAATATAGGAAAAGTGGAATTTGAACAAAGAGGTGATGGCGCTGCGGGTAATGGATTTGACGCAAGGGCATCAATGGATGCTCTTGCAAAGCTTCAAAATGCCTCTGATGGGAGAAAACGCAGAGAACTTGCGGCTTTTTATCGGGATGCTGCAAGAAAAAGAAGCCCTGAATATATGAAAAATCTCTCAAAGCTTGTGAAACTCAGAGCAGAGAGAGACAGAATCCTTGCCGGTGATGAAGCAAAAGCTGGGAATTCATCTGAAGAAAATTACGAGACTAATGCGGCTTTAGAGACATCACCAAATGAGAGCGCGGAGAATCTGCAGAAGACCAAAGAGATAAAAACTCTTGAAGAAATAGATAAAGAAATTGAAGAAGTTGGCAGAGACCTTGAAAAGGAAATGCCACAGGGAAGCTTTTTCCTGACACTTATCTTCTGGAGTATTTATCAGGATGTTCTGGCGCAGCAGGGAATAATTTCGCCTGGCGAGCATGAGGCTTACACAGATGTAGAAGAGCTTATCAAGAGGTGTGGAGCTGAAAATAACGAGAAAGCAAGAGAGCAGCTTCGACGTGGTGACAGTGTGCTTCGGAATGAGGGCGCAGGATGCATGGCTGTTGAAATTTATCTCGATGCCATTTGTGTGATCTACCCTGATGGAGCTGTAAAGGTGCTCAGAGGGGACCCTGATCTTGGGGTATGAGTTTTGAAAATAATGATCGTTTGGAGGATTTGTAATAAATGTCTCAGGAATTTCTAAGCAAAAGTGTGGGACTTATAGTAGGCCAAAAGAATTATGTTCTTTTACATCAGGGAGAGTCACTTCCTATAGCTGAGAGACATCTTGATATGGGCTCACTTGGAGGAGAAATCGTTATACAGGTTTCGGAAGGTGACAGTGACAGCCCGACAGATGTGTATTTACTGGGTAGAGGAGTCCTTAGGGCTCCAAAGCACGAAAAAAAGCAGCGTCTTATAGTGACACTATCTGCTGATGAGAACGAGAAGATAAGGTTATATATAAAGGACACAGCAAGTGGTAAGGAAAGTGAGGATTTCTTTTCTCTGGCTGGAATAAAAGAACCTGAAGTTGCCAATGAGGAAACCGATGTTGATCTGAAAGAAGATGACGCTAAGGCTAAGGATACAGCTGATGAAAACAGGCAGGAAACTACGAAAAGTGAAAGTGCAAAAGCGCTTGCTTCACAGGTTGATAAGCATTCAGAAAGGCGTGTAAACGAAGAAATTGAGGAACGGTTTTCTGATAAACACCTGATCGGATTATCTGATGTTAAGCGTGATCTGAGTGCACAATATAATACGCTTCTTATGGGGGATGATCTTCGAAGGAGCGGTAGTGGCGGTGAACTACTTATTCCATGGAACTTTTTTATTGGTGGAGGTTCAGGCTCTGGCAAGCATGCTATAGCAAGGATCATAAGTGAACTTCTGTATGATAACAGCATGACAGACCGCAAAGAACCGGTTATTACCAATGCTATCTCTATAGACGCTTCAAAACCGGCAGAGTTTTTTGAGCAGATAGCATCTGAAGGTCGAACGGTTATCATAGAAAATACAGAGCTCCTTATTTCGGACGATGAAGACGGTAAAGATAATGTCAAAATGTGGCTTTTGATCTCTTCGATCCTGGAAGCTGCAAATGAAAAACAGAACTGTTTCTATATTTTCCTTGGTGAAAAGGAGGCTATGGAAAAACAGATCCAAAAGCTGCCAAGATTGTCCAGAGTAGTGACATCTATCAGTATTCCTTCATACGACGTGGAAGAGCTAAAGACTATAGCACTTGGATTTATAAAAGACCAGGGATTTAAACTTGACCCAGATGCAGAAGATATCTTTGACAGAACGATCCGAAGTGAAGCTGTTCTTCCGGGATTTGCAGGTGCAAACGCACTTAAGGTACTTATTCGTGACGCTGTCAAAAGAAAGAGCTTCCGTTACATGGAAGGCGGAGAGCTGGATAAGCTCATTGTTGCCCAGGATTTTGTTGAGTCAGAAGACAGTGGAGAGACACTTGAAGATATCTTAGCAAAGCTGGATGATATGACTGGCCTTGCCCGTGTAAAACAGGAAATTCAGAACATTATAGAGGATGTGAAATTTGATAAAAAGATGCGCGGCGCAGGAAGTAAAGGGCGTAGCAGATCTCTTCATATGATGTTTATAGGAAATCCAGGAACTGGTAAGACAGATACTGCAAGGCTTGTGGCAAAGATTTACGGAAAACTTGGACTTTTGCCAAAACCGGATCTTTTCATAGAAGCTGACAGATCATCCCTTGTTGGCGCATATATGGGTCACTCCGAAAAGGCCACAAAGGAGCTGGTTGAGAGGGCTATGGGCGGAGTACTGTTTATTGATGAGGCCCACAGGATCGTATCAGGAGATCAGGATGACTACGGAAAACAGGCCTTTGGTGTGCTGATCAAGATGATGGAGGATTATCGCGACCGTTTCATGGTGATCTTTGCAGGTTATGACAACATGGAGCAGGTATTGTCCCAGTACGACCCTGGTATAACCAGCAGAGTACCGACAAAACTTCACTTTGATGATTATTCTCAGGAAGAACTCTTTCAGATCTTTGAAGGAATGCTTCGCAAAAATGACTTTCCAATGGTTCTTGATGAAGAGGCAAGGAAAGAGGCTGTTGCCCTTATAAGGGAACGTTCAACAGTACCAAACTTCGGTAATGCCCGGGGAGTCAGAAATATAGCAGATGACGTTATAAGGATTGTGAAGAGAAGATTGGCAAAATCGGATGATGAGGCACTTTCTCTCTATGAGGACGGCGAGAACTTAAAGCCAATAACTGTATTAAAAGAAGATATCATGGAGAGCGGAAACAGAAAGAGCAGCGGCCCAACTCTTGAAGAATATATGCAACAGCTTGATGAGATGATAGGTCTTTCCAAGATCAAGGAAGAAGTACGGGTAATGCAGGATAGGATCAACCTGGAACAGGCCCGTATCAGAATGGGTGAAGAACCCAGCGATAGCTTTTTCCTTCACTCCGTGTTCTTTGGCAATGCAGGTACTGGTAAAACTACAGTTGCAAGACTAATTGGCAAGATATACAACAAGATGGGGGTTCTTCCTGCCGGTGATAAATTTGTTGAGGTTACAAGAGGAGATCTTGTTGCAGAATATGTGGGACAGACTGCAATAAAGACAAGGCGCGTTGTAGAGTCAGCGATAGGAGGAGTTCTTTTCATTGACGAAGCATATGCTCTGTGCACCGGACCAGACGATCAGTTTGGCATGGAGGCTCTTAATACACTTCTTACTCTTGCAGTGGATTATCGCGACAGACTGATGATCATTCTTGCAGGCTACGAGGGGCCAATTAAGCGCCTTATGAACCTGAACCAGGGAATAGAGCGTAGATTCCCTAATCAGTTCCATTTTGAGGATTATTCAGAGGATGAGCTCTATGATATTTTCTGCTACAAGCTCAAAAAGAACAACAGAGTTCTTGAAGATGGTGCTTCTGACGTCATAAAGGAGATCATCAGAAAAAGGATGAAACGAAACGGTTTTGGCAACGCAGGCGGAATAGAAAATATCATGAAAGACCTTATTGCTGCGCAGTCAGTTCGCCTTAGGCCGATGCTGGATTCTGAAGACCTGACACCGGAGCTCTTTAGAACTATTACCTTAGAGGATGCGCAGAATCTGCTGACAGCCGGAAGGGAGTGAACAAAACTATATAGCTCAAGTTATACTTGAAATTATTCTTGAAACCTAAATCCATACTAGCTAGAATGGATTTAGGTTTCTCTTTATGATGAGGGCATAAGGAGGGTATGCAAATGAGCATCGGAACAAATATTAAGGGACTTCGTGAGGAAAGAGGACTTACCCAGGAGCAGATTGCAGAAGCTCTTGGTGTTAGCTTTCAGGCGGTTTCATCCTGGGAGAGGGATGAGTATAAGCCTGATACCGACAGGGTAATAAGGCTTGCTGAAGTATTTGATGTATCAGTGTCAGCAATTCTTGAGGAGAAGCACAAAGCCTTTAAGACCAAGGAAGCTATCTATAACTGGGAACATATGAAGACCTATGTGAAGACTTCTGCCAAGAACCTGGGCCTTGATAACACCTTTAAGGCTGTGGATTTTGCGGTGGAAGCCCATGAGGGACAAAAGAGAAAGAGGTCGGTGATCCCATATATCTACCATCCGCTTAATCTTGCCTGTCACGCTCTTTCCATGGATATCAAAGAGGACGATGTGATAGCAGCCTGCATGCTGCATGATGTGGTGGAGGACTGCGGAGTTAAGCTTTCAGACCTTCCTGTAGATGATGATACAAAAGAGATAGTAAGGCTGATGACTCGCCCTAAATGTTCAGATAAGGAGAGGGATGAGGTTAACAGGCGTTATTACAGCGAGATGGAGAAAAATCCAAAGGCCTGCCTTGTAAAGTGTCTGGACAGGTGTAACAACCTGACCACAATGTCTTTTGGCCTTAGCAGGGACAGGATATACAGAATGATAAAAGAGACAGAGGAGTACTACCCAAAGCTCATTGCTGTTCTTAAAGCAACGCCAAGGTACAACAGCGCTTCCTGGCTGCTTAGATACCAGATGGAGAGTATGCTTGATATATACAAGAGGCTTATGTAAAAAGGGGAGAAAATGAAACTTTTAATTCATGACCTTAATGACGAGGAATGGCAAAAATTAGCAGATAGCTACGAGGGATATGAAGTAATATCTGATAATGGAACAATAAAGCCTTGTGTCGGATGCTTTGGCTGCTGGCTCAAGACTCCCGGAAAGTGCCTTATTGACGATGGATATGGCAGGATGGGAGAGCTGATCCACAAGGCTTCAGAGGTAGTGGTGATCAGCAGTTACACCTACGGCGGTTTTAGCAGTTTTGTTAAAAATGTGTTTGACAGGAGCATCGGACTTGTCCTGCCCTTTATGTTCATCAAGGATGGTGAGATGCATCATAAAAAGAGATACGAAGAGGAAAAAGAGATCTCTTTTATCTTCAGAAAAAGTAGTTTCACGGAAGAGGAAAAGGCTCATGCAAGGCAGTACGTAGAGGCTGTGTGCAGAAATTTCCATGGGATCATAAAGAAAGTGGAGTTTGAAGAGTGCATCGAAAGTAAGACTGTAAATTTGTTTGAAAGACAAAGTGAATACGGGGGAAAAACTGTACTTATTAATGGTAGCCTAAGAGGTGATAACTCTAATTCCAGGAAGTTTATGGACAGACTCTCAGGAAAACTTGGGGACTGCGCGGTTTCTTTTAATCTTTTGTCTTATTTAAATAAATATGAGGAACTGGCACAGATTGTTTCATCAGCAGATAAGGTTGTTTTTGTGATGCCTCTTTATGTGGACGGAATTCCTTCACAGGTCCTAAGGCTTATGGAAATGCTTGAAAAATCCGGCAAAGATCCGGACAAGAAGATCTACTGTATAGCCAATATGTGATTTTATGAGAGCCATCAGATAAGAAACCTTCTTAGCATGGTCAAGGAATGGGCGGATAAATCAGGATTTATCTACTGCGGAGGTCTTGCGATCGGGGCTGGAGAGATGGTAGGCAGCATGATGAGAATGCCAGATCCTTCTAAAGGTCCTGCAAAAAATGCGACAATTGCAATTGATGAAGTGGCAAAGGCAATTAAAGAAGGAGCTTATATTTCTGATATTTATGCTGATGCCAGCAAGTTCCCAAGATTTTTATATATGTTTGCAGCCAATTGGGGCTGGCCAAGGGGAGCCAAGGCAAATGGCATTAAGCCAAAAGAACTTTATCATAGGTGCGAGTAAATATGATATCATAGACTTACCGTACTAAAAATCGTTTAGCCAAGGAGAATTATTTATGCGACGCAGGTTGATCACAGCAGCTTTAATTGGTGCTATCAGCACTATGATGTTTTCTACTACAGCTTTTGCAGCAACTAACGAACTTACAGGACTTCCAGTGGACGACTCAATAGCTACCCAAAGACCTGTAGCCATCATGGTTGACAATGAAAAGAAGGCACTTGCACACTTCGGAACAGGAGAGGCTGATATTGTCTATGAGATGATGAACAGCACAGCCAATGGAAGAGTTACAAGGCTTATGTGCCTTTATAAGGACTGGCAGAATCTTGGACAGACAGGCAGCATCAGAAGTGCGAGAACAACCAATGTCATGCTGACTGGAGAGTACAATGCAGTTCTGATTCATGACGGCGGACCTAAATATATAAAGACATATCTGGCACAGCCTTACGCTGCACATCTAAGTGGAAGCTTTTCGAGGATCAAGAATGGCAAGCCTACTGAGTACACAGAGTACTGCTTCGGATCTGAGCTTGTTTCAAGATTTGCTAAGGCTGGACTTCCAACTACATACACATATGGACTTGAGAGGCCTACGCATTTTCTTTTCAATGATACGGATGTTGTAAGGGAAGGCGCACCTGCAGGCACAGTTGATCTTAATGGAGTATTTCCTCACAACAGGAGTATACTTACATTTAACCCACAGACTAGTACCTATGACTACTCTGAGTACGGCGCTCTTCACCTGGATGCTGAAGATGGTCAGACTCTTACTTTCAAAGATGTGATCCTGCAGGAAGTTTCTTTTAACCAGCTTGATAAGAATGGATATATGACCTATAACGTTGTGGGCTCTGGAAATGGATATTATATCTCAAACGGCGTTGCTATTCCCATTACCTGGTCAAAGGGAAGTGAGACTGGTTTTACTCATTACTATGATGCAGGTGGAGCAGAGCTTATGATCAACAGAGGTAAGATTTATATAGGACTTGTGCCTTCTGATACCTGGGGGTCACTGGTAATTGGCTGATAATAGTAAATGGTAACAGGACCGAAAGAGTTGTTGTTTTTGAATTGATGATATTATAGTATTAGTAATAGGGGACTCAAATAAAAGACATATTATAATACAACATAAGAAAGGAAATGTTCTATGACATATGCAAATGAAAATGTAAATGGGGTAGATTTTATACTGTCACTACAGAATTCAAACGATTACGACAATACTAACGCGTGGGAAGTAGACTCCTGGCCAAACTATGAGGAGTATCACGACTCTTGGTATAATGCCTACTAATCCAGCGTTTATAACACCAATCATCAAGGTGGTTGAACACTGCAATTTTACTTGTGAATATTGCAGGTATGCCAACCACCCACCCAAAGACAACTCTATTATGTCTGTGGAGTTGTGCAAGAAGATCATAAAAGAAGTATGTGAATATAATATTTCTCAAGGTATATTTAATATTTCCCTTATTTTTCATGGAGGAGAACCTCTGCTTTGGGGAAAAGATAGATTTGAAGAAATCTATCAGTTTGAACAGGATCTTAGGAAAGAGTACCCTGATATTAAAATAAAAAATGATGTTCAGACAAATGCTTTCCTTATCGATGAAGAATGGATATGCTTGTTTAAAAAAATGAAGTTTGACGTGGGGATAAGCATTGATGGTCCCTCTGACATTAATTTTCATTATGGGAAGATGGGCCAGAAAGCTTCTACGGAAACTGTATTAAAAAACATCCATTTACTACAGGAAAATGGTATTAAACATGGGATTTTAAGTGTTATTACAGAAAAGCATTTCCCATATGCTAAAGAATATTTTGATTTTTTGGAAAATGAAAAAATAGATAATGCCGGATTCTGCTATTGCTATAATCCGTTAGATGATTATGCAATTGATGCAGAAAGGCTTGGTAGTTTTTTGTGTGAGTGTTTTGACATATACTACAATTCTGTTCGCAGAGTCCATATCCGAGAATTTGAAAATTTAATCAAAAGGATTTATGGCTTACATAAAAACAGTTGTGTGTGTAAAGAACGTACAGATTGTGGCAATTTTATGGCATTTACACCAAATGGAACAGTATGTTTTTGTGACGCTTACGAAAAGGATTCAAAAGTAGTAGGCAATATCCAAGAGGAAGATATTCTATCTGTAATAAACTCCAAATCATATAAGGATACTAAGGCAGAATATTGCTCAACAGCTGAAACAACCTGTAAAGATTGTGAATTTAAGTGTGTTTGTGGCTGTGGATGTTCAAGAAGTGATATCATTTTGGAAAGTGGTGAACGTAGAAATTATTTTTGCTCGACTAATAAAATTCTTTGCAGCCATATTTTAGAAGTTGTTAAAAATGATAAAAGGCTGGCTGAACAGAATCAGAAGATTATCGAACCATTAAAGCTCCTTTAGGGGGCTGATCAAATTTTTTGAGTGGTTGCCAGAGTTTAGGGCTATGTGCATAGTCAGACGTGGTTTCTACAGGATTCCATGGATGGGAGCATATTCCAGAGGCTCTTCAGCTTATGAAGGACAAGCCTGCTGACCTTATCAAGCCTGTTGTTATTCTTGATAACCAGCCTTGAATAGAATAAACTGAATTTTATAGAATCAGAAGGACGGTCATTGGCCGTCCTTTTTCAGACAAAGACTTAGCCCTTTAATGAAAATGCTAAGACTGTGACAGCAAATGGAGACTTATCATGAGTGTAGAAGCATATTTAAATCCGGATTTTACAGTAGGCAAGAAGCTCTTATTTCTTTTAGTGACAGCTGCCTTATTAGGAATCGGAATAGGGTTTATATATCTGGTATCACTTCTTGTTCTCGGGAGAGACATACCGGTGGGAAACAGGAAACAGGCAGTTCTTGGAGCACTGGAAGACAAGGTACAGAGATTTTTTGAGATGATAATTGCAGGGACTTCCGTTATGTCTTTTTCCTGCGCATATGTTATCATCAACCATGTGAACACTCTGGTACAGTCAGGAGTAGCAGGGAATCTGACGCCTATGGAACAGCGCCTTATTGAGGCCTGGGCAGAGGGCAAGGACTTCGTGCTTCTTTTGCTTATCTGTTTATCCTGTGTGATCAATACTATTTTGGATTCTCTGATCATTCCTTTAAAGAAGCTGTCCAAGGCGGAAAAGGCTACCATGAGGATGCTGGCGATGTTCTATGTCATTATCCTTTTGATGTACCTTAACTACATCGGAGATGAAAGTCAGTATAGCCCGGTTATGATGTATTATTTTGGCTTGATGATAGGTAGATTTGTTTACTTTGATGCATCCTTTAAGGATTTCCTTGAAGCTTTAAAGAATATGTTCTTCAACCTGCCATATATGGCACTTAGCCTTGCTTTGACAGGCGCGTTGTGTGCCTTTGGCTTTGGTGTTGGATATTTCCTTGAAAGAAATTACTTTATCATGGGTATTTTCTATACACACTTGTTTATGCTTGTCTGCATATTTGTTATCCATCTTGTGTGGATGATAGTTAAATGTGCTGGCAATAAAGATAAAGAATAAAATATTGGCATTTTGGAGGATGTTAGTATGAGAAAGCTATTAGTTGTAATTGACATGCAAAAGGACTTCGTTGACGGAGCTCTTGGTACTAAGGAGGCAGTGGCTATTGTTCCAGCTGTTGTAGAGAAGATAAAGAGCTATGACATTGGTGACGTATTTGCCACAAGAGATACTCATCAGGAAAACTACATGCAGACCCAGGAGGGAGCTAATCTTCCAGTACCGCACTGCATTGAAGGCACAGAAGGCTGGGAGATTGATAAGGAAGTTGCAAAGGTCCTTGATGGCGCAACTATCATCAACAAGCCTACTTTTGGATCAACTATCCTTGCTGACGAGATCGCGCAGATCGCTGCAAAAGAGGAAATTGAAATTGAGCTTGTGGGTCTTTGCACAGATATCTGTGTTGTGTCAAATGCTCTTATGCTGAAGGCTGTTATGCCAGAAGTTAAGATATCCGTGGACTCAAAGTGCTGCGCCGGAGTAACACCACAAAAGCACGAAGCAGCTCTTGAAACCATGCGCTCCTGCCAGATCAACGTGATGTAACGAAACAAGACAACAGGGGTGGACCATGGGGACGGGGTTAGTGGTTCATTGGAATGATTTCCAATGAACCACTAACCCCGTCCCCATGGTCCACCCCCTGTTGCATATGTACAATATTACTTTACTGCTTTAAAGCAAGTTGTGCATCTTTTATAGTTTTTGTGTGATAATCAGACAAAATATGTACAAGATTTTTGTTAATAAGTACAAAAAATAAAAAATATATAAACAACCCTATTGCATTTTGCACAAAGTGGCGATATGATTAGTTTGTCGTTAAGAACTGACCGATAGTCGAGATTGTAATATTTGGATTCTTGGAAAGTTAACGGTGGCAATATGATCAGTCATTATTTAAAAATTATAGAGAGCCTTGAGAAAAGAGTAAGGGTTAAATGAGGGAGAACCTCATTTTACTTTGTTTGCTCTTTTTTTATTTGACTTATTGGGTATGAAAAATCGTGAATTTATTAACAAGATTGAGATAAATCCTATCATCGCAGCAGTAAAAAATGATGAGGGACTTGAAACAGCACTTACAGAAGATGTGGAGATCATCTTTGTGCTATACGGGGATATATGTACGATCCCGGGAATAGTAAAAAAGATAAAACAGGCCGGTAAGGTGGCTATGGTCCATGTGGACCTTATAACAGGGCTTAATAACTCCAAGGATGTGTGCCTTGACTTTATCAAGAATAACACAGAGGCTGACGGGATCATTACAACCAAGAGCAACCTCATAGCTCACGCCAAAGAGCTTGAGCTAAATACAGTGCTTCGATACTTCATCCTGGATAGCATGGCACTTCAGAATATTGAGAAGCAGGCAAAGAGTCCTGGAGTAAGGCCAGATATCATAGAGTTTTTACCAGGTATCGTTCTTCCTAAGATGATCAAGAGGATCAACAAGGTCAGCAGAGTTCCGATAATAGCCGGGGGGCTTATCGCGGACAAGGAAGATGTAATGAATGCTCTGGACGCCGGGGCACTTGCAATCTCAACCACCAATGAGATGGTTTGGGGGCTTTAAAGAGAAGTTAAAGCGAGAGAGCTTTAAATAATTTTTTCACAAGAAAAAAGGAGGGTTAAGTAATGGCAAAGTACGTTATGGCATTGGATGCAGGTACAACTAGTAACAGATGTATCCTCTTCAACGAGAAAGGTGAGATGTGCTCTGTAGCTCAGAAAGAGTTCACACAGTATTATCCTCAGCCAGGTTGGGTTGAGCATGATGCTAATGAGATCTGGCAGACACAGCTTTCAGTTGCTCGTGAAGCAATGCAGAAGGTTGGGGCAACTTACACAGATATCGCAGCGATTGGTATCACTAACCAGCGTGAGACCACTATCGTTTGGGAAAAAGCTACAGGAAAGCCTGTATATCACGCAATCGTATGGCAGTGCCGTAGAACAGCTGATATGAAGGAAGAGCTCCTTAATAAGTATCCTGGAATCGACAACACAGCATACAACAAGACAGGTCTTGTATTTGACCCTTACTTCTCGGGAACAAAGCTTCGCTGGATCCTTAACAACGTTGAGGGCGTTCGCGAGAAGGCAGAAAAAGGAGAGCTTTGCTTTGGTACTGTTGATTCATGGCTTATCTTCAAACTTACAAAGGGCAAAGTACACGCAACTGACTACTCAAATGCTTCAAGAACAATGATGTTCAACATCAACACTGTTGATTGGGATGATGAGCTTTGCAAACAGCTTGAAGTTCCAAAGAGCATGCTTCCTAAGGCACTTCCTTCAAGCTCAACAGAGTTTGGTGAGACAGATCCTGAGTTCTTTGGCGGACCTATCAAGATTGCAGGCGTTGCTGGTGACCAGCAGGCAGCTCTTTTCGGACAGACATGTTTCGAGTCAGGTATGGCTAAGAACACATATGGAACAGGTTGCTTCATGCTTATGAACATCGGAACAAAGCCTCAGTTCCCTAACAACGGACTTCTTACAACTATCGCTTGGGGCCTTGACGGAAAAGTTGAGTACGCTCTTGAAGGTTCAATCTTCGTAGCAGGCGCTGCTATCCAGTGGCTCCGTGACGAGGTTAAGATGGTTGACACATCACCTGATTCAGAGTACTTCGCAACTCAGGTTGAGGATACAAACGGATGCTACGTAGTTCCTGCATTTACAGGACTTGGTGCTCCTTATTGGGATCCATATGCACGTGGAGCAATCGTAGGACTTACACGTGGTGTTAACAAGAAACACATCATCCGTGCAACACTTGAGTCTCTTGCACTTCAGACTAACGATGTACTTGGTGCTATGGAGCAGGGCTCTGGCATTAAGCTCAACGCTCTTAAGGTTGACGGCGGTGCATGTAAGAATAACTTCCTTATGCAGTTCCAGTCAGATATCATCAATGCTCCTGTTCATCGTCCTGTATGTGTTGAGACAACAGCTATGGGTGCTTCCTATCTTGCAGGTCTTGCAGTTGGCTTCTGGGCAAGCAAAGACGACGTTATCAAGAACTGGGCTATCGATAAAGAGTTCCATCCTGAGATGACGGATGAAGCTCGTGCTGAGAAGATCAAAGGCTGGAAGAAGGCTGTTAACACAACTCTTGGATGGGCAAAAGACTGATAAGCGGTCAGACTAAATTAGTGAAAAAAAATTTACATATACTCAAAAGGGGGTAAAAACAAATGAGTGTTTATTTAGGCGAGTTTATTGGAACTATGTTACTTGTTCTTCTTGGCGATGGCGTTTGCTGTAACGTAAGCCTTGAGAAGTCAGGCTTCAAGGGTGGCGGAGCTGTTCACATCCTTATCGGATGGGGTATGGCAGTTATGGTTCCTGCATTTGCAATGAGCAATTTCACAGGATGCCCTTCAGCATTTAACCCTGCAGTTACAATTGGTATCGCTATCAGAAGTGGTGACTGGAGCACAGTAGTTGGCCAGATCATAGCTCAGATGCTTGGTGGATTCCTTGGCGCAGCTATCCTTATGGTTCTCTATGGAGATCACATCAAGGCTACAGCTAATGATGATGTTGTTCGCGGATGCTTCTGCACAGCACCTTCAATTCCTAACCAGGTACTGAACTTCCTTTCAGAGTTCGTAGCTACATTCGTTCTTGTTTTCACACTGGCTCTTATCCCAGCTGGAACAGACCGTGTTGTATGGCCACTTGTTTACGGTGTAATCGTTGCTTGCGGCGCTTCCTTCGGTGGACTTACAGGATACGCTATGAACGCAGCAAGAGATACAGCTCCTCGTCTTGCATACCTCTGCCTTGCACCTAACTTTGGCAAGAAGAATGGTAACTGGAGCTATGGCTGGATCCCTGCAGTAGCACCTATCTGCGGCGGTATCGTTGCATCTCTTCTTTACAATGCACTTGCAGCTGCTCACATGTTTGGTTAATCAAATATGATTTGTGCTTGCACAAAGACCAAATTGTAGTATTATTAATTTAACTTGATATTGAAGCGGAGGCGAGAGTGAGCACATATCTGTGGGGAACACAGTTTGCTTTCTCTCGCCTTTTTTGAGCAAAGCTATTGTTTATCTATATCGATCTATAAAGGAGACAATTATGACGTACGATGTGATCGTGATCGGAGCTGGTGTTACCGGTTCTGCAGTCGCAAGAGAGCTTTCCAAATATGAAGCTGAAGTTTGCGTACTGGAAAAATGCGAGGATGTCTGTGAGGGAACATCCAAAGCTAATTCAGCCATCGTTCACGCTGGATTTGACGCAGCTGTTGGTTCACTTATGGCCAAACTCAACGTCCGCGGCAACGAGATGATGGATGATCTTGCAAGAGACCTGGATATACCATTTAAGAGAAATGGATCTATGGTTGTATGCATCCACAAGGAAGCTCTTGACGGGCTTAAGGACCTTTATGACAGAGGCGTAAAAAATGGTGTTAAGGATCTTAAAATCTTAACTAGAGAAGAAGCTCTTGAAATGGAGCCAAATCTTTCTGAAAACGTAGAAGGAGCACTTTGGGCTCCAACAGGTGGAATCATCTGTCCGTTCGAACTCAACATTGCTATGGCTGAAAACGCTAATATGAATGGCGTTGACTTCCGCTTTAACACAGAAGTTGAAGATATCAAAAAAGGCGAAGACGGCAACTGGCACCTGCGCACCAACAACGGTGAGTATGTTGCAAGATATGTTGTCAATGCAGCTGGTGTCTATGCTGATAAGATCCACAATATGGTAAGTGCAGACAAGATGCACATCATCGAGCGTAGAGGTGATTATTGCCTTCTTGATAAGACTGTCGGAGGACATGTAAAGCACACGATCTTCCCACAGCCTACAAAACTTGGTAAAGGCGTTCTTGTATCTCCTACAGTTCATGGAAACCTCATTGTTGGTCCTACAGCAGTAGACATTGAGAACAAGGAAGGAAACAACACCACAGCAGCTGGTATCGATGATCTTATTGCCAAGGCAGGAGATCACGTAAGAAACCTTCCTATTAGGAACGTTATCACATCCTTTGCTGGGCTTCGTGCTCATGAGGAGCATCACGAGTTCATAATCAAGGAAGTTGATGATGCCAAGAACTTTATCGACTGCGCCGGAATAGAGTCTCCAGGTCTTACCAGCAGCCCTGCTATAGGCGAGATGGTTGGAAACATGATGAAGGAAATGATGAACCTTAAGCCTAAGGCAAACTGGATCAGCACCCGTAAGGGTGTTAAGAAGACAGAAGGTCTTAGCATTGAAGAGAGAAATGAGCTCATCAAAAAGAATCCTGCATATGGAACAATCATCTGCAGATGTGAGTCCATTACTGAGGGAGAGATCCTTGATGCTATCCACAGACCACTTGGAGCAAGAAGCCTTGACGGCGTAAAGAGAAGAACTCGCGCCGGAATGGGCAGATGTCAGGCTGGTTTCTGCTCACCACGTACAATGGAGATCCTCCACAGAGAGCTTGGTATTCCATATGAGAAGATCACCAAGAGCGGCGGTAAATCCAACATTGTACTTGAGAGAACAAAAGGGGAGGTAAGCGGGTCATGAAGACATATGATATCGTAATTGTAGGCGGCGGCCCTGCTGGCCTTGCGGCAGCTGTAGCTGCAAAAGAAGCTGGTAATGACAGCATTTTGATCCTTGAAAGAGATCATGAGCTTGGCGGAATCCTCAATCAGTGCATCCACAATGGTTTTGGACTTCACACCTTCAAGGAAGAACTCACAGGTCCTGAATATGCTTACCGTTTCATCAAGCAGGTGCTTGATCTTGGTATAGAGTATAAACTCAACACAATGGTTATGGACATTGCTGCAGACAAGACTGTCACGGCAATGAACAGAGAAGATGGAATGTTCCAGATCCCTGCCAAGGCAGTTATCCTTGCAATGGGGTGCAGAGAACGTCCTCGTGGAGCCCTTAACATCCCTGGATATCGTCCTGCAGGTATCTTCTCAGCAGGTACAGCCCAGAGACTTGTTAACATCGAAGGCTACATGCCAGGAAGAGAAGTAGTTATCCTTGGATCTGGTGATATCGGACTTATCATGGCAAGAAGAATGACTCTTGAGGGCGCCAAAGTTAAGGTTGTAGCAGAGCTTCTTCCTTATTCCGGAGGACTTAAGAGAAATATCGTTCAGTGTCTTGATGACTATGGAATCCCTCTTAAGCTGTCCCACACAGTAGTTGATATTGAGGGAAAAGAGCATGTGACAGCCGTTACTATTGCTGAGGTTGGCCCTGACAGAAAGCCTATTCCTGGAACAGAAGAAAGGTATACCTGCGACACACTCCTTCTTTCCTGTGGACTTATCCCAGAGAACGAGCTTTCAAGATCTGCCGGCGTTACAATGAATCCTGTAACCTCAGGTCCTATAGTTAACGAGTCACTTGAGACCAATATCCCTGGCGTATTTGCCTGCGGAAACGTCCTTCATGTACATGATCTTGTTGACTATGTTTCTGAAGAAGCTAAGAGAGCTGGTCAGAACGCTGTTAAGTATATTGCAGATGGCTGCAAGGATGAAAAGGGAAGCGACGTGATCGAACTCTTTGCTACTGAGGGAGCCAGATATACTGTTCCAAGTACTATCAACAAGGCAAGAATGGATGACCTTCTTACCGTAAGATTCAGAGTTGGTGATGTTTACAAGAACTCATTCGTAAGTGTTTACTTTGATGATGAGAGAGTAATGCACAACGAGAAGAGGATCCTGGCTCCTGGTGAGATGGAACAGATCATCCTTCAGAAAAAGAAACTTGACGAGTATCCAAATCTTAAGAAGATAACTGTAAAGATAGAAAAGGAGTGACAAGCTGATGGAAACAAGAGAACTTACATGTATCGGATGTCCCATGGGATGCCTTCTTACAGTTACTTTAGATAATGGTGAAGTTACGGAAGTAAAGGGCAATACCTGTGCAAAGGGTGACATCTACGCAAGAAAAGAAGTTGTTAATCCCACAAGGATCGTAACAAGTACAGTTAAGATAGAGGGTGGTGACAAAGAGAGAGTCTCAGTAAAAACTGCAAATGATATTCCAAAGAGCAAGATCTTTGAAGTTATGAAGGATATCGATGCAGCGTGTGTGAAGGCTCCTGTCCATATCGGAGACGTACTTGTAAAAGACGTTGCTGGATGCGGCGTTGACGTTATCGCCACAAGAAATGTAGAAGCTGTATAAAAAAGTATTGCAACAATCATCCGGTTGATTTAGAATACAAAGTGTACTAATACTAATAGTACACTTTGTATTCTTTTTTTGTGTAGAGCACCTGGTGAGGTCTTTTCGAACCTGGTGCGAACCACTCACGTGCACTTAAAGAGGTTCTTTCGAATTTAGTGCAGCGTGAGCTGATGAGGGAACAACATGAGCATGATTAATTTCCAGGATAGTAGACCTATCTATGAACAGATAGTCGAGAATTTCAAAATGCAGATGTATAAAGGGATCCTGCAAGAGGGCGATCAGATGCCATCTGTAAGGAGTCTTGCAGTGGAATTGTCCACCAATCCCAATACTGTTCAAAAGGCATATGCAGAGCTTGAGAGACAGGGATTTATTTACACTGTCAAAGGAAGGGGTAACTTTGTTAAGGGTGATGCTCTTTTAAAAGACAACAAGAAAAAAGAGCTTGTGGACAAGATTGTGGAGCTGTTTATGGAAGCTCATGAGATCGGATTATCAATTGATGAGCTGGTATCTGATATCAAAGAGCATCTTGCAAGGATAGAAAGTGGGGAGAAAAAGTATGATTGAACTTTTAGATCTGTCTAAGGATTTTGACGAGGTAAAAGCAGTGAATAGCGTCTCATTAAATGTCCTTGATGGAGAGGTGTTTGGCCTGGTGGGGACCAATGGCGCAGGAAAGAGCACCATCCTTAGGATAATCTCAGGAGTTATAAAGCCGGATTCTGGAATTGTTCTTGTGGACAAGAGACCAGTTTACGACAACCCGGAAGTTAAGAGTGATATCTTTTATATTTCAGATGATCAGTACTTTTTGCCGGCAGCAACACCTGAAGAGATGGCAAGCTACTATGATGAGATTTACAAAAACTTTGATAAATTAAGGTTTCATAAGCTGTGTACTGGCTTTGGCATTGATACCAAAAGAAGGATAAGTACTTTTTCAAAGGGAATGAAAAAACAGGTTTCAATAATCCTTGGCCTCTGCGCAGGAACCAAGTATCTTCTTTGCGATGAGACCTTCGATGGTCTTGATCCTGTAGTAAGACAGGGAGTTAAGAGCCTTTTTGCAGCAGATATGTCTGACAGAGGACTTACACCAATAATTGCATCCCATAACCTTAGAGAGCTTGAAGATATTTGTGATCACATAGGTCTTCTTCATCAGGGAGGAGTTATCCTTTCTGAAGACATTGAGGACATGAAGCTCAGGATGCAGAAGGTACAGTGTGTATTCCAGAATGAAGAGGACGAAAAGGCTGCAACAGAAGGTCTTGAGGTACTTCTTCATGACAGGAGAGGAAGGCTTTCCACATATACGATCCGTGGGGACAGAGAGGAAGTGGAGAGTGCTTTCAAGAGAGGAAATCCAGTATTCTTTGAGGTTTTGGCACTTTCACTGGAAGAGATCTTTATTAGTGAAACGGAGGTAGTTGGGTATGACATCCGCAAATTTGTCCTTGGGTGAGAAAATTAAAAACAGAAGAACGTACCTTAACAGAACGCTTTGGACAAGCCTTGTTGTTACGCCATTTTATGCTGCATACTTTATTCTTGGCGTTATCATGATGGTTTCAAGATCCATCAACTATGCAAATGTTTATCATCAGACTGCCGAGCAGCTTCGTATGGAGAAGATTAGTGCTGTAGCTAATATTGTAGGTTTTGGATCAATTGCATGGATCCTGGTAGTAGGTACAGCTGTAATGTTTGCACTTCAGGGCTTTTCCTATGTATTTAATGTAAGTCAGATGGACTTTTATTTAAGTCAGCCCACCACAAGAGCCCAGAGGATAAAGAAAAACTATTTAAATGCCTTTGGAACATTCATTTCAATATACGTTTTGACAGAAGCTGTTGCACTTATAATTGCTGCAGCCATGGGAGCTGTAAATGGCAATGTTCTTATGTCAGCTCTTATTGAAACAGTAAGGTCCATAATACTTTTCTTTGCTTTTTATAACATGACGGTACTTGCCGTAATGCTTAGTGGTTCACTTCCTATAGCTATACTTGTAACCGCCGGTTTTACATTTCTTTCGGTTATCATATTTGGAGAAATAGCTCTGTTTAAAGGAATTTTCTATTCAACCTTTTATGGTGAGGAACCCTTTAGAGTATACCTTTCCCCAATCTATGACAGAATTTCTGCGATGAGCCATCTTATCACTGTAACTAAGGATGATCTTCTTAAAGCAGGATATATCACTAAGTGTATAGATTGCATCATTGACAAGGAAATAGATATCTTGATCGTGGGGGCACTTGCTTTTGTGGCAGTTCTTATCTTTGCAAAGCTCCGTCAGGCGGAGATGGCTGGAAAGAGCATTCCCTTCAGACCATTCAGATGGTTTATCAAGGTTATTTCCTGCGCTATCGTTGGCGTTGGAAGCGGTTATTTTGTTTATCTTGTCTATAGCTCAGTATGGAATGCCAAGCTCTATGTGATGATGTGCGCTATCATGGTTATTGCAACTATCTTTGCAGGCTGCATCATAGAAGTGATTCTTGAGGGCAACATAAGGCGCATGTTCAAGGGAATGGCTCAGACAATAATGGCAATAGCACTTGTAATACTGACGTTTGTGATCTACAAAGGAGACCTTCTTGGATTTGACAGCTTTGTTCCTTCAGCTGAAAAAGTTGAAAGCTGTGCCATCTTAAATGGTGAAAGAACTTTCAATTTCTATAATGGTTTCTATAGTGAGAGCCGTTTTAGCAGCAACGAGTTTATGAAGCTTACAGATGTAGAATCCTTCATAGAGCTTGCAAAAGTGGGAATGGAGACACAGAAAAAAACAAAAGATAGCGAGAATAGAGGCCTTTATATAAACTCTGGCTATCAGGTGGGTATCCTTTACAGAATGAAGAATGGAAAGGATATTTACAGATACATAACAATTCCTTACGACACAGTTGATGACAGCCTTGATAGAATTGTTTCCAGCAAAGAGTATAAAATTGGAAACTTTGAAGTATTCCAGGATGACTATATCAGAGAAAATTCTCTTTTGGCATCAAACAGTACACTCAGGTATGTGACACCGCTTGAGAGTAAAGACACGAAAAACTTCGACTATGCGAGGTTTAGTGATGCTTACAGGCAGGATATTCTTGACCATTACAGCTTCAAGGATATGAAGGATAAGATGCCAATAGGCTCAGTTGAATATGAAGTCAACGATGGAAATTATGTATATGGATCTTTTGATGTGTATGACACCTATAGTAATACCATTGCACTTCTAAAAGAGTATGGTATATATTCAGAAACCACTTTGACAGTAGATGACATAAGAAAGATCAATGTTATAAACTATTATCCAGGATATGACCTTGAGCAGATGGAAGATGGGGAATATATAAATATTGATGCCCCTCAAAACAAAGAGATGTCATATACTGATAAGGACAAGATGGAAGAAATCCTTGGGGCAGTTGTTTCCACAGATTTCTGGAATCCCTGGTATAACTACAACAATAATAATCAGCAGTACAGTGCTCAGATATATACAAATGATGACAGATCAAAATATGATACGGCTTACTATACATTTTTAAAGGGGAAGGTTCCTGATTTTGTCGTTAAGGATACTAACTGATAAAAGAAAACATAGCATGACAGCAAATAAAAGAAAAAGCCTGATTTCCTGGCTTTTTCTTTTGCCGTCACTTCTTGGAGTGACACTATTTTTTGTTGCTCCATTCTTTGTTGTTATCTATTACTCTGTTATAGACAACCCGATTCAGGGGAATTTTGTGGGCTTTGAAAACTTTATAAATGTCTGGAACAATGCGGCTTTTAAGCAGGCAGGTATAAACACTCTTAAGTTTTCACTTCTGGCGGTTCCACTTGCAGTACTTCTATCTCTTTTCCTTGCAGCAGTTATGGAATCGAGGATCCCTGGAAAGAGCTATTTCAGGACTTTTTTCTTAAGTCCCCTTATGGTGCCTACAGCTTCTGTGGTACTTATATGGCAGGTTTTATTTAACTACAACGGGATCATAAATAATGTTCTTAAGTTCTTTGGAAGTGACAAGATAGATTTTCTTAAGTCGGATAAAGCCCAGATCGTTATCGTAGTTCTTTTCCTGTGGAAGAACCTTGGATATAACATGATCCTGTTTATGGCAGCTCTTGCAAGTATTCCCAAGGAGCTTATGGAAGTGGCAGTCCTGGAAAATGCCAGCAAATTTCAGGTTTTCTGGTATGTAAAGGTCAGGTTCATGTCATCTACGATACTGTTTGTGGCCATTATGTCCCTCATCAATTCATTTAAGGTTTTCAGAGAAATTTACCTTATGACAGGAGATTACCCTTATAGCAGTCTTTATATGATGCAGCATTTTATGAATAATACCTTTGCATCCCTTGATTATCAGAAACTCTCTTCAGCAGCCATAATCATGTTCATTGTGGTCTCGGCCCTTGTTTATGTGATGTATCAGGTTGAAAATTTCTATGGAAAGGACCTTGAAGGCTAATGGGGATGATGGTCAGAGGAAGCGATAGACTTCGCATCCTGCAAAAAAGAAAGAGGATAGATAAGCTAAAGACGACAATGGTAACAGCTATGGCTGTACTGTTTGCGTTAGTTTTTCTGCTTCCAATAATACTTACCTTTACCAACTCGTTTATGTCAGCATCTGAGATAAGCGCAAATTACGGAAGCATATTTGCTACTACTGATAAAGGCGGAAAAGTCTTTGTTTCAAAGACAGTAAACCTAAAGCTCATACCTGATATGATAACCTTAGGACAGTATATTACAGTGCTGTTTAAGAGTCCGGAATATCTTTTTAAATTCTGGAATTCAGTAATATATGTAGTACCAATCGTGGTAGTACAGCTGGGAATAGCAACCCTTGCTTCATATGGATTTGCAAGATACGACGGGAAGTTTAAAAGAGCTATCTTTTTTGCATATATAGTAATGATGCTGATGCCGTATCAGGTAACATTGGTTCCAAACTTTTTGGTTTCAAAATCCCTTGGCCTTTATGGAAGTGCCTGGTCCATACTTCTTCCGGGATTTTTCTCGCCTTTTGCAGTGTATCTTCTTACCAAGTTCATGAAGAGGATACCCACAGAGGTCATGGAAGCAGCATCAATTGATGGAGCAAATGAGTGGATGATCTTTTCAAGGATATGTATGCCGCTTTGTAAGGGGGGACTAGCTTCAATCGCCATTTTAGTATTCTTTGACTATTGGAATATGGTTGAGCAGCCACTTATTTTATTGCCAGATGCAGATAAGCACCCGCTTTCGGTGTTCTTATCCAGGATAAATACAGGAGAGATCAGCCTTGCATTTGCTGTGGCGGTGATCTATCTGGTGCCACCACTTCTAATTTTCCTCTATGGAGAGGATTATCTGGTAGAGGGAATTTCCTACCAGGGAGGAATAAAGGGATAATTTTTGGAGAGTAATATGTCAGAAGAAATCGTAGTAAAAGAGCAAAATGAAATCGAATTAAAGGATGGGGAAAAGAAACCTCCTAAAAACAGAAAGGACATGGTCAAGAACTTTGCCATTGGATTTTTGTCCGTAATGCTTGTTCTTACTTTCTTTTCCAATACCATCATGAATTATTCGCTGCCCCAGGTGGTGACCAGACAGATCATGGGTGGCAGCATAAGCCCTCAGATAAGGGGAACTGGAACTGTAAGTGCTGAAGATCCATATAATGTTACAGTCAAGGAAACCAGAAAGATCTCAGGTGTTGCTGTTAAGGAGGGCTCTCACGTTGAGATAGGCGATGTTATCTACTATCTCGAAGACAAGGAGTCTTCAGAGCTTTCTGAGGCAAAAGAAAAACTGGATACCATGGAGCTTTCTTATGAACAGGCTCTTTTCTCCGGAGATGTGCCAAACGATGTCATCACCAATGTAAGAAGCGGCAGGAATACCACATTTGATACCTATCAGGCAGAGCTTGCGGAGGCTAATACCAATTACAACAACGCCTTAAATGCAGATAATGAAGCTCAGGCTGCAATTGATTTTGTGACCCAGAAGGGAAACTATGACTCAGCTGGTAACTCCTACAATGCAGCAACTCCAGAATATACCCTGGCACAACTTCAGTATGAACTGGTTGTTGCACAGCAGGAAGAGAATGAAGATAGGATCAAGGAACTTAACGAGCAGATCGCGAGTCTGACAAGAGATTCCAGTCAGCTTGAAAACTACGGCGGTCAGCAGGAATTAAGCTATAGCCAAAAGCTTGCCCTGCTCAATCAGCAAAAAGCCAAGACAGCAGCAGATTTGAAGGCAGCGGAGAAGGCCAAGACTGAGCTTCTTACAAGTATTAAAACAGAGATAAGCCTCTGCCAGCAAAGAGACAAGATCAAAGAGCAGAAGGATAAGATCGCCAAGCTTGAAGAAGAATCTGTTGGAGCTTCTGTAAAAGCACCAGTTGCAGGAACTTTATCAAGTGTAAGTAAGGTTGCTGGAGAGTCCACCTCAGCTGATGAAACCATAGCAGTTATTCAGGTTGATGGAAAAGATATGACTACAAGCTTTTCTGTAACCAATTCCCAGGCTCAGAAGCTCAAGGTTGGAGACAGCGCAAGACCTCAGAATATCTGGCAGTTTGGTGATGACTTTAAGGCGACTTTAACATCAATTAAAAATGATAAGACAGACCCTGCAAATAAAAAGCTCCTTACATTTAAGCTTGAGAGCAAAGACTTAACACCTGGTCAGTCCATTTCTCTTTCAATTGGAGAAAGATCAGTGGAATATGACCTGGTAGTTCCAAACAGTGCCATAAAGACAGACAGTAACGGAAAATTCATCCTTGTGGTCAACAGTAAGTCAAGTCCACTTGGAAACAGATACATCACATCCAGGGTAGATGTAAATGTTCTTGCAAGCGACGACAACAACAGTGCTATAACAGGCGCAATTGACGGAGATGAATTCGTTGTGACAACAGCTACATCACTTATAAAACCGGGAGATCAGGTGAGGCTGGCAGAGCAGTAATGAAGTTTAAGATTTCTTTTGACAAGATAAAAGAGAATATTAAAAGCTTTGGACTTGACTTCATAAAAGACAAAAAGAAAGTGGCCTTATGGGCAGTGTGCCTGTGCCTGATGCTTGTTTTTGCTATTTTGGGAGCTGTAAGTGGCCACATAATAGCCGGACTACCAGATCAGCTTGGAGCTGACAGGTGGTCTGATGAAATGAGGATGGCTCAGGTGTCTCTTTTCCTTACCCAGGACCAGAAGATAACCGAGGACGATATCAAAAGATTTGAGTATGTTCTTGAGCGAAAACTTCTTGACGCCGGAGTTTCGGATGCAGCTGATGCCAAGGAGGATGCGCTGTCAGGACCTAAGATCATTGACACCATTGGTATTGATGAGATGTACGGAAGTCCCAAGCTCTCCAATGAGGAAGATGATGGGATAGGAAATCTTTATACCGTAGCCTATTGTGCTCAGGGAACAGCAACTCTTTCTTTTGAAGGCAGAATTTTGGAAAATGCTGCAGCTATTGGGGTTGGAGGAGACTTCTTTATATTCCATCCACTTACTCTTGTGAGCGGAGCTTACTTTGATGGTGATGACTACATGAAGGACAAGGTTGTAATTGACGAAGATACAGCCTGGCAGCTCTTTGGCTCCACTGACATTATTGGACAGAGCGTATTAATATCGGGGGTGCCGCATTATATTACTGGAGTTGTGAAAAAAGAAACAGGTAAGCTTTACGAAGCAGCAGGACTTTCTAAAAGTTACGTCTATATGTCCTATGACTCCCTTTCAAGATATGGAAAAATCTTAAGCGGAGTTGTTGAAAGCAAGAAGATTTCCGAGGATGGAGCCATGGCAAGTGTGGGCGGAATAAACTGTGTGGAAGTTCTTTGCCCTAATCCTGTAAATGGGCTGGCTCTAAAGATATCTAAAGAAAGTCTGGTGTCTGATGACAGCGTAGTAGTTGCAATTGACAATACAGACAGATTTTCAGCCTTTTCTCTTTTTGCAGTGCTTAAAAGCTTTTTTACCAGAAGTATGTGGGGCAAAGCCATTTTTTATCCATATTGGGAAAACGTGGCAAGAGGATATGAGGACATACTTGCACTTATACTCCTGGTTAGATCGATAGCTCTTTTGATCGTGGTGATCATAGCTACGATTGCCATAATAAATCTTTACAGGCACAAGAAGTGGACAGTAAGAGGAATAGTTAAATATCTTTCAGATAAAAAGTATGATCTGGAAGCAGAATATAAACAGAAAAAAGACAAAAAGATGATAGATAGTGCCGACAATGTGTGAGGGCAGAGAGGAGAAATTATGAAAAAGAGGACACTGCGTAATAGGTTGCTTGGCCTTGGACTGTGCGGACTAATGGCCGTTACTGCATTTACAGGATGCGGTAAAAAGAGCGGAGAGAGTCTTGTGGATCAGGCCAGCAGCAACACCAAGGAGTATGTTTTTAGTCAGGAGTTCATTGACCTTGGAGGGAAGTACGACTGCAGCAGCCTTTCACTTGCTGGTGACAGGGTATATGCGACTACTTACTCTGATAACGGATACATCACGATCTTTTCATTTAATCCTGATGGAAGTGATATGAGATCAATAAAGATCCCAGAGGCAGAAAATGAAGGCCATGGATACATGACCTTTAATGAAGCTGGGGAAATGTACTGCACCCTCAATATTTATGACTACAGTAACTATGAAGAAGATGATGGCGAAATGCACATCATGAATGGAGAAGGTGAGGAAGCTGATACTGATCCTCAGGATCCTGGTGAGTTCATAGACGAGTCAGTAGATGAGCAGCAATACCTTGTTAAGTATGACGCATCAGGTAACGAAGTATTAAGACTTGACCTTTTACAGGATATCAAGGACGATGATGACTACTTCAGCGTCTATGGAATGGCTTATGATGATAAGGCGGGGCTTATTGTCAGCGCAAATAAAGGAATTTTTAAATTTGATGAGGAAAGTGTAAGTCTTAAGGCTATTTCTGAAACTGCAGCTGACAGCGATCCCAATTCCTACCAGGGCGCAGTTAGTATTTACAGAGGATTCCAGGGTAAGCTCTTTACATCCAAGTGGGGCGATGCTGGAATGGAGTTCATGAGTTTCGACGCTTCTACAGGTAAGTTTGGAGAGAAATCTGAACAGTTTAAAAACTATGAGGACTTTTCTTTCTTTGGCGGAAATGGATATGACATATATGTATCAAAACAGGATGGCATTTATGGCTTTGACTATAAAAAGGACCAGCTTACCAAGATCCTCGACTACATGGATTCTGACCTGAGTGTCAGCTACTCTCTTTCATCTGTTGTAGCTATAAGTGATAATGAGTTTATTGCAAATCTTCCAGATGAGGAGTACAACTACAATCTCGTAAGACTTAAGAAGGTTCCGGCTGATCAGGTAAAAGACAGAACCGTAATAACTCTGGGTGGCTACTATATCGACTACAGGATCAGACAAAAGGTATACAAGTTCAATTCTGAAAACCAGGATTATAAGATAAAACTCGTTGATTATTCTTCCTTAAACAGTGCAGAAGATGAGAATGCCGGACCAAATCAGTTTAATCTTGATATCGTGTCTGGAAATGTTCCTGATATTATGTATTTTTCAACAGAGTCACCTGTTGACAGCTACATCAATAAAGGGCTGTTTTTGGACCTTGCACCATTTATCAAAAATGATCCTGAGTTGTCAAATGTTGAATTTGTAGACAATGTATTTAAGGCTTTCATGACTGGAGATAAGGTATATCAGCTTGTTCCTTCTTACTACATCAACACTTTTTCTACCAAGTCATCCTACCTCCAGGGAAAAGAAATCCTTTCTCTGGATGATGCTATAGACATGATGGAAGCAAAAGGGATAAAGTATTCTGATTCCTTTGGTCTTACTACAAGAGATAACATTTTAGATGCAGGTATCACAGCAGCCGGAAGCGGATTTATAGACTGGGAAAACAAAACCTGCCACTTTGACAGTGATGAGTTTATTAAGTTCATAGAGTTTGTGAAGAACTTCCCTGAAACTCTTCCTGAAGATGCATGGATGGATTACAAAGAAACCTGCTTTATTGAGGGAAGCTCTCTTTTCTCACCTACATATCTCAATGGCTTCAGATCTTATAGGAGATATGTTGATGGTACATTTGGCGCGCCTATTACCCTCATAGGATTCCCTAACAACATGGGAAGAAACTGTTCTGTTCTTGTCCCTTCTCAGAGGATATGCGTAAGCTCTAAAACCAAGTATTCAGATGTCTGCTGGCAACTGGTAAGACAGTTCCTTATGGAGGACTATCAGGACGAGTTTGAATACGAATTCCCTATCAGAAAGTCAAGCTTTGATAAGCTTGCAGATAAGTCAATGGAGCGCTACTTCTGGACTGACGATGATGGAACCAAGCACTATGAGGATGACACATACTGGATCGGTGATCAGGAGATAACTGTTCAGCCTCTTACAAAAGAAGACGTAGAATATGTTAAGGGCTTTATTTGTTCTCTTGACGACTCAAATGTCTATAATGCAAACAAGAACGTTTATAACATTATAAATGAAGAGGTGGCTGCATTTTTCGGGGGTCAGAAAACTGCAAAAGAGGTTGCTGATATAATCCAGAGCCGGGTAAGCATTTATGTCAATGAAAACAGCTAATTTTATCTTTAGATTGTACTGATTTTTCATATGTTATCAGTCGATTAGACGTTGAATGCTTGTTTTGAGTAGCATATAATTTAATTATGCATACTTTTATCATGATAATAAAAATGTCAGCTGTTACATTGCTGTATATCCTTTTGATAGTAGCAATGTGGCGGCTGACCAGAGATAAAAAGATCACGAATCCATGGAAAGTGCTTATAGGGCTGGTATTTGGACTTAGCTCTGTATTGTCGACTCACTATGGTATTTCTTACGAGGGCATGATCATCAATGTGAGAGATTTAGGCCCTCTTTCTGCTGGACTTTTCTTTTCGCCTGTATCAGGTATTATCGCAGGACTAATTGGCGGCATCGAAAGGTATATTGCCGGAACATATTTTGGCGTCGGCTCATACACAAGAGTTGCATGTAGCGTGGCAACCTGCGTGGCAGGCTTTGTTGCTATGGGAATGAATGCTTGTGTCTTTAAGGGAAAGAAGCCTTCTCCTGTGTATGCTTTTTTTATGGGAGCCTTCATGGAAGTGTTCCACATGTATGTGGTATTCATAACTCATCGTGATGACCTGCACAGTGCTTTCATGGTGGTGAAGATCTGTTCAGTTCCAATGATTATGTTCACAGGAATCGGCCTTGCACTTTCATCATATCTTTTGCAGGTCCTTTCAGGGGAATGGAGAAATCCTTTTGCAAAGAAAAAAGCAGAAGAGGTTCCTGTCTCTACAAGATTCCAGAGATGGCTCTTTGCTGTGACTTTTCTTGTCCTTGTAGCCGGATTTTTCTTTTTCTACTATCTGCAGACCGGCTCAGAGTATCAGGACAGCATCCACACAATTGAAGAAAGTGCAACGCATATCAAGCAGCGAATACTTGATGGCGATAACAATATTGAGCCTGAGGGAGATGTTTCTTTTGACCACATGATCCTTGCAGATGGATATATAAACAATGGAACTCATAAGGGTATGACTGTTGGAGGAGATGAGGCTAATTCTCTTAAGAGCCTTGCAGGGAAAACTGTTAAACGCACATATCTTGGGAAAAAATCCCTGCTGCGAGTAGAAGCAATTGATCCTGAGCATATTCTTGTGGTATCAATGACCAATGAACAGGTCTACTGGTACAGAGATGCCCAGGCCTATGAAACCGGGCTTTCCAGCATTCTTTTGTTTACAGTAACCTACGTACTCATAGCTTATCTTGTTAATATGATCGTCGTAAATAACATTCAGAAGATAAATGGTTCCCTTTCCAAGATCACAAACGGGAACCTTGATGAGGTGGTTGATGTAAGAAGCTCTTCAGAGTTTGCCGAGTTATCTGACGATATCAATGAGACGGTAATGGCTCTTAAAGGCTATATCAGCGCTGCGGAAAAGAAAATGGAGCAGGAGCTGACACTTGCCAGGATAATCCAGGATTCTTCGCTTCCAAAGTCTTTTAATTTCCCTGACAGGGATGAGATAGAGATTTATGCTACCATGAAGCCGGCAAAAGAAGTTGGTGGTGATTTCTATGACTTCTTCCATGTGGACGTCAACAGAATGGCCTTTGTCATTGCTGATGTTTCAGGTAAAGGTATTCCTGCAGCCCTTGTTATGATGAGAAGTAAGACTGCAATAAGAACTGTCGCCCAGGAAGGTGGAACTCCAGCAGATATCATTGAAAAGACCAATGAAGCCCTGTGCGAAGGAAATGACGCTGAGATGTTTGTAACAGCCTGGATCGGAATACTTGATCTGCCAACAGGTCTTTTAACCTGTGCCAATGCAGGCCACGAATATCCTGCCATCAAGAGGGCAGGAGGAGAGTATGAGCTATTTAAGGATAAGCACTCTCTGGCGCTTGCAGCGATGGATGGATTAAAAGCAAAGCAGTATGATATAGAACTTGAGCCGGGAGACAAGGTGTTTGTTTATTCTGATGGAATACCGGAAGCTATCAATGAGAATGTGGAACAGTATGGCACTGAAAGAATGATCGAGGCATTGAACCTGGTGAAAAATGAGACCATGAGGGATACACTTCCGGCTATCACGGAAAGCGTAAATATATTCAAAGGAAAAGCTGACCAGTTTGATGATATGACGATGCTTGGATTTGAGTTCAGGCACTATAGTAAGGTTTAAATTTGCTTGCCCTACGCATACACCCTGCTTACTCAAACGATGCATACCTGCTTGATAACGAGCAATGCATATAACCTGCTTACTCAAACGATGCATACCTGCTTAATAACGAGCAATGCATACAAGATTTGCTGCGCAAATCTTGTCCGTGCTTGTCGCACTATAAAAACATAAATGCGCTGAAATCTTAACAAGTAAACTTGTACGAATTCAGCGCATTTATGTTTTTGCATTGCTCGTTATTAAGCAGGATACGGGAATCGAACCCGCCTCTTCAGCTTGGGAAGCTAACATACTACCGATGTACTAATCCTGCAAGCCACTTATATATTGTAGTTAATGTAAATGTTTATTTCAAGCTTTTTTCATGCGATAATGGAATTAAGAACAAACAAAGGAGAACAACTATGCAGCATAAACTTGGAATCATAGCTCTGGAGTCAGCTTCTTCAATTGGAAATAGGGTTAACGAGATCTTGAAGCACTGGAGAGGGGAAGATGATTTTCTTATACCCTGTGAGTGTCCAAGGTTTGGAAGCGGCGAAGGAAAGGGAATTGTGAGAGAGTCTGTCAGGGACAAGGACATATACATCATAGTTGATGTTCTTAACAATTCGCTTGTTTACAAGATGGATGGTGAGCCAAACCGCATGTCGCCTGATGATAACTACATGGACCTTAAGAGGGTCATAGCAGCCTGCAATGGCAAGGCAGCAAGGATCAATGTTATTATGCCTTTTTTGTATGAAGGAAGACAACATAGAAAGACTACAAGAGAGTCCCTTGACTGTGCTGTGATGCTAAGAGAACTGGAGAATATGGGGGTTCACGAGATCATTACCTTTGATGCCCACGACCCCAGAATGCAAAACACGACTCCTCTAAAAAGCCTTGAGAACATATCTCCGGCGCTTCAGTTTACCCAGGCGTTTCTTACTGAGTATGAGGATATACAGCTTGACTCTGACCATTTAATGCTGATCGCACCAGATGAAGGAGCCACAGAGAGGGTAGTGTTCCTTGCATCTTTGTATGGTGTCAATATCGGAATGTTCTACAAGAGAAGAGACTATACCAAGATCGTAGAAGGGTGTAATCCTATTATCGCTCATGATTTCTGTGGAGCTTCTGTTGAGGGAAAAGACTGTATTGTAATAGATGATATGATCTCTTCAGGCGGCAGTATGCTTGATGTCTCAAGGCAGCTAAAGAAAATGGGAGCTAAGAGAGTATTTATTTTCTCTACTTTTGGTCTGTTTACAAACGGCTTTAAGAAGTTCGATGAATCTTTTGAAAAAAAGGAATTTGACCGGATATTTACGACGAACCTTATATACCAAAAACCTGAGCTTCTTAAGAAGGATTACTATTATAGTGTCAGTATGAACAGATATATCGCTGCCATTATAGATACGATGAATAAAGGCGAAACCTTAAGTGCTTTGACGAGACCTGCTCTAAAAATCACGGATATGATAGAAAATTATAGAAAAAAAGACTGATGATTTTTTGAGAATTTATGCAGTTTACCTGAAAAATAATATAAAAATAAAGCCGCCTAAATGCCGCATTGACAGGCATTTAGGCGGCTTTTTACTATCCCGGGTTAAAGCTCAGATGTGCAATGAGGACATCTTGTTGCCTCAATATTGATCTCGCTCTTACATTTGGGGCAGATCTTTGTTGTCTTTGGAGCTTCTTCTTTTTCTTTCTCAAGTTTTGCTGAGAGCTTGTTCATTCCTTTTACGATAAAGAAGATAACAAGTGCCATAAGGATGAAGTTGATAACTACAGTTATGAAGGTTCCGTAGTTAAGTGTAGCTGCTCCAGCTTCCTTGGCTGCTTCAAGTGTTGCGTAGGATCCGCCATCAAGTACGATGAACTTGTTATTGAAGTCAACGCCTCCGGTAAGGAGTCCGATAAGTGGCATGATAATGTCGTCAACAAGAGAGGAGATTATCTTCTGGAAAGCTCCGCCGATGATAACACCAACCGCCATGTCGAGTACGTTACCTCTCATGATAAACTCACGAAATTCCCCAGCAATGCCCTTACTTTTTCCAGCTACGTCTTTTATTTTTTCTGTCATTGTTTTTTCCTCCATTTATTTTTTTCATACACTTAAAAGATTTTAACACATTAACGTGGCATCAGCAATAAACTCACGTTACCATGGAAAAGGCACAATGTCCAGGCGGAAGAAAATAATATTACAGTTAAAAAAATCCCACACCATAATGGTGTGGAATTTAATTTTGTTTAGAAGCTGGTTGATCCTCTCTTTACGAGCTCACCAGAAAAGATGGTCTTTTGTGGCATCTCGCTCTGGGAGAGAGTACCGATAAGAGTCTTGACCAGTTGGATACACATATCTTCAAGTCTGTTGTCTACTGAAGACAGCTCTGGCTCTGAACAGTGGGCTAAGATTGAGTTGTTGTAGCCAACTATCTGAAGCTCAGAAGGAACCTTGATATGATTGGCCCTTGCGAAGTTCATTGCACCTATAGCAAGGAAGTCATCGCTTGTCACGATGCCATCAAACTTAACGCCTTTTTTAGCGATAGCTTCTACAAAGCCCTTAACTCCGTCGATATCCTCGTGACTTCCCTTGAAGCATTGCATGAGCTCTTTCTTTAGTGGAATATCGTGGGTTAAAAGAGCGTTCTGATAACCTGCAAGCTTTTTAAGACCAGAGTAAGAATTGGAGTTATACAGGTAAAGGATATTCGAAGCTCCATTAAGGAGCATCTGCTCAGTTGCATCCTGTGTTGCCTTGTAGTCATCGCAGAGAGTGCAGTAGACGTTGTTGCAGTCAAAATCAGCATTAAGGAGCATGATTGGTACCTGACCTGCTGCATCTCTTACATACTGGTTGTCTTCAGGATTGTTCAGGATAAAGTTTGAACCGATCATTACTACAGCGTCAACGTGCTGGGAGAGAAGAAGGTTTAAAGACTCTTTTTTTCCCTCAAGCTCATAACCAGTACATCCAAGGACAGAGTGGTAGCCATTCTCGCGAAGGTTCTGCTCAATAAAGTAGATGGCCTTGGCAAGGTAAAGATCGGAAGCATCAGCACAAAGAATACCAATGGTCTTCATTGAATTAAGCCCAAGTCCTCTGGCAAATGCATTGGGTTTATATCCATACTGCTCAATTATATCCATGACCTTCTTGCGGGTCTTGGGCTTAACATTGGCACTGCCGTTAAGTACACGGGAGACAGTGGCAATAGATACGCCTGCCTTTTTAGAAATGTCATAGATCGTCATCTGATTACTCATAGATTATCTCGTTTCTAATGGGAATTTAAAATATCTTACTGCGTTATTGTAAGAAATGTCTTTTACAATTTCACCAAGAACTGGAAGCTCTTCTTCTGGGAATTCCCCGTTCTCTACAAGTGATCCAAGATAATTGCAAAGGATTCTTCTGAAGTAATCGTGTCTTGTATATGAAGTAAAGCTTCTTGAATCTGTCAGCATTCCGACAAAACCTGAGAGATTGCCTGATTCAGCAACACACTCAAGCTGCTGCTCCATACCAAGCTTGGTATCATTGAACCACCATGCTGATCCCTGCTGGATCTTGGCAACAGTAGGAGCCTCATTGAAAGCGTTGAGAGTAGTATTGATGATCTTGTTATCGTTAGGGTTAAGGCTGTAAAGAATAGTCTTAGGAAGAGAGCCCTTCTTGTGAAGTGCATCAAGGAAGTCAGCAAGCTCACCCATTGGATAGTAAGCATCAATTGTATCAAATCCTGTGTCAGGACCAAGCTTTTCATACATAGGAGTGTTGTTGTCGCGCTTGCAACCAAAGTGAAGCTGCATTACCCAGTCTCTCTTTGAAATCTCTTCACCTTCAAAGAGCATGAATGCTGTCTGGTATTTTAAATCTTCCTCGTAGGAGATTGCTTCACCACTTAGTCTCTTTTTGAAGATTGACTCAATTTCATCGTCAGAAGCTGGGCGGTACATTACATACTCAAGTGCGTGGTCTGTTACGTTGCAGCCCTTCTCTGCGAAGTAGTCGAGTCTGATCCTGAGAGCCTTCTTAAGAGCGTCAAAAGAGTCTATTGTCACACCGCTTACTTCGGAAAGAGTCTTGATATAGGATGTGAACTCAGGCTTGGAAATGTTCTTGGCCTTGTCAGGTCTCCATGCTGGAAGGACCTTGACATCAAAAGTGGTATCAGCCTTGATCTTGTCATGCCACTCAAGGGTATCAACAGGATCATCAGTTGTGCAGATAAGGGTTACATTAGACATCTTGATGAGCTTCCTTACGCTCATATCAGGAGCCTGTAATACCTTGTTGCAAAGGTCATAAACTTCCTCAGCAGTTCTTGAATTAAGAATACCTTCATAACCGAAATACTTGCGAAGCTCAAGATGTGCCCAGTGGTAAAGTGGATTACCAACTGCCTTCTCAAGGCACTTTGCAAACATAAGGAACTTGTCCTTGTCTGAAGCATCGCCTGTCATATACTTCTCATCAAGGCCAAATGCACGCATGAGACGCCACTTATAATGGTCTCCCCCGAGCCATACCTGAGTGATAGTATCAAAATGACGATCCTCAGCTATTTCCTTAGGACTGATGTGACAGTGGTAGTCAAGGATTGGCATGTTCTCAGAATAATCATGGTACAAAACCTTGGCAGCTTCTGTCTGGAGAAGAAAATCTCTGTCCATAAATTTTTTCATCACTATACCCTCCACTTAATATTTTTCATGAAAGCATTTTCATGTTTTTTTCAAAAAGTATTATACAAGAGCCCAGAGCCAAATACAATAGAAAAATTCGTTGACTTACGGCCCCATAGAAGCTATGATTTTAATGTAAACGCTTACAGATATACACATTTTTTTGTAAAAAAGGGGTAGGTTATATGAGCAGATTTTTACAGATCCATCCACAGGATAATGTTGTTGTATGCCTGGAAGAGGTGAAAAAGGGCGAGAGCCTAAGCCTTGCAAATGGGCAGGTTGTAACTGCAGTTGATGACATTCCGGCGGGGCACAAGGTGGCCATTAAGGATATTGAAAACGGCTCTGATATCATAAAATATGGCTATGCTATAGGTCATGCTACTGAGGATATTACAGTTGGCAGATGGGTACATACCCACGATATCAAAACTAATCTTGAAGGAATCCTTGATTACAAGTACAGTCCTGATACAGCTGACATTGAAAAGAAAAAGTCCCAGATGGCAACAAGGAAAGGTACTTTCAAAGGATTTGTAAGAAAAAATGGCAAGGTTGGAATAAGAAATGAAATATGGATCATCCCAACTGTTGGCTGTGTAAACAATATTGCAACAGCCCTTGCAAAAGAAGCAAATTCTTATATAAAGGGAAATATTGACGAAGTAGTTGCCTTTACTCACAACTATGGATGTTCTCAGACGGGAGATGATCAGGAGCACACCAGAACTATTCTTGCTGATCTGATAAATCACCCCAATGCAGGCGGAGTTCTTGTACTTGGCCTTGGTTGTGAAAACAGCAACATAGACGTTCTTATGCCTTATATTGGCCAGTACGATGAAAAGAGAGTTAAATTCCTTGTTTGTCAGAAATCAGATGATGAAATGGAAGATGGAATCAATCTTCTTAAGGAAATAATAGAAGAGGCATCAAAGGATGAGAGAGAGGATGCTGACCTTTCAAAGCTTGTTATTGGTCTTAAGTGCGGCGGAAGCGATGGATTTTCCGGAATTACAGCTAATCCGCTGGTGGGACGCATATCTGACAGAATCATTGAATATGGCGGAACATCCATTCTTACTGAGGTTCCGGAGATGTTCGGCGCCGAGACTATCCTTATGAACAGATGCAAGGATGAAAAGACCTTTACCGACACTGTGAATATGATCAATGGTTTCAAGGAGTACTTCACAAAACAGGGAGAGCCCATTTACGAGAATCCTTCTCCTGGAAACAAGGCAGGCGGTATTACTACTCTTGAAGATAAGTCTCTTGGATGCACACAGAAATCGGGAGATTATCCTGTAATGAATGTAATGGAGTATGGTGAAAAAACTGATGTTACAGGTCTTAACCTTCTCTGCGCACCAGGTAACGACCTCTGCGCAGCTACAGCTCTTGCCAGCTCCGGAGCACAGATAGTTTTGTTCACAACCGGAAGAGGAACACCTTTTGCATGTCCTGTTCCTACTATGAAAATAGCAAGTAACAATACAATCGCATCAAAAAAGTCAGGCTGGATTGACTACAGTGCCGGACAGATACTGGACGGAAGATCATTTGAAGAGCTTACAGACGAACTTTTTGAAAAAATTGTAAGAACAGCATCTGGCGAGAAACTAAAGAGTGAGATTGCGGGCTTCCATGACATGGCAATATGGAAGAGAGGTGTAACTCTTTAAAGTGCTCACTGGCACATCTTATATAAGCTGATTACTCATATGTACATATTGACCAACGGAAACCTATGAAATTTTGGTAACCGTTGGTCAGTTTTTTGTGATTTTAGCATTTTAGACATATTTTATTAAAAATTTATTGTTAATTTTTGATATGTAAGAGCTTTCTGAAATGCCTTAAAAACGGCATTTGTGGAAAAAAGATGACGAGATTGTTACAAATCCTACAAAATTCGTACTTGCAAAGGGTTTTAAGACATGATACAGTACGTACATAGGTAAGTGAAAACGCTTACATTTTTTCTTTCAAAACTAATTCATAGGGAGGAAACGAATTACAATGAAAAAGAAAGTCTTATCATTACTTCTTTCAACAGCAATGGTAGCTTCTTTAGCAGCTTGCGGATCAGCAGCTGACACAGGAAGCACAGACACAGGAAGCACAGACACACAGTCATCTGACACTGCAGCTCAGTCAGGTGATGCAGCTGCTACAGAGACAGCAGACGCAGCAGCAGAAGACTACGAGCTTACTGACCTCTACATCACAGTAGACGGAACACTTACAGCTAACGTTGACAACGGACAGGACGCATTCGTTGAGCAGTGGGAAGAGGCTGTATCTGAGAAGCTTGGACATGACATCAAACTTCACATCAACCAGCCTGAGCACTCTGGCTACAAGGATAACGTAGCTCAGCTTCTTACAACAGGACAGCCTGGTGATGGACAGTATCCTGATGCTCTTATCATGAGTGCAACAATGTACAAACAGTATCAGACAACAGGAATCCTTTGGAACATGGCTGATGCTTATGAGAACGCTGAGTTCCAGTCAAGGATTACACTTCCTTCAATCAACGAGAACATGAAGACAGCAAACGGAGAGCTTTATGCATTTGCTCCTACATATGGTAACGGATGTGTTACTTATGTTAAGCAGTCATGGCTTGATGCAGCTGGTCTTAAGATTGAAGATATCAAGACATTCGATGACTACTACAACATGCTCAAGGCATTCACAAAGGATGGCCAGACAGGTGTTATCGCAGCAGGTTTTGGTAAGCTTGATGAGGCTCCATACATCAACTACATGCCAGAGTTCTGGCAGGGCGCATACCCAGCAATCTATCAGAAGGATGGACAGTGGGTTGACGGCTTCCAGGAGCAGGCTACAATCGATGCTCTTAACAGACTTGCACAGGGCTACGCTGATGGCGTAATCGATAAGGATACAGAGGAAGCAACAACTAAGGTTGCTCGTGAGAAATGGTTCTCAAACGACCAGACAACATCTGAAGGTGTATTCACATACTGGGCTGGAACATGGCTTAGAACACTTACAGATAACCTTGACAAGAACGACGTAGATTCAGATCTTGGTGATGACAGACTCGTTCAGCTTGCTCCTATCAAGGAGATCAAGGATACATGGGGCGGATACCTCAACCGTGAGGCTCCTGTATGGGTAATCACAGATGATGGCGACGGAAACGACGCTCGTGAGCAGGCTATCTTCGATGCACTTATCGAGACAATGCTTGACGGTGATAAGGTTCAGACACTTTGGACATATGGTGCTGAGGATGTTCACTGGTCAACACACGCTGAGTCATTCACAACTAACCCTGATGATCCTGAGAAGAAGAAGGATTACGAGTATGCAGAGGGTGAGTTCCACCTTAAGCAGTCTCCTAACGATCCTAACGCTGTATGGAAGAAGAACCACCTCGATCCAGTACTTGTAATTGCACCTCTTACAAACGGCTTCGTTGATAGCGATCCACTTGTAACAGAAGGCAACAAGTTCTTCACAGAGAACTGTGTAGATGCACCTCAGTCTCCTTCATCAGAGACACTTACAGAGGTTGAGGCAGATCTTGCAACAGACAAGACAACATACCTTAACAACGTAGTAGCTGGCAAGATGACAGCAGAGGATGCTATCGCTGATTACCAGTCAAAGTGGGGCGATACAATCAACACAATTCTTGAAGAGCTCAACAGCGCTGAGTAATTTCTGTATTTTGTTCTTTCTTAAAAATTTCTTATAAACTATGTGGGCACCGCAGCAGCGGTGCCCATGTAGAACTTAAAATCTTTTTCGCATTACGATCAACAAACAAATCGACAAACAAAAATCCAAGTATCAAAAATGAATGGGGCAAGAGAATGAGTAAAACACAAAAGGTTACGTCTACAGGACAAACTCTCAATAAGAAACCACTTGGAATGAGAATCTGGAACCACAGAGGCTTCTATTTGATGTTTCTTCCTGTATTTATCTATGTGCTGATAGTTTACTATTGGCCTATGCTGGGTGTCAGATATGCTTTTTATGATTACACCCTCAAGAAAATTGAATTCGTTGGCCTTAAGCACTTTACCAAGATGTTCTCGGATGCAGACTTCTGGAAGGCCTTTATCAATACATTGGAGTTGTCTATTATAAAGCTCCTGATAACTACAGGTACTGCCGTAATTGTTTCTGTATTCATCAATGAGATGGCAAATCTGTTTGCTAAAAAGGTATTGCAAACAGTTATCTACCTTCCTCACTTTATGTCATGGACAGTTACAGCAGCTATCTTCACACTGTTCCTTTCCACATCTTCAACAGGTTTCGTTAATGAGACTTTGAAGAACTGGGGATGGATAAAAGAGAGTGTCGACTTCATGCACGAGACAGCTCTTTGGAGACCTGTTTACTACCTTGTAAATATTTGGAAGGAAACCGGTTGGGGAACTGTCATCTTCCTGGCAACTCTTTCAGGTATCAATCCTGAGCTTTACGAGGCAGCTGATATTGACGGTGCTACAAGACTTCAGAAGATCTGGTATGTAACAGTTCCTGAACTTTTAAATACCATCATCATCGTACTGATCCTCAACCTTGCTAAGGTTCTTAACCTGTTTGAGTCAGTATTCGTTATGTACAATAACCGTGTATTTGAGGTATCTGACGTTATCTCTACATACATCTACCGTAAGACCTTTATGACAGCTATTCCAAACTATGGTTATTCAACTGCGGTTGGTCTTTTCAAATCAATTGTAGGATGCGCACTTGTTCTTATCTGCAACAGAGCTAGTAAGAAAGTACGCGGACATGGAATCATTTAAGGAGGCTGACGATGGCAAAAAGAGTAGAATTTGCAGCTGGTCGCAAGAAAAAGACCGATGCATTTGACATAGTAAACTACATAGTATTTATTTTGATCGGACTTATAGTACTTGTTCCTATCTGGAAGGTAGTAGTTGATTCCTTTAACGCAGTTGGTGTTTACAAATTCCAGCTGTTCCCAAATCAGCCTACTTTAGACGGATATCGTACTATTATCCATACATCCAAGCTTTATCAGCCATTTGTGAATTCAGTAATTACAACTATCCTTGGAACACTCCTTGGACTTGTAATGAGTACTTTGGGAGGCTATGTACTTTCTCAGTATGATATGCCAGGTAGAAACGCGCTGGCTTATTTCCTTCTTTTCACAATGATCTTCTCAGGTGGTATGATCCCTGAGTACCTGGTTATGAAACAGCTTGGTCTTGTTAATAAAATGTGGATCCTGGTTGTTAAGCATGGTATGAATGTTTATAACCTGGTCCTTATGAGAAACTTCTTTGAAGGTATTCCAGGTTCACTGTTTGAAGCAGCAAAGATTGACGGATGTTCTCCTATGGGAATTTTCTTCAGGATCGTACTTCCTCTTTCAAAAGCAGCTCTTGCATCAATCGGACTTATGTTTGCTGTTACAGTATGGAATGACTATTCAACAGTTCAGATCTACATCACAAATCGTGATCAGGTTAACTTCCAGTATATCCTGAGAGTTATGGTCATGGATGGTGATACGCCGACAACCGCATATAAGGTATCGCAGAGTACTCTTTATTACTCAGCTATCGTATGTGCCATCCTTCCTTTCATGCTTCTGTATCCTTTCCTTCAGAAGTACTTCGTTAAGGGCGTTAATGTTGGTGCTGTAAAAGAGTGATCTATTCTTTTAGACGATAAGCCGCTTAGTTACCTAAGCGGCTTTTTTTAAGAAATATTTTAGGAGACTATATTATGAGATGTATCTATTGGGCGGGGGATTCTACTGTTGCCTGCAATAAGTTTAATACCTATCCTCAGACAGGAATTGGACAGGCTTTTGACAGGTATACAAAAGAAGACGTGGTAGTAGTAAATCACGCAGTGAATGGCAGAAGTACCAAGAGCTTTATTGATGAGAGCAGATTGGCAGCAATTTATAATGACATCACAAAGGGGGATTATCTTTTTATACAGTTTGGACACAACGATGAAAAGATAAAGGACCCTTCAAGATATACTGATCCTCATGGAGAATTTATTATTAACCTTGGCAAGTTTGTGAATGCAGCAAGAAACAAGGGAGCTTACCCTGTTTTTATAACCTCTGTAGAAAGAAGGCTTTTTGATGAAGCTGGTCACCTTAAGCCTTCAGAACATACTGAGTACGTTCTGGGAATGAAGGAAGCAGGAAAAAAGCTTGATGTTCCTGTGGTTGATCTTTTTACCATGAGCAGAGACTTCCTTGAAAAATGTGGGGATGAAGAATCAAAAAAATACTACATGAACCTTGATAAGGGTGAAGCTGACTGGGCTCCTGATGGCCTTTGTGACAATTCTCATCTAAAGTACGAAGGAGCAATGCTCTATGCTGGGATGATAGCAAAAGGATTGGCTGAACTTGGAAGCCATTATAGAACCCTTGTGGCTGATAAAGTTCTTTTGGATAATTCTAAAAATATTGAGACTAATGGTTAAGGTGGGAGAAAATGCGATATTCAGATCTTGGAAACGGGAAATTTAGAAACCCTATACTTTTTGCCGATTACAGTGACCCAGATGTAATAAGAGTCGGAGATACTTTTTACATGACAGCCAGCAGCTTTAACTACACTCCTGGACTTCCAATCCTTATATCAAAGGATCTGGTAAACTGGGAGCTTGTTAATTATGCGCTGGAAAACATCAAAGAGGAAAGATACGAAATTCCCAGGCACTCTGAGGGAGTATGGGCTCCTGCCATAAGATATCATAATGGTATGTTTTACATCTACTATGGAATGCCTGATGAGGGCTACTATGTTGTAAAAACCAAGGACCCTCTTGGCAAGTGGGATGAGCCTATATGCGTTCTTCCAGGAAAGGGCCTCATAGATCCATGTCCATTTTGGGATGAGGATGGAAGAGCATACGTTGTTCATGGCTATGCTAAGAGCAGGATCGGATTTAATAGTATTCTTGGAATATTTGAAATGAGCCCCGATGGACTTACTGCAATCTCTGAGGATCATTTTATTTTTGACGGTAATGATCCTGAGCATAAGGCTATTACAATTGAAGGCCCTAAGGTCTATAAAAGGGGTGGCTATTACTACATCTGGGCCCCTGCTGGAGGTGTAAGACCCGGATACCAGCTTGTGCTAAGAAGTAGTGACATTCATGGTCCTTACGAGATGAGGAGAGTTATGGACCAGGGGGGCAGCGTAATAAATGGCCCTCACCAGGGCGGTCTTGTGGATACTGAAGATAATAAAGAGTATTTCCTTCATTTCCAGGACAGAGGGCTCTATGGCAGGATATGCCATCTCCAGCCTGTTTCCTGGGCTGATGGCTGGCCAGTTATCGGCATTGACAAAGAAAATAAAGGATGTGGCGAGCCTGTATATGAGATGGATATTCCAGTTAAAAGAAATGCAGGATATGAAAGGACCAGTCTCTCAGCGTCAGATGATTTTAAAGATGGAAATATAAGCCTTTGCTGGCAGTGGCTTGGCAATCACAAAAGCTCTTTTTACGGAAAGACAGACAAAGAAAATGGCATTCGTTTATTTGCACTAAATCCTTCAAAAGAGAAGAATGTGGTCATCTGGAAAAGTGCCAATGTCCTGACGCAGAAAATCATATATCCACAATTTATCTGCGATGTGAGATTTGATGTTTCAAAGCTTTTAGATGGCGAAAGGGCAGGCGTATGCATGACAGGAGGTCAGTATATTACTGCATATATTGAAAAGATAAATGGAGAGTTTGAGCTTAATGTAGCGCAGTCTCTTGGTGGTGATCTGGATAAAAAAGAGGAAGTTATCAGCTCTTTTAACTTAAAAGACGAAAGCGTGGATCCAGAGAACATAAACATCAGGATGAGATTTGGATATGATGCTAAAGTAAAGGATACAGACCTCTACTATCAGGATGTGGAGGCGCCTTATAGCGGGAAAAACCCACATCTGTCCATGGAGATGCTCTTAAAGGATGGAGGATCTAAGGATCTGTCCGTAAACTTTGAACCTCTTGATCACACATGGGTTGGAGCAAAAATTGGAATATTTGCGCTGTCTGAAAGAGATGGTGCTGATCATGGATTTGCTGATTTTAGCTTTGTAAAAGTAGAAGAATTATAAGGTGCTATCGGGAGAATAACAGGTGGAACAGCTTCAAAAAGAAAGACTGGCTTCTTATATCGAAGAAGGTAACTTATCAAAGGTTAAGCAGATACTTATCTCTGATCCAAACCTTATTGACAGGGATCTGTTTTTTAAGGCTGCAGCTACAGGTAACTTTGAGATTGTTAAGTACCTTGTGGAGTATTCAAGAATAAGCCTTGACGAATATGATGGCAACCACAGGCATGTCCTTTTTTATGCTGCAAGGTCGGGGAATGTTTTGCTTTTTAAGTACCTGGTAGAAAAATGTGGTATGGATCCTTTGGAAGGGGATAAGGATTTAAACACATGTTGGGACATTGTCCACGAGAAGAATGAAGAGATTGAAGAGTATCTGGAAAAAAGATACCAGGCCAAGTATGATGACTTTTATAGAAACCCTGTAAGGACAGGCTTTTTCCCTGATCCGTCCATATGCAGGGTTGGTGATGACTACTATATGGTCAATTCATCATTTATCTTTTTTCCATGTATTCCAATTTCCCACTCGGTAGACCTGGTGCACTGGGAAATCATTGGACATGCAATAACCGATCCAAAGTGGGCATACCTCGATAAGCTGGAAGGTGGTCGAGGATACTGGGCTCCGGATATTTCTTTTTACGAAGGAAAGTTTTATATAACAGCTACATATAGACTAAATGATGTTCCTCCCGTTTACAGAAGGCAGATAGTGGTATCTTCAAAAAGACCAGAGGGCCCTTATTCTGAGCCAGCTTTCATTGATGAGGATGGCATTGATCCTAGCATATTTAACGATGATGATGGCAAAAGATATATGCTCCTTAACCGAGGGGCCAGGATCTTTGAGCTTGATAAGTCAGGGACAAAAAAGATATCTGATGCAACGCTCCTTTACTATGGTGATCACAAGAGAGCACCAGAGGGACCACATTTATATAAAAAAGATGGTTACTACTACCTTCTTGAAGCAGAAGGCGGGACTGGACCAGGACACAGAGTTACAATTTCAAGGTCAAAAGAGCTGTTTGGCGAGTATACTCCATGCCCCTACAATCCAATCATGAGGCAGGATGATAAAGACGCAGCAATTCAGAGGTGTGGACATGGAGACCTGGTTGAAACAGCTGATGGCAGGTGGTACATGGTATACTTGTGTGGCAGGATGATCGGAGATGGCTGTAGCATTCTTGGAAGGGAGACGGCACTTGATCCTGTTACCTGGACAAGTGATGGCTGGCCTATAGTTAACGAGTTAAAAGGCCCGTCAGCTATGCAAAAAAAGCCGTTTCCAGATGCTGCTTACGAGCCTTTAGAATCTGATCCCAAGATTTCACCTTGCGGATTATTTATGGATCATATGACACCAAGACCTTTTGAAGATGGAGCTGTGAAGTGCTGTCTTTTAAATGAGGACGGCCATAAGGAAAGAAGCTATACCATAAAAGGAAGCAGTAGCCCACTTTCAAAGGTTGAAAGCAGAAATATAGTTCTCAAAAGGCAGACGTCTTTTAAGTTTAGCTATGAAGTTTCCCTGGATGTGCCAAAACTTCTGGATGATCAGAGCGCAGGCATAACAGGATATTATGACGAGAACACCTTTTTTGAATTTGGCATTACTAAAAAAGCAGATGGCGTATATATCTATTCTAAAGAGCACATTGGAGACGAAGACAGAATATCCTTTGGAAAAGAAATTGTCCCTTTGGATGTAGAAATGATCTGCTTTAAAATGGACACGGATCGCTTTACAAGAACTCTTTCCTATAGTACTTTAGCTGGTGGATTGATGTCAGAAAATGAGGTGTTTAAGGTTCTTTCTGATGTTGATTATCTTTGCGACGAAGGATTAAAAAGGGGTAAGAGATTTACCGGAGCGCTGGTTGGAATGTATGCTGTAAGAGGAGCTTTTGATCTTACAGTGCATTTCCATCATGAAAAATATGAGGATCTTAAATAAGGTATGGGAAATACTAATCTTGATACAAAAGTATATTTTGAAAGCTATGAAAAACACAAAGGTAATCCTTTGATGATACTGATAGGGCTTTATAAAGGGATGTACTCAAATTTTTTTTGGTCCACGTTCTTTTATATCATTAAGCACAGTCCGGTCTGGGTTCTTCCTATTGTGACTGCAGGTATCATAAACAGCGTCACCAGGGCTGATCCTAATGTATACAGGGTGATCACTCTTGATGCAGCTCTTATGGTATTTCTTTTGATACTGAATGTTCCTATGAACCAGCTTCATATACACTTTAGGAGTAAAGCTGTAAGAAAAGTGGAAGCGGGGCTTAGGAGTGCACTTGTCCATAAGATACAGGTCATGTCTATACCACATCAAAAGGAAATGCTATCAGGCAGACTTCAGTCCAAGATCATAAGGGACGTGGAATCGGTAGAGACTCTGTCAGATCAGCTTTTTGTTTCACTTATAAATATTTTTATTAATGTGATAGTTGCTCTTTCTGTAACTATTTCTAAGAGTATAATTGTATTTTTGTTTTTCCTGTTTACAGTTCCGATTGCTGCAGTTTTAGTTGTGAGCTTTAAAAAGCCAATTAAAAAGCACAATCAGAAGTTTAGAAAAGAGATGGAAGAGACCAGTGCAAAGGTGATGGAAATGGTGCAGCTTGTACCTGTTACCAGAGCCCATGGACTTGAAAATGAAGAGATAAACAGGATGGATACTCAGGTTGATCTCATAGCACAGGCAGGCTATTCACTGGATATCATTCAGGGACAGTTCGGAGCTGTCAGCTGGGCTATTTTTCAGATTGCGCAGGTTCTGTGTCTTACCTTTACTGCAGTTCTTTCCGTAACAGGTAAGGTTCAGGTTGGAGATGTGGTACTGTACCAGAGCTATTTCACAACAATTGTAGGTCAGGTGTCATCTCTTTTGACCCTTCTTCCTATCATCTCAAAGGGCCTTGAATCAGTTACAAGTATTGGCGAGATCCTGCAGTCGCCCTATGTTGAAGAGACAGAAGGTAAGGCTGATATTGGTGTTCTTAAGGGAGAGTACGACTTTGAGAACGCAGGTTATGCATATCCTGACAGCAATGAGGAGATCATTTCAGGTCTTTCCTTCCATGTAGAGCCTGGGCAGACTGTTGCTTTTGTTGGTGAGTCAGGTGCAGGAAAGAGTACCATAATGAACCTTCTTGTGGGCTTTGGTATGCCCTCAAGCGGACGGGTTTTGATCGATGGAAAAGATATTAAGGACATAAGTCTTCAAAGCTACAGAAAGCAGCTTGCTGTTGTTCCTCAGAACACCATTCTTTTCTCTGGTTCCATCAGGGATAATATTCTTTATGGTGCAGGTGATATATCTGAGGAGAAACTTAATCAGGTTATAGAAGAAGCGGGACTTAAAAGCGTCATAGAAAAGCTCCCTAACGGACTTGAAACAATTGTTGGAGAGCATGGAGATAAGCTGTCAGGTGGACAAAAGCAAAGGATATCTATTGCCAGAGCTCTTATCAGAGATCCCAAGGTCATCCTCCTTGATGAGGCAACATCTGCCCTGGATGCTATATCTGAAAAAGAGGTAAGCTATGCTCTTGATAATATTTCAAGCAAATGCACAACCTTCATTGTGGCTCACAGGCTGTCAACAATTGAAAAGGCTGATAAGATAATAGTTATAGAAAACGGTACTATCGCTGAAGTTGGAAGCTTCTCTGAGCTTATGGCCAAGAAGGGAATATTCTACAGAATGGAGATGACAAAATGATGCAGTTAGGAATAAGATTTCACGACACAAAACAGCTTCCATTTGAGGAAAGACTGTCAGACATTAAGAAGCAGGGATTTGACTGTGTGCATATTGCGCTTTCAAAGGTTCCAGGCTTTACTGCAGATACAGAGGCATTAAATCCCGGATATGCCATGTATTTAAGAAACGCCTTCAGAAAAGCTGAGCTTGATGTAGCAGTACTTGGCTGTTACCTTAACCTTGCTGATCCAAACCAGGAAGCCCTTAAGAGAACTCAGGAAAAATACTATGCGCATCTTAGATTTGCAAGCATACTTGGCTGTGGAATGGTAGGAACTGAGACAGGAGCTCCAAATGAGACCTATTCCTATGACAAGGAGGCGTGTCATTCAAAGGAGGCTCTTGAGACTTTTATTACAAATCTTAAGCCTGTTGTCAAATGCGCTGAGAACATGGGAGTAATAATTGCAATTGAACCTGTTTACAGGCATATCGTATACGACGCAAAAAGGGCAAGAGAGGTGCTTGACCGGATTGAGTCACCTAACCTTCAGATAATATTTGACCCGGTAAACCTTCTTTGGACCGACAATTATGAAAACAGATATGAAGTGATTGATGAGGCTATAGACCTTCTTGGCAAGGATATCGCCATGATACATCTAAAGGATTCAATCCTGATGGAAGATAGCGTAAAGAGTGTTGGCTGCGGATTTGGAGAGATGAAGTATGACAGTATCATAAAGTTCGCTCTTGAAAAAAAGCCTTTCATCCACGCAACTTTAGAGGACACTAAACCAGAGACAGCAGATAAGTCCCTTAAGTGCATCAAAGATGTTATCGCATCCTTATCATAAGAGTAACCCCCTGACTTAGTAAGTCAGGGGGGTTATTATTTCTGAAGGTGTTCTATTTGTTTTGTTAAAACTTCCGGAACCTCGATCTCTTCTTTTTTAAGCTTGTGAATAGCGTTTGCTATAGGTTTTGCAACATTGTTTATATGAGCAGAATAGTGGTTTATAAGCTCGGTGTACTGAGGATTGTCAGAAAGCTTTTCTCTTACCTGCTTCGCGAAAGGACAGAAAGTAAAGAGTATTTCTCTTGCCACCTTATTAAGCCTTGGCGAACTATTGGACTCAAACTTAATATAGGCGAGATAGTCAGCAATAAAGACATTCTTGTAATTGTTTGAGTACTTTTTAAGATCGGTTCTAAGCTTCTCCTTGTTTTCTGAGGACAGGGAAGAGTTCTTTTTAAAGAACTGAAGATAATCGCAGTACATGGAAGTCAGGGAAGGGTCAGTGACGTCGTTCCAGTGTACGCCCTGAACAGTCTTGCACATTTCCCATCTGAATTCTCCAAAGAGCTTTATCATGGATTCTTCGGTATTTTCTGTGTTGAAGATGGATACGATCATCCTGGCTTTGGTTCTTCTGTTCTTTCCGCTTATTTCCTGCCAGAGGCTTGCGCGGCTTCCGACATTTGGCATCAGGATCATGTATGGAGTTATATCATCGTCGTAGTACAGCTGCGTGATACCGATCTCAGGGTCAGAAAATACAGCCTGCCTGCAGAAAACGCTGTAATCAATACCTCTTATCATGTCAAAGTATTCATTGATCTTTGAAGAAGTGAGGTAAGCCATATCAAGAGGTCTTAATACATTCTGTGAATCGAATACTGGAACAAAGGATGAGATCCTTCCAAAGGTCATCCTGTTACCAAGGGAGAAGAGATTGTGGATCTCAAATTCCAGGCGCTTAATGGAGTTGTTCATCATAGCTTCAAGCTGAGCTTCGTTGATAGAGCCGCTTGTTTTCTGTTCGCGAAGGTATGTGGGCCAGTCCTGATCAAATTCGTTCTTGGAAGGATCAACTTCCAGCATGTAGACCTTCTTTAGCCACTCATAGAGAAGGAGAACATTTCCGTCCGGGTCAGGAGTATAGGCCTTTGCCATGTTGCAGAGGATGGTAGTATTTTTTTCTCCTGCAAGTTCTTCATCCACAAAGCCAAACATGAAGAACATCTTAAGTTCGATAGGAAGATCTTCGTCGGTCAAGCTCTTTAAAAAACATGGAGTAAAGATCTCGTAGAAAGAAGTTGCGATGCTTCTTCTAAGTGCCCTTGCTTCATCAGATGAATCATATCTGTTTTCGTTTGCCTTAAATGCAGCTATTTGTTCTTCGAATTTTGCAGCTGTTTCCGGTGGGACAGCAGAATATGCAAGGATAGTTGTAAGAGCATTGACAACGGTTGTGGTGGACTCTCCGCCAGCTTCAGATCTTTCAAGGTCGTCAAGCTTTGCCCTTATCATCTTCATGGTCTGCCTGAAGGCAGTGGTTTTTTTGGCAAGAGTTTTTCTGTAGACATTCAGTTCCTGAACATCTTCAGAAAGACCATTGTAGATAGTAAAGGAAGTCATTACCATTCCAACAGCAATATCCATGCTGAGGGGGTAGTAGCTCTTTTTAAGTGCAGCTTCGTTCTCCTTTAAGCTGTTGCAGTAATCAACAGCCCACTGGGGGATACGTCTGTGCATTTCGGGAGCGATGATTTCTTCCATTTCGGGAAAAGACTTCTGGGTTTCTCCAACCTTTATGCAAAGACTTGGATAATCCGCATAGTCAGCCATCAGCTGTTCATATTCTCCAATGGCGATATCGTATTCCTGTTCAAAAACAGCACAAACACTGCAGGCACTGCTTATAGCTGTGCTTGCCAGGATAGGGGCTATCTTGGGATTGCTTTTTACAATATTGGGAATATCATCCAGGGATTCAAAGGGATAAGAATAAACTGCAGATTCTTCCAAAGCTTCATAAGTATAGATATAGGGCTGACCAGGCTTTTCAACAGCTCCTGCGAATGCTCCAACTGTAAGCATTATATCTGTATTTGAATTGGAAACTTTTAAAGACCCCTTTACCAGGATTTCTATAGATTTTACTTCATCAGTACCTGCCTTATGAAGTACCTGCCCTTTTTCCAGCTTAAGAATGCCCATACTACCTCCATGCTGTATAAATAACCTAATTTATATGGTATTACGTTTGGAAATATACTTCAAGTAAGAAGATTATAAGACGATCTGTTTTAGGCTGTATTCAGAAGAGATTCCATTGCATGCAAAATTGTTGTAGATCTGACTGGCAATAAGAGTCTCATCAAGCAATCTCTTTTGAAGAGGAGACAGGACCTTGTCAGCGTCCTTTAGCCTGCTCAAAACAGGAATTGATCCGTTTTCAGATGCTGCCTTTAAAAGGTCAGAAGAAGAGGACCTTAGAGCAAGAATACGGGCATAAGCCGTGAAGTCGTCATCTTTATACTCCTTCATGTTTTCCTCTGTGATATTTAAAAGGATATGCATAAGACATCTGCTGATCCTTGTATGAACAAGATTCTTGGTCTTGAGCAAATTGCAGAAAGAACTAAAGCCGTCCATGTGATCAAGGTTTGAAATGATCCTGTTGGAAATGTCCCTGGTGACATCAAGGTATTTGGTGTAACCAACAGTTTTTTCAAGAATGAGCTTGTACTCCAAAAGGGCAGAGTAGTCGTTGCACTGCATGAATCTTCCCTCGTAGCCTGAGATTGTTTCAATGGATGCTCTTGGCATTACGCCGTCCAGAATAAATGGCGCATTGAGCTTGACCTTGTCGCTAAGTCCTGAAAGGAGCCTTGCTCTTATACCAGCTGCTGAAGGAATGCTGCCAAGCTCTTCGCTGTGGAAAGGCCTGCCAACACGCTGTATTACATAGGGCTCTATAAAGCGGTTTTTCTTGTTAAGAGCCTTTAAATATTCGATTCCAAGAATTGTATTAGGTGAAGATAACAGTTCTTCATATTCTGAAGGGTCATAGCTTCTTGAGTCATTAACAAGCTGCGCATTAAGAGCTTTTGCTCTTGCTGCAGGAAAAGAAAGCCCTTCCTTAAGGTTGTCTGACAGGACTTCTTTATAGACCGGAGGCTCTTTTGTAACTATATCTGAAATCTCATAAAGTTTGCTGACATCAGGAAATTCACTGCCAAAGCACAGATGATCTATACATCCGAGGCCAGAAAGAATGGAGATGGCGCCTCTTGCGAAATATTCGGCGCTTCCAAGACTGTAGTAGATGGGAAGCTCAATAACAAGGTCTGCACCTAAATTGATGGCGCACCTTGCTCTTGAAAACTTGTCGATGATAGCAGGTGCTCCTCGCTGAACGTAATCACCGCTCATAACAACAACAACTCTGTCGGCATGGAGATCTTTTTTACATTTATCGATCAAATATTTGTGGCCGTTATGAAAAGGATTAAATTCTGCTATAATACCGATTGTTTTCATTATTAAGCACCTTTTGTACAATTTTTTCCTTGTTATTAAATTATAATATAAGTATCATAGTGATGGAAGTTTTTTGACATACTCAATTGGAAAAGAGGATTATTTAAATGAAAATTTTAGTTATCAACTGTGGAAGTTCTTCACTTAAGTTTCAGCTTATTGATTCTGAGTCAGAGGCAGTGATCTGCAAGGGACTCTGCGAGAGGATCGGAATTGATGGAAGCCAGATCGTCTATACTCCAGAGGGTAAGGACAAGATCACAAAGGTTGCTCCTATGCCAGATCACAACAGAGCGATCGAGCTTGTTATCGAGGCTCTTACCAACAAGGAAGATGGCGTGGTATCACTTGATGAGATCGGTGCTGTTGGACATCGTATCGTTCATGGAGGAGAGAAGTTCACTAAGTCTGTAGTGATCACAGACGAAGTTATCAAGGCTATCGAAGAGGTTTCAGATCTTGCTCCTCTTCATAACCCGGCAAACCTTATCGGAATCAGAGCATGCCAGAAGGTTATGCCAGGTGTTCCTATGGTCGCAGTATTTGATACAGCATTCCATCAGACAATGCCTGAGGAAGCTTATCTTTACGGACTACCTTATTCATACTATGAGAAGTATGGCATCAGAAGATACGGATTCCACGGAACAAGCCATTCTTATGTGAGCAAGAGAGCAGCTCAGATCCTTGGCAAGGACCCTAAGGATCTTAACGTAATCGTCTGCCACCTTGGAAACGGCGCTTCTGTATCAGCAGTAAAGGCCGGAGAGTGCGTTGACACATCAATGGGGCTTACACCACTTGAGGGACTTATCATGGGAACAAGAACTGGTGATATCGATCCTTCAGTAGTTGAGTTCATCATGAAGAAAGAGAATTCTACTGTAGCAGATGTTACTAACCTCCTTAACAAAAAGTCTGGTGTATTTGGCCTTTCAGATGAGCTTTCATCAGACTTCAGAGATCTTGAGGATGCTTATGTAAAGGGACATGCAGGAGCAAAGAGAGCAGTAGATGCTTTTGCTTACAGAGTTCTTAAATATATCGGCGCATATGTTGCAGCAATGGGAAGTGTTGATGCAATCTGCTTCACAGCTGGTGTTGGTGAGAACAGCGGATTTGTAAGAAAGCTCATTTGTGAGAGACTTGGCTTTATCGGAGCTACATTAAACGAAGAGGCCAACAAGGTTCGTGGAAAAGAGCAGATCATCTCAGGTGATGACAGCAAGGTTACACTTATGGTAGTTCCTACCAATGAGGAGCTTGCTATTGCAAGAGATACTTTCGCTCTTTGCAAATAATTCTTTGTAATAAAAACTTTTACGTGAACAATCGGTGTAAGCTCAAACAAAAAAACAGACTTCATATATCCAAAATCTGTCCTTTTGTT
>SVGB01000015.1:0-31953 GCA_015056565.1 Butyrivibrio sp.
CTTGCACCATCAATATCAGGTTGTTCAGTTAGTATTCCAACAACATCCACAATTGAAAAATACCATTCTTCCTCTTCTTCAACCCACGCAGTTCTGATCGGCTGGTCTTCAAATAATTGAACTTTATCATTTGCCATCTGCATTTTTCCCCCTTATCGGTTCTTCGTCTTGTGTATGGCTTTTTTCTTCAAGCAGCATAATATACGCCATCATTCTTACCAAATACTCCGGAGGGGCACTTATTCCCTGTTCCCACTGCTGAAGAGTTCTTACAGGAATCCCAAATTTTGCAGAAAACTTACTTTGTGATAATCCCGTTTTCTTTCGTAACTCCTTTATTCTAGCTGAAATATCCATAACATAGTCTCCGTAATTTTCATACTTTAATAAAGTATAGAGCTATTTTTATACGTCGTCAACGTATAAATTGATTTCGAATGCAAAATATGATAAAGCACAATTTTATAGTACTGCGCTTTATTTTGCGCTTTGAAACGAATCTTTCCGTACCCATGATGTACCCGTCACTTCTTTCTCTGTTATCAGATCGTTATCTATTAACGCTAAAAGGCTTCCGAAGGTGCTGATTTACACCATCGAAAGCCTTTATTTACTGTTATTGAATTCCTACCTACAAACCACCAGGTACTATTCAAGCTCTATGTTGTCAAATGTCTTTCTGACAACAAACTGCGTTATTTCAAGGTCTCTTTTCACATTGTATACCATCATATACCTCTAACACATATGTTTTTCGATATTTTGCAAGCATATTGCAAGCACGGCTCATTTTTCGATGGTACAATACTCAACCGCATGCTCCAAAAAGATGCCAATAAGCTCATTTCTAGTATGCCCCGTCTGTGATGCGACCTGCTCTATCTGAGCCACAATATCTTCTTTTACCCTAATTGAAAATGTCTTATAGCCATCTTCCCCCTTGGGTCTCTTAGAACGAATAATTAGGTCTTTTGCTTCTTTCTTCATATATCACACCTAACACAACTTTATGTTTGCAAAGATGTGATTTATATGTTATACATTATGTTTTGGTTTATGTTATTCATTTTGGCAATAGTTATTTTTTTACAAGTAAGGCGGATATGACCACAAATCATATCCGCCTTTATCTTTGCAAGCAAAAATTATTATATTTATTTCTCATTGTCTAACTTCACTTTCATTCGCCCCTCCGAAATGCGTTACATTTCCTTCACGTTCGCACTGATGTGACTTATTGTATGTAGACTTATTGTATTAGTGCCTTACAATAGCTTTTGTGAGGTGATTTATGAGCTTATTACACACGTTCGCTAATAATGTAAAAATATATAGAATCCAAAAAGGATTAAGCCAAGAAGCGCTAGCTGAACTTTCTGGCCTACATCGAACATACATAAGTTCTCTTGAACGTGAAAAGCGGAGCATTTCTATAGATAATATAGAAAAAATTGCTAACGCTCTAGATGTGGCTCCAAATCTCTTATTCATCTCAAATGAATGACTAAACTAAAAGGAGTAATAATATGGACTCAACAATAAAAGAATTTCGTGATGGCATCTTTGCGCTCAGAACCAGACGTTTTGGCACCATCGCTGAAATTATGATTAAAAAGCTATATGGATTTGACGAATCTGGTTCTTTAGCTTTTGACAAAAGAAATTCAGCAACCAACGAGCGAATCGAAGTAAAGTTTTCTACTGTCATGAAGGAAAACGAAGCTAGAATTCGCGAAGATAATGCTATTGACCAATGTATTAAAGCCAACCTTGCAAACAGAGCCATGAATTCTACTGATATTGGCCACTATAATTTTGACTGCAATATTCAGCAGGTCAAGCGCAATGAGTTTGATGTTTTGTTCTATGGTTTATTCTTCGCAGATTGTATTGAAATTTTCAGCATGCGTTCTGATGAGATTTTTGATTGCCCAGGATATTCTGACAAACAGCACCGAGGAAATGAAGGCGAAGGCCAGTTCCATCTTAACCAAGACAACATTAACTATCATAGACAGAACCACTTTGAGCAATCACTATCCTATGAAGAATTATATGATCTTCTCTACAATCAGTGAATAATATAAACTGTTATAAAGGAGCCGCCAAATGCTTAAATCCGAGGTAAAAGAGTTTCACGACGGTATTTTTTCACTTCATACAACTAGATTTGGCTCAGTTGCAGAAATAATGATAAAAAAACCTGAATTATTCATGACACCTTAGAACCATTCAAAAATCGCTTTGGATATTTTTTCGAAGCGCGAACGCTGAAAATGGCGCGTTCGAAAGCTGAAAAAGGGTAGACTATCCCTATAGCTCCTAGAGAATGGCTTTTAGGTTATCAAGGTACGTTAATAGTTGCTATTCCAACTGCACTTTCAGCTGCCAGATGTTCTTGAAAATCTGAAAGACCTCGTCTTTGTACGGGCAGCTACTGCACAGATTGAATTTTATATATCTGCCAGAATGGACCACCTTTGTGGCAATCTTTAATAGCTTGAGTCTGACAGTATCGATAAGGTGTTTGCTCATCTGTCCGGGCAGAGCAAGGCGCCTGAACAGATTGAATATATTATAAACAAGCGTATGGAGTTGAAGTCTATTGGCGTTTACTACTTTGCTCTTGGAACTTACAGATGCAAAATCAAAGCCATCTTTGCATTCGCCAATAAAGTTTTCCATTCGTCCGCGGTTGCAGTAATAAGAGATTACCTGATAGGGTTCCATCTCCATGTTGGTAACAATGAAGGTGTACATGAATGTAAACTGGTTTGCAGGCTTTTCTATTTTGAAGACAACGCGTCTCTCACTGCGCCAGGAACCTGCTTTATACATGAACTCACCATAAGTAACAGCATAGTCCACTGCATTACGCTTTACAACAGTCATAAGAGCATCGGCCTTGTCCTGACCCATAGCAGTCAGCGTCTTGTTTATCTTAAGACGGATGGCATATTTGACCTCGTTGTCCTCAAACAGATCATAAAGCTCAGGTGCTGCAAAACCGCTATCAGCCCTAGCAAATTGCTTGATAGATGGATAGTTCTTCTTATACTCGTATATAAGAGGCTCCATAAAATCTGCAGAATCCTTGGAGCAGTAATCAGTGCCATCATACAGTGTGGCGCGGAGAAGATCTCCGGTAAGTCCATCAAAACAGACTTTTGGATGATACCCATGAGCCTGATAATGATAATTGAAACCTTCGCCTTCCTGACTTCCATATGTTGGGAGCAGGGTTGAATCAATGTCGAAGAGCACATATTCAGGCATGTTTATTGAATATACTGTTTTGCGCAACTCTCGCATCATTGTATCAAACTGGCGAAGTGTGGCATCATCCATACGGTTAAAGAACCTTGAAATGGTAGGCTGTGAAGCAAGAGCTTCTTTGCCAAGTATAGCTGACATGACAGGATCTTTCCTGATTTCATCAGCACAATTGTCTTCGTAATAGGTACCGAAGATCTGGTATATCATCTGTAAGAGGTTTTCGTGGTCTTTATGTTCTCTGAACAGTGCAGTATCAGTGGTCTTGAAAGTGTTCCTTATGATCTTTTCGATTCCAAGTGCTGAAATGAATTCCTTGATCATCAAAAGACCGCCGTCGGATGAGAGCTCGCCTCCGCTAAAACTGAGCTTAAACTGTTTGTTGCATAAGAGCTGGATTTCCTTTAAACTATGCATAGAGCTTCTCCTTTGTTGCTTTATGTGTGGTTGTCAGCCCACATAAATTGTAGCAAATCAGGAGCTCTATTAATATAGTTTTGCTTCACTTTTTTGGTGAAAAGTATAAGTTTTTTAGTACCAGTAAACATACGGCATTGGAGCGATTTTAATCTATTGCCGTGAATAATTCAGGAAAAACTATATGGCTTTAACGAATCCGATACTAGAGCATTCGACAAAAAAGATGCTTTCACCAACGAGCGAATCGAAGTAAAGTTTTCAACAGTAATGAAAAAAAACAGTTCCGTAATACATGATAGTAACGTTATCGACCAGTGTAAAAAAGCAACCGTATCCAACAGAGTATTAAAGTCTTCTGAAGCAAAAACACATGCATTTGACTGCAATATTCAGCAAATAAAATGTAAGGAATTCGATGTCCTATACTATGGTTTATTCTTTGATGATTCAATAGAAATCTTTTGCATGCGTTCTTCAGAGGTTCTAAAGCACCCTGGTTACTCAAACAAACAACATAGAGGAAATACTGGCGAAGGACAATTTCACATAAAACGAGACAACATTGATTATCACAGAAAGAATCACCTTATAAAAACCTTATCTTATGACGAATTATACAACCTACTAAGTAATTGATACCCCATAAAACAAGATGAGTCATGGCATTAGCCATGACTCATCTTATTTACAACAGAAACTTATTATCTCCGTCAACTGCTTCCTTAACAACTTTACGCTCTTCTTCATCAAGCTTAAATATATCAAATATCACTTCATCAAGTTCATCGTAACGATTGGTTACTTCTTCAGCATCGCACCCTTCTATGAGTCTTTCTGTCAAAGCTATAACCTTTTTCTGTGTATCATCATCAACAACCGGAATAGGAATACTCTCAATATGAGACCTCAAAACCTTTACTGAATTAAACTGCTTTTTATAAATATACTGCGCAACTCTTGAATTTAAAACCGCAAGTATATATTTAATAGATATTCCATTAAGATGAGGAACAACGATATTGCAGCTATTCAGAGAAAGTGTTTGTTGGTTATCATATGCAAATACCAACTGATTACAAATAAACCGATAAAGAAGCTTCTCCTCTGCTCTATATAATTCCGTAGGCGCAACCTGTTGAAAGCTATCGGAAGCAAAGACAATATAATTGTCTGTAGGGTTTATATGATATTTACAAATATCTGACCCTTTCAGCACCATCTCATTATCATCTCTTTTCTCCGTTGAGATATACTTCTTGTTATCACCAGTAACAATACCTAACGCAAAATCAGCGTTGCCTGCCAGAAATGCCACATTATCTATTTGGTTTACCTTTTTTATTATTTCATACTCTTCATCTGTAGTTAAAAAGCTGAAATATTCTGATGTAACCTCTCTCTCTGTATTTATTACAAAATTCCTATTACCATCACCTATTCTAAGACCTATAGTAGATAATCTCTCTTCAGTATGAGCAATGTTCATAATAATACATGGGCATTGAACCCCATCAAAGGCATTTCCCAAATATTCAATAGCGTTAATTGAATTTCCTTCTATGATGTAATTCCTTATAGGCATATGTGCCTTAACATTTAAAACCGCCTCTGGAAGTACAAAAGACAACGTTCCATCTTTTTTTAGATTTCTCAACGCTTGTTCAATGAAAACATCGTAAGACTCAATGTTTTTTCCAGTAGCTGTCCTAAACATAAACCTGAGCTCTACTTTTTCTTGCTCAGAAAACTCATATCCCCATGGCGGATTACCAATGATATAGTCAAACTTTATATCATTCCTATCCTTTAGATAATTCTTCTCGATAAAGTGCTGACGTAAAGATTGTATATCTGCATCTTTGAATCTTAGTGCCATGTTAATTCTAGATATCTTTACGCTTACTGAATCAATATCATACCCATAAACACCGTCAAATTCTACTTTCTCTGGAAGCTGTAACAAAAAGTTTCCCGTTCCACAACACGGATCCAGAATTGAGTCTCCACTACTAATATCAAGATTTCCTATTAGCTTTTGAACAACACTATTAGAAGTATAGTAAGCCCCAGTAGCTTTTCTATTTCCAATATTCTTGCATGAAATATATATAAGTCCTAATACATCCTCTTTGTATTCATATAAATAATCTAAAGAGAACAAAAGCGGATATCTTTCACATGTTTCAATACAAGATTCCTTGTTTGTTATCAAATCATTTACTAACTCGTCGTATATGCCTACAGATATCTCACCTTTCACAAAACCGAGTAATAATCCTTTATTTCTCGCAAACGGCAAATTCATTTTGTCAGCCAATAAATGTAATGCACAATCCGCAACAAATAACTGTATTACATCTTTAGAAAGCTCTAAATCACATGTTTCCAATGACCCTAACAGCTTTTGCACTTCATACACCGACTTGCAATTATCTGAAACATAAGAATTATACAATGCATTCCCCGAAACATATTTTTTGTTACGCCTGCTCTTTAGTGCTTTGTTCTCTCCAGATTTTATTTCGTTCTTTAGATTTTCAACGTACTGTACTGAAAAAACTGGAGTCTTTCTCTCCATACCATTAGGAACAATTTTTCCCAGCTTAACCCAATTCTTTCCCGTTGCCAATGATATTGATAAGTCATCACATAACTCTTTTAATGTTACAAATTCATCAGATTCAAACGAAACAGTAACTCTTTCATCAATAGGCTTTTTTGCATTATTAGGAATCAGCCATACACCACTAACCATGTTTGCACCTTCGATTCGTTGAGTCTCACATAATTTTTGCACACGACGTTCGGACAAGCCAAACTTGCTAGCAGTTTCCTTCACAGACAAGTAATCCATATACCCGTCACTCCTTCCAACTTTTTTCACAAAGAATATTATAAATGTGCATCCGAACAATATCAACATTAATGATTAGCAAATGCCATCTCAGCTAGCTTGTTATATGTTCTTCAATGAAACTCCTCACTTCATAAGTTAGCTGATTGGGCAAGTACAACAGAATGCGCTAGAGAACTGCGTAAGAACGCTAAGAATTTTGATGATGAGAATATTCAAAAGCCCATGTTGGACTCTGCCGAGACCTTAGAACGTACTCTTGAATATAATAAGATTAACTGCAATATTAGACTATAAAGAGCCCAATCTATGTGGGCTCTTCTGCTGACAATATAATGACAATAGAAAAATGCAAGCATTTTGCAAGCACAAAGCCCAAGGATCCGCTATTTTCGCGGTTTCTTGGGCTTATTATATCATTCGAGTTCCACAGTTCCTGGGGGCTTACTTGTAAGGTCGTACATTACGCGGTTTACGCCTTTGACTTCGTTGATGATTCGGCTCATGACCTTCTGGAGGACTGCAAACGGGATCTCGGAGGCCTCAGCTGTCATGAAGTCGACGGTCTCTACAGCGCGGAGAACTACTGCGTAGTCGTAGGTTCTCTCATCACCCATAACGCCTACTGAGCGCATATTAGAAAGAGCTGCGAAGTACTGATCGGGGAGCTTGGAAAGACCAGCTGCTGCAATCTCTTCTCTGTAGATAAAGTCTGCGTCCTGAACGATGCGGACCTTCTCTGCAGTAACCTCGCCAATGATACGGATTCCAAGACCTGGGCCAGGGAATGGCTGGCGGTACACAAGGTATTCAGGTAGGCCAAGCTCAAGGCCTGCCTTTCTTACTTCGTCCTTGAAAAGAGATCTGAGCGGCTCGATAATCTCTTTAAAATCAACATAATCAGGAAGTCCTCCGACGTTGTGGTGGGACTTGATAACGGCGGACTCTCCGCCAAGACCTGACTCTACAACGTCGGGGTAAATGGTACCCTGAGCAAGGAAGTCAACTGCACCAATCTTCTTGGCCTCTTCCTCAAATACTCTTATAAACTCTTCGCCGATGATCTTACGCTTTCTCTCAGGCTCTTCTACTCCTGCAAGCTTAGCGTAATATCTTTCAGCTGCATTAACTCTTACAAAATTGATATCGAAGTTGCCATTAGGGCCAAATACGCTCTCAACTTCATCGCCCTCGTTCTTACGAAGAAGACCGTGGTCTACAAATACACAGGTGAGCTGCTTACCAATAGCCTTGGCAAGAAGAGCTGCAAGGACAGATGAGTCAACTCCGCCTGAAAGAGCAAGGAGGACTTTTCCATCTCCCACTCTGTCTTTTATCTCTTTGATGGTATTTTCAACAAAGGAATCCATTCTCCAGGTACCTGCAGTATCACAGATATCCCTTACAAAGTTATGAAGGATCTCTTTACCTTTTACAGTGTGAAGAACTTCCGGATGGAACTGGATAGCGTAGAGCTTCTTAGCTTCATTACATGCAGCTGCTACTGGGCAGTCTGCTGTGTGGGCGATTATCTCAAAGTCAGGAGCAACCTTGCTGATATAGTCAAAGTGGCTCATCCACACAATGGTCTTGTCCTCTACTCCCTTAAAGAGCTTGTCCTTGCTGCCATCGATGAAGGTCTCGGTCTTGCCATACTCCCTAACAGGAGCCTTTTCAACCTTACCACCAAGGATATGCATCATGAGCTGAGCTCCATAGCAAAGGCCAAGAACGGGGATTCCCAGTTCAAAGAGCTCTTTTGTATAGGATGGTGCACCCTCTTCATAACAGGAATTAGGACCTCCTGTTAAGATGATACCCTTGGGGTTCATCTCCTTTATCTTGTCGATTGGTGTGCGATAGGAATAGATCTCGCAGTAGACGTTACATTCTCTCACGCGCCTTGCAACCAGCTGATTGTACTGGCCGCCAAAGTCGATGACTATGACCTTTTCTTCTGTAGCCATGGCTCCTCCTAAATAGAATTATAAAAATCTTCTGACACTGATAATAGATCTGTAAGTGGCTGGACTGTACTTGATACCAGTCTTCTGGGTGCTGGCATGAACGATCCTTCCGCCACCTATATATATTCCAACATGTCCGCCGTAGTAGATAACATCTCCCGGCTGGGCATCTGAATATGACACTTCTCTGCCGTAGGACCCCTGCGCCCAGCTGGTTCTGGGAACTGAGATTCCAAAGGCCTTATATACTGACATTACAAAACCAGAGCAGTCCGCTCCGTCTGTAAGGCTTGTTCCACCTGCCACATAAGGATTACCGACAAACTGACATGCATAGTTAGCAATATTCTGACCTGTCGCACTTCCTGGTGCGGAATATGACTTGGAGCTGGATGAACCTGAAGAACTTGATGATCCTGACGAAGTGTAACTGGATGAAGTGTAATCATCTCCAGACTCTGCAGCCGCCTTAGCTGCTTCCTCAGCTGCCTCAGCATCTGCTGCCGCTTTTTTGGCTGCATCTACTTCTTTCTGCTTGGCTTCAATCTGCTTCTGAAGGCTTGCAATGCTGGCCTGCTGACTCTTGACCTGCGCTGTATAAACTGCAGCGTCCTGCTTGGCCTTGGCAAGCTTAACTTCATAGTCGGCGTAAGTTGCCTTGTACTCAGCAAGAAGCTCTTCCATATAGGCTTCTTCTTCCTCAAGCTCAAACTGTGAAGCTTCAAGTTCTGACTTTTCCTCTTCAAGCTGCTGGCCAAGTTCCTCAGCTGCCTCCTTGGCTGCCACGAACTCAGCAAGCTTGATACGGTCGTACTCGTACAGTTCCTCCACATAGGAAGCTTTGTTGAGGGCGTCAGCGTAACTTGTTGCTGTTAAAAGAATCTGTACATAGGAGAAGTTACCCTTCTCGTACATGAACTTTACTCTCTGGACCATGGCTTCATACAAAGTCTCTTCCTGATACTTGGCCTCTTCGTATTTGGCATTGGTCTCTTCTATCTGCTGCGCCTTAAAGGCGATATCTTCTTTTATAAGCTCGATATCGGTCATGAGACCTACGATCTCAGCCTGAGTCTCATCAATAGCTTCCTGGGTCTCCCCCATAGCTTCTGTGTTTTCACTTATCTGACTGTTGGCCTGATTGAGCTTACTCTGGCTTGCATTCTTCTGATTCTCAGCAGCCTTCTTTTGCTTGTCCAGAGCCTTCTTTTCATCCTCGAGCTTTTTCTGGGTTTCCTTAAGCTCTTCACTGGTAGTTGCATAGGATGATACTGGTGTGAGCATGAAAAAAGCAAGGGAAAGTATCACGGCAACGATAGAATAAATCTTTTTCATTCCAATACCCCCTTGCATAGTTTTTCTTTAGTAATTATAACATGATATGCGGATTGCTACATTGCGTTCTCGCAATCCTACATACATTAAAGCTCGCAGTTTCCAACAGTTCTTGGGAAGGACTCAACGTCTCTGATGTTGCCCATACCTGTAAGGTACATTACGCAACGCTCAAATCCAAGTCCGAATCCTGCATGGCGTACGCTTCCATATTTTCTGAGGTCAAGATAGAACTGGTAGTCCTCCTTCTTAAGTCCAAGCTCGTCCATACGCTTCTCGAGAGTCTCAAGATCATCCTCTCTCTGGCTTCCGCCCACGATCTCACCGATTCCAGGAACAAGACAGTCAGCTGCTGCAACAGTCTTGTCATCCTCGTTGAGCTTCATGTAGAATGCCTTGATCTCCTTAGGATAATCTGTTACGAATACAGGCTTTTTAAAAATCTCCTCTGTGAGGTATCTCTCATGCTCTGTCTGAAGGTCACATCCCCAGCTTACCTTGTAGTCAAACTTGTCGTTGTGCTTCTCAAGGAGCTCAACAGCCTCAGTATATGTGATCCTGCCGAAGTCGCTCTCTGCAACATTCTTGAGCCTGTCGATAAGTCCCTTGTCAATGAACTCGTTGAAGAATGCCATCTCCTCTGGGCAGTGCTCCAATACATAGTTGATAACATACTTGAGCATAGCCTCTGCTGTATCGCAGTCGTCCTTAAGATCTGCGAAGCACATCTCAGGCTCGATCATCCAAAACTCTGCTGCATGTCTTGTAGTGTTGGAGTTCTCAGCTCTGAATGTAGGTCCAAATGTATATACATTCTTGAAAGCAAATGCGTAAGTCTCAACGTTGAGCTGACCACTAACAGTTAAGTTAACTGGCTTGCCAAAGAAGTCCTTGGAATAATCAACTGCACCTTCCTCAGTCTTGGGCACGTTGTTAAGGTCCATGGTTGTAACCTGGAACATCTCGCCAGCACCTTCACAGTCACTTCCTGTGATAAGTGGAGTGTGGACATATACGAAACCTCTCTCCTGGAAGAAAGAGTGAATAGCAAAAGCTGCAACTGAACGAACTCTGAAAACAGCCTCGAAAGTGTTAGTCCTTGCACGAAGATGAGGTATGGTACGAAGGAACTCAAGACTGTGTCTCTTGGGCTGAAGAGGGAAATCAGGTGTTGAAGCACCCTCGATCTCTATAGTATCTGCCTGCATCTCGAAAGGCTGCTTAGCCTCAGGTGTTGCAACGATCGTACCTGTTGCAATTATTGCTGCACCAACATTGAGTTTGGTGATATCTCCAAAGTTTGCAAGTGCATCTGTATATACAACCTGAAGAGGCTTAAAATATGTTCCGTCATTTAAAACGATAAAACCTACTACCTTAGAATCACGGGAGTTTCTGATCCAGCCACCAACTGTGACCTTCTTGCCAACGAAATCTTCCTGCTTTTCAAATAGTTCTCTGATATCTGTTAAATCCATAATATTGTCCCCTTCCAATATTTATGATCATTGTGGCTCGACAACCTGGGCGTTCTCAACTATAAAGTCTGCCACCTTGTCTGCCATGATCTGTTCTCTGTAATCCTCAGGATCAAATGTTTCCTTGTAAGCATCTATGCTCTCATAAGCCTGATAGAAATATGTGTCATAATCTTTCTGAACATACTCATTTATTACATCATCAGTGATCTCAATGCCTTCCTTGTTGGCTATAGTCTGAAGTACCAGACATCTCTTACTCTGCTGATCAGCAATATCACTTAAGTAGTCCTTTGGCTCACCAGAAAGACCATTTGACTGCATGATATTCTGTACATACTCTTCCACTGAAACCTGAACGCCATATGCGGCCTGCAGCTGCTGAATATAGCTCTCTACTGACTTGTAGATCATTACGAAGTATCTGTTGTAAAGCTCCTCTGGAAGCTCCTCAACTGTGGCGTTGCCAACAACAATCTCTACTGCAGCGTTTCTCACTTCATCGTTATAAGACTCCTCTGCCTCATTCTCAAGATCCTCTTTCATATGAGCCTTGAGCTCTTCAAGATTGGTCACACCATCAATTCCAAGACCCTTTGCCCAGTCATCTGAAGGTTCCTGCGCTGGTGCCTTGATCGAATTAACTGTAACTGTGAAGATAACGTCCTTGCCTGCAAGGTCAGCACTTCCATAGTTCTCTGGGAATGTAAGGTTAAGGTCTACTGTCTCTCCCTTTTTAACTCCGATAAGTCCATCCTCAAAGCCATCAATAAACTGGCCTGATCCAATAGCGAGGTCATAGCCTTGCGCAGTACCACCCTGGAAAGCCTCCTTGGTGTCAGCGTACTTGCCCTCGTAATCGATATTGGCTGTATCGCCCTCTTCTATAGCTCTGTCTGTTACCTCAAGCATCTCTGGATTAGCTGAATATGTGCTGTTTAACGCATCCTCAACATCCTGGTCGGTAACCTCAGTCTTTTTTGCCTCAACAGTAATGCCCTTATAGTCTCCAAGCTTAACAAGGCTGTCCACATCAACATCAAGAAGTGATTTGGTCTCAAGGCCTTCAATGTCTATCTTTTCAAGCTCTGGTGTAAGTTCATTGTCTGTATTAACTGCTGTATCTTCTGCAGAAGCCTCTGTTGATGCCCCTGCTACTGGCTGAGAATCAGTCTCTGTTGTGGCATTAGAACCGCAGGCTGTCACAAAGGTAACAGTTGCTGCTAACACCCCGTAAAATAAGTAATTTTTTTTCATAATAGTACTCCTTCAAACAATATTTTTTATACTACCACACTCTTCCTTCTTATTAAAGTATTTTATTGCCTAAACCCCCAAAGAATGGTAGAATATGTAATGCATTTCAAGTATTGGAGGATAGTATTTTGAACACCGGATGGATTGTATTGATCGTAGTGGCTGTCATCCTGATCGCAGCCATAGTTGCACTGATAATTCTTGGCAAAAGAGCTCAGAAAAAGCAGGCAGAGCAGCAGGTACAGCTGGATGCCATGAAACAGACAGTTACCATGCTGATCATTGACAAAAAGAGAATGAAGCTTAAAGAAGCAGGTCTTCCGCAGGCAGTTCTGGATCAGACCCCGAAGCTCCTTAGAGGCAGTAAGCTCCCTATCTTAAAGGTAAGGATCGGAAACAGAGTAATGAGTCTTATCTGTGATGAGAAGATCTTTGATTCAGTTCCAACCAAGAAGGAAGTTAAGGCTTCAGTAAGTGGAATTTACGTTACAGAAGTCAAGGGTCTTCACGGTAAGGTCAAGGCTCCTGAACAGAAAAAAGGCTTCTTCAAAAACCTTGTTGCTAAGGCTCAGGAAAAAGCCGGAGCAAAGATGGTCAAATAACTTAATACAAAATGAAAGCGGTGGCATTTACTGTGCCACCGCATTTTTTATCTCTATAACTATCATGGATCTGGAGACCACATCTCCTCCGATCTCCAGGTCATATTCAGCTACAACCTTTATCTCTTCGTCATTTTTGTTTCTGTAGTCAAAATCTGTGGTCCTGACCTTCATCTGCATCGAGCCATAGGGCGTGTTATACTCAGTGTCGTACTCAAGCTCCTGCCCAAAATACAGTTTTGACCTTGTGGCCCCCTCCCTGATGATTGCCATCTTAAGGCCGTCAGGTTCGATCTTTACTCTGTTGTGAACCTTCATTGTCGCAGCTTCATCCTGATGCTCGTCATATTCCACAACCCTGCTGCCGTCCTCTAAGATCTCAAAGCTGCCTGTGGCGGTCTTCTCCACCTTCTCTGTTGGTTCTCCCTCTCTTACATGTATGCCTGTGACAAAAACTTCTACCTCTTTGCTCATATTGTTCACCTTCATACCTGGGCTGGATCAATTGGTTTTGTTAAAAAAAACTGTCTTGCAAGTCCGCTTTTTTTAACTGCTTCAAATCCCTCCGCCGCCTTATTCTCATCGTCAAAAATCGCAAATACTGTTGGTCCGCTGCCTGTCATGAATGCCTTTACTGCGCCGTTATCCTCAAGGACCTTTTCAATTTCCTTTATGACACCGTGCTTTTCTGTGGTTACCGGCTCAAGAACATTGTGGATCTCACTGCACATTCTTTTTACATCGCCGTCTTCGATCGCTGCCTTAATGGCATCAATATCTGGATGCCTTTCTATCTCTGTGCTGTCAAGCTCAGTGTACACCCAGCCTGTGGAAACCATGATATCTGGCTTGGCTACAACAAGGTGATATTTTGCCTTACCTTCTATTGGCGTAAGGACCTCTCCGATTCCCTCAGAAAGAGCTGTTCCTCCCATGATGCAGTATGGAATGTCTGCGCCAAGCTTAACCGCCAGTTCACAAAGCTCCTTATCAGAAGCCCCGATTCCCCAGAGCTCATTAAGGGCTCTGTAGGCTGCTGCGCCATCTGTACTTCCACCAGCCATCCCCGCTGCCACCGGGATTCTTTTTACAAGTTCGATCTGTGCTCCATCTGTAATGCCATATCTGTCCTGGAGCTGTTTCGCCACCTTGCAGATGAGATTGCTGTCATCCACTGGAATACTCTCATCATTGGCCAAAAGACTCACCTTGCCGTCATTAGTCTTTTTAAATGTCAGGGTGTCATATATATCTACGTTCTGCATTATCATCTTTACAAGATGATATCCGTCATCTCTTTTTCCAAGCACGTCAAGGCCCAGATTGATCTTGGCATAAGCCTTTCTGGTAATCTCCATGTTTAAAACTCCGCTCTGATACTTACTTTTGGAACTACGAAAAGCTTTAAGTTCCTGCTACATCTCATCTTCTCACCTGGGCAAATCCATTACAAGAAAAAAAATGCAAAAAAAATGAAAAAATTTTATTTTACCCCTAAAGTTTTTGAAAAAATAGCCGATACGAAGATTAGGTAAACTATAGTTTCGTTTCAAGCGCGGTACTTTAGGTAACCTTGCGCGGAAAAGGAGTTCTATATGGGCGTAAACGGAGTTACCGAGGTTACTAACAACATCGCGACGACCTATGCTTCCACCGTCAATGCTCCCGCGGAGAGCAAGAAAAAAGATGATGAAGAAGTAAAGGTCAAAGCAGAAGCGGCAGCGGTCTACGAAAAGTCCGATGAGAAAGAGGCTGAAAAGCCTGTGATCTCTAACAAGGAAGCTGACAGGACCAAGATCATCCAGCAGCTGAAGGCAGATGACGCGCTTCGCCAGCAACAGCTTTTGGACATAGTCCACAAGATGATGGGCAAGCAGGTCAAAGCTTATGGCATAGCCAATTCAGACAGCGACGATGAATCTATCTGGAGATTCCTTGCAAAAGGTGATTTCACAGTAGATGCTGCAACCAAAGCACAGGCGCAGGAAGACATATCAGAAGACGGCTACTGGGGCGTTAAGCAGACCTCCGAGCGTATTCTTGATTTTGCCAAAGCGCTTGCAGGAGACGATCCTGATAAGCTTGAGCAGATGAGATCTGCATTTGAGAAGGGCTACAAACAGGCTGAAAAGACCTGGGGCGGAGAACTTCCAGAGATCTCTAAAAACACCTTTGACGCTGTAATGAAGGGGTTCGATCAGCTTACAGGAAAGGACCAGATCGAGTAACTGTTGCTAGTAACGAGAAGAGGAAGGGCCTTCAAAAGCTCTTCCTCTTTTTTTATGTCATTATATACGTTCACCCGAGAAAATTTTTCATCATACAATTCCGCGGATCTCGTTTATATCTTCTATTCCCTGCTCTTGCATGTAGCGTTCAATTCCATCTACGATCTCCACTGTAGCATATGGATTGTGGAAGTTGGCAGCTCCTACAGCTATAGCTGTTGCGCCTGCCATGATAAACTCTATGGCATCCTCATAGTTTGAAATTCCGCCCATTCCAATGACCGGGATCTTGACTGCATGGGAAGCTTCGTAAACCATTCGAACTGCTACTGGCTTAATTGCTGGTCCCGACATTCCACCAGTTCTATTGGCCAGAACGAATTTCTTTTTATAAATATCTATCTTCATGCCGGTTATGGTGTTGATGAGGGAAATTGCATCTGCGCCTGCTGCCTCAGCTGCCTTAGCCATTTCAGAAATGCTGGTAACGTTGGGGCTAAGCTTCATGATGACCGGCTGCTTTGCCTTTTCCTTGATCTTCTTGGTGATGTCAAAAAGAGCTTCTGCCTTCTGTCCAAAGGCAATGGCGCCTTCCTTTACATTAGGGCAGGATACGTTTATTTCAAGCATATCCACTCTCTTTTCATCAGAGAGTCGCTCAATAACCTCCAGGTAGTCCTCTACAGTCTTGCCACACACGTTGACAATTACCTTGGTGTCATAGCCTTCCAGGAATTTAAGGTCTCTATTTGCAAAGACCTCTACTCCGGGGTTCTGAAGGCCGATGGCATTTAGCATTCCGCCGTAAACTTCTGCAACCCTTGGCACTGGATTTCCCTCCCAGGGGATATTGGCTACGCCCTTGGTAACCACCGCTCCAAGCCTTCCAAGGTCCACGAAGTCAGAGTACTCCATTCCTGATCCAAATGTTCCGGAAGCTGTCATTACCGGATTCTTAAACTTTACCCCTGCTATTTCAACTGATGTATTCATTTATAAGCTCCACCTTCCTCACATATCCAGATCATCCGCGTCAAAAACCGGACCGTCAGTACAGATCCTTGCGTTTTTCACATGGGAATGTTCATCCACTTCTTTGGTCTTGCAAACGCAGCCAAGGCAGGCTCCAACGCCGCAGGCCATCCTCTCCTCCAGGGACAGATATGCCTTGATGCCATTCTCCTGAGCATAAGCCTTGATGCCCCTTAACATTGGCATTGGACCACAGGCAAATATCACATCGCATGGCACCTGCTGTTCCTTCATGGCGTCGATGACATTTCCCTTTGTTCCAAGGCTGCCATCTTCAGTAGCCACATACACTTCAGCGAAGTTGGTAAACTCATCGTCAAGGAAAGTGTCGTTGTTTCTGTATCCCATTACTGCGCTGATATTTGAAGGCGCAGCATCTTTATCCAGTAAAGAAAGACGTTTTGCAGTCTCTAAAAGAGGCGGTACTCCAATTCCACCTCCGATAACAACGGCTCTTTTGCCTGTTGCCTTATCAAGCGGAAAGCCGTTTCCCAAAGGTCCCAGCACAACCATATAATCCCCTGGCTGATACAGCGCAAACTCAGCAGTTCCTGAGCCCACAACTCTGTACACAAGCCTTATGGCGCTGTTTTCCTTGTCCACCTCGCATATACTGATAGGTCTTGGAAGGAGCGTTGCTTTATTTAGCGGAAACACCCCCACAAACTGACCTGGAACCACATCCCCTGCAAAGGGAACACTTAGCCACAGATCATATATTCCCTCAGATAAAAGCTCCTGGCTTAAAACTTTTGCCTCGCATTTCATTTTCCCTGACATACTTATTTCTCCTCTTTTGCCTGATAAACGATCTTGCCTTTGCAGATCGTGTCATATACTTTTCCCGGAAGGGTCTGCCCAAGAAATGGGGTGTTGGACGCCTTTGAAAAAGAGCTGTCAAACTTCCACTGGTCCTTCTCTCCAAACACCACAAGGTCTGCAGGTCCTCCAACAAATATCCTTCCAGCTGGAAGGTTGTAGATCTTAGCTGCTCCCAGAGACAGCCTTTCTATCAATGTCATAAGGGTAATGTACCCGGGTTTTACAAGCTCTCTGATCCCAAGGGAAAGCGCGGTCTCAAGTCCTGTAATGCCACTTGGTGCCTCTGTCAATGTCTTTTCCTTTTCCTCCCTGGAGTGAGGTGCATGGTCTGTTGCAATAACCTCTATGGTTCCGTCCTTAAGGCCCTCTATTATTGCCTTCCTGTCGCTCTCAAGGCGAAGTGGCGGATTCATCTTGGCAAGAGTTCCATGCTCTAAAACAGCTTCATCAGTAAGAGTGAAGTGATGAGGAGTAGCCTCTGCATAGATACTTAGTCCCTCTTTCTTAGCGCGCCTTATCCTGTCCACAGCCTCTTTAGTGCTGATGTGCTGAATAGTCAGCCTTGCGCCAGTCTTTTTGGCGATCTCGATATCTCTTTTCACCATGGAAATCTCAGCATCCCTTGGAGAGCCCTTTATTCCAAGCTTCTGTGACACTTTGCCGTGGTTGATGCCATTGTCTGTAATAAGGGCAGGATCCTCTTCGTGGAGGCTTATGACCTTATTGAGCGAAGATGCCTTTTTACATGCCTCTTCCATTATCTTTTCGTCAGTTATTGGCTTTCCGTCATCGGTGAAAAGAACTGCTCCCGCCTCTATAAGCTCTTCCATAGGCGTAAGCTCTTTTCCCGCCATATCCATTGTGACATTGCCACAGGTATAGACGTTGATCCCTGTCTTTTTACCCCTCTCAAGGACATCAGTGATCGTCTCTTTGCTGTCCATGTGGGGATTGGTATTGCCCATCATGATAACGCTGGTAAAGCCGCCTCTTGCAGCAGCCTTAGCCCCGCTCTCAATATCTTCTTTGTATGTAAAGCCAGGATCTCTGAAATGAACATGTGGATCCACAAGCCCCGGAGCCACTGTCTTGCCTCTGGCATCAATGACTGTAACGTCCTTGCCCTTTAGAAGCTCAGCAACTTCCCTGCTGCCCTCCACATAAATTCCGGCTATTATTTCTCCGTCAATAACTATGTCCCTTACGCCCTCTGTCCTCGACGAAGGGTCTATCATGTAACCATTCTTTACAATAAGCATAGTTTTCTCCTTGTCCCTACCGTATCTCATTGTATCAGTCTTTTGAGCAAGGTGCTATTACCTCTTTTATTTTTTTCCCAACCATGAGAAAATAGACAAGGAATTTCGAAACAACAATGAAGTGAGGCGCTTACTATGATTCGTTTAATACTTGCTGTAGCATTTGTTGCTATATTTCTGATAGTATCTCTTCCCATCCAGCTCATTCTCTGGATCATCTCAAGGTTCAACGAACCTTTTAAAAAGAGAGCTTCCCTTACTATCGTAAGCTGGGCTTTCAATGTAGTAATATTCATCTGCGGTGTGAAAAGAACTGTCATCGGCGAAGAAAATGTTCCAAAGGATAAGGCGGTGCTCTATGTTGGCAACCACCGAAGCATCTTTGATATAGTCCTTTGCTACCCAAGAGTTCCAAATCCAACAGGCTTTATCTCCAAGAAGGAAGTTCTTAAGGTACCGCTTCTCAACGTATGGATGATCTTCATGGACTGCCTGTTCCTTGACAGAAAAGATATCAGGAAGGGCCTTGAGATGGTCCTTACAGCCATAGAAAAAGTTAAGAATGGAATTTCAATCTTTATTTACCCTGAGGGCACAAGAAACAAAACCGACAAGCCACTTGGCGAATTCAAAAAGGGAAGCTTTAAGATCGCACAGAAGTCAGGCTGTCCTATCGTTCCAGTAGTTGTGAACCATACAGAAGATATCTTCGAAGCTCACTCGCCATTTATAAAGTCTGCAAAGGTCACGATTGAATATTGCAAGCCAATTGTAATTTCTGAGCTTTCCAAGGAAGACCAAAAAAACATAGATCAATATGTAAAGAGTATTATAGAAAAGACATACTTAAAGAATCAGGAATTGTAATTAAGCCATCAAAAAAACAAGGGCTGTGGAATTATATATGTTCGTCTCTCGCAGGGCTTTTGAGACAGCCGGTACTTAGCGAGGTCCTTTCGAGCTTAGTACCGTTGCTAGTCGAAAAGAGCGAAAGCGTCACAAGAAGATGAACATATATTATTCCACAGCCCGTATTATTTGAGTTATTTACATCTTGCTGCCCTTAGTGCCGCCACCAAGGTGAACGCCCTCAAGGACATTTGTCTCGAAGGAATAAACCACCTTGTGGTTTTCTCTGTCAGCCTTAAGTGCAAGCTGGATCATATTGTCCAGAAGGTGCTCGTACTTCATACCAAGTGGCTCCCACAGGTAGAAGGAAAGAGATCCTGGAATTGTGTTGATCTCGTTAAGGTATACCTCATTGGTATCCATATCTATCATGAAGTCTATTCTTGAAACGCCTGAGCAGCCAAGGCAGATGAAGGCATCTACAGCCATCTTTCTGATCTTGTCTCTCATCTCTGATGAGATGTCTGCAGGAATCTTTCTCTTAAGAGATGCCATTCCCTTTGAACCGCCCTGTCCCTTGGCTGAACCCTTTGCTCCACCAATATACTTGTCCTCAAATGAAAGGATTTCATCCGAGTTTACAGGCTCTTCACACTCAGAAGCCTCAGCAGACTCATAGTCGCCAAGTACTGAGCAGTTGATCTCCTTAAGATTTGAGATTGCATGCTCCACCAGGATCTTTTTTGAAAACTCAAATCCAAGCTCAAGAGCTTCTAAAAGTCCCTCTCTGTCTGAAGCCTTCTTGATGCCAATGCTGGAACCAAGGTTAAGTGGCTTGATGATGACAGGATATGAAAAAGCAGCTTCAATCTTAGCTACAAGACCATCTACATCCTCATAGTCTTTCCATGTATAGCACTTGCAGTCAAGAACTGGAATATCATTGTCCTTGAGAACTGTCTTCATTACGTACTTGTTCATTCCAACAGCTGATGAAAGAACATCACATCCAACAACAGGAAGTCCCAATGTTGCAAGGTATCCCTGCAAAGTTCCATCCTCAACGTTTGTTCCGTGAACAATAGGGAAAGCCACGTCAACCTGAGTGATAACGTTATTTCCAAACTTCTTCATTGGGTATCTGACAAGGCTTACTCTGTCTCCGTCCTTGACCCAGATGACCTGAGTACTCTTTTTAAGAAGCTCAGGAATATGAGTGTACTCCTCAATGGTTCCGATGGACTCTCCCACATAGTAATCGTTGTTCTTGGTCATGTAGACAGGAATTACTTCGTACTTATCCTTGTTTATGCTTCCTATTGCCTGAATTGCAGAGATGATGGAAATCTCATGCTCTGTACTCTTTCCGCCAAATAAAACTGCTACTTTTAGCTTCATAATATGCCTTCTTTCGTTTTAAATTACTTATAGTTATCAGGAAGATCGTTCTCAAGAAGAATGACCTTTTCTTTACCTGCATCAATCTCATACATCAGCTCGGAAGCCTCTTTAAAGCTTGCTTTTGTAAAGATCTTTTCCTTGTCAAAGCCCGCTCCCAGCGCTCCTCTTTCAATATCTGCGCTGTTCTTTTGTCCAACGAGGATAATATAGTCGCATACAGCTGCTGCCTGTTTTCCAAACTCTTCGTTGTACTCAGCCTCTTTTTCTCCAAGCTCCACCATACCAGGTGTAACAAGTATCTTGACGCTGTCCTTAAAAAGAGAAAGCGTCTCAAGAGCTACCTTGGCACCATTTGGATTTGAGTTATAGGCGTCATCAAGTATAGACACATTTCCGTGCTTAACAAGCTCAAGTCTGTGAGGTACGCTCACAAGGCGTCTTACCGCCATTACAAGCTTTTTCATTGGAACGCCAAGACTGTTTGCTGCAGCAATGGCTCCCACAATATTTTCAACGTTGTGTCGTCCCACAAGCTTTGATGAAAACTCTGCGCTTTCGCCCTTTGGAGAAGTAACGGTAAAGTTCGTTCCCGCTCCTGTTACCACAATGTCTTTTGCCTGATAATCGTTACCATCAGACAGGCCATAAGTAATTGCGTCAGAATACTTCATGTTTGCACGGATGATCTCATTATCTCCGTTTACAAACTTAAGATGCTTCCCTTCCTGCTTGCCCTCTTTCTTTTCTTTTTCATCTACGGCGTCAAGAAGCTCATACTTAGTGCTTATGATATTCTCGAGGCTGTGGAAAGTCTCAAGATGCTGATATCCGATGGATGTAACGATCCCATCATCAGGATGAACAATATCCGTTATCTCTTTTATATCATGAAGATGTCTTGCGCCCATCTCGCATACGAATATCTCGTGGGTTGGCTTAAGATGCTCTCTTATGGTCCTGACAATTCCCATGGGAGTGTTGTAGCTCTCAGGAGTCATGAGGACGCTAAAGCTCTCAGAAAGAAGTGTTGTGAGATAGTACTTGACGCTGGTCTTTCCAAAGCTTCCGGTTATACCAATGATGCGAAGATTCCCATGGTCATTTATCATCCTGACTGCATCATCAATGAACCATCTGTTTATCCTGTTCTCTATTGGCTTGTTGATGAGGTTTGCAAGGGCCGGAATAAGTGGCAGAAGTCCGATATACAGGACCATCATCACAACTGTCACGATCATGGAAACAACCGCGCCTTCAATACCCCCTTCGGCAGAAGCAGCGCTATATGCCCTTCTGAAAGACCCAAAGATGATATATGGCAGAACCAGGATCAGAAATGACAAAATGACATATGTCACAAAAAGTCTCTTAACCCTGTCAGTCACCACGAACTTCTTTTTTGCCTGCCTTGGTACATATGAGATCAAAAGACCTATGTACACTCCGAGGAATGCCACCAGAGCAATAAGCTGAATGCCTGTATTTATCAACTCTCCAGACATGGTGACAACAAACAGAACGATAAACATAAGGTGCGCGATCATTCTTGCCTTGTCAGTCCTAAGATGTCTGAAATAGCCCTGAAACTGATAGCTTGAAAGCTGCAGCATATGGGTATGATACCTCAGCCCCAAAATAGCAAAGCATATAATTGGCAGATAAATAATAATAGTAAAGATCATCTACTGATCACCTCAAAAACTTATCCCAAGAAAACTTCCCAGGATCTTATTAAACAGATAAGTGTTATCAAGAAAACTGTAGTGGCCCGCGCCTTCTATCACAGCAAGTCCTGCCTGTGGCATGAGCTTTTCCATCTTCTGTCCGTCAGAAAGAGGGGTTGCAGTGTCCTTGTCGCCCCATATAAGCAGAGCTGGCATAGTAACTGATGGCATGTAGGGCTCAAGGTCCTCGTTTACCACCTTCACAAGACTCTGTCTCATAACCGGAGAAGCTGCAGCATAATCCGCGCTTCCAAATTTCTTTTGAAGAGCATCCATTGTTCCTGGGAACGCCTTGGCAATTCCGGTCTTAGTGATAAGGTTTTTGTAAAACTTATATCTTGCCGTTCTCTTTTTCTGAGCAGCAGTCTTCACAGGAATGATACCTGCTGAGTCCGTAAGTATAACCTTTGGAATGGTAAAAGAGCTATCAATCCTTCCATCCTTTATTCCGGAGGCGAGCTTGATGATGATCCTTCCGCCCATTGAGTGACCTAAAAAGATGATCTCTTTTTCATCGGGATAAAGGGTCTTGATAAAATCCAGAACAAAGCTCACATAATCATCAACATTCATGGCCTCTACAGGCTCGTCGCTCTTACCAAAGCCAGGCATATCCATTGCTACAACGTGATACTTCTTTTTAGCAAATCCTATCACCGGCGCAAAGAGATCGATATTTGATCCCCATCCGTGGAGCATAACAAGAAGTGGTCCCTGCCCCTCATCTATGTAATTGATATTTAAATCACCTATTATCGCTTTCATGACCCATCCATATTAACACTACCCCTAGGCAGTTGCAAACCAAAAAGAGACTATCACTTTGGAAAAAATGCTATCACCAGACATCACTGTTCCAGCACACTCAGCATGAATATCAAAAGAGCTACTGACTCAGGATCGTTAAGGAGTCCATTTTCCCCTGAATCCAAATAAGTTCTTTCTGTATCATCCGTAAGATAGTTGACAGCACCAGCATTTATGCCTGATAGAAAGTGCACGTGGTTTTCAATGATAGTGGTGTACTCGTGGTTATAAATGATGTGATCCGTAATGGTAAGGCACCTCATGTCTTTGAGCATGTTCTCAAAGCCATGCTCCGTATCCTCATCTGTAACCAGATAACTGGATGAAGATGCCTTGGCTGCAATACTCTCAGAGGTCTTCATAAGAAGCTTCATAAGATATGTACATTTCTCCACATCCACTTTCTGGTTGATGGAAAGATATGTCACAGAACCAAGAAAGATATTCTCATCGTTAATAAACAGCTGATCAAAATCAGGTCTTACAAAATACCCGTCCAGGATATCTGAGTAAGCTAAAGAGCCAGTTGCCCTGTACAGCAGCGCCGCAGCCTTAAAAGCAGCAGAATCATCCTCTGCCCTCTTATTGTTCAAAAAGCAGGAAAAAGCTCTGTCTGCAGCCTTAAGAGCTGTGGTTGCAAAATCAGAGTCAAACTGCTGATAAAAATAGCTAAATCTCGCCATCGCAGAGGCAAAAGAAATCGTGGCTTCCATGGATACCGGTGTAACAAGTACAGGTGCTGCAAACACATCCGAGCCCTTTTGCACATCAGTAACAGCAGCCGCATACTCTCCGCCAGTCCTTGGATCCTGCATCTTTAAGAGCCACTCCACCTCGTATCTGACCTCATCCAAAATATCTGGGATCTGGTTGCCGCTCTCAGGAATCCCTGTATCATCTGTAAAGGCTGAAGGATTCATCTCATAGGCAGTCAGGAGATTTTCTGCGATCCTGCTTCCGAGAGTCGCATCTCTTCTTGCCTGCTCATCCATGTGCCAGCCTCCGGATACATCAATCTGCACCGAAGGATCCTCCTGAAGTCTTGCCATGGTGGTGTGGCAGGCACTGTGAGCACTGTCCCCTGCGTAATTCTCTGAAAGTCCTATGCCGCATCTGTTTATGTAGTACTTCTTGCAGGCACTTGTAAACAGATCCCTGTAGGCATCCTCTTTAATAGAAAAAGAGTATGACTCTCCGGTAGTGTCTGTATATACACAGTACTGCCCCTCTTCATCAAGGTCATTAAAATAACCAAGACTGTCATACTCATCGAGCTTTTCATTGTAAACAGGTTTTAAGATCTCTCCTGTGTAAACCTGCTTGCCGGTCTCTATATTGTAGACGCTGAAATTCCCGGTGACATCTTCTCCCTTAAAAATAACTACCTTTTCAGAGCCCTTGTTGTATCCGATCTGATCCACAAGCCCGCTTGGAACCTGGACTGGAACCTTATAATCTACTGACGCCAGAGCTGTGCCTGTTATCTCGGAAACCTCCGCCTCCAATTCAGCAGAAGAAGCGCCGCAACCTGCGACGCTTCCAGCTATGGTCATAGACATACCAATAATTATTATTTTTTTAAAACAATTACTCTCATAAGACATACTAATTATTTTACGCGGTTGAAGTTTATAAGACAACCATCAAGGATGATCTGTCTCTCATCATCTGTAAGGTCACCCATCTTAAGAGTAAACTCCTTCATAGATGAACCGGAAACAGCATATGCCTTGATCTTGCTGTCCTTGTTCTCAACAGCCTTCCTGATCTCTGGAAGGAAGATATAATCAAGCCTCTTAAATGGCAGGTCTCCCTCATCAATTATGAATGGGAGCATACCCCAGTTAATAAGGTTGGAGCGATATCTCTTGGTAGCATACTCATTGGCGATGTTAGCCCATCCTCCAAGAACTTTCTGGCAGGAAGCTGCCTGCTCTCTTGCTGAACCATCTCCAGGCTTAACTGCAAAGATCGTAGATCCAAAGCCAAGATTATCTTTATTTACGTCAGCATACTCTTTTGTAATAACATCCATAACGCCCTTAAGCTCTGGGAATGCTGCTATAGGATCCGCACCTTCAATGAGTGCATCCTGAGCTGCTCTTACCTCTTTTGCAAGGCCAACGTACTCAGGGTCTTTTCTTGAAAGAGTGAACTCTGCAAGTCCAAGAGGGTTGGATCTGTAGGATGAAGTCTCGCCTGATGGAATAAGCTCATCTGTTGTGGTTACAGGGTCATGGATCTCTGAAACAACTTTAAGTACCAGGTTCTTAGGAAGCTCTGACATCTTAGGCCAATCCTTGATGTTTGGTCCAAGCTGAAGTTCAACACTAGGATCTGCCTTGCCCTTAGAATCAAATACTCTGTTCTTATAAATAGCACTGTCAAAGTGATATTTGTACTTTTTGATCTCTCCGTCAAATTCAGTGGCTGGTGTGAGAACGCCCTTGTTTGCTGCAGTTGCTGCGATAGAGCGGGCATCCATAAGTGCAACGGATGCAACCTGACCATTCTGAACCTTAGAGCCTTCTCTGTTAGGGAAGTTTCTTGTTGAATGCCTGATACTGAACGCATTGTTAGCAGGAGTATCTCCGGCACCAAAGCAAGGTCCGCAGAACGCGGTCTTGAGGATCGCACCAGTCTCAAGGATTGTAGCTGCAACGCCGTTCTTAACAATCTCCATATAGATAGGAGTAGAAGCAGGATAAACACTTAATGTAAATCTGTCATTTCCAATAAAGTTGCCCTTCAAAATATCTGCAGCTGCGCAGATGTTCTCAAATCCGCCACCAGCACATCCTGCTATGATACCCTGGTCAACCACAAACTTTCCATTGACAATCTTGTCCTTAAGAGAGTATGAAACCTTGTCGCCAAAGCTTACCTTGGCTCTCTTTGTAACTTCCTCAAGGATATCTTCAAGGTTCTGGTTAACCTCGCTGATCTCATATACATTGCTTGGATGGAAAGGCATTGCGATCATTGGATTTAAGCTGTCAAGATCAACCTTAACAAGGCCGTCATAGTACGCAACCTTTCCTGGCTTAAGTTCTTTGTAATCCTCTGATCTGCCGTGGATCTCATAGTAATCTTTTATCTCATCATCTGTTTCCCAGATAGATGAAAGGCAGGTGGTCTCTGTTGTCATAACATCGACACCAATCCTGAAGTCTGCGCTTAAGTTCTTAACACCAGGGCCTACAAACTCCATTACCTTATTCTTCACATAACCATTTCCAAATACTTTGCCAATAATAGCAAGCGCAACGTCCTGAGGACCAACTCCCTTCTTGGGGGTTCCTTCAAGGTAGATTGCTACTACTTCTGGTCTGTCTACATCATAGGTCTGACCAAGAAGCTGTTTAACAAGCTCAGGGCCGCCTTCTCCAATAGCCATGGTTCCAAGGGCTCCATATCTGGTGTGCGAGTCAGAGCCAAGGATCATTCCGCCGCCTACAGAGAGCATCTCTCTGGCATACTGGTGGATTACAGCCTGATGAGGTGGAACATATACTCCGCCGTACTTCTGAGCTGCTGTAAGTCCAAACATGTGGTCATCTTCATTTATAGTGCCGCCTACTGCGCACAGTGAATTGTGACAATTGGTAAGAACATATGGGATAGGGAACTTCTCAAGACCTGAAGCTCTCGCAGTCTGGATGATTCCAACATAAGTAATATCATGTGATGTAAGCTTGTCGAATTTAACACAGAGCTTGTCCATGTTGCCTGAGATGTTGTGGTTTTTCAAAATACCATAGGCGATAGTGTTCTCTTTTGCCGAATCTCTTTGCTCATCTGTAATACCAAGACCTGAAAGCTTAGCCGCTGCCTCAGCGTCATCCGGGATCAGTGTCTGTCCATTTACAAGGTAGCATCCCTTGTCCAAAGTCGTTACCATTTTGTTCCTCCTACTTCATACTCTTTTCATAAATAACATTGGCGCTATTTTAGCACAAATCTTATCCCTATAGTATGATCTTTTTTACTGTTCATTATAAATCCTCTGGAGCTGACCAGTGATCCTCTCAAATCCAGCCTGCTTGAGCTTTGCCCTGAACTCCGCAACCTTTTCCTCCGGGGGACCAATGTACGCTCCCATGGAGATCTGGGGTATATACTCATCACAAATGGCTGTGATAGCCTTTAATTCATCGTTTACATACGGTGTCGAGAATGGAACACCCTCCCAAGGATAGGCCTCTGCCACATGCTCATAGCTGTTTACCAAAGTGTAGTAATCATCCAGGGCATATGAAGAATCCGGAACTTCATACTCATCTCTTCTTCCCCACCAGAAGTCGGTTACAAAGCTGTCCTTGGCCTCATTGTAGCCACTTGGCTTTTCCATCATATGGCTGCTGGTAAATTCGTATTGAACGCCCTCTATACCATATCTGATAAGGTTGTAGCATTCCTGATCGTTTCTAAGCATATCATAGACCATAAGGGCTCTCTCCGGGTGTTGTGAGTAAGCAGATATTGCCATGGCGCCATGGAGATTGGACACCCTCATGAGATTGCCATTTTCTTTTCCAAACCAATAGAATTTCACGTTGGTATCTGGCATATCAAGGTCAGCTTTTGGCTTGATGATGGTATAAAAGTTCTGGGTGTGGTGCTGGATAACTGATGATTCTCCCATGTAGAACTCATCCTGATTGTCGCCCACCATAGAAGTGTCAGCTCTGAAGACCCCCTTTAGTCTCCATTCCTTCATAAGCTTGGCGTACTCAATAAGTTCATCACCTTTATAAAATGGAGAAATGATCTTGCCCTTATTATTGAGGTCCTCACCCCAAAGGCCATAGGTGGTGAGCTCGTAAATTGGAGCATAGTTCCTCTTGCTCATAATATAGCCCAAAGGAACGATACTTGACTTTCCATCTGTATCCCACGGGATCATGTCCGGATGTTTTTCCCGAACACTGTAAAAATATGTGCAGAGGTCCTCCCAGGAATTGATCTCATAAAGTCCAGCCTCTTTCGCAAGGTCTTCTCTGTATATAAAGCCGTGGTTAGTCCACTGGGTATATTCGTTTTCAGGGATAAAATAGATACTTCCGTCGTAGGAACAGCTCCTCCAGACAGACTTGGGAACATTCGTGTATGTGATCCCACAGTACTTGCGAAGCATATCCTCAGATAAGGGAAGGAAGTTGCCCTCCATAACATTTGGCCATGCATCCAGCCAGTCTGATCCGGTACCAATAAGGTCTATTCCAAGTTCCTTGGTCTTTACTGTATTGTTGTAGTTGGCAAGATAATCTGACCAGCCAACATAGTAAATGTCCAGCTTTGCATTAAGACGCCTTGTCAGGATCTTGTTCAGCTTTTGAATGACCTCTTCTGTTCTGCCATTTGTAGGCTTATCGCCAATAGTGAGATAGGTGATGGTCACAGGCTCGTCACTGAAATCGATCTCGTCAATTGCTGCAGGGTCTCTATATCCATTTGTGCCCACGGTCCCACAGCCTGCTGTTACAAATAACATAGTCATTACAAGTAGAATTGAAATAATCCTCTTACTCACAAGCTTTACCTTTCTGCTCCTTTTCAGCCTTATTTCTTGCTCTAAGTTCTATGAAAAATTTCTTTAAAAGTTCGCTGCACTCTTCCCCAAGTACTCCCTTTTTTACAAGTACCTGATGATTAAACTCAGGGTTGTTGAGGATATCCATTACTGAACCAGCACATCCTGCCTTGGGATTTTCTGCAGCCATGATAACTTCCGGTATTCTGGCTTGAACAATTGCCCCTGAGCACATCTGACAGGGCTCTAATGTAACATAGAGCTTACATCCCTCAAGACGCCAGTCATTCATATACTTCCCTGCCTTTTTGATGGCAGTTATCTCTGCATGGGCAAGTGGCGTTTTATCAGTGTTTCTTCTGTTATATCCCCTGCCAATGATCTTGTCTTCATATACTATGACACAGCCAATCGGAACTTCGCCGAGTTTATATGCTTTTTTTGCCTGGGCAATTGCTGCTCTCATGTATTTTATGTCCTTTTTTTCTTCTTCGGACAGCTCTCTATTTTTCATAATTCATACCAACATGGTAGTAATTGTTTTTCTTTTTTGCTATTATGTTTTTACAATTCATTTCTATTATAAGTTTTTTATTCGAGGTACACAATGAAGATATCAACAAAAGGCAGATATGCACTGAAGGTAATGCTGGATCTTGCACTCCACAACAACGGTGAATATATTGCAGCAAAAGACATTTCCAGCAGACAGGGCATAACCCCAAAATACATGGAACAGATCATCTCAGCCCTTGGAAAAGCGGGTTATCTTGACAGCATGCGTGGAAGCAATGGAGGCCACAAGCTCTCCAAGGCTCCTTCAGAAATTAATGTTGGGGATATCTTAAGAACGACAGAAGGATCTCTTGCTTCTGTAGAATGCACAGCAGACTCCGAAGGCCTGTCCTGCCCTCTGGCAAGCGAATGTTCTACTGCCATTTTCTGGCAGGGACTTGATAAAGTCATCAATGAGTATATAGACAGCTTCACTTTGCAGGATCTTTTAGGTCAGCAGTGAAGAGTTTGACATAAATCCAAAAAGTAAGTATAGTAATAGAGCGGTTTTGTAAAGGGTGCATGTAGCAGCACTTCTGTGAGGGAGTGGGTCTTATGCAATGGAAATCCGCGAACCGTGTCAGGTCGGGAACGAAGCAGCACTAAGTGGAACCTTTCATGTGTTGTAAGGTCGCCTATTCTTTTCCGAAGAGACGTGCATGCATCCTTTAGAGAATCTCATCAGCTTTTCTTTTCAAGATATTTCATGTAGCTGATAACCATCATTGCAATCTTAAAGGTCAGGGCATCATCAAATTTTCTAACATCCAGCCCACAGCTCTTTTCCAATTTTTCAATTCTATAAACGAGAGTGTTCCTGTGGACAAACAGCTGTCTTGAGGTCTCTGAAACATTCAGATTGTTTTCAAAGAACTTGTTTATAGTGTTAAGTGTCTCTTCATCAAGATCGTCAGGAACTTCATTATCACCGAAAATTTCATCAATGAACAATCTGCAAAGGCTCTCTGGAAGCTGGTAGATGAGTCTTCCAATTCCAAGAGTGTTGTAGGCATTAACTTTCTTTTCAGCGTAGAATATCTTGCCTACTTCAAGAGCCATTTTGGCTTCCTTGTAGGATTTACTAAGATCCTTAAGTTCATCAACTATTGCACCATAAGATACACGGACATTGAGCATGGCTTCAGTGTTCATCATATCTACTATGGTAGTTGCGATTCTCTGAACCTCATCATAGGACTGTCCCTTTGACAGAGACTTAATAAGAATGACGCTGTTCTCATCAACTGCAGTGACAAAATCACCCATGTGGTTTCCAAACATTCCGCCAAGAAGCTCCTGGGCCATATTGTCTGTGGTATCTCCAGTCTCAACAAGCACTATTACTCTAGGTGCATTAACTTCAATCTTAAGCTTTCTTGCTCTGTTATAAACATCTATAAGAAGCATATTGTCCAGAAGAAGATTCTGGAAGAAGTTGTTGCGGTCAAACTTCTCCTTATATGCCTGGATAAGTCCCTGAAGCTGGCTTACACCAATCTTGCCCACCATATAAGCGTGCTCTGAATCGCCCTTGGCCAAAAGTATATATGCAGGATCCTGGTCATCTAAAACCTTGAAAAGATGAACATCTCCAATAACCTGTGAGTCCACAGGAGAATTAGCAAAGCTAACAATTATTGAAATATCCAAAAAGTCCTTCTCACTGGTGGAGGCAACTACATCTCCGCTTAAGTCCATTACAGAAAGCTCAACCTTAGTAATGGCGCTCAGTTCCTCTATGCTGGTCTTGATCGTATGTGCTGTTATCATAGTTAACCCCCTTAGATGCTATAACCTTCCTACTTTTGAGTATAACACTTTATCCGCCCAATAGAAAAGAGCTGCGCCTAAAAGCGCAGCTCTCATTATGCAACAAATTAGTTTGTGATTGTCTGCTCTGTCTCTTTGTCGAAGATGTGGATCTTCTCAACATCGAAAGCAAACTTAACCTTATCGCCAGGTCTAGCTGTTGTACGAGAATCAACTCTAGCTGTGATAGGGAACTCAGCAAGATCAAAGTACAGATAAACTTCTGCACCAAGAAGCTCGTAAACGTTGATTGTTGACTCGAATACTGCCTTAGATGTGTTAACAACCATTTCTGAATCATCAACATCCTCAGGACGGATACCGAATGTAACAGTCTTTCCAGCATAACCACCATCGATAAGCTTCTTAGCCTTTGCAGGTGGAAGCTCGATGGACTGACCAGCAATCTTAAGGCAAGCGCTGTCGCCCTGAACCTCAACTTCTGCATCAAGGAAGTTCATCTGAGGTGATCCCATGAATCCAGCAACGAAAAGGTTGCCTGGCTTGTCATAGAGGTTCTGAGGTGTGTCAACCTGCTGAACAACACCGTCCTTCATAACAACGATTCTTGTACCAAGAGTCATAGCCTCTGTCTGATCGTGTGTTACGTAGATGATTGTTGTGCCAAGTCTCTGGTGAAGCTTAGCGATCTCTGTTCTCATCTGTACACGAAGCTTAGCATCAAGGTTTGAAAGAGGCTCGTCCATAAGGAATACCTTAGGGTTACGAACGATAGCACGTCCCATAG
>SVGB01000015.1:31987-84946 GCA_015056565.1 Butyrivibrio sp.
TCTTATCAATTTCAGCCTTTGGAACTTTTCTAAGCTTAAGTCCGAAAGCCATGTTATCATATACAGTCATGTGTGGATACAGAGCGTAGTTCTGGAATACCATGGCGATATCTCTGTCCTTAGGCTCTACATCGTTAACAACTCTGTCACCGATCTTAAGTGTTCCTGAAGAGATATCCTCAAGTCCAGCGATCATACGAAGAGTTGTAGACTTTCCACATCCTGAAGGTCCTACGAAAATAATAAACTCTTTATCCTCGATGTTAAGGTTGAAATCTTTAACAGCCTCGAAACCGTTAGGATAAACTTTAGTTACATGCTCAAGTGATAAACTTGCCATACCAATTAATCCTCCTATTTTGTACAAAGCTTTTTGCTAGGTTAAAGTATAAAGAATCGGCAGACCATTTGCTATTCACCATTTCAACAAAGATTTTATTTTTCATTAGCCAATCTGCCTAGTTTTTGGAACAATTTCCCCAATTAACAAAATTATGACGAATAAACGAAATTATCACTGTGCAATTTGCCTATTGTCATTTGTCAAAATGACAGCATACCTATACCGTCCTTGCGGGACCTGATAAGAGCACTCTCAGCAGCATTCAGTATCTCAGAAGCATTTTTACCGCTGTCTGGGAAAAGAGCTGCTCCTGCATTTGCAGACAATTCTCTCTCTCCGTCTGTCACTTTGACATCATGGAGGAACATCTGCATATGATCAGTCTGCTTTCTTACATCTTTTTCCTCATGGATGTCCTTGAGGAATACAAGGAACTCATTGTCAGACAGTCTTCCCAGGATATCTGTAACTCTGAAGCTTCTTTCAAGGGTGCGGGAAAACTCCTTTAATCTCTCGCCGGTGAAAATGTCTTCCTTATCATCGTCACTTTTGTTTAAACCAATGACAAATAACAAACCGCGCTTGTCGCTATTTTCATTTAGATAGCTATCAATCGCCCTTGTGGCTGAGGCTCTGGTCATGAGCCCTGTAACAACATCTCTCTCCGCTTCAGCAAAGCTCTTTTCAAATTTCTTTTTCTCGATATAATTGCTGACCACATTAGCTAAGTAGATCATCAATACAAGTAAAAGAGACGATACTATGGACCACAAAAATGCATATCTGAGAGGCTGAAGGCTCAAATCCACCATCTGCATCATCTCATTATCTGTGATGAAGGTAACTACAGCGCCAGCCATGTTCTTAAAAGGAACAACTATTACATATCCGTAATCCGGAATATCAGACATGTACACATTTTTCTGAGAAATACTGAGCTTGATGGTGTCTTTTGATATACCGGCAGGAAGATCATTCCACAGCTTCTGCCTCGTAATTCCTTTATCCCCGGAGCGCTTTTTACCGTGGCCAAAAGAAATGATGTCACCATTAATTGTTACTATATCCGATCTGTTGGCAATATACTTGTCTTTAAAAAGCTGGTCAGAAACATGTATTACTGGGATCTTGGTGATCAGATATCCCTTCTCTTTATTGTTATAGGTAAGTCCACTGACGATAAAGATCTCTGAATCCATTTCAGCCTGTTCACCCGGAAGGATCATACCAACTCCGCCCCTTGAGTACTCAGCGGTGATATCATCAAAATAGGATTCCTCTCCTATATTAACGTCATGACCATCCATGTCATATCCAACGCCATCAAGATCACAGACAACGGCATAGGAAAGCTCTGTCTCCTCCACCATGTTCTTTAGAAGCAGTGTTATCTGATTCTTGTTATAGGTAGGTGTGTAAAGAGAAAAAGCCTCTGCAATCTGTACAATCCTGGCTGTAGCAGTTTCAACAGAAAAGTCGATGTTATCCAGAGACGACTTTACATCAAATGCAATCTCGTTCTCCTTGGCATCAACTGCTCTGCTGTAGGAATAAGTCCAGTATGTTCTTAGTGTGATGGCCATAACAATATAATAAATAATGAGAGGTATCAGCCATCTCAAATGCTTCCTGTTAATCTTTTTCATCTTCCTCAATTTTCTTTATAGCGTTTTCCAGTTCCTGCTCCTCAGAAACCTCTTCTTCCTTTGGCTCAAACTTCTTGAAAGTCTCATTGTAAAGAGCAGCGCACGCATATCCAGGTCCCGCTATTCCTATAAGGATCAGAAGCGGAACAAGCTTAAGTCCAAAGAAGTAATAAAGGAGTACTGGAAAAAGTGAAACAACTAACATGGCAGCAGTCCTTGGAAGCGCCATGATCGCAACCAAAAATGAGTTTTTCAAAGTTCCCAGTATCTTGTTCTGGAACTTTGACTGAAGCGGGAAAATATACATAGCAGCCATGAGCAGGATAATGCTTGCTGCTGTGATGATATATCTGTAAACAACTCCCGCATTTTTCATAAGGAGAAAATCCATTACCAGAATTCCACCTGCAACAAACTGAATGATCATAAGAATGCTGCTCTGCTTAAAGTTCTCTTTAAATGATTTAAAGAAAGTCTTGGTAATATAGCTTTCCTCGTCCCTTACTATCTTTAACAGGACAAAGTGCATTGCTGTAAGTGCTGGTCCCAGTGGAATTGAAGCAACAATTCCAACGATCCATGCCCAAAACACATAATTCATAATAAGAGACTGGTCATCGTATACCAGTGCTCCAAGCATAAGGTACTGCTGGATGATAAGTGGCAGTGCAAAGACAAGCACCAGTATATTAAGCCACATAACATCAGCCATTTTGCTAAGTCCTCTCATGATAGGACTGTCAAGATCAAAAATCTTCCCCATTTAAAACTATTTCCTTCCTGATTTCTTTTCTCATAATATCAGTTCCATCGGCGTAAATCTGATACCGTCTGCAACTGTCTCCCCCTGAAGATCTCTAAAGCCTTTCTTGTGGTAGAACTCCACTGCATAGGGCGATGCATTGACAGTAAGCCTGTCAACACCTTCCTCTTCAATGGCATATCTTTTCACAAATGTAAGCAGCGCGCTGGCTACTCCATGCTTGTGGTAATGTTCATCCACAAATAAAAGAGAGATATGCTTCTTTTCACGCAAAGACAGCATACCCACATACCTGGAACCATCCGTGGCAACAAAGAGCTGATAATGGCCCGCCACGAACATCTTCCTGAGCATATCATCATTTACAAATCTGTGGAAATTTTCTATTCCTTCCTGAGAATAATCAGGGGCGTCGAATCTCACAAAGGTATCCCATGCGAGCTTCATCGCCCCATCCCAGTCAGAATGGTAAGCGCATCTTACCATTATTTTTGACGTGTCAATTTGCTGCTCCACCATCAATCACTTTCTTGAGCCAGTTGTACTGATCCTCAAATACAGTCTCTCTGCCAATCTCCTGCTGAAGTTCGTGGCGCATACCGTCGTAGAGCTTCAGTTCTACATTCTCAATGTGAAGTTCATTTGTATAAATTGTATAGAGCCTCTTAAGGGCATCTCCGTAGCTGCCTACAGGATCTTCCTTACCGCCAGTGATGAGGATTGGAAGGTTCTTAGGAATATCTTCCATCTTCTCAACATCCTGAACTCTCTTAAGGAGCTCTGCCATAGTTTTGAATCCATTTAATGTAAATACAAAGTTGCAGAATGGATCAGCAATGTATTTATCTATGCTCTCCTCGTTGTGAGAAAGCCAGTCAAACTTGGTCCTTGGGTTCTGGATCCTCTTAAGGTAGCCCTTGAACGCCATGTTGTTGACCATGGTGCTGCGGGTCTTCTCGCCAAGAATGAACTGCAAAAAGCTTACCAGACCTGTAAGGCTCTTAACTGTTCCTGTTGGCATAAAGGCTGTACCCTGAATGATAGCGCCCTTGATACCAGTTCCGTATCTGGTGATATATTCCCTTGCCACAAAAGAACCAAAGCTGTGGCCAAGTATAAAGCATGGAATTCCAGGATAATCTTCCTGAGTCATCTTTTTAAGCCTGTGAGCATCCCTTACAAGAACTGTTGCAGGATCCTCCTTGCAGAAAAATCCCTTTGTTCCATTCTCACCAACAGATCCGCCATGTCCAAGGTGATCATTACCTATTACGAGTATTCCTCTCTCTGCCAGGTAATTAGCAAACTCATCATAGCGATCAACATACTCCTGCATTCCGTGGATGATCTGAAGTATTGCAATAGGCTCACCCTCCGGAATCCATCTGATAGCGTGGAGCATTGTCTGTCTGTCACGTGATTTGTAAGTCAGTTCCTCTTTGCGTACCATTTGGAATTCCTCCCCAAAGTTATTCTATGTATCTATATATATAATACTACAGATTGCGTCGTTTCGGTTGTTTAAATACGTATTATCAGCAAATCTCTGCTCCGCTTGGCATCTCTTTTTCAGGTGTCATAAGTGAAAGATTGCCGTCTGCATCCTCAGCGCAAAGGAGCATTCCCTCTGAAAGAACGCCAGCAAGCTTGGCAGGCTTAAGATTAACAAGAACCATTACCTTTTTGCCAACCATCTCCTCAGGTGAATAGTACTTCCTGATTCCAGATACGATCTGCTTGACCTGGCTTCCGATCTTAACCTGTGAGCAAAGGAGCTTCTTGGAGTTCTCAACTGCCTCGCACTTGATGATCTCACCAACCTGGAACTGCATTGCTCCAAACTGGTCAAAAGAGATCTCTTCCTTGGCAGGAATATCAACTGCCGCCTTCTCTTTTCCAGCATCATCAGTTTTTTCTACAGGTGCAGGAGCAAGTCCAGCCTTAGCAAGATTGATCGCTGCCTTCTTCTGAGCCTCTTCAAATTCTGCCTTCTGCTTCTTGGTGATCTCTGCAGCCTTCTCAAGGACATCTTTGAGATCCTTTCTTGCAAAGAGCATCTCTGGAGCTGCAGCTACCTTTGTATCATTTGGAAGAACACCAAATGTAGAAAGTGTATCGAAATCTCTTTCAGGTGCTGAAAGCTGCTCTCTTATCTTCTGAGCTGTCTCAGGCATAAATGGATCAAGAAGTGCTGCGCCAATGCTGATGGACTCTACAAGGTTATAAAGAACTGTAGAAAGCCTGTCCTTCTTGGCCTCGTCCTTACCAAGGATCCATGGCTCAGTCTCATCAATATACTTATTACATCTCTTAAAGAGTGTGAATATCTCTGTCAGTGCATCCGCTACGCGAAGCTCATCCATCTTGGCTTCTACCTTGTCGTAGCAGGATGTGACTACTGCCTTAAGATCATCGTCAACAGCCTCTGAAACTCCCTTATCTGCTACAACACCGCCAAGATACTTGTTGCTCATGGCAATGGTACGATTTACAAGGTTTCCAAGTGTGTTGGCAAGATCTGAATTGAAGCGCTCAACAAGGAGTTCCCATGTGATGACACCGTCATTATCAAAAGGCATCTCGTGAAGAACAAAGTATCTTACTGGGTCAACTCCAAAGATGCTTACAAGGTCATCAGCATAGATAACATTGCCCTTTGACTTACTCATCTTTTCTCCGCCCTGAAGAAGCCATGGGTGTCCAAATACCTGCTTGGGCAGAGGCTCGCCAAGAGCAAAGAGGAAGATTGGCCAGTAAATTGTATGGAATCTTATAATATCTTTTCCAATAAGATGAAGATCTGCAGGCCAGTACTTTTTGTAGAGGTCTGAGCTGTTTCCATCTGCATCGTAGCCGATACCTGTGATGTAGTTTGTAAGAGCATCAAGCCACACGTAAACTACATGTTTATCATCGAAATCAACTGGGATGCCCCACTTGAAAGATGTTCTTGATACGCAAAGATCCTGAAGTCCTGGAAGAAGGAAGTTGTTCATCATCTCGTTCTTTCTTGCTACAGGCTGGATAAACTCAGGATGTGTATTGATATGCTCGATAAGTCTGTCAGCATACTTGCTCATCTTGAAGAAATAAGCTTCCTCTTCTGCTGGATGAACAGGGCCGCCGCACTCAGGGCACTTTCCATCGACCAGCTGAGACTCTGTGTAGAAAGCCTCACACTCTGTGCAGTACATTCCTTTGTAGGAACCCTTGTAAATATCACCCTGGTCATAGAATTTCTTGAAGATCTTCTGAACCTGCTTAACATGATCTTCATCTGTTGTTCTGATGAACTTATCATAGGAAGTGTCCATCAGGTTCCAAAGGCCTTTGATGGTATCTGATACCTGATCTACAAATTCTTTAGGGCTGTTACAGCCAGCCTCGATGGCTCTTGTCTCAATCTTTTGGCCGTGCTCGTCAGAGCCTGTCTGGAAGAACACATCAAATCCATCTCTTCTCTTATATCTTGCAATTGCATCTGCAAGGACTATCTCATAGCTGTTTCCAATGTGAGGTTTTCCTGAAGTATATGCAATAGCTGTTGTAATATAGTACTTACCCTTATTCTGCATCACTTTCATCCTTTCAATATATTATTACCAGCATAAAAGCTCATATCCTGTCTCTGTAACCAAAAGCTCAACTTCCCACTGGGCAGAAGGCTTAAGGTCTGCTGTATATACAGTCCAGTCATTCTCTTCATCGATGAAGATCTCATTGCCGCCCATGTTGACCATAGGCTCAATTGTAAATACCATTCCTGGAACCATAAGCATTCCTGTTCCCGGCTCGCTTACAAAGCTTACAAATGGCTCTTCATGGAACTCGTTGCCACAACCGTGACCGCCGATCTCTCTTACCACCGTATAGCCATTTTTAAGGGCATGCTGATGTACTGCATTTCCCATGTCTCCAATTGGAGTCCATGGTATAACTGCCTTAAGACCTTCCTCAAGGCACTCTTTTGTAACATCAACAAGTCTCTTTTTCTCAGGAGATACCTCTCCGATACAGAACATTCGTGAGGAATCTGAAAAATATCCGTTCAGGATTGTTGAGCAGTCAACATTGATGATGTCACCTTCCTGAAGAATGATGTCATCTGATGGTATTCCGTGACACACCTCTTCATTAATAGAAGTGCATACACTCTTTGGGAATCCTTCATATCCTAAGTCCGCTGGGGTGCCCCCCATCTTGGTAGTCGTGTTATAAACAATGTCATCAATTTCCTGAGTTGACATTCCTGCGTGGATCTTTTCACCGATCTCATCCAGGACTGCCATGTTGATGACCGCACTCTTTTTGATACCTTCAATATCCTTCTCGGTTTTAAAAAGCTTTCTTGAAGGAACTATCATTCCCTGATGCTCATATTTGATTATCTTGTCGTCGAATGCAGCGTGACAGCTCTTATACTTCTTGCCACTTCCGCACCAGCACGGATCATTTCTATCTAACCTTTTATACATATAAACCCTCTTTTTATCGATAGTAACACAAATATAGTATGCCTTCTTGACTGTCAAAAGTCAAATAATTCACTGTTTTTGCGGCTTGCAAGAGAATCTGCTGTTAGTGATCTCAGGCACAGGGCTGTTTTTCCTAATATAGTCAATGAGAAGATCAGGCATCTCCTCAGAAAAGCTCTTTACCACAGGGCTTTTGCCGATACACTCATAGCCGCCAGTTCCAGTTGCTCTGTAGTTGCTTGTTGCAAGTGTGTACTCCTTATCTTCCAAAAGCTCAGTCCCATCAAGCTTTTTAAGTGTCACAACCCTGTCGCCAACTGGTCTTGTAAGGTCAAACTCATACCAGAGTCCTGCATAAAAATCATAGTTGTAGTGCTCAACCTTTGGCTGAAGGAACACCTTGGAGATAGATATTTCCTTAGTTTCCTCATTATAATCAAAGTACTCAGCGCACCTTTCAAGGGCTGTCTTAAGTACCTTCTTTGTAACTGATTTGACCTCGATTGTATTGGCAAACTGATAAATACCAAGAACGTCTCTTACAGTTATGGACCTTTTAAGTCCAAGAGGGTCATTGGACAAGCTTGTGCATGCAAAGTCCGCCCCTGTAAAATCCAGCTGAACCTGGTTAAATATAGAAGCGACCTTGCTTCCGTGAAGAGCAACAGCAAGTTTTTCCTCTGGAAGAATCTCTTTTTCCAAAAAACCTATAGGCTCATCAAGCCACTTATCAACAGTTGATGTGAGCTCATCCATAAAGCTGTGAGCTCTGGCTATCTCTTCATATTTCTTCCCAGGCTCATCTACAGAAACAAGTCTTGAAGAAATATCAAAATTTCCCTTTGTTCCAGACACCAAAAGCTCGCAGTATTTTCTAGCCTTGTCAGGGGGCTGAACGCCATAGGTTCCATCGATCCTTACTCCCTCAACAGCCATGTGCTGATGCCCGGTCAGAAGGATGTCAAAATCCATCTCTCTTGCAATCTTGCAGGCTTCATTCTCTTTTGTCTCTGAAAGAAGCTTTCCTGTAGCAAGGTCCTCTTCAAAACCTCCGTGGTAAATACAGACTGTAAGGTCACACTTATCCTTTATATTAGAAAGCTCTTTTTTAAGCTCTGTGATGGGGTCAAGGATTTCCAGCTCTGTCAGGTTCTCTTTTTGCTCCCAAACGTTCACATAACCTGTGACTGCAGCTGTGATCCCCACTTTAAGACCATCTGGCATTGTGTGGATGATGCTTTTCTTAATGCCAAGAGCACCCCTTTTATCAACTACATTGCAGGAGATCAGCTGTCCCTTCATGGCTGTTACATAATCAAGGATAGCTTCGTATCCAAAGTTGAAATCATGGTTTCCCAGAGTGTAATAATCAAGGCCCATTGCATTAAAGCCCTCGGCCATTGGGTTAAATCCATACTCATCCTTGTGTCCCAGATAGTAGGAAATAAGTGGTGTTCCCTGAAGGGAATCTCCGCCGTCTAAAACCAGCGTGTTCTCATCCTTGTCTATCTGTCCGGCAACACAAAAAAGCCCCGTGTTCTCGGGGCAATTCTGTGCGTAATTTACAGGATATAAACTTCCGTGTGTATCTGATGTAAATACGATTCTCATTATATCTTCCTCTTATTGTGATCATCCTCTTGTGAGCCTGACTCTGATCCTTGTTGAGATGTACTCAATGATCAGGATCAGTATGATAAGTCCTGCCAAAAGAGCTCCTGCCTCATTCCATCTGTAGGAGTTCATGGCGAAAATAAGAGGTGCACCAAATCCGCCGGCACCTACCATACCAAGGATTGTAGCATCACGAAGATTGATGTCAAATCTGTAGATAGCTGTTGATGCGAAGTTTGGCATAAGCTGTGGAAGGATACCATATCTGATCTTCTGCCAGGTGTTGCAGCCTGCAGCATCCAGTGATTCGATAACGTGGGTGTCAAGATCCTCGATAGCCTCAATGTACATCTTGCTTATCATTCCTATAGAGCATACACCCATTGTAAGGAGACCTGCAAAGGCACCTGGTCCTGTAACACGGATGAACATAAGTCCATATACAAAGGCAGGGATTGTACGAGCTGCCATGATGATGATCCTGCCTGCAAAAGCAATTGGCTTAGGAGTAAGGTTTGATGCTGAGATAAATGCAAGAGGTATTGAAATAATGGCGCCAACAATAGTGCCAAGGAAAGCAATACAAACTGTCTCGAGCATCAGATAAGGAACTCCACTCTTTGTAAAGTCAAACAAAAAGCTAAGGTCAGGATGGAAAATACCTGAAAGGACATTAAGTGCGATCTGTCCGCCATCCTGAGTTGAACCACTGGTCTCTACAGCGCTGGCACTCCATACAAGAAGGCCTACAACGATGATAGCAGTGGTCAGATTATATACCCAGTCTTTGGGTCTTTTTTCATAAGCTTGCTCAATTCTCTGATTCATGGTAAGTCCTCCCTGGGTCAGACAAGCTTCTTACGAAGCATACGGCTTGTTGACTCAATGATAAATACTGTTACAAATAAAGCGATGAGGATCATTCCAACGCTTGGGTATTCTCTCCAGCTTATCTTCTCATTGAGGATAAGGCCGATACCACCGGCGCCTACATAACCGAGAACTGCAGCATATCTTACATTACCTTCAAAGTTAAAGAGGCAGTTTGAAAGATAGAATGGAAGGACCTGTGGGATAATGGCTGACACAAAGGCCTGCCTTCTTGTGGCGCCCATTGCCTGCATAGCCTCGAAGGCTCCCATGTCAACTGTCTCTATTTCTTCATATGTAAGTTTACCAATGTAACCAAAAGAGAAAACTGCTATAGCCACGGTACCTGCCAAGGTTCCAAGTCCAAAAATAAGAGTTGCAACAAGTGCTATAACGATTGTTGGCAGTGTTCTGATAAGTGAGAACATTACTCTCATGATCGATACCACAATCTTACTGGGGCAAACATTGGTGCTGGCAAGCATGGCAAATGGAACTGATAAAAGAGCACCTACGACAGAACCAAGAAGTGACATCTTGATTGTGTCAAAAAGAGGTGTCCATACTGTTGGCATATAGCTTGTCTTTGGCGGGAACATCTCACCAAGTATTACAAAGAACTGTCCGATCCTTGTTGTTAATACTTTCATATCAAAGCCAGTTATCTTTACAGAAAGAGCACTCATAGCAAGTACAAGTATGATGTAGATTGGTGCTCTTGAGGCTTTTTTATAAGCTTTTTTGCCGTTGGGAAGTACATATTCCCTGGGCCTAAATATCTTGTCATATAAACTGAGCTTCACAAGAATCACCCCTCTTCCTGAATATTGCCGTCCCTGTCTACCTTTCCGTTGTAGATCTTATCAAGGACTTCCTGGGTTGCCTCAGATGCAGGTCCATCAAATACGATCTCGCCAGCTCTGATTCCAACAACTCTTGTAGCATACTTAAGGGCCAGGTCGATGTGGTGGATGTTGATAAGGATCGAGATGTTCATCTCCTCATTGATCCTCTTGAAGTCTCCCATTACCTGGTTGGCTGTTACAGGGTCAAGAGCTGCAACAGGCTCATCTGCAAGGATGATCTGAGGATTCTGTGCAAGAGTTCTTGCAAGGGCAACTCTCTGCTGCTGACCACCAGAAAGCTGGTCAGCTCTTATAAATGCTTTGTCAAGGATACCAACCTTATCAAGGCACTCAAGGGCTTTGATCTTTTCTTCCTTGGTATAGATACCAAATGCAGATCTGTACCATGGCATGTCAGGAACAAAAGCAGTAAGTACGTTCTTGATTACAGTAGTCCTTGTGATCAGGTTAAAGGACTGGAAGATCATTCCTATCTTTCTTCTGAATCTTCTGAGAGCTTTTCCGGACAAGCTCATAACATCAACACCATCCACGGTAAGCTTTCCACTTGTCACATCGTGCATCCTGTTGATGGTACGAATAAGTGTAGATTTTCCCGCTCCGGAAAGACCGATGATAGCAACAAATTCTCCCTGCTCAATTGAAAGGTCCACATTTTTAAGGCCTTCAAAGCCATTTGGATAAACTTTTCCAACGTTCTCAAACTTGATCATTTTTGCGTTCTCCTGAAAAATAACTATAATAGCCAAAAATAGGGGAGGCATAGTATCCTCCCCTTATGTTAATTACAAGGAAGTTCTGCTCCAACGCTGCGCGTTGTCCAGAACAAAGTAGTACACCAGGCTCGAAAAGACCTCGCCAGGTGATTACTTTTACTGCATTGATTTGATGAGCTCCTGAGCTTTTCTCTCAGACTCATAGTCCTCTGGCTTAGCCTCAACGTAACCGTTGTGGTTGTAGATAGAAATTACTTCCTTACCAGCGTCTGTGTTTCCGATGTTGATGAATGCCTGTGTAAGAGCTGCCTTGAAAGCATCATCCATAACAGCAGATGTCTTGCTTACGCTGATTGTGTCGTTGTAGATACCATCTGTAACACCAATAACATTGGTCTCATCCCAGATGCTGTCTGTTCTGCCAAACTCTGTTGTCCACTTCTCCTCGTTGTCACGTCTTGCATCTGCATAGCAGCAAAGAACGTCGATCTGGCCTGAAGCAAGTCTTGCAAAAGCGTTACCATAAGAATCAGCCTGTACAGCGTGTGTAAGGTCTGTGATATGCTTCTCATAGTTTGACTGGAGCCAGAGTGAAGGATAGATATATCCAGCAGAAGATGAAGAGTTCATAACTGACCAGTTAAGTCCGTCAAGATCTTCCCATGTGATCTCCTCGCCGTTATTAACCTTCTCAGAAATAGCCTTACCAGCATCTGAAGGTCCAGCAATGATAAGTCCACGGTAGAATGTTACCTGGTTCTCAGGTGTAGGAGCTGTTGGCTTGTTGTCGTTCCATACTTTAGCGTCTGGGCTCTCGATTGAAAGACCATCTCTTGTAGCTGTAAGGATAACATCACAACCATCCTCGTAAAGTACGTATGTACCACCAGGGATAAGTCCAACATCGATTGTACCAGCTGAAAGACCCTCACCTACTGCCTCGTAAGAAGTACCAACTGTGATATCAACCTCACCAACCTCATAACCAAGGCCAGCAAGCTCAGTTGTAAGGAGCTCCTTAAGTGGCTCTGTAGCTGTTACGATCTCGTCTGGATCACGAGAAGGAACAAATCCAATTGTAAGTTTGTCAACTTTAACTGATTCTGCAGGAGTCTCTACAGCTGCTGTCTCTGTAGTCTCTGCAGTTTCTGTTGTAGCAGGCTCTGCTACTGTTTCTGTTGATGCAGAATTGCCGCATCCTGCAAGCATAGCTACACATGAAATGCCTGCAATCATTGTTGCTAAAAATCTCTTCATAATTCCTCCTGCCTAAATGTAGGCGTCGTTATAATTTTTTTGGCAAAAAAACCCCCATGTGTGTATTACACATGGGGGTTCCTTGCTAACTACACGAACGTATTGTATGTGATATGCCTATGTTTGTCAACGAAATATTAGCTTTAATAAACCAGCGCGTTAGCGCAATAAATAGCCCTTTTCTCAATAACTTTAATCAGTTTCCCATTGTTTTAAGGAACTTCGTGGCATTTTCCTTGGCGTTTCCTTTAAATACAGCGGAACCAGCCACAATTACATTGGCCCCAACTTCAATTATCGCCATCACGTTGGCGTCATTGATTCCTCCGTCCACCTGAATGTCCGTAGTAAGATTCTTATCGTCAAGCATCTTTCTGACTTCTCTTACCTTATCGATCGTCTCCGGGATCAGTTTCTGTCCGCCAAAACCTGGTTCAACTGTCATGACAAGTATCATCTCCACCTTATCAAGATAAGGAAGGAGCACTGACACAGGAGTTTTTGGCTTTATTGCAATTCCTGCCTTTTTGCCAAGGCCATGGATCTTGTCAATAACTGCCTGGGGATCATCTGCTGCCTCCTGATGGAAGGTTATGATATCTGATCCTATTTTGGCAAACTCTTCCACATATCTTATGGGATCCATGATCATAAGATGTACGTCAAACACCATGTCTGTAGCACTTCTTATGCTCTCTATCACCGGCATTCCAAAGGAAATGGATGGCACAAACATGCCATCCATTACATCTATATGCAGATACTGTGCTCCAGCACTATCTACGTCTACAATCTGCTGTCCTAAATTTTTAAAGTCTGCTGCTAAAATTGAAGTGCTTAAAATATTCATTACTTGAGAAAATCCTTTACTGATGCGTAAACGCCATCTCCGTCAAGGCCATACTTCTTAACCAGCGCTGCTGCAGATCCTGATTCACCGAATCTGTCCTGCATACCAATCTTTTTAACGATTGTAGGATGTTCCTCTGAAAGCACATCACATACTGCACTTCCAAGACCGCCGATAACTGAGTGTTCCTCAACAGTGACAACCTTACCTGTTTTCTTGGCTGTTGCAACAACAAGCTCTCTGTCGATAGGCTTGATGGTGCAGATATTAACTACCTCAGCGCTGATGCCGTCTGCTGCAAGCTTGTCTGCTGCCTCAAGAGCTGCACCTACGCCGATGCCTGTAGCTATTATACTAACATCATTACCCTCTCTAAGTACAGTACCTTTTCCAATTTCAAATTTATAATCTGGTCTGTCGTTAACAACAGGGCATGCTGCACGGCCAAAGCGGATGTAAACAGGGCCAACATATTCAGCTGCTGCTCTTACGCATGCTCTTGCCTCGATATCATCTGCAGGGCACATAACAACCATTCCGGGAATTGTGCGCATAAGTGCGATATCCTCGTTGCACTGGTGGCTGGCACCATCTTCACCTACAGTGATACCTGCATGAGTTCCACCGATTTTAACGTTAAGGTGAGGGTAACCAATTGAGTTACGTACCTGCTCAAAAGCACGTCCTGTAGCAAACATTGCAAATGTGCTGACAAATGGGATCTTGCCTGTTGTTGCAAGACCAGCTGCAACACCCATCATATTGCACTCTGCGATACCGCAATCGATGTGACGATCAGGAAACTCTTTTTTGAACCATCCAGTTCTTGTTGCTGCTGCAAGGTCTGCATCAAGGACTACTACCTTGTCATTGACCTTAGCCAGCTCTATAAGCTCTTTTCCATAGCTATCTCTTGTAGCTATCTTCTTAACTTCGCTCATTCTTACCTCCTTGCCGCTTACGCCAATGACTCGCCGATCTTGTTAAGATCGTCCATTGCCTTAGCATACTCTTCATCATTAGGTGCTACACCGTGCCATGCAACCTGACCTTCCATAAATGAAACGCCCTTGCCCTTAAGGCTGTGTGCGATAATGGCTGTAGGCTGACCCTTGGTCTCTTTTGCCTCTTTAAATGCTGCTCTAAGTGCATCAAAGTCGTGTGCATCTACGTTGATCACATGGAAGTTGAATGCCTCAAACTTCTTGTCGATAGGATATGGAGAACATACCTGATCGATTGGTCCGTCGATCTGAAGTCCGTTATTGTCAACTATGACAACCAGGTTATCAAGTTTTCTGAAACCAGCAAACATTGCTGCTTCCCACACCTGTCCCTCTTCGATTTCTCCATCACCAAGAAGTGTGTATGTCCTGTAGCTCTTGCCATCAAGCTTGGCAGAAAGAGCCATTCCACAGGCAACTGAGATACCCTGTCCAAGGGATCCGCTGCTCATATCAAGACCAGGAAGATACTGCATACTTGGATGTCCCTGAAGCCTTGAACCAAGCTTACGAAGTGTTGTGAGCTCCTCAACTGGGAAATAACCTCTCTGGGCCATTACTGAGTAAAGACCTGGTGCAGTGTGTCCCTTTGACAATACAAAACGGTCACGATCTGGATCATCGGGTTTCTCAGGATTGATGTTCATCTCTTCAAAATACAGATATGTGAAGATATCTGCCGCTGACAGAGATCCGCCGGGATGTCCGGCACCTGCAGCATGAACTGCCGTAACAATGCCCTTGCGAACTTCGTTGGCTTTTCTTTTTAACTCTAGGTTGGTCATAGCCATAATTCCTTTCCTTTTTTTACTCTTTTTGTTTTAATGCGACATTATTGTAGCACACTTCAGCAATTATTTGGCGGATGCTTGCCCATAATATGCATTAGCGCCGTGCTTTCTGTAGTAGTGCTTGTCCTGAAGCTCCTGTGGAGCAGGCTTAACCTCTGGATTTATAACCTCGCACCTGTATGCCATCTTGGCAACTTCCTCGGTAACTACTGCGTTGTGAACTGCCTCATGAGCATCTTTTCCCCAGGTGAATACTCCATGATTCTTGCAAAGAACTGCAGGTACAGCCACCGGATCTTTTCCCATACGGTTAAACTCATTGACGATAAGGTGCCCTGTATTCTCTTCATAGGCAGTCTCGATCTCGTCCTTGTTAAGGCATCTTACGCAAGGGATCTCGCCGTAGAAGTAGTCTGCATGTGTAGTTCCGTAGCATGGAATGCTTCTGCCTGCCTGGGCCCAGCTGGTTGCATAGGATGAATGTGTGTGAACAACGCCTCCAACATCCTTGAACGCCTTGTAAATCTCCACATGAGTTGGTGTGTCTGAGGAAGGATTAAGTTTTCCCTCAACCTTGTTTCCATTAAGGTCCATGACCACCATATCATCAGGAGTCATGGTGTCGTAGTCAACGCCACTTGGCTTGATCACAAAAAGGCCGCTCTGTCTGTCGATCTCGCTGACATTGCCCCAGGTGAAGGTTACAAGGTTATACTTGGGCAAAAGAATATTTGCTTCATATACTTTTTTCTTGAGTTCTTCTAACATTTCATTTTCTCCATAATCATTGTATTAGGTCGCATTATGAAATGCGACCTAATTATTGCTAATTTATTCCCACTTAAAGTGAATCTACTGCTGCTCTCTCAACTGCAAGACCAGCCTTATAATCTTCCATGAACTTGTCAAATCCCTTTACATCTGCAGGGTCTGGATCGCAGGTCTCAACCTTGCCACCTACAAATACTTTGTTCTTTAAGTAGTTTTCCAAGGTCTCGCCATCTTCCTTCTGGCACATGAATCCTGCAAGGATCGCCTGTCCCCAAGGGCCGCCCTCTCCTGCTGTCTCCATGAGCTTGATGGATGTATTAAGGGCTGCTGCCATTACTCTGTCACCAACGCCTCTGACCTTAAAGAATCCGCCCTGGCCAAAGAAGAAATCAGCCTTTACATTTTCTTCCTTCATAAGGATATCGTTACCAACCTTGAGCGCTCCAAGAGCTGTGTAAAGATGTGTTCTCATGAAGTTTGAAAGGTTGAACTTGTCATCAGGTCTTCTTACGAAAAGAGGTCTTCCCTCGTTAAAGCCTGTGATGCTCTCACCTGAGAAATAGTTGTAAGCAAGAAGCCCTCCGCAGTCAGCATCGCCTTCCATTGCCTTGCGGTAAAGAGTTCCATAAAGTGTATCGTCGTCAACATCCTTGCCGATCGCTCCTGCAAACTCTCTAAAGAGACCAACCCATGCATTGAGGTCGGAAGTACAGTTGTTGCAGTGAACCATGGCAACTTCCTCTCCTGAAGGAGTTGTAACAAGGTCAAGCTCCGGATAAGCCTTTGAAAGGCTGTGCTCCAAAACAACCATTGAAAAAACTGATGTTCCAGCTGAAATGTTACCTGTTCTTACGCCAACTGAGTTGGTGGCTACCATTCCAGTTCCAGCATCTCCCTCTGGAGGGCATACTGCTATGCCAGCTTTAAGTGTTCCTGTTGGATCAAGCTTTTTAGCGCCTTCCTCTGTGAGCTTTCCTGCTGATGCCCCTGCAGGAAGAGACTTAGGGATAATGTCTCTTATCTTCCATCCAAGGTTCTTGCCTGCGATCAGCTCATCGAACTGGTCAAGCATCTTCTCGTTGTAGCTGCAGGTTGCAGAATCAATAGGGAACATTCCGGAAGCGTCGCCAACTCCAAGAACCTTCTCACCTGTGAGCTGCCAGTGAACGTAACCAGCAAGGGTTGTGAAGAAGTCAATCTTGGAAACATGCTCCTCACCATTTAATATTGCCTGATAGAGATGAGCAATACTCCATCTCTGTGGGATATGATATCCGAAAACTTCTGTAAGCTCGTCTGAAGCCTTCTCTGTGATGGTATTTCTCCAGGTGCGGAATGGAACAAGAAGCTCTCCAGCCTTGTCAAAAGCCATGTATCCGTGCATCATTGCTGAAAATCCCATAGCACCTACAGTTGTAAGCTTTTCGCCGTACTGCTTCTCAACATCAGCAGAGAGTTTCCCGTAGCAGTCTCTAAGTCCTTCCCAAACATCATCGAGAGTGTAAGTCCAGATACCATTATCTAATCTGTTCTCCCAGCCATGTGAGCCTGAAGCGATAGGATTGTACTGTTCATCTGTGAGCACCGCCTTGATCCTGGTTGAGCCAAACTCGATACCAAGAAATGTCTTTCCCTCCGCAATAGCCTTTTTTGCATCTCCCATAATAGAACCTCCTTTATTTTTTCCTCTTGTATATTGAATCTCTAAGAATTACATCCTCTTCAAACTCGTATGTGGCGTTGAAAGCCAGCTTCCCTTCATGGATCATCCTTATCATATTCTGAGCAGCCTTCTTGCCAAGCTTCTCCTTGGGATGAGGTATTGAAGTAAGCTTAAGTCCGTTTACTCCGTTCCTTGCTATATCAGAATCATCCATGCCCACAATAGACATTTCCTCCGGAACCTTGATGCCGCTGTCCTCAAGGGCTTCTATCACAATGCCAGCCACCTGGTCGTTATAGCAAAAGACAGCGCTGCACTCCTTAAGTCTCTCCATGGTCCTTGAAAAAGCTCTTTTCCCATCCTTGATATCGATGGTATCGATCCAGTTGACGTGGTCATAGGAAAAAGGAAGTCCAGCCTCCATGATTGCCTTAAGGTAACCCCTGTATCTCTCGCGGCCCTGGCCGTCGTCCAGTTTAAGTACACATCCGATATTCTCATGACCTGCATCAATAAGGGCCTTCACCGCCTTGTATGCGCATTCTGCATCGTTAAGTGAAACATGGGGAAGTGTCAGCTCAGGATAGAAACTGTTTATAAGAAGGATCTTGACCCCCTTGTTCTGAAGCTTCCTGTACAGGTCCATATTGGGACTTGGAAGAGCGCTCTTAACCGGCTCCATGATGATACCTGCAACATCACTCCTGCATAGAATATCAGTAAGGATCTGCCTCTCTTTTCCCACGGTGTTGTTGGAAAAAGACAGAAGCATGGAATAACCCTTTTCACTTAAGGTACTCTCTATGCCCCTGATGGTACTGGGAAAGATGTAGTCGTCAACATAAGTTGTAACTACTGCGATAACATTTCTCTCTCCCTCAGCAGCTCTCTGGTCAGATACAAAAGTACCACTTCCCTGTCTGGTCTCTACAAGGCCGTCATCCACCAGCTTGGAGATAGCATGCCTTACAGTCTGACGACTCAGTCCAAAGGTCTCACACAGTTCGTTCTCAGAAGGGATCTTTTCCCCCGGAGAAAGCTTACCTGTATCAATTTTTTCTGTTAACCATTTTATAACCTGTTTGTATTTAGACACTTTTTCACCCTAACAAAATCTGCTTATTTACTGCTATTTCAGCATAAAATTTCCCGCACTCCATGTCAATGAACACAATGTACAATTTATCCAAGTTGTATATGTACAAGTTTGCCTAAACAAGACAGGGGGCTGTTGCTGACACGGGGACGGTTCTTCTGTCAGGTTTTATCAAAATAAAACCTGACAGAAGAACCGTCCCCGTGTCAGCAACAGCCCCCATGTCAGCAACAGCCCCCTGTCTTGTTTTTATTCAGTCAATCCGTCCATTCTTGAATAGAAGAACAGATACTGCTGCATGATGCCGTTATATGGGGCATATTTGTCGAACATAAATCCATCAGGATACTTAAGATCCAAGACTCTGTTGATCCAGACATCCTTGGGGAAAGCATCGAGCCTGTGGTATCCAAAAAGGATCTCGCAGTTGGCAACCTTAACTCCTACTCCGTACAGGGACAGAAGCCTTTCCATGAGCACTGCATCATCAAGGTTTACCCAGGACTCCAGGTCTACGGCGCCGCTGGCCACATCAAGAGCTGCCTGGTGTACGTACTTGTCTCTGTAGCCAAGGCTGCATGAAGAAAGTTCCTCCATGGATAGGGCTGCCAGTTTATCAGGTGTAGGGAAAGAGTAGACTACTCCCACTCTTTCATCCTCGCAGATCTCTTCTCCAGCCAGCCTGCAGAGCTTTTCTATCGAAGCCTTGATGGCCGGGATGTTTTTTCTCTGGGATATGATAAATGAGATCAGCATCTCCCAGGGATTCTGCTTAAGGATCCTGATGCCCTTGCCAAACTCTGAGGCAGCATACAGATAAGGATCCTCATCCTCTGATATTCTTCCCCGGACATCCTTATAAGACAGGTCCAAGTCAAAATAGTTTTTCCAGAAGCCTTCAAACTCTTCCTTACTGCAGCCAAACTCGTATCTGTTATCATCCAGTTCACTGACGAACATATGCTTATCAAAAGCAGAAACACTGAATGAGCAGTCGCCGCACTCATTGAATCTGAAGCACTGTCCGCTGTCAGCTATTTTCTTTAAATCAAAATCGTCTTCTATTCTTAAGATCATGAAAGATTATTTACTACTCCGATTGAAACATAATTATTGATCATGGCGTAAAGGTCCGTGCCCTCACCAGCTTCCCATCTGCGGATGCCGTCAACCATGTAAGACTTCCTGCCCTCCGACACATCCTGTACATCGTAGCGGTCTTCATAGAAGCCATCCTTGGAAACCTTGGCATTCCTAAGTATCCCCTTGCACTCGGAAAGTGCACACCCAGGGAAATTGACGTTCCAGATCTGCCATTCACCAAGGGGTTTGTCCATGAGATCAGCCATTATGTCTCTTATATACTTATCTGTTACTTCATGCATGCCATTGTTGCTCTCTGAAAAAGCGATGGCATGGATTTTTTGAAAGGAAGCCTCAAGGGCTGCTCCCACTGTAGCAGAATACTGAAGGTCTGCTGCCACGTTATATCCGTAGTTGATGCCAGACATTACGCAGTCTGGTTTTCCCGGAACTATGTTAAGAGCCCCGATCCTCACGCAGTCTGAAGGTCTGCCATCACAAGCAAAAGCCTTAACTCCGGGAACAGGAAAATCCACCTCCCAGACCTCAACTCTTCGCCTTAAAGTGATGCTGTGGGACATGGCACTTCTCTCTGAATCAGGAGCCACAACCCACACATCGCCAAACTCCCTGGCAACTTCCGCAAGCCTTACAATTCCACCTGCCTGTATTCCATCGTCATTGGTCAAAAGAATCTTTTTCACCTAAACCTCTTTTCCATTACGAATCCATATTGTCCAGATATCCTCTGTCCCATAGCATGATATTAAGCTTTTTTGCTAATTCCACGGCAGGCTGGGTGAAGTACTGATTGGTCATTACAACTCCAACCATCCTGTCGTAGTAATCTCTTCCGGCATAGATCTCCATAACTGCCTTGACTCCAATTGGCTTATCATAGCACTTGCACTGAAAAGCATAGGTAACTCCATCCTTCTCAGCCAGAATATCAGCGCCAAAATCCCCTGAGCCCTTAGTGACTTCCACCTCAAGAAACCCTGAAGCCTTCAAAAGGTCTGCACAGTAATACTCAAAGTCATGCCCCTCCATTTCGTCCATGGGCAGTTCCTTGGGATTATTTTTTATGTAGCTTCTGACAACAACAAATATCAAAAGAGCTATCGCCAGCACAGATGCCACATATAGGATTATGGCCGGAATCTCAAACATTTAAATATCTCCTTTATGATCACTGGAGTTTAAGATCGCCCTCTTTTACCCATCCAAGCTTAACTACTACAAGGTGGATGATAAGTGAAAAGATTGCAGGAAGCACAAAGGAAATAAGTACAAGTCCAGTCCAGTCAAAGGCTGTGATGGCATATCTTGTGCCCTCTGAGATCTCTTTTACCCATCCGGTGTAAACACCGATCTGTCCAACAAGTCCGCAGGTTCCCATTCCTGATGATACAGGAGCGCCGTTCATCTGAAGCTTGAACACGCAGGTTGCGATAGGTCCTGTGATGGCTGAAGCCAGTGTTGGTGCGATCCATACTCTTGGGTTCTTGATGATGTTGCCCATCTGGAGCATTGATGTTCCGATTCCCTGTGAAACAAGTCCGCCCCATTTATTCTCCTTGAAAGAGATAACAGCAAAACCTACCATCTGAGCACAGCAGCCTGCTACTGCTGCACCGCCTGCAAGACCTGTAAGGCCAAGAGCTGCGCAGATTGCTGCTGATGAGATAGGAAGTGTAAGTGCCATACCTACTACAACTGATACAAGGATTCCCATAAGGAATGGCTGAAGCTCGGTCGCCCACATGATCAGGTTACCGATTGACATTGCCGCCTTTCCAAGTGGAGGTGCAATGAGCCAGGAAAAGAAAATTCCTACAGCTATAGTAACAAGTGGAGTGACCAAAATATCGACCTTAGTCTCTTTTGAAACTGCTTTACCAAACTCTGCTGCAATGATGGCTACAAACAGAACTGCCAGAGGGCCGCCTGCTCCGCCAAGAGCATTTGATGCAAAGCCAACTGTGATCATTGAAAAAAGAACAAGTGGCGGGCACTTAAGTGCATAACCAATAGCAACCGCCATTGCAGGACCGCTCATTGCTGTTGCAAGTCCGCCCACTGTGTAATCAACACCTGAGATGGTTGCCACAGTCTTCATAAGAAATGGAATGTGGAACTGGGTTCCGATGGTGTTGATGATGGTTCCGATGAGCAGTGAACAGAAAAGTCCCTGCGCCATGGCACCCAGTGCATCGATTCCGTATCTCTTTAATGAGATCTCAATGTCTTTCCTTTTTAAAAACTCTTTCATACTTTTTCTCCTCTTTTGAGTATTAATTAGTACCTATTCTAAGCCAATGTCCCTTGAAATAATAGATGATAAATATGATCGAACTTACTGACCAGGTAAGTGGATAAGCCCAGAAGATAACATTTACAACCGGGATGATCCTGACGATCAAAGTGATGTAGGTTATTCTAAGAAGACACCAGCTTGAAAGCATAACTATCATTGGAACTGTGGTTTTTCCAGCTCCTCTGTATATTCCTGCAAGGCAGTGGCTTAAAGCCAGAAGGCAGTAAAAAAGGCTCTCTGTCCTGGCCTGCGTGGCACCAATAGCAAGTACTTCCGGTTCCGAAGAAAACATCCTAAGCAGCACCGGAGCAAACAAAAATACGATAACTCCTATGATCTCAGCGCATCCTACGCCAATTGCGCTTCCAATGATATTTCCCTTTTTGACTCTCTCGCTCTCGCCTGCGCCAAGATTCTGACTTACGAAGGTGGTAAGAGCCATACACATACATGTAATAGGTAAAAAGACAAATCCCTCAAGCTTAAAGTAGCTGCCACATCCTGCCATGGCTGCTGCACCAAAGGCATTTATATTGGACTGAACAACAACGTTTCCTATGGCAATTACGCTGTTCTGGATTCCTGTTGGAAATCCCATCATAAGCTCTTTTTTAATGGTTGGCGGATCCATCCTGAGTCTGCCTATAAATATCCTGTGAGGGCCATCTACTCTTGTGAGTTTAACAAAGGCAAGTATAGCACTGATGAACTGGGCTATGATAGTGGCAAAAGCCGCCCCTCCTATACCAAATCCTGCATACTTCACAAAGTAGATATCTAAAACAGTGTTGATGATCGTACTTACAGCCAGGTAGTACAAGGGGTGTCTTGAATCTCCCATAGCCTGGAACACGCCACAACAGGCGCTGTACATGATGTTTCCAAGTCCACCTAAAAAATATATCTTGAAGTATAGCACAGAATTGGGCATTACATCCTCTGGAGTTCCCATCCAGGAAAGAAGATGTGGTGTAAAGAAATATCCCCACACTGTCATGACAATTCCCATGATAATGGCAAAAGTTATGCCAGTGTGAGCTGCTATTGATACACCTTTAAGGTCACCAGCCCCATAGCGCTTACCTATGATAACGCTGCTACCCATAAAGAGGCCGTTGATAAATCCCACCATCAGAAAAATAAGGCTTCCGGTAGTACTTACCGCAGCCAAAGCCTCTTTTCCAAGGACATTCCCCACAACAACTGAATCCACAACATTGTAGAGCTGCTGAAGGAGCTGTCCAAAAAACAGCGGGATCGCAAATAATATGAGATTTTTCGTAATTGGCCCTTTAGTCATAGACTCAATTGTAATATTTCGCTCTGTAAAAGAAAAGCACAACTTTGTTAAATTGTTATTTATTTCTCACGCTTTTGTAGTATAATGGGGTGAAGTATTAAAAATCTATCTTTGAGGAGGAAAAAAAGATGAGTGATACTGAAATGATGGCTGCGCTTTTAGGCGTAGGCGCTGCAGCAATTGTAGTTGCACTTATTATCTGCCTTGTTGTTTATCTTGTTGATGCGATCGGTATTTACAAGTACCTTAAGGCTCGTAACTACTCAAATGCATGGTTTGGATTTATCCCATTCCTCAACACATTTGGTAAGGTTGATGCTACTTATGGAAACGTAGACAAGATCAAAGTTTTTGGCGTTGCACTTCCTGCAATCGTTGTTAAGCTTTATCCTGTAATCCTTGTAGTATTCAGCGCAATCACATCAAGGATCAGCGCAATCGCAAGCATCTGCAGCCTTATCGTAACTGTTCTTACAGTAGCTGTTGGCACTGTAGTTTTCAAGGACGTTATGGAGCGCATTGAGAAGCCTGTTTCAACAGGATTCGCTGTATTTGCAAACATCATCACAATCGTTGGTTCAATCAAGCTTCTTGCTGACGCAAGCAAGGTGGCTCCTGGTCAGTACGACTACACAACTGACACAAGAGTTCTTGCTTCACAGGCAGGCGCTCAGGGACCAGCTAACATGCAGTAATTTAAGTTCTAAAGTGTTATGAGAAAAGACCCTCAGATGAGGGTCTTTTTTGTTTATTCTTCAGTTATCCATACCCTCATCTCGTTTTCGCCACGGTTTCCCCAGGTGCTGTATGGAATAAAACGGATTTTAACCGGCTGTCTTTCAAATCGTGGGCGGTCTGTATAAAGAGCTGAAGGCGCGTCTTCATTGCTGCCTTCACTGAGCCTCTCACCAGCGCCTTCTACAACTGACACTCCTCCAAGCAGCTCTTCTTCAAAGTGATCTGTAAGCTCTGAATCCTTTTTCAGCACCAGCTTGTGGAGGGCGTCTCCATTGTCTTTCCCCTCTGCGCAGTAGACCTGCGGGCCTCTTGCCACAGCCACTTTATGGATATCTTCTGATACATTAAGATTTGCGTACCACCTCTTAGGCCTTATCTCCATATCAAATACTATGCTGTGCTCTCCGGATGGAACCTTTACATACCAGTATCCGTTTTCATCAATGATCTGGGCATTCGTGCCATCAATGCTTCCACTTACGCTGTCTCGCCAGCCGGGAAGACGGATTCCAATGGTCACATCTGTATCTTCTTTATTTTCTATTTCGAAAAGAACTTTTCCGCTTCTTGGGTAATCAGTCTTTTGCCTGATGGATATCTTTTTACCCTTATCTTCCAAGGACATCTCTGAGGCAATAAACAGATTAACCAGCACTGCATCGTCAAACACCGAATAGATGTAGTCTTCCACAGATGTTATGAGCCTTGCAAGATTTGGCGGGCAGCAGGCACAGCCAAGCCACTGGGGACGAACGCTTTTTACGTGGCTCTTTGTTGGATCAAGCTTTCCTTTTTCCGGAACAACCTCAAGGGGATTTACATAGAAAAAGTGCTTGCCATCAAGCGCCATTCCTGAAAGAGCTGTGTTATAGAGCGCTCTTTCCATCACGTCTGCATACTCTGAATTTCTTTCAAGCTTAAGCATCTGCTTCGCAAAAAAGATAAGGCCGATAGATGCACAGGTCTCGCAGTACATGGTGTCGTTTGGAAGATCATAGTCTAAAGTAAAAGACTCTCCAAGTACTGTGGAGCCGATGCCTCCTGTGATGAACATGCGCTTATCTACAATATTTCTCCAGATTTTTTTGCATGCTTTTTCAAACTCTTTGTTTCCAGAGGCCTTAGCCACATCTGCCATTGCAGTACACATATAGACCAGTCTTACCGCATGCCCCTCTGCTGTGTCCTGCTCTTCAACTGGAAGATGAGTCTGATCATACTTCATTGCTTCAGCAGATACTCCCAGGATATTTCCGCCCTTGTCCATGGATTTTAATCTGCTCCACTCCTTTGGAGAATCGCCTCTTACCTTTAAAAAGTACTCAGCAAGATCTCTGTATTTTTCTGTCCCAGTGATGTGATAGAGCTTCATCAGACCTATCTCTATTTCTTCATGGCCATCAGCAAAATGATACTTGCCTTTTTCCGGTCCAAATGTATCACACAGGTGTGCAGCTACTTTTTCAGCAACATCCATTGCCAGTTCACTTCCTGTTGCAAGCTTATATGCCACAAGCGCTTCCAACAGATGTCCCATACAATATAGCTCGTGGCTCTCTGCAAGGCGCATGTATCTTCGCTCCGGACATTTTATAGTAAAGTAAGTGCCTATATATCCATCGGGCTGCTGCGCCTTTGAGATCAGTTCAACAACGCCATCTGCCAGAGTTTTAAGCTCATCATCCCAGGTGTCAGAAAGGGAGTATGAAACTGCTTCAAGCCACTTGTACACGTCGCTGTCCTGGAAAACCCAGCCGTAGTGATCTCCCTTTTCAAGCCCTGCTGCAATCTTGAAATTTGCAATAGCATGGCTCTTTTCATTAGGGATAGATACGTCATTTCGCTCTCTTTCTATAGAAATATCAATGCTGTCATTAAGCACCGCCCACTGATAAGGGATCATTTCTTTTCTTACCAGCTCCTTATACTTTTTCCATACGGGATCTGTAACGCAAATGTTTCTTTTACTCATGAAGTAGTCTTCCCCTTTTTCTTTTTAAAAAGAGGCAGCACAGTGATCTGCTCTGCCTCTTTCACATATTCGTAATTATTTAAGTCTGATCTCTACTACACTGGCAGCAGGAATATTAAGAGTAAACTTATTACCTGCAACCTTTTTGCATCCGTCAAAGGCCTTCTCTACAACCAGATCAGGATTCTCAAAGGTGTTATGGTTATGAGGATCGCAATCACCAACAACAGTAGCTTCGACAACTTCGTAGTCCTTATCTTCAGCAAGCTGAACATCAAGTGTCTTACTGTCTGTCGTTGAAAGGTTACATACTGTTACACTGATAACGCCGTCTTTCTCAGTTACAGACTCTGTGATCTCTGGAACACATGTATCGCCTTCTCCGATATTTCCAGTTCCTGACAGTGAGCTCTCTAAAAGCTCTGCACCCTGGTGGTGACGATACTGGTGGAATACATGATAAGTAGGTGTGCGGAGCATCTTCTCGCCATCAGTAAGTATTACTGACTGAAGAACGTTGATCATCTGTGCGATGCACGCAAGCTTAACTCTGTCACAGTGCTTGTTAAAGATGTTCAGTGTGATTCCGGCTACAAGCGCATCACGTACTGTGTTCTGCTGGTAGAGGAATCCTGGATTTGTTCCTTCCTCAACCTTGTACCATGTTCCCCACTCATCAACAGACATTCCGATCTTCTTTTCAGGATCATACTGATCCATGATAGCGCTGTGTCTTGATACAAGCTCTTCCATCCTGTAAGCCTGCTTCAGCGTTCTGTAATAAACATCCTCGTCGAACTCTGTTGCACTTACCTTTGGCTCCCATCCGAAAGGCATATCATAATAATGAAGGGAAAGAAGATCCATAAATCCATGTAAATGCTCAGGTGCGTGGTCAAAGCATGTCTTAAGTACCTGCTCAGTCCAGTGATAGTCATCTACATTGGCGCCACAGCAAATCTTCTTGATAGGCTTTTTGTCATCGTACTGTCTTACATATGTCTGATAACGGCGGTACTCATTGCCGTAGTACTCAGGGGTCATGTTTCCGCCGCAGCCCCAGTTCTCGTTACCAACTCCGAAGTAATCTACTGTCCATGCCTTTTCTGAGCCGTTTGCCTTACGAAGGTTTGACATTGGAGATTCTCCGTCAAAGGTCATGTACTCAACCCACTCGCTCATCTCCTGAACTGTGCCACTTCCGAGGTTTCCGTTTACATAGGTCTTGCAGCCAAGCTGTTTGCACAGCTCCATATATTCATGGGTTCCAAAGCTGTTGTCCTCTGTTACTCCGCCCCAATGAGTATTTACCATCTTTTTACGTTTTGACTTTTCGCCGATACCATCTTTCCAGTGGTATTCATCTGCAAAACATCCTCCTGGCCAGCGAAGTACAGGAACCTGTATCTCTTTAAGAGCATCTACTACATCCTTACGCATTCCGTTTACGTTAGGAATGTCAGAATTCTCTCCTACATAGAGTCCCTCATAGATACATCTTCCCAGATGTTCTGAAAAATGTCCGTAAATCTCCGGCGCAACCTTTCCAAGCTTCTTGGTCTCGTTGATAACTAGCTTAGCCATTTTTTCATCCTTTCCTTTTTACTCCATATAGTGAACACACCATATAGAATGATTATTATTTCCAACAGCACTGATGCAGAATGTATTATTACCTGCCTCATCAGTCATGTTGATCATCACACCTTTATATTCTATGCCATCTATGTTAATAGTCACATAGTTGCTGCCATCTTTAACAGTATATTCTCCCTTCAAGGCTCCTTCGATCTTTCCGTTTTTAAAAGTGCACTTTACGGGGTTGTTGACCTTGGCATCCACTGAAAGCCCATGATCTAATACATAAAAGGTTCCTACAGGATCGCTCTGCTTATAACCTTCTGCAGAAAGAGTCTCACCCGATGTGGCAAAGGGGAATATGCATGGCCATCCATCTTCATTCATTGCCATCTGATGAACTCTTACGTTGTGGGTCTCACCTTTGTCAGCATATCTCTGGTGATAAACAATGTAGAGCTTGCCATCCTTGTCCTTAAAGGTTGACTGTCCGCCTGGAGCCATGTAGGTCACATCAAGACTTGGCAGTGTGTAGTTGCCCATAAGCTTGGTTCCGTAATCTGCAAAGGCATCCAGATCACCATTTATCCCAAGGCTCTTTCCTGACAGATCAGTGTAGGTTCCATCAGGAGTTTCTGAGCGGAGAACCCTTATCTGATAGCCACCATCTGCCTGAAGATTTCCGTAGGACAAAAAGAGATAGTAATAACCTGTGTCCTCGTCGTAGTGAATGTATGGACCTTCTATAGGATGATGACCGCCGCCAATAAGCCTCTTTCCGTAATAAGCATCGATCTCTGCATCATCGTCAGTAACAGGATGGATTGGATCTCCAGTCTCTTTATCCAGCTCAAGAAGGAAAATTCCTCCTGACCATGAGCCGTATACCATCCACAGCCTGTCATCCTTGTCATAGAACATTGCAGGATCTATGGCATTTGGCCACAACTGGTTGTTAAAACCTGCGGCAGTGATATATCTTTTGCGTAGCTCCTTGTCCTCTCCCATTATGTCGTAGTAATTGGTCTTGGCTACATCGGGCTTGGTAAAGCCTGAATAGATTATGGTCTTTTCATAGTGGTAGGGGCCTTTTATATTATCAGAAACCGCCACTGTAATATTGGACTTAATATAAGTAGAAGTTGTGCAGAAGTACATCATGTACTTGCCTGTGGTCTTGTTGTAAATGACACTTGGTGCCCACACCGAGTAGCTTCTCTCAGTATTCTTGCCAACATATGAAAATGCATCAAAGGGTTCAACCAAAAGATTATCAAATATCTTGTTGGCCTTTGTAACCTTGTTGGCCCAGCTCTTCCAGGTGATAAGGTCATCTGAAGTTGCAGCTGTCATGTGGGTTCCGTAACAGTAATAGGTTCCGTCGTCTCCCACTATTATCTGGGGATCATGTAAAGACCCTGCGGTCTTAACTGACCCTTTTTTGATATCTTCTTCCTTTAGTTCATTTGGCAGCACCGAAGGCTTACTGTTTTCCATCGCACATCCTCCAACCATGGAACAGATCAGGAAACCTGCTGCCAGAGTCCCGATCATTCTCTTTATTGTATTCTCTTTCAAACTATTATTTCTCCTTGATGACGGTCGGGTATTGCCCATTTATTGCCATCTTATCTAAAACTAAATACCGGCCTGTCTTCATCGGTCCACTTAACAGGCATAAGCCTTGCATGGCGGTTTGGATTGTACAGCGGATCCCCAACTATCTCCTCATCGCTCCTTGCATGATATACACAGATGTCTGTGCCATCTTCGTCCTTGGTAAAAGAGTTATGACCCGGGCCATATATTCCCAGCTCCTCGTCAGATTTAAGGACAGGGTATCTTTCTTTTGTCCAGGACCTTGGATCCAAAAGATCTGAATCCTTATCTGCGCTCAGCATACCCATGCAGTAAGCCTTTCCGGTTTCGCTGGCTGAGTATGTCAAAAATATCTTATTCCCGCGCTTTAGTACAGCTGGTCCTTCATTTACCCAGTATCCCACTCTCTCCCAGTCATAGTCAGGTGTTGTGAGCATAACCTGGACAGTTGCCAGCTTATCTGGAGACTCCATTTTTGCTATGTAGAGATTGCTTATCTGCCTTCCGACGCCCACCTTTTCTGCCCAGACGTAGTAGTGATCACCATTGTTCTCAAACACTGTGCCATCAAGTGAAAAAGCTTCAAAAGAAAAATCGTCTCCATCAGCTCTTTTCATCTTGCCAAGCTCTACCCACTCATCGTTAATTGGATCCTGCCCCTGACACTTAAGTACGTAGGGCCTGATGTTCCAGATATTGTCCTTATCGCCGCCTGCAAAATAGATATACCAGGCGCCATCCAGGTAATGCAGCTCCGGAGCCCAGATGTGGACGCTCATAGGGCCGTCATCGTGCTTGTGCCAGATCTCTTTTTCAGGAGCCAAGGCTAGTTCAGACAGACTCTCCGCCCTTCGAAGCACGATCCCGTCATAGGCAGGGACGGAAGCAGTAAAATAGTACGTTCCGTCGTCGTGCCTGTAAACGTATGGGTCAGCCCTCTGAAGTATCCAGGGCTCGTTATATTTTAGTAACTTACTTGTATCCATAAAAAAGTATTTCCTTTTCCCCTCACATTTTGCATCAGCCCTTAACTGCTCCAGCTGTCATACCATCGATGATGTACTTCTGGAACACAAGGAAGATGATGAATATCGGAAGAATACCAAACATTGAACCCGCAATGAGCACATCGTAGTTATTGCCATAAGGGGTAAGAAGAGTATTAAGTCCGATAGGAAGTGTGAACTTCTCTGCTCCCTTAAGGACCAGCAGTGGCCAAAGGATTGCATTCCAGGAACCCATTGCACACAGGATACCCATTGATGCAAATGCCGGTTTTACCAGTGGCATGATGATCTTAACGGAGATGTAGTACTCGTTGGCACCATCGATTCTTGCAGCGCTCAGTAGCTCTTTTGGCAAACCCGTCATATACTGCCTGAAGAAGAATATGGTGGAGGCGCTGCAAAGTCCCGTAATTATAACTCCCACGTAGGTGTCGATAAGGCCAAGGGCGATTATCTCCTTGTACATAGGAAGCATCAGGATCTCAAAAGGCACCATCATAGTAGCGATAACCAGCGTAAACAGCAGGTTCTGAAGCTTGAAATTGTACATAGTAAGACCGTATGCCACAAAGTAGCAGATAAGAAGGGTCAATACTACGGACAGTACGGTTATCAGAAGAGAATTCTTGTACCACATAAAGTACTTTCTGCTATCCTGATTGCCACCAAAGAGGTACTTGTAGTTGGCAAGTGTCATTGTAGTTGGATCAAGATCCAGAGCAAGTCCCTTTCTGATCAGCTCAGTTCCTGGTCTGAATGAAGCCAAAAGACCTGCTATTACCGGAAATGAAATGATACCGCAAAGGACTACAAAAAATCCGGTTCCAAGTATTGAACATATAATATGTTTTGGAGTGTGAGAAAGATTCTGATGTGTGTTGTTTGACATGATCAATCCTCCTCCTTTTTAAATGTTCCGTTGAGAATAAGCTGAGCAAAGTTGATGATGAGCGCAACGACAAGGAGCACTACTCCTACTGCACAGGCGTATCCCATATTGTTCTTTTCAATACCACGCTTATACAGGTAACCTACGATGGTAAGGCCTATATTATTTGGTGATGAATTGCCTGCCCATAACATATATGACTCAAGGAACATAGCAAGTCCCGCATATACAGAGATGGTCAGAACATAGATTGTTGTTGGCTTTAAAAGAGGCAGTGTCACATACCAGAACTTCTGCCATGGTGATGCTCCATCGATGTCAGCCGCTTCATATAAAGATGCATCTATTCCCTTAAGACCCGAAATGAAATAGAGCATATTGACGCCCGTCCATCTCCAGCAGCATAAAACAAGAAGCGCCAGCATTCCGGACCAGCCGTTCTTAAGCCACTTGTATGTACCAAAGCCAAGAGCTTCAGAGATAACGTTCATCTGTCCAGTCTTGTATTCAGAGAACATAAGTCTGAAAAGAGTACCTGAAATAACTACTGAAGTCAGGGCTGGCATGTAAAGAATTGCCTTCCAGACGCCTTTTGCCTTGACGATATTGGAATCCATTAAAACCGCAAAAAGCATTGGGAACGGGATCAGCAGCAGTAATGTATAGAACATGTACTTCGCACTGTTTGCCACAGCGATCATGAACACCTTGTCCTTAAGCAGTTTGGTGTAGTTATCAAAACCGATCCACTCAGTCTTGATGGCACCTATATCCTGGAAGCTCATGGTGAACGCCGTTATAAGAGGATAAATCCAGAAAACAAGAAAGCTTGCTATGAACGGCATAACAAAAACGTATGGGGCAACTTTTTGCGAATAGAGGAAATTCTTACCTTTCATCTTCTACTCCTTTTTATTGACTATTAGAAAAGGGGACACCGGAGATCATACCGGCATCCCCTCTGGATCTAACTTAAGAGCATGTCTTATTAAATCACTGCTCCATGTCTACTGCATCCTGCAGCTCCTGAAGAGCATCATCTACACTGTAATCAGGATCTTCAAGAACCTCGTTAAGTGTTGTTGTGCATACATACTCGTTGATTGTAGGGCTGATAGCTACAACAGAAATCTTACCAATGTTGTCCATTCCGATTTCGTTAAGAACATCGTATGGATAGTTGATGAAGTAAGCATTGAACTGGTTGTTGTCATCATGAGCGAAGGAATCCTTGTCCCACATAGCTGTGTTACATACGTCGAATCCAAGCTTATCCCAGATGTGCTGCTCACCTTCATCTGACATCTTAGCCCAGCAAAGGAACTCTGCTGCAAGCTCTTTGTTCTCAGACTGCTGTGTAACAACTGTACCTGTTCCGCCGATACCTACTGAGCACTTCTGTCCATCCTGGAATACAGGGCACTTAGCGATGTACCAGTTTCCGGCTTCCTCAGGCATATAGTTTGTGAAACGGCTCATGTACCAAAGTGCCTTAGGGAATGAAACAATGTTGTGATCCATGATGTTCTGGAATCCAGCCTCAAGGTCTACGTGTCCGTCAGGAGAGATCTCAGCAAGACCACTCTTGAGCCAGCTCTGCTGCATTGTAAGCATGTTCTTTACAGAATCAAGCTGACAGTTTGCAGGATTCTCAAATCCGCCTGTCCAATCATCGCCGTACTCAGCCATTGCAAGCCAGAGCCAGTCTGTTCCGCCTGTATCAACTGATGTCCAGTACTTACCTTCTTCGCCGATGGCGTCAACGTACTCTTTTCCAAGAGCCTCGTAGTCTGACCATGTCTTAACAGCGTCGATCTTAGCGATAACTTCTTCCTGTGAAAGGCCCATAGCCTCTGACATAGCTGCTACGTTATAATACATTGCTGTAGCTCCAACGTGATAAGGAGCTCCGTAATAATGTCCATCCTCTCCCTGATATGTCTGCATTCTTGCAGGAACCATTGTTGACATATAAGGTGATGCATAATCATCAAGTGGAACAAGCCACTGATCAAGACCTGCAACAACGTTAGGGAACTGTCCAACCTCTACGTCGCAAATATCAGGAGCACCTGTTCCAGCCTCTAAAGCTGTAAGGAGCTTGGTGTGCATATCGCCATAAGGATATGTTGTACATGTGATCTCGATTGTTCTGTCAGGGTTCTGCTCGTTCCAAACTTCTGCCATATCTTTGTAATGCTGGCCGTGAAGTTCTACGAATGTCCACATCTCTAAGTGTGTACCATTTGCATCTCCAAATGTAGCATTGGGAATTTCTTCTGCAGAAGCTTCTTCTGTAGAAGCTTCAGCTGTCTCTGTAGCACCCTCTGACGTCTCAGTTGCAGCGCCTGATCCGCATCCTGCAAGCAGGCCGGCAACCAGCGCCATGCTCATTAAAGAGCTGACCAATTTCTTTTTCATCTTGCTTCCTCCTTAGAAAGAATAATACCTATCGATTACACGTAAATCATATAGCCCCCACAAAGGGGGTGTCAATATTTATTTTAGATTTTCTTGAAGTATTTTAGATAAACGTTGTTATGCACCAAAACAACTGGCGAATTTTGTGCATAATTAATAATTTTGGTTTAGTTTAGATTTATTTATAGTCAAATATTCCTTAACCACGCCACTTTTTCCACTTAAACGTTTTCAGAAAATAAAAAACTTTAGATATATCTAAAGGAAATATTGAAATAATTGACTTTTTATCGTGCTATGTTATAGTAAAATCTGAAGACAAAATGCTAAAGTAAAATAGAAAAATCTAAAATTACCTGCAAAGGAACGACAATATGCTCCATATTGAAAATTTTGAAGACGGGATCGAGCTGTATAAGGCTCTTGGGTCTGAAGTAAGGGTTGAGATCATCAAGCTTCTTATTCAGAATAAAGGAATGAACATGAACGAGCTTGCTGGCAAGCTCGGAATAACTGCCGGTGCTCTCACTGCACACATCAAAAAACTTGAAAGCTGCGGGCTTGTGTCCATTTCCGGAGAAGCTCATGGACATGGCAATCAGAAGATCTGCTCAGTACCTATAGATAAGATACTTATAAACATCGTACCTTCTGAACCCACAGAAAGCCTGTATCAGACCGAGGTCAAGGTCGGACACTACTCAAGCTACAGCGCTTATCCTACCTGTGGTCTGTCCACCAGCGAGCAGCTCATCGGGGAAGTTGATGATCCAAGATACTTTGCACATCCTGACAGGTTTAACGCTGATATCCTCTGGTTCACCACCGGATATGTGGAGTACGATATACCCAATTTCATTCCACCAGCTCAGCGCATCACCCAGCTTGCAATTTCAGTTGAGATTAGCTCGGAAGCCCCTGGAATAAACAGTGACTGGCCCAGCGACATCAGCTTTTTCCTCAACAAGAAGCTCATCGGAATGTGGACATCACCTGGTGACTTTGGCGATGTACCTGGAATCTTTACTCCTGACTGGTGGTTCCCTAACTGGAATCAGTACGGACTGTTAAAACTCATAGTTATCAATCGCCACGGAACATTTATCGACGGACTCAAGATCTCAGATGTTTCCATAGACGAATTTGACTTAACCAGCAACAGCAAGATCAAATTCCGCTTTGCTGTTGACAAGGATGCCGAGCACCCTGGCGGATTTACCATCTTTGGCAAGACCTTTGGCAACTACGCCCAGGACATCAAGGTAGGCATCAATTACGTACCACTCAATGAAGAATCTAAATAATCATGGAGACCATATATCAATGATCAACAAGACAATCAAAGGAGCTGCATCTGCCCTGGTGGCTGCAGTTCTTTTCTTATCCGGATGCGGACAACAAACAGAAGTTTCAGTTAGTGACATTGCACTTGAAAAGGACTCTTTTTACAATCCGATAATTCGTCTTTCTGACGACAAAGGAAGGCTTATATATGGCGGCGATCCGGCAGTGTATGTTGACGGAGACACCGTCTATTTGTATACAGGACACGACATGTCTACTGACAAAGAAGTTGAGGAACGCGCTTATCACATCCCAGAGTACTTCTGCTATTCCTCCAAGGACCTCAAGACCTGGACCGCAGAAGGCGTTGTCATGAACATGCACGACGTTGAGTGGGCCAAGGACTCAAAGAGCGCCTGGGCAAGCCAGGTGATCAAGCATTACGATGAAGAGGCCAAAAAAGATCTCTACTATCTGTACTTCTGCTCCTGGGACAAGACGAGTCGTGGCAAGCAGTCTATTGGAGTTGCTGTTTCCGAGAGCCCCACAGGGCCTTTTACAGATATAGGAGAGCCCATCGTAAGAGGTATTGTCACCAAGCCTGAGACCAGTGCCTGGAATGATATCGACCCAACAGTCTGGGTGGATACCGATGAAAACGGCAACGAAAAGAGATATCTGGCATGGGGAAACGGTAAATTCTTTATCTGCGAGCTCAACCCTGACATGATCTCTGTAAAAGACCAGAACGACGATGGCAAGATCACCTCAGGAAGAAACCTTGACGCAGGAGATATCCTTACTACCCTTAAGGGCTTTACATCCTACACTGAAGCTCCATGGCTCTACAGGAGGCAGGACTCAGAGGGCAACTACTACGGCGACTATTACCTGTTTTATGCTTCCGAGTGGAGGGAGTCTCTTGCCTATTCAACAGCAAGTGATCCCATGGCAGATCAGTGGACCGCAGGAAATATCTTCATGAAGCCAACTGCCACCTGCAACACCAACCATGAAGCTATCTTTGATTTTAATGGCAAGACTTACATGATGTATCATGACGGTGCAAGGCCTGGCGGCAACGGATACAGACGCAGTGCATGTTTGCAGGAGCTTGTCTTTGAAGAGGATGGCAGCATATCTCTGATGGAAGAATCAACAGCAGGGCTATTTGGCAGTACATCGCTTATAAAGAGCTCTAGCGGTTCATACATAAGCCATGAGCAGTTCACAAACTCCTCAGATGATTCAAGCTACCCATACCTTGATATAAAAATTGGCGAAGAATTATCAGGCAGCGATCTGGACCGCCTGTGGGTGATAACAGATGGTAAGTACGACCCTGATAACGAATACCTGGCTTCCATCCAGGCAGAAAATAAGACCGGACTGTATATAACAGCCGGTCCTGAAGGCAGCATCACTCTTTCACAGGATGTAGATGGATCTGAAGATACAGCCAAAAAACAGACCTTCAAAACCACAACATCTCTAAACGGGAAAGATGGTATGGTCTCATTAGAGAGCACATTTTATGAGGGAATGTATCTGACAGTATCAAATGGGATTCTTACTCTTTCAGACGGGTCAGATGCTGATGCCAGCACTTTTGTGATCGAGTGATTATTCCGGATGAGCATTATTTACAGATCAAATATGCTCATCTGGGAGTATTTCTCAGGCAGGTCATTCATGTATTTAAAACACTCATCAGGGTTTGCCATGATCTTGTGGTCCCTGCAGAACTTTTTAAATATCCCCATAAGCTCTTTTGAATTGGGACTTGGCAATTCATAAGCATTTCCAAAGCGACTTATGTACTGTTCTTTCAATCCCAGAAAGTGCTTATCAAGCGCAGCGTAGTAGTATTCTCTGTCGCCTTCGCGAAGCGTAAGTCCCATGCCAAAGTCAATGATACCTTTTACACCCACGCGGGCGCACTCATTTAGAATTGCAGTGATGTTTTCTTTAGTATCATTGATAAATGGCAAGATTGGAGTGATCCACACCACCGTTGGGATTCCTCTTTTCTGCATCTCTTCAAGCACTTCTACGCGGCGCTTTGTATTACAGACATTTGGTTCCAATATCTTACACAGATCATCGTCATAGGTTGTAAGGGTCATCTGAACCACTGTCTTTGCTCTTTTGTTTATCTCATCTAAAAGATCTATATCCCTGAGGATCCTATCTGACTTTGTTTGGATTGCCACACCAAAGTCATTATCTCTGATCACCTCAAGGCACCTTCTTGTAAGCTTAAGTTCTTCCTCGCAGTGCATATATGGATCAGACATAGAGCCTGTACCTATCATGCACTTTTTTCTTTTTGACTTAAGGGCTCTTTCAAGAAGCTCCGGTGCATTCTGTTTAACCTCAATATCTTCAAAAGGGTGCGTAAACTGATAGCACCTGCTGCGGCTGTCGCAATAAATACAGCCGTGGGTGCATCCCCTGTATATGTTCATTCCACATCGTCCACCGTTTACGGTGAGTATCCCTTTTGCATCCACAAAATGCATTGTTTGCTCTCCTGTTTTTGAAAGCGTTACTTGATCCTGCTGTTATGAGCTTGCAAGCTTTAAGAATTTCTTATCATTCATCTGTTCATTGGTCACATACTCTCCATCATGGAACAGCGCATAATTGGTGATGGGCGTAGGGGTGCTTTGCGCTTCCTGCCTGCTCATAATGTGAATAGCATGAAATGGTATATCATTCTCTTTAGCTGTCTGCTCCAGCACCGGAACATACTTCGCATTGAATGGGCACTGGCTGGTGTAATACAGAACGTAACCACTTTCTTCTATGTGGGGATGTCTTGCACATTCCCTGAATCTTGGCTTGTCTTCATCTTTTTCAAAGGGCAAATACCAAAGCTGGATTTTGTTATCCGCTTCATCACAGACTTCAAACCCCTTGTATTTAAGGAACTTGGGATCAGAAAGAAATGGCATCTTCCTGGAAGCTCCTAAAATGCAAAGCCCTTTCTTTCCCTTCTCCTTACTATCTTCAATACAGGCATTCAAAAGATCTGAAGAATATCCATGCCCCTTGAATGATCCTGACACCCACAGGCAGTCAATGTACATATATCCATCCGCATCAATAGGAACCCAGGCATTTTCAGCCGGAATATACTCAATAAAGCACTTGCCACGCTCTGCGCTCTTTAAAAAGACAAGTCCCTCATCAAACCTGTCAGACAGCCATGCTTTCTTTGATGAAACCTGTACATCTTTGTTGTTTGAAATGGCACAGCAAATGTGCTCCTTTTCCAGATTTTCTTTTGTGACTCTGATATATTCCATACCCTCAGCCCTCCGTCAGGTCCTTTTCTTCATAAGGTTTATTCCATGAACCGATCTCGATCAGATTTCCTTCCGGATCAGCGACATAACAGGTTCTCTGGCCCCAAGGTTCAAGCTCCGGTTCAAGCACAGACGTAGCACCATTTTCCACAGCTTTTTTATATGCCTCATCCACCTCTTCAAATGTGTCCACATAAAGAGCTATCTCAGAATGACCATTCAGACCTTTAACATACTCATAACGGCGATTTGTCATCTTCTCAAAGTCTTTCCTGCCATACAGAAGGAACAATGTTCCATCTTTCACCAGATAGACATTGGAAGCATCCTCTGCCTCCCTGATCTCAAATCCAAGCACATCTCTGTAAAATCGGATCATCTTTGCCATATCTTCTACAAGTAACCCAAAACCATCAAGCCTCATAACATCAAGCCTCCTTCATATCTTTTCGCTATTTCAGTAGTAATATGATAGAGCGTTTCCCTGATCCTAGCGGGTTCTAAGACAGTCACCTTGTCCCTGCATGAAAGCATCCAGGCAAGCAGTCCTTCGTCATCAGCATATTCATGTTCAAACAAAAGGTTTCCATCATCCATTTCTGTAAAGGATTTTGCACCATACTCCTCAACAAGCTGCCATTTCATTGAAGGGTCAAATATTGCCTTCACCCTATCTTTTGGAGGAAAGACCTTTTTATTTGACAGATCAGGCATTGGAACTTCGCGATTTTCCTTAAATGGCGCTACATGAGTGATACCATCCATTCTGTTTAGCTTAAACAGTCTGAAATCATTCTTCAAAAGACAATAGCCATAGACATACCAGCTTGTCCATTTAAAGATCAGATAATATGGTTCAACTTCTCTTTCTGTATCTCCTCCAGGTGAAAAGTATCGAAACCTGATGGTATTCTTTACTCCGATCGCATCCTGTATGGTTTCTATCTTTGGAGCCAGTGATTCCTTATACCACGATGACAGATCGATCAAAATGGAATCTCTACCGGTTATGAACTCTGAGGATCCCGCCTGGATCTTTTCCATAAGCTGACTATAATAGCTGCTTCCACTGACGCTGTCTAAGCTGCGGATCCCTGCAAGGATCATCTGCATATCCTTTGATGTCAGTATGGTCCTATCCATACGATATCCGTCCATAATGCTTATGCCACCGCCAGCACCCTGTTCAGTTCTAATGGGAATCCCCGCATTACAAAGATCTACAATATCCCGGTTTATCGTTCTTCGGGATACCTCAAACCTTTCCGAAAGTTCAGGCGCCGTTGTCTTTTCTTCCTGAAGTAAGATTGACAATATTCCGATCAGTCTGTCTATCTTCATAACTCTCACACTCCATAACAATCATATCATGCCAAACATGACAACTGTATGTCGTGTTTATTATAATAATTTTTCCGCTCTATAGTACAAAAATCGCGTAGCAAAAAACTGGAATGAAAATTGAACCCATACTTTGACAACTGAATTATTCTGAAATTTACATTATCTTCACCATATGGATGTCATCTGCATAAGATCCATCCTGATACTTATTTGCATTTGGTATCCTTCCGCATTCCTTGAATCCGAGACTTTCATAAAGGTGATATGCTCTGTCGTTGCCACCGACTACTGTAAGCTCTGCCTGCTCATATCCAAGCTCTTTGATCTTTCCAAGCAGCTGCTCAAGCATCAGCCGCCCAAGACCAAAGCCTGTATACTTCTGATAAAGAGCAATTCCTATATCTGTTCTGTGCTTAGCCCTGCGTCTACTTCCTATAGGCTGAAAAGAGCAGTTTCCAGCATATTCTCCGTCGACAAAGGATAAAATCAACATTGAATCTTCAGATGAATTTTTGTCATTTATAAATCCAACCTCTGACTCGGCTGTATACTGTATCTCATCCGGATCACAAAGAAGGAACCTTGTTTCACCGCATACAGTTTTCAGATAATCCACTAAAAGCTGCGCATCCTCAGCTTTGGCACTTCGCAGCACTATTTTCTTATCCTTAAGCACATACTCTTTTTCCTCAAAAAACATCTATTATCACCTCTTTCTTTTCTATCTTTACACTTCGTATACAGTCCGCCCATTCCTCATTCTGCGGCGTCATATACCATTTTCGAAAAACTCCTCCTGTTAACTGCTTTTTTCATCTTTCCTGCTAAGCAGACAACAAGTCTCCACTGTTGTCCGACTGAGCAACCAAATATCATAAAGACATAGAATGGCTACCTCAGCAATATTCTTTATTCTATTAGAGCATCATTTGTAACTGTTTTTGAATAAGCAAAATCCATATCACCATCTATAAGTACTATATCTCTGTACATATTAGGATTAAGGAGTTTTATCACTTCAGCCTGTGAGATATAAAAACTTATCCCCGGTGCATTGCAACTCAAAAGATCTACACCCGCATCTTCAACATCTTTATGTTTAATTATATATAAAATATTCTCCAGACAGCTATACTCTCTGTAGTCTCTCAAACCCGGATCATGACCATAATTCTTATTTGGATCATCCTCCTCATAATCATATGTTGGTATAATAAGGTCCTTGTTCTCAATTCTCAATTCATCAAATGCATAGCCGTCATCATATACAGAAAAAAATATGCCCTGCCCAACAATAAAACTCTCACTATAAGGAGTTCCATTATTGATGTGGATATACTGTTGAATTTGAAGATTATTCTTGTCAAGGGCATCAGCGTCTATCAATTCAAAAAGCTTGACTCTGCTTTGACTTATACTATCTATCAAATCTCTCTTTGAAATCAGTTTTTCTTTTTCATTATTGATTTCCTTAACATAGTCAACCTCTTCAATATACTCGTTAACACTCTGATAACCGGCCATCCTTGCTTCACTCTCAAACATTTTTCCGGCTACCATAAACTTGAGCGGATAGATACTCTTTATCGCTTCTGTGTTATTTCGCAAAGTCTCAACGCGCGTAATCTCTATATGTTTAAGCTTTTTCATCGCTTCTATGTCGGACGTTAAGATAGTATTAAAATCGCTTTCCAAAACCAAAGCCGGTAAATCTTTAATATGCTTAACTATTTCAGGATATTCACCTTGTAACTGTTCTATGCTTTTGCATCCAAGTACTTTCCTGACATCCTTTGCTAATAAGTATACCTTGTCTTCAATCACTATTCTGGTTCTAAACAGACTGATTCTATTCATGAAGTTTCCCCGATTTCTTAGCAAGTTGCTTATCTTCCTTTTGTACTCTTCTTTCCAGTTTTCTAATATCTTCAGAAGGAGGAAGATTCTCCGGTTTGATTCCCCTTTGCCCCAGCATCTCTCTTACTGAACTGTTGTTGTCAACATGTTCAACCGTTATAGCAGACTCCCCTTGTAAATCCTTTTCTTCAACATTGTAATTTGTCATCTCTGTTGCAAGATTCTTGGCTGCTATTGTAAGTGTCGGCAAAAAATCCGCCAACGGCCTTGAGTCCTTGACACCAAGACGTTCTTTCATTTCTTTGGTGGTATATCCTCCAAATAAAGCCTCATCACCTTTTGAGCGTATTCTTGCGAACCCGGCATCGTCAACACCACGCTCATAGATATTCTGAGATAGTCGCTTTTCCGACTCCCTAAGCTTACCACGCGCTTCTGTTCTTTCTATATATGCAATTCGTTCTTCAATAAGTTCCTGCTTTCTTGTTTGCACCGCAAAATAACTCTGCGCGAATGCGATCTGTTCCTTTCGGGGATCTCCATTCTCAGCAATGAGATAGCAGGCATAACGAGTGAGCATATAATCATCAACTTCTCGATTTCCGCCTTTACCGATTTTTATCATTTTGCTGACATCAGCAAAATGATCCGTTACAGTTATCCCATTGTTTTCACAAGAAGTCTTTGCCTTTTCTATGGTCTTCTCAAAATTTCTCCATTGAGCATATTCAAGCAGTTCCATCAACTCTCGTGCATACCAGAATTCAATGCCATTCTCTTCATGCCTGATATCATCAAATCTTTTCTTATACTGTATTATTGCTTTTTTCTCCAAGTCTTTCCCCTCCTGCTACCTCCAACTTTTCCAAAATGCGAACACGCATAATCGGTTCGGTTCCACCGTGGTATGGTTCGGAAGCTCTCACATCATAAAGACTCTTATCAATATTGTCAGAAATATTATATTGAAGATGCCTGAGTACACGCCATATATCAATGAGGTTCTGGCAAGACTCACTTTTATAAGAATCTCTGAACATTATATTCAAAGCCGCCCGCAGTTTCTCCGTAAATTCATCCCTCGTAGCAATCCATTCATGGAATTTTTTATCATTTTCAGGATCTTCTTTATCATAAAAGAACCTATCTTCAGCTAAAATGTCAGCAACCAAATCCGGTTGATTCATCAAAGCACGAGCGTAGACTTCCGTAGATAAAATCAACAGGTTAAGTTGCTCCTGTGACATTTCTACTTCAAATTTCATAATCTAACACCTTCCTTGACATACATAAACTTGGTTTATACAATATTACCAATGGTAATATTGTATTGTTACCATTGGTAATTGTCAAGGAGGTTTCTTATGTATTCATCATCTAATACACTTGTTCCGGAACGATTAAAATCCGCAAGGGAAAGGCTTAATCTTTCTAAGGCGGAAGCAGCAAGAAAAATAGGCTTAACCTCGGCATCCTACGTTAGATATGAAGCAGGTGACCGTTCCCCCTCAGTGCAAGTTCTTATGACAATTGCTGAAAAACTAGGAACATCTGCAGCCTATCTTTGCGGAGAGACAAATGATGTATCACCGGATGTAATCAGTATTTCGAAAAATAATGAGCCTCTCTTATTTGAACTGATAAACGATGCTCAAAGCGCAGATGACACAACTTTACAACGCTTGCTTAGTTATTACCATCAGCTGACCAAAAATGATTAGTTTGTATTATCGTTTTTCTTTATCTTCCTCCGCGTCCTTAATCCGATAATAGTCTTCCATATCAAGCGTAAACGTGACATGATTCTTTGCATTTCGAAGTCGTTCGAGCAAACAACAGGTCTCCACATGCATCGGCACTATCATGCGAACACAAATGGTCTACCTCGCGTGTTCTATCGGAACACAATTTCCCGTACTTCTTCTTCGAATGATCTACACCGTTCTTGAATCCTGTCTTATATATAAATGTTACTTTGTATGGATCCTTATTGCCTTCTTCATCGTAACCGCCGATAATGACTTTTTCAACGATGCTTTCAAATACACCGCGGTCAAACTCTTCCAGCACACGGTTTTCAGAAAGTAATTCCTTAAACTCCGAAATCCTCTTCTTGAGATCTGTTTCTGTTTCAACCTGTCCTGAAAGCACATCTATTTTGGCACGAAGATCTGAAAGCTTCTTTTCCAGATCAATATCCATCGACTCATAAATTTCCCTCTCAACCGTGCCATCAAGATAACTGTTCAATAACTTTTTTCTTTTGCTTACAACCTCGGCTTCCTGCTTTTCCAGTTTCTGAAGTCTTTCTTTTTCAGTATCCTCTTTTAACGATTTCTCCACTTTTTTAAGGAATTCACTGAGGATTTCCTTGTCATCCTCACATAACATACGGTATGACTCTATAAAAGCCTGTTCAATGACACTTTCAGGAATCCCCTTACTGTCCGGACAGAAACGCTTCCCATTTTTTGTACTCTTAACACACTGCCATATCGTTTTTGAATACTTTGATGAACTATGCCAGTTCCTCCTACTGAGATTAGCGCCACAAAAACCACATTCAAGCATACAGCTGAATGCATACTGCCTACTAAATTTTTCTCTCTTACCGGGAACAGCCGCCTTTCGTCCACCATTACGCTTTTCACGGATTTCCTGCGCTTTATCAAAGACTTCCGCTGAAATAATCGGTTGATGATGATCCTTGATATAGTAGCGTTCCTCTTCTCCAAGGTTTTCCAATCGCCTCTTTGAAATGGGATCTACCGTAAAAGATTTACCCAAAAGAATATCGCCCTTATATTTTTCGTTAGTAATGATTCCCATAACTGAACTGGTTCCCCATGGATTTCCCTTGATGGTCATTATCCCCTGTTCATTTAGTTCTCTGGCAATCATGGTGCTTCCGGCTCCAGAACAATACCGATCAAATATATACCTTACTACTTCAGCTCCCTCTTCATTTATTGAAAGAGTTTTGGTATTTACATCATAATCATATCCGAGACACCCCTGAAACCCAACCAGTTCGCCTCGTTTCATTTTCATCTTTAAGCCTTTTTTCACATATGCGGAAGTGTTTTCTACTTCCTGTTGGGCAACAGAACTGAGGATCGTTAATAAGAATTCTCCGTCTCGAAGTGAGTCTATATTCTCTGTTTCAAAGAAAACAGCAATGTTTCTCTCCTTGAGCATACGCACATACTTCAGAGTATCAAGTGTATTCCTGGCAAATCGCGAAAGACTCTTAGCTAATATCCTATCTATCTGCCCATCCATACAGTCATTGATCAGCCTCTGGAAATTCTCACGTCCATCTACCTTGGTTCCAGTTGTAGCCTTATCAGCATAGACTCCGGCAAATTCCCACTCTGAATTATTCTTAATTAAATCCGTATAATATTTCACCATAGAGTCATAACTCTTTGCCTGCTCTTCATCTGAAGTACTGACACGACAATACGCAGCCACACGAAGCTTACCATCCCGTCTGACTTTGGCTGTATTGTCATACCTACCAGTTGCTTCTATAACTTCTACTTTCATAAATCCCCTTTTGTGTTCGCACCGTACACTACATATCTAATTATATTGCAATACAATTTGTCCGTCAATGGATTCCTATTTCTGAAATAACGCCATAGTCTTTCCTTAACGTACCAAGTATTTTTTCATATTCTGCCTCAGTGATAAGATCCGCTGACAGCAGTTTGCGAAGCATAGCAAGTTGCATGCTGTATTTCACGATTGATTTAGCATCTTTGTTTCCATGTTCCATATAGGCTTTCAACTCCTTTCAACCTATATGTGGGACATCACTCGCCCTAATCCGTAACAACGATCCTAAAAAAAGCACCCCAAACCGAATCTTTCAGTTTGGGATGCCTCCATTTCTTCTATCTTGACAGTTATTTATCGTCCCCATCATATGAAAACTCACTTGCCGGAAGTCCAACCTTCTCACGAAGTTCATTTATTTCTTCAATTGGAACAAGCTGAAATTTTGTCTTACGCCCATTATAATCAGCGGTAATATACCACTTGCCCTCAATCAGTTCTCTCGCCAGATTTAGCTTCATACGAAACTCACTGGCATCTGCAAATTGTTCCAAAAAAGCTACAGTATTCTCATAAGTCGTGCATACATCCGGATCCTCAAGGATATATATAAGATAATCCGCGTTGATACAATGCGCTCCCGCATAATTTAGTAGTCTCTCAATATGGGTGTTATGATATTCAGAATTCATAGCATACATCATAAGTTTTTCCTGATTAGTAAGCTTGCCAGACTCCATTATTTTATTGAGAGAAATAAATCTGTTATGCAATATTTTATCCCGTTCCCGTTGTCTTTCTGTCTTTCTATCTCCATGTCCGGGAAATAGTTGTCCGACGCGAGCTTCCGTCTCTTTTACTTTTGCATTGTCGTTAATACGCTTCTTAAAGAACCTGGAAGTCCCCACCGTCTTCATTATACGAAGGGCATGATTCCTCTCGGTAAGCTCATGACCGGGTTCAAATCCGGTATCAGAATCATCTGTTGGAAGTTCCTCATAAAAAGAATCCAGTTCTCCACCATACTTAGCCACACATTTGTCCACATCAAGCAGTTCTTCCGGATCTACCAAAAATGTCTCATCAGACGCATGCACTTTCGGACCAACTTTGATACTGGAAGCCACCAACACTTTTCGCTCCAACTCTGCTCGAACCTCGTTTAAGGCGTTTTCCTGGATCTTCTCCTGTAACTCCCTGATTGTCTGTCTCTGCTCCACGCCAAGCAGTTTTGCCAATTCATCAACAAACAGTGAAGCGGCTTTCCGGTCGTAAATGATTTTCTCTCCATCAAGCGATATAAACGGTGCTCCGCCTTCAATCAACTTAAGCCGTCTCGAAAGGCTTCCGGTCTTAATGCCTTTTTCATTTACCAGATAGTCCTTCAGCTGATCCAAGGTCACCTCCTTAGTCGATGTGAGATACTCATAAACCTCCGGGTAATTTTGTATTGTTTCTAAAAGACGTATATCCATTTGTATCCCTCCTATTCTTGATTTTGTTTCCGTCTTCAAAAGTTATGTGGGACACCTATACACCTAATCCGAAACAATATGTAAAATAAATTTTCTCCGCCCCTCGGAATAACAAAAAAACTACCTCTAAAAAATGCACGGGCTTATTTCCGGTATTACGTACCACAAATCCACATTTTACAAGCTATTCCGCATCACGGAAGTCACACAAAATCATAAGAAAAAAGATAACAGGATACGCAAAAAGTTGCAGGTACTTTTTACTCCGCAGGTCGGATACCTATGGCATCCGAACAAGGGAGCCCCCTATAACCCCGTCTAGTTGCCACAACCAGTACAAAAAAAGAAAAGTGACGTCAAAACGACGTCACTCAAATTCCCGGCCGACGTCAAAATGACGTCATATCCTCTATTCTGTCCACATATCTACTATTGTTTCTCCAAGTATTCTACTGGCACGCTTTTCGCAAGCCACACACCATTGACAGACTTGTAAAAAACAAATCCATCCTTATACATCGCCCGGCTTTTAACCCGGTAAATTATCGGTTTACCATGTCTGCTCCCCACTTTTACGGCAGTATCACTATCTTCCGACAGGTGCACATAAAGGCGGGACTTTGGTATAAGCCCCTGTCTATCAATGGATTCCATATATTTCTCACCACTTCCATGATATAAATAATCCGGAGGAACAACCTCTTCAAGTTCCACATCTACAGGGATGGAATGCCCCTGATTCGCCCTTAATAATGTCATATCCTCATTAAAAGAATATCGCTGCTTCTCATCCTCTGCTACTATCTTCTGTAAAAACTTCATGTCAATAGCTGTCCCGGCACGGTTCATTCCATCCAGCAGGTCCTCTACATTCGCCCAGCCATGCTCATCAAGCGTAATCCCAATTGCTTCGGGTTTATGCCGCAGAATCAGGCTTATAAATTTGCTCGTATCTTTTTCAGTCATCTCATTCGCCTTTTTTTAATCTTCACGGAATGAATCATCTTCAAATATACGGTCCAGTTCACTGTTGCTTGTTATTGCGCGTACCTTATTTCTTATCTCAAGTTTGGATAAATCTAATCTGTAAAAATGATTCTTACCGTCAACTCCGTTTTTCTTTCTGATAAGCTGTATCCTACCGAACTTATCCCAGTGCTTTTCTGCAAATTCTGCCAGCCCTACAGCCTTGGCACAATTATCTTTACGACTGTCATCATGGGGTTCCAAAATATCAAATATATACCCATGTGCATCAACCCTCACTACTACAAGATCCGGATACATCGGTGTATAAACGCCATCTACCTTATACGGAATTTCCAGCGCCCATTTCTTACGATCAACATTTCTGAGCCAGCATACTATTCCATTATCCAGTTCTTCCCGAATAAGTCCGTCTTCCCAGGTGTTAAGGCTTGTCTCAAAGGAACCATTCTCATCAACAAACATATGGCGCTCATATTTCACTACATCATCTGTCTTTGAAAAATCCACCGACTCGGGAAGCTGCCATGGAACTGCAACCGGCTCAACTGAGGAAGATGTAAGTCTGGAGTAGACCTGTTTTCTATTTTCTGGAAGTGCGGCAATCTTTCTCTTTTCAGTTTCATACATACCTGTAAAGAGCTTATTAGCATATTCTGAAAGTCGTTCTCTTGCGTCTGTGTTCTGTGCAAAGACAATGACTTCAATCTGCACGTCATTTTTATCCTTGGCAGCGTTTTTTACCCAATAAGCTGTATTCAAACCTTCCCCGAGCATCTTTCCTGCCTGGTCAAAGTGCCTCTGTATGTCAAAATCCGTTACCTGAACCTGTTCCGTAGAATCATCATAGATATATGCGTTATCACCGTAGTCAAAAGTAAAGGTTCCCATCTGGAAACCGGTTATTGCTTCCGCTCTTTTATCAAACTCTCCGGCGTCTTTCATTGCCTGAATCTCTTCAGACATTTTTGATACCATAGCCTTCTGAGTATTATCAAGTGCCTGGAGATCTACTCCATCCATAGTCAGTGCCCTAGACATCTGCATTGCCAGCTTTACAGACGGCTGTTTACGGACTGAATCTATATTGTATGTAACCAGATCAGTCATTGCAGAAAAGACATCCGCATATTCCGGATTTCTCTGCAATGTAACCAATTCCCTTTGTGTTCCAATTTCTGCGGGGGTTACAGCATCATTATCACGCAGGGCCTTTATCACTTCTTTAACCGTATCTTCATTGAAATACGGCAGGAAGAGACTTACATTGTTCAGCTCCGCATCGCTCTGAATCCTTCTGGCAAGCGGGGTCCTGATCATTCGTCCAAGGAGCTGCGCAATGTATGTGTAATCCTGTGCCGACCTGAACGACATCATAGTCTCAGCTCTCGGGCAGTCCCAGCCTGTTGAGAGATTCATCTTGAAAAAAACGACCTTAATGTCATGATCTTCTTCGATTCTTGATGCATCAATCTGACGAATCTGAACGCCATGGTAATTCAGATTTCCGCGGTCATTAAATGTATGAACGATTTCGCCTGGCAGGAGCTGCCTTCCAAGTGCGTCGCAAATATATCCTACGCATACATCCATATCTGTCTGAGTCACTTCATGATCATTGCCATCCTCAACCTGTATAACCAGTATAGGATCAACGGACTTCTCGCCTTCTGCCGAACAGTACGCTTCCCAACGTGAACATTTATTTTTCCAGTTTGCAATGGCGCTTTTAAGGACTGACATATTCGCCATGAGTGCCATTTCGGGATAATGAATGATGATCTTATCTTTCAACAGTCCAGACTCCCTGACATCCTCAGGAGGAACATTTACCTTTTGTATCGTGGAATCAGTTCCTTCGATCAGGGCATTGAATCTCTGCGGGGTTGCGGTAACGCCTATTATCAGAGGCATCATGCAAAGGCCATCCTCCGGACTCCCCTTTATAAATTTCTGCATGATGGACTGGGCCTTTTTACTTTCTCTTTCAGATGTCTGTGTTCCTCTATGCGCCTCATCTATTATCATATAAAGCTTTTTGGGGTATTTCTTTGCTGTATTTGTAATCGTCTCCCAGATAGAATAAGTACGTTTATCAGATGCAGCAGTCAAGAGCTTATCAGATCCCAATTTCTGTGTATTAAGGAAATATATATGACCGTTTTCAAGACTCTCTGCACTAAAATTGGAGTCTATGGTTACCAGGTCACGTACCTTAAGCTTATCTGACTGGCTCTCAATCTTGAGCCTTGTCTGCTCATTTAGTTCCGGCGAATCAGAAAGCCATATAAAAATCGAATCAGGTTCAGAGATTCTATCGGCATTTCCGTATAACACATCCTCAAACAATGCCGTCATTATCACAGTCTTACCGGCTCCTGTCGGGGCCGAAAAGGAGATAACCTGAGGATCCTGATCGCTCCACAGCATATGTGCTTTGTCTATTTTTCTATTCAGGTCATCAAGGGCCTGTTCCTGAAAGGGAAATAATCCTACTCTCATGATCTCGCTCTCCTGCTTCCTATTACAAAATTATCGATATAATCTCTGTACAGCTGATAGGTATTGTCGATACCAATATCTGCTGTCATTTCGTGAAACGCGCTTTCGGAATTTGTGACTAAATATACTGTATCTATAGAATCCTGCTTTCTTACTTCGCTTGCAAATGCCGCATAGGCTGACTCTCTGACAAGAACAGCAAAATGATTCTCCGGAAGCACCAGCATATCCGGTTCTTCAGTCTCAATATCAGGACGCTTGCCGATAGCTCCTGCTTTCATCCAGAGTAGCGGAAGAATTTCCTTAAATTGAGTTCCAAGAGAAACCATATCTTTATCAAGAAAGCCTAGCCTGAAATACTCACAATTACTTTCAAACCCCTGTGCCATCGGTCGTTCATTATTTTCTTCATCAAAGGCAAAATAATTTCCCTCTATATCTGTCCCGTCTGGACTTTTCCCCGATATCGTGCTCACTGTACGAGGCCATGTAACAGAACGACATATTCCATGTTTTTCCCACTCAACACTTCCGGGAGTAAGTCCTGCTTTAGTAAATGCCTTGTGCTGCTTCTTTGAAATTTCGTTATTAGTTACAAGTATGCACCTCCTGTTGCCGCCATCCTGATCATTCAGCAGATTAACAGCATTGAAAGTTGTTCCGCTTCCTGCAAAGAAATCAAGTATCAAAGAATTTTCATTTGTACATGCCCGCAGTACTTCTGTTATAAGCGTTAAAGGTTTAGGATACGGAAAATCCTTATTGCCCATAATTGCCTCTATTTGACCAGACCCCTTTGTCGTATAAAATTCCTTTTCTGTCCAAATTGTAGGAATATCACTTCCTTCACTCATATAGGAATCCAAGATATATGTTCCGTTAATCTCATCTCTTCCTTTAGGGACTACTTCTCCGCTCTTTATCTTTTTTATTATGCCAGCAGACAAGTATTGAATGCCAAATTCATTTGGATTTTTCCCAGGGATCTGCTTAATTACATTAATATGTCCCTTCTTTACATCTCCCATAAATCTGGAAGGAATCAAACGCCAGATACACGGCAACCCCTTCTTACTAATCGGCCATACAGCAGTAGCTCCTTCAGGCACATCATCTGTATGATAAATAAAATCACCTAATGGGCCAGTATATTCACCTGTGTCCACTAATTCCTGTAATGACTTACCACAGCCCAAAATTTTTCCCGTTTCACGATCTATAAATATCGGATAAACTTGATTCGGTCGTTCTTCCTGAGAAAATGTAGCTAATGTCATACCATGAAAAGGCGCATTCTTTTTTCCTCCGACAAAGTCCATGGGGTGTCCTTTAAAGTCCTTTGATGTAACAAAAACAAGGTATTCCTGTAAATAATTAAATCCTCCTGAGGGCTTCCCACCAGATGTCTGAACTGTAACAGGAACGACTTGCCTATCCGGGAACAATTCTTCACACAAAAGAACAAGTCTGTTAAGTTCTTGATAACCTATACTGATTACAAGAGTTCCCTTTTCTGTCAATAATCTCTGTGCAAGCACAAGCCTCTTTTTCATCATGGAAAGCCACATACTGTGAGCCCAACGGTCATTTGAGTCAACAAAAGCATCATTATATTTCCATTCATCATGATCTGTATTATACGGAGGGTCTATGTAAATACAGTCAACCTTGTTGGCACACACATACTCCAGAACCTGAAGACCATGATAATTGTCAGCTTCTATAAGAATATGCCAAAGATTACTCCCCGGAGCTCTTTCAATTCTATCTATCGGCTGTAAGGTCGGATATATAGGCTCTCCGAATTCAGCTGTGACCACAAGATCATCAAGGTTGATTGTCTCATTCTCTCCGCTGATCTTATTACGGCATACAGCCTCCTTGTCAGAAACCTTCAACGCAATATATGTATCTCCAATATTACCTTTTCTTGCAACAGTGCTGCCTCTCTTTATCGGCAAGCCATAAAGAGGTGTGCACTCCGGAAGATGTTCCTCAAATACAAGTCCAAATTTCTTATGTTCTGTAAGGCGATCGATTTCCTGCTCCAGTCTCTTTCTGAGCGCCGGATCTTCTACCTGACGTAATAATTCATGAATCGCTGCCATTATATTACCTCACTGTCTCTTTTATATTTGCCCAGGACTTTCCATAAAGTCTATGTTCTTCCGACAGATGGACTCTTCCTGCATAATCTGTTATTTTCTTTATTTCTTCGGGCATACTTTCTGTTTCGTCAAAAGCAATAAATACCTGCTTCTTGGATGTTTCATACATCTGAAAGAGTTTTTGGATATATGTACTGTTGATTCTCCTCGTAATGTTCGAATCATGTATCAGTACAGGGAGCCTGGTATTTTTGAGTATGGCCAGATCATACAGTACCAACCCCTTAAAAGCTGTACTTTCACTCGTATTGCCGTATGTACCGAAATTTATGGTCTTATCCGAACCGATCCCCATAAATGGAGCATTTTCTCTATCTTCAGTAACTACCGAATTATAATCTTCCATCGCCTGATTGATCTGTTTCTGCATCGTTCTTATTGCTTTCCATTCCTTGCTGATCAGATCAGACATCTTATTTTCAGCTTCTTCAATGTTTTCCTGAGATTCTTTGACATGCTGTAGCTTGTCCAGTTCTTCCTGCTTTTTCTCTATTTCTCTGGATATACTGACGCCCTGAGAGAGAATCCTAGTTGTCATCTCCCGGGTATAGCCTGCCTCATCTATTCTCCGCTGGAAATCTGCGATTTCCCTATCACACTGATCAACAGATTTCTGCAACTCTTCTGCTTCCTTCTCAGCTTCATTTGAAAGAATCTCTCGAATCCTTATATGAAAATGCTGTATATCGTCCAATGCCTTGACATTAACACCCGGAAAAAATTCCTTCAGTTCATCAATATCCTGTTCGATAACCTCTTTACAGAATTTCTCGTTCCCAGCGAGTATGGCACTCCTCTTTGCAGCAAATTCATTACGCTTCTGAACAAGTTCTCTCATCTC
>SVGB01000016.1 GCA_015056565.1 Butyrivibrio sp.
ACAAGACATGGGGACGGTTCTTTTGTCTCATTGCGCGCAATGAGACAAAAGAACCGTCCCCATGTCTTGTCCCAGTGCCTCTTAAGGTAAGTTTAAGGTTTAAATGATAATCTTTCTCTGACAGCAAAATAAAACACATATTTTGCGAAAACAGACATTTATTGTTTGGCGGAAGTATTGTAAAATTTGTGGAAAGAAAGAGAACATCGAGGAATGAAAATGAAGAATAGTTTAAGACAGATGCGTTTTGCGCTTCAGAGTTTTTTGATGAGGCTCATGTATGGGCGAAATGGTTTTGATAACATGGCAAGGGCCTGCTACGGCGTATCGCTCTTGCTACTGGTGGTAAATATCTTTGCAGGTAGTGTGATAATATACTTTATGTGGGTTGGCTTATTTGCCTATTCAATGTTCAGGTCTTTTTCCAGAAATATTCCAAAGAGATATGCCGAGAATCAGAAATACCTTGTGATGACAAGAGGCATAAGAAGCAGGGGAGAAGTTCTAAAGCTGAACATGCAAAGTGGCAACACAAGTAAGTACTACATTTGCAGCGACTGCGGACAAAAGATAAGAGTTCCTAAGGGAAAGGGCAAGATCGAGATAAGATGTCCCAAATGCGGGAACAGATTTATAAAAAAGACTTGAAAAGATTTAGTTGATTATGGCCATGTGGCCATGGGAGAAGCGTTATGGTACAAGATCCCTACAAGGTTTTAGGAGTAAGTCCTTCAGCATCCGATGAAGAAATAAAAAAAGCATATAGAACACTTGCCAAAAAATATCATCCGGATCTTAATCCTGGGGATGAGGTGGCAGCTCAGAGAATGAACGAGATCAATGCTGCTTATGATATCCTGTCAAAACCTCACACTGCAAGACATGCATCAGGATATGGCCCAGGATCCAGTTATGGCAGCGGCTACAGCGGAACATCTGGTTATGGAAGCGCCACAGGAACTGATGGGTACTACAGCGGTTCAGGTACAGCAACAGGTTCTGGCTACAGTAACGGCTATGGAAACAGCTACGGAAATGGCTATGGTGGATTTGGCAACTGGCAGAACACCGACGAGAATCCTTTTGAGAACTATGGAACCTTCTTTGGTTTTGGACCCTTTGGATTCTTTAGGTTTGGGAATTTTGACAGCAATAGAAATGGTACATATAGAAATAGCAGCTATAACGCAAATGGCTGGAATACTCCATCCACTGGCAGCAGCATTCTTGGCAAGCTCTTTAAGTGGTTCATCATATACGAGATTGTTTCAATACTTTTGAGGTTCGTATTTTTCTTTTAACCCCAACAACAATTTAAGCTGTCACACCAAACTCTGGTGTGGCAGCTTTTTGCGCTTTATTTTGCAAGTTCCTGTATGTGATTGATTTGCTTTTCTTCGTACATATTGTCGTCCATGTGCTTTAAGAAGTCGTCCATGGTTTCGCTGTCCTGGTGGAATATGCTGTAGCCCATGGAAAGTGACAGCTTGTATTGTCTTCCCTCTGTTTCATTGAACAGATTCACCTCGTCGTGGAGGCTCTTTAGGACGTTCTTCATCTCTTTTTCAGAAGTCTCAGGAACAAGAATGATAAATTCATCTCCTGCAAATCGTGTAGCAATGGCCTTGTCAGGCTTGGCGAAAATGATGACTCTTGCTACATCTATGAGTGCCTCATCTCCTGCGTGGTGTCCAAAGTTGTCGTTGATACTTTTAAAGTAGTCAACGTCGATCATGATACCGCCAACAGTTTTTTTCTCTTTGGAGATGACCTCAAGCTGATAGTCAAGGTAGGCTCTGTTGTAGAGACCAGTAAGCCTGTCGAGGTATGAAAACTCATTCTGAAGGGACATGTAGATTGCTGTAAGGCCGACAGATATAGAAACCCAGATAAGTGAGATGCCATAAAATATTGACTGAAGGAGGCAACCCATAAGGATTGGTCCTACCATGAGGTAAAGTGGGAAAAATCTTACTTTTCCATATCGCTCTTCATATTTCTTGAGTATATAGTAGCTCAGAATAACATATCCAAAATCTACAACGTAATAGAGATAGCTAAGAGGAAGTCTGTGGTAGACATTGTCGGCATCTATGGTGTAAATGATTGGGAAGATATTGTTTAAAAGAGCTAAAATTCCCATTATTACTGCTGGTATAAAGGCGTAGGTGTAAATCTTTTTTATCCTGGTCATTGAGTGGTAAAGCTTAAGGTCTTCATATATGCACCAGGAAGCGATAAAGATCGGATTGGCCATGAAACAGAAAGTGTTTCCTGTCATGTTGATGATACGCATCAGGGTTCCGCTTTTACCATCACTAAAGAAAACCAGAAAATCTAATACGCACGCTACCATGGTAAGAATAGTAATAGCAGTAAATATCTTATATTCAAAATGACCAGCATCTGCACGCCGTATCTTGCTGGATATCAGCATGGCTACGAGAAGCATAAAGCCGATATAGTCTGATGTTGCTACTGCCAGTAGGTTCATAAAATTCTCCCTAAGGAAACAAAAAAATAGTCTTACTTTATTATACATTACTTTTTCTAACATTAAAAATATGCTATTCGATGATAATAATGTCCGATTTAATGATTTGTTTATACAATTTATAATTTGTTTAGCTAAGGACAAAAAAGTCCGAACAATTTCTTTTACAATTAGGGAGGTAAAAATGAAGAGAAGATTTTTATCAGTAGTTTTAACAGCTGCTATGGTTCTTTCCATGACAGCATGTGGTGTTTCAGCACCTGAAGCACCAGCAGAAGCTCCTGCAGCAGAGGCACCAGCAGCTGAAGCTCCAGCAGCAGAAGCACCCGCAGCAGAGGCAGCAGTAGAGCCTGCAGCAGATGCTATCACTCTTGTTATGGCAGAGGTTAACCCTCTTGACACTATCGTTGGTATGACAGACCAGAAGTTCAAGGAAGAAGTTGAGTCAAGATCTAACGGATCTATCATCATCGACCTTCAGGCAAGTGGTGTTCTTGGATCAGAGAACGACGTACTTGATTCTATGCTCGGTGGCGGCGGCACAATCGATATGTCCCGTATCTCAGCTTTCGCTCTTACAAGCTACGGCGGACAGAAGTCAATGCTTCTTTCACTTCCATACATCTTCACAAGCCGTGAGCATTTCTGGAAGTTCGCTACATCAGACCTTGCTCAGGAATTCCTTCAGGAGCCTTCTGAGAACGGTTCAGGCGTAAGAGGTCTTTTCTATGGTGAGGAAGGTTTCCGTCATTTCTTCACAGTTAACGAAGTTAAGGACATCACATCATTCAAGGGCATGAAGCTTCGTGTTTCTAACGACCCTATCATGAATGGTCTTGTTGAAGGTCTTGGCGCATCACCTACAGTTGTAAGCTTTGGTGAGCTTTACTCAGCTCTTCAGACTGGTGTTGTTGATGGTGCTGAGCAGCCTATCGCTAACTACAAGTCAAACGCATTCCCAGAGGTTGCACCTTACATGATCCTTGACGGACATACACTTGGTGCTATCCAGGTTATCATCACAGACGAAGCTTGGAACAAGCTTTCAGCAGACCAGCAGCAGATCCTTATGGACGCTGGTAAGGCAGCTTCTGAGTACAACAGATCAATCTCAGAGAGCAAAGAGAAAGAGGTTCTTGACGAGCTTAAGGCTGATGGCGTACACATCATCGAAGTTGATGATATCACACCTTGGCAGGAAGCAGTTAAGCCTGTAATCGAAGAGAACATCAAGGGACTTGAGGACTACTACCAGAAGCTCGTTGATTTTGGTAAATAATATTAACAAAACTAAACGCTAGTCTTGATTTTACCGGAGGTATTATGGATTCTTTCTTCAACGCGGTAGACAAGATCAAGCCAGCATATGATGTGACCTACAAAGTTGTTTTGTTTGTATGTAAGCTCCTGCTGGTGGCAGATATTCTGATCACCAGCATGAGCGTACTTGGAAGATACGTTTCTTTTGTACCAGACCCATCATGGAGTGAGGAGATTGTCCTCACTCTCATGTCTTATATGGCAGTTTTATCTGCTGCTCTGGCCATCAGACGCGGTGCTCACATTCGTATGACTGCTCTTGACAGATTTCTACCAGAAAAACTATTAAAGATATTGGATCTGGTTTCAGATGCATTTGTACTTGTACTTGCTTTTGTAATGCTTATTGTTGGTTGGCAGTATGCCACAACACTTGGAGCTAAAGGTGTGTACGTATCACTTCCTAAGCTTTCAAGATTTTGGATGTATTTCCCAATCCCGGTTGCAGGTCTTGCTATGATCATTTTTGAACTTGAGGCAATCTACAACCACATCAAGAGACTTTGCGGAAGGGAGGTAAATGCCTGATGACAGCCAATACAACTGCCATAGCAATCCTTCTGATAAGCTTTCTTGTAATGATCTTTTTAAGATTCCAGATCGCTTATGCGGTTGCTCTTTCATCAATCTTTTGTCTCCTTTATCAGGGACTTCCACTTACAACTGTTTGTCAGCAGATGGTAAAAGGTATCAGCTCTTTTTCACTGATGGCGGTTCCGTTCTTTATCACCATGGGCTGTATAATGGGTACAGGTGGTATTTCAGAAAAACTAATTGCCCTGGCCAATGCCTGTGTAGGCTGGATGACCGGTGGTATGGCCATGGTTAATATCGTGGCATCATATTTCTTTGGTGGTATTTCAGGATCTGCAGCTGCTGATACTGCATCACTTGGGAGTATCCTTATCCCTATGATGGTTGAGCAGGGGTATGACGATGATTTCTCAACAGCGGTTACAATAACATCATCCTGTGAGGGACTTCTTGTTCCTCCAAGTCACAACATGGTAATCTATGCCATGAGTGCCGGTGGTGTTTCAGTAGGAAGCCTTTTCCTTGCCGGATATATTCCTGGAGCGCTTCTTGCTCTTTCACTGATGATCGGATCATTTATCATATCAAAAAAGCGTCACTATCCTAAGGGTGATCCATTTAGCATTAAAGACTTTTTTAAACAGCTTGGAGTTTCATTCTGGGCCCTTGCTGCTATCATCATAGTTGTTGTAGGTGTTGTTGGTGGTGTGTTCACTGCAACTGAGTCTGCTGCTATCGCTGTTATCTACAGCCTTATTGTCAGCGTATTCATCTACAAAGGACTTGATCTTAAGGGAGTTTGGAAGACACTTGAGCAGTGCGTTGACACTCTTTCAATTGTTATGATCCTTATCTCCACATCAAGTATCTTTGGATACTGCCTCACAACCCTTCACGTGCCTGACCTTGCAGCTAATGCTATAATTGGTCTTACACGTAACCCTATACTTATTGCTCTTTTACTTAACCTGATACTTCTTGTACTTGGTTGTATAATGGATATGGCTCCAATCATCCTGATCGCAACACCTATCCTTCTTCCAATCGCTACATCAATTGGAATCAACCCAATACAGTTTGGTGTAATGATCATCCTCAACTGTGGTATCGGTCTGTTGACACCTCCTGTAGGAGCAGTTCTCTTTATCGGATCTGCTGTAGGTAAGGTTAAGATGGAAAAAGTAGTTAAGGCTACACTTCCTTTCTATCTTTGCATGATCGTAGTTCTTATGCTGCTTACATTTATACCTGAGATCAGTATGTTCCTGCCGGACCTGATCAACAAGTAATTTTATCGAGGAACTCTTTTTATGGAATACAAGTATATGTGCGATGTTAAGGCATCTGACCTTTGGAAGATGGCTATGGTACGCACCTATAAAGCTGCCATTGGGGTAGTGAATATTGTTTTCACAGTTGCCATGATCCTGTTGACATTCAGGTTCTGGAAGACAGCTCCCGACATTTTGCGGATACTGATGATATTTGGGTGCCTTGTCTTTCCGGTGATCCAGCCCCTTGCCACCTATGGCATGTGCGTTAAACAACTGGAGAACATGCCAAGAGACATGGAACTTAAATTTGATGATGTGGGTGTTCACGTATCAACCGGCGGACAGACAGAGCTCATCAGATGGAACAAGGTGAGAAATGCCATTAAAAGAGATAACATGATAGTTGTTATGTCAGATGACAGCCACGGATATATGCTTACCAACAGAGTTCTTGGAAATGAGAAGGAGGAGTTTTACAACTTCCTTTGCAGTAAGATAAGAGGCTAGTTTTAAATAGTTTTTTTATAGAGGCGGCGCTATAATTATTGATATAACTATAACGCAGCCTCTTTTTTTACTTATGAAGAAGATACGTACTTTCTGGGAAACACTTACCATTAAAAACAAAATAAAGTACTTTACCGTCAGCGTGTTCATTGCAATTCTGGCTGCCATTATGTTTGATGCCTGGATCGTCAAGCTCTTCATGATGGACTTTAATGACATCATGGTGGATAATGCCGGAAGCGGTATGATAGTAAACGCCATTGACAAAGAGACGGAAGCCTTTGATGCCTACGTCCATGGTTCGGACCCCGAAGATACCGCGGAGTGGGACCGCGTGGTCCTTAGCACTCACGATGCAATCTATGGAGTTCCCCTTAGCTACAATCACCTGGGGCCGGAGAGATATGCCATCCTTCAGTCACTTCAGACAGCTTATGAGACCTACTGCAGCTACAGGAATCAGGTGATCACGGACTATCAGTCAGAGAGCATTTATATTGACAAGCTCTATGATGTGTACAGCATGCAGAGCTATTTAGCCCTGTACGCCCAGCGCTTTGTTGATGCCACCATGACTGAGGGCAATGCCAGTTACTTGGAACTTACGCCCCTTGTTTTGTCTGTGCCATTTCTTGTGGCGGCTTTTGGAATAGTTCTTTTCATCGTGATCATCCAGATCTCCAAGATGATGAACAGATCCATAACAGAGCCGGTACTTAAGCTGGCGTCATCCTCAAGAAAGATCGCTGCCAACGACTTTTTTATAGAAGATGTAGAAGTTCAGAACCAGGATGAGATCGGCGATCTGGTAACGGCTTTTAACAAGATGAAGTTTGCAACCGGAGAGTATATTAAGGCTCTGGAGGAAAAGAGAGAGGCACTGGATCAGCTTCATGCCCAGGAGCTTGAGACTCTGGAAATAGAAAAGCAGCTTGAGACCATGAATCTTGAGCTTTTAAAGAGCCAGATCAATCCGCATTTTCTTTTCAACACTTTAAATGTCATTGCGGGAATGGCAAATCTCGAGGATGCTGCCACAACTGAGCAGATGATAGAGGCTTTAAGTTCCCTCTTTAGATACAACCTGAAAACCCAGGCAAAAGAGGCGCTTTTGTCCCAGGAACTTAAGGTTTCAAGGGACTACATGTATCTTCAGAAGATGAGGTTTGGCGGAAGGGTTGAGTTCGAGGTGGACTGCCAGGTGGATGAAAACTCAGTGATAGTGCCAACCTTCACTTTCCAGCCAATTCTTGAGAACGCAATTATTCACGGCATTTCCCCTAAGGTTGAAGGCGGAAGGGTGTTTATAAAAATCCGGCAGGAGGAAGATATGCTCCTTATAGATGTGGGAGATACCGGTGTCGGAATGGATAAAGAGACCCTTGAGAGCATAAAGAAGCAGCTGGCTGGTGGCGAGGACATCGCTCTTGATGCTGATATCGTGGGCATTGGTCTTGGAAATATCAACAGACGTATAAGGGCAATGTACCCTGGCAGCAGCTTTGAAATCGAAAGTGAATTGAACAAAGGAACCATAGTAAAGATAAAACTTCCTATCAAGGGAGTAGGAGACTAAAATGTACAGAATTCTTGTGGCGGACGACGAGCCCATCGAGAGACAGGTAATAAATAAGAAGATAATGGGATTCTTTCCGGACCAGGTTTTGGTGTTTATGGCGGAAAACGGCATTGAAGCAGTAAGCGCCTTTGAGGACAATGACTGCCAGATTGCAATCCTTGACATAGAGATGCCAGGCATGAACGGTCTTGACGCCGCTGCGCAGATAAGGAAGAAACATCCGGACTGCAGCATTATCTTCCTCACGGCCTTTGATGAGTTTAATTATGCGAAAAGAGCTATCGAGGTAAGAGCCCTTGACTATCTGCTTAAACCAGGATCAGATGAGGACCTCATAAATGTCATTGAGGAAGCCATGAGGCTTGCTGACAGAGAGGAAGAGTCCTTTGAAGAGGTATCTTCTGAGGATCAGGCTTTGGCGGAAGATATTTCTTTTGCGGAAGCAGAAGATACGGCAGATGGCGAAGAGATTGCCTCCAACATCATTGTTGGTGAGGTTACAAGATATATTGAAAATAATTATAAGGAAGACATTGCTCTTCAGGACGTGGCTGGACTTTTCGGCTACTCGGATGTGTACTTCTGCAAGCTTTTTAAACAGAACTTTGGCAAGAACTTCATTACTTATCTTAATGAGTTCAGGATTGACAGGGCAAAAGAGCTGTTGGCGGATCCGCAGATCAATATCAAGGACGTAAGTGTGGAGGCCGGATACAGGGATGCCAACTATTTCACAAGAGTGTTCAAGCGCATGGTGGGCAAGACCCCCAGTGAATATAGAAACGGAGTATTGGGATAATGAATAAAAAGTGGGGATACCTGCTGGCAATCCTGATGGCAATAGTCATATTGCTGTTTGCTGGCGGAAGGATATTCTCTTTTATTAAAAAAAAGAATAAAGACGTTTCTCCCGAGTATGTATTCTTCTACGCGGAGAACCAGATAGAAGACTATCCCACAACCCAGGGAGCAAAGCGCTTTGCGGACCTTGTATATGAAAAAACAGGTGGCAGGATACAGATTCTTGTCAAGTGCGATGCAGAGCTTGGTAGTGAGATGCAGGTAATTGAGCAGATGCGCTATGGCGGAGTTGCCTTTGCCAGGGTTTCGCTTTCCCAGCTTGCGGAATTTGTTCCGGATATGAACGTTTTGCAGGTTCCGTATCTGTACACGGATTCAAACCACATGTGGAGAGTTCTTGACGGAGAGATTGGAGATGAGTTCCTGTCAAAGACCCTTAGCTACGATCTGGTGGGACTTTCCTGGTACGATGCAGGTGCAAGGAATTTCTACACCACGCGGCCTGTCAAAAGCCTTTCAGACCTGCAGGGCATGACCATAAGAGTCCAGGAATCAGACATGATGGCAGATATGGTGTCAGCCCTTGGGGCAACCCCTGTAAAGATCGTTTATTCAGATGTTTACTCAGCTCTTGAGCAGGGACTCGTTGACGGAGCTGAGAACAACTGGCCATCCTATGAGGCCATGAGGCACTTCATGGTAGCCAGGTATTACACCTTAGATGAGCACACCAGAGTTCCAGAACTTCAGATATGTTCCAAGGCAGTCTGGGATATGCTGTCAAAGGAGGATCAGCAGATCATCACAGAATGTGCCAGGCAGTCAGCTCTCTATGAGAGGCAGCTCTGGCAGGAACGTGAAAAGAGCTCCCGCAAGATCGCAGAGAGAAGCGGCGTCACAACCATAGAGCTTTCTCCCGAGGAAAAAGAAAAATTCCGAACCGCCATGGCCAGCGTCTATGAGAAGTACTGTGGCGACCAGATGGATATATTGCAACAGATAATGGACTACTAACAAGACACGGGGACGGTTCTACTGTCTTATTGCGCGCAATAAGACAGTAGAACCGTCCCCGTGTCTTGTTTTTGCAAAAAACACAGGAAGAGACCAATTGGGGTCGCTTTTTCTGTTATTATCAGAAAAGTTGTGGTATTATATCAATAATCATATACAGAAAGCGGAAGGTGCCTGCGGGAATTAAGTTTCTGCGCAGGTGAAAAGGGAAGCGGGTGCAAGTCCCGCGCGATCTCGTCACCGTGATTCGTTAGCTTTTTTCATAACCACTGGAGAAGTCCGGGAAGGGAAAAACAGCGCTGCCAATAGGCTGAAGCGATCAGTCGGGAGACCTGCCCGTCGCTGCATATGGGAAACCAGGCCACGAGGAATTGGCTATGCGAATGGACTTTGGCAAAAGAAATCTCTTTTGCCGATATTTGTGTGTCTATTTACAGCCTCTGCCAAAAGCGGAGGTGTTTGTTTATGTGTCAGTTTTCTGTTTCGTGCCTGGAAAAAAGCCAGTATCTGGCGAGGAATTTGGAGGAAATTATGAAAAAGAAACTGATGACAATCATGCTTGCAGCCGTCATGACCATGAGCATGGTAACCGGCTGTGCAGGACAGACAGCAGCAGAACCTGCTGAGGCTACTGAAGAGGTACAGGAAGCTGCCACAGAGGAAGCTCAAGAGGCTACAGAATCTGCCACAGAGGCAAAAGAGGGCGCTCTTGCAGATGGCGAGTATTCCGCCAAGTTCACAACAGATGGATCTATGTTCCATGTAAACGATGCATATAATGATCTTGGAACTCTTACAGTTAAAGATGGTCAGATGACTATCCATGTATCTCTTACATCTAAAAACATTAAAAATCTCTTCCTGGGAACAGCTGAGGATGCCCAGAAGGAAGGCGCTGAGCTCCTTCAGCCCACAGTTGATACAGTTACATATGAGGATGGCACAACTGAGGAAGTTAATGGCTTTGACATCCCTGTCCCTGTACTTGATGAGGAGTTTGATCTTGCTCTTATCGGATCAAAAGATAAGTGGTACGACCACAAGGTTATGGTCACTCTTGCAGAAGGTGATGACGATCAGGCTGCAGCTGATAACGTAGCAGATCTCATCGATTCAATCTACGTTCAGAAGTGGGATGAGACCACCGAGGACAGATGCAAAGAGGCAAAGGAGGCCTGGGATAACTTGACTGACGATCAGAAAGAACTTGTGGAAGGCGAATTTGCAGATCCTGACTACTTTGGAAGAGACACAGGAGATGCGTCCAAGGATGATCCTTTAAACCAGGATGAGATCGGTGAAAAAGAGCTTCTTGTAGTAAGCTTTGGTACTTCATTTAATGACAGCAGAGCAAATGACATCGGCGGAATCGAGAAGGCCCTGGCAGCTGCATTTCCTGACTACTCAGTAAGACGTGCATTCACAGCACAGATCATCATCAACCACATTCTTGCAAGAGATGGTGAGAAGATCGACAATATGGAGCAGGCCCTTCAGAGAGCAGTTGATAACGGAGTAAAAGAGCTTGTTGTTCAGCCTACACATCTTATGCACGGCGCAGAGTACGACGAGCTTGTAGAGGCGCTTGATGGCTACAAGGACAAGTTTGACAAGGTTGTAGTTTCAGAACCTCTTCTTGGTGAGGTTGGCGCTGACGCCAAGGAAGTTAATGACGACAAGAAGGCTGTCGCTGAAGCGATCACAGCAGAAGCAGTTAAGACAGCAGGCTTTGGTTCACTTGCAGATGCTGATAAGGACGGCGTAGCATTCGTATTTATGGGTCATGGAACCAGCCATAAGGCTAAGGTTACATACTCACAGATGCAGTCCCAGATGGAAGAGCTTGAATACAACAACGTATTTATTGGAACTGTAGAGGGTGAGCCTGAGGAGACAGCCCTTGAAAATGTTATTGAAGCAGTAAAGGCAGCAGGCTACAAGAAGGTTGTTCTTCGACCACTTATGGTTGTTGCTGGCGACCACGCTAACAACGATATGGCTGGCGACGAGGAAGATTCATGGAAGAGCGGCTTTTCTGCCGATGGCTCTTTTGACGAAGTAACATGCCAGATTGCAGGCCTTGGAAGCATTGCAGATGTTCAGAAGATTTATGTGGAGCATACAGGAAGTGCGATTAAGTGATCATATTATAAAAAGATGCAGGCTCGTTCTTGCAGCAATATTTATTCTGATGCTTACAGGATGCGGCAGAGTTCCAGATGGGGAATATGCCGCATCTGTTACTCTTACGGGAGGCAGTGGCAAGGCTTATATCGAGAGCCCTTGCAGTGTCACAGTCTCCGGAAAAGAAATAACAGCTGATATTGTATGGAGCAGCTCAAACTATGACTTTATGATGGTCGACGGAGTAAAGTATGAGCCTGTAAACACAGAGGGAAATTCCGAGTTTGTGATCCCCATTGTTCTTGGAAAAGAGATGGCGGTTTCCGCAGACACCACAGCCATGAGTAAGCCCCATCTTATAGATTACACTTTGAAGTTTGAGATACTGGAAAACGGAGAAGAAGATAGTTTCAATGAAGAGGCTGTAAGCGCCCAGGACGAAGAAAAGCCAGGTCCTACGGAGTATTCTGACTCTCCGGCGAAGGTTCTTGATCTTGAAGAAACAGATGCGGACATGATCAGGTTTATATCTGAAAAACTGGACGTAGGGTACGTGTCTACGGATGAGATGCAGTATGCAACCGGCTTTAAGATATACAGGCTTGAGGATGGATTTAAACTTATTTCAGTCCGCGATGGCAGATACTATCTGATCATTCCGGAAGGCGCTTCTATTTCAGGGCTTCCAGACTTTGGAGAGGGAATTGTATCTCTTTCGCCAATTGGAGATTCTGACATCCAACTCGTTGCGATCCATCAGCCCCTTGACAGCATATATCTGGCTGCAAGTGCTGTAATGTGCCAGTTTGACGCTATCGGAGCTGTCGACAAGCTGAGCCTTTCAGGTATTGAGAGGGATGACTGGTACGTGGACTCGGCAGTAGATGCCATGGACAGCGGCGTACTGCTATACGGCGGAAAGTACAGCGCTCCTGACTATGAGATGATGGTTGAAAAGAACGTGGATCTGGCTGTTGAAAGCACCATGATCCTTCATAGCCCCAAGGTCATAGAAAAGCTTGAAAAGCTCAAGATCCCTACCTTCATTGACTGGTCAAGCTACGAGGATTCCATAATGGGAAGGATTGAGTGGATCAAGGTCTACGGCCTTATGACTGGAAAAGAGCCTGAAGCAGAGAAAGCTTTTTTAAAGCAGGCGGAAATGATGGAACAGATAGACAGTCTTTCCCTTAAGGGTAAGTCTGTGGCGGTTTTCTCAGTAAATTCAAGGCATCAGATCACTACCAAGAAGGGCAATGACTACCTTGTTAAGATGATCGAAGCTGCTGGGGGAACATATCTTTTGCCGGAAGGCCTCTATGATGAAGACAACAAGTCTCAGGTAACAATAAGTGTTGAGGCATTTTATGATTACGCCAGGGATGCGGATATACTCATTTACAACGGAGTAATCGAGGATCCGCCTGGGACCCTTGATGATCTGGTAGCTATGGATGGGACATTTGCTGATTATGCGGCAGTAAAGGCTGGCCAGGTGTACGTCACCACAGGTTCCATGTACCAGCTTGCAAGCCGCAGCGGAGAAATAGCTGAAAGTATATATGAAGTTCTTTCAGGGAAAAAGGAAGAAACTGAGCATATCTATAAACTGAAGTGATGGGAGAAAAATGGCTAAAAACCTGATGATACAGGGCACCATGTCGGGTGCGGGAAAGAGCATATTGACGGCGGGGATCCTGAGAGTCCTTCATCAGGACGGTCTGACGGTGGCGCCATTTAAGTCCCAGAACATGGCTCTTAATTCCTATGTCACAAGGGATGGAAAAGAGATCGGAAGGGCACAGGCTCTCCAGGCTTTTGCTGCAGGGATGGAGCCGGATGCCTACATGAATCCAATTCTTTTAAAGCCGACAGGTGAGACAGCATCACAGGTTATCGTGAATGGTCTTCCTGTAGGCGACATGAGGGCTGCAGATTATTTTAGGAAAAAGAAAGACTATATTCCTGAAATTCTTGCAGCTTACGAAAGGCTTTCCTCCCGGGCGGATATAGTTGTTATAGAAGGGGCAGGAAGCCCTGTTGAGATAAACCTTAGGGACAACGATATTGTAAATATGGGTCTTGCTCAGATGCTTGATGCGCCGGTGCTGCTTGCGGGGAATATCGATCCTGGGGGAGTTTTTGCGCAGCTCCTTGGAACCGTGCAGCTGCTTAGCAGCGCTGAAAGATCCAGGGTTAAGGGCCTTATCATCAATAAGTTCAGGGGCGATAAAAAGCTTCTTGATCCGGGACTATCTATGTTCAGGGATTATTGCGACATTCCCTTTGTGGGTGTTGTGCCATACGCAGACTTTGACCTTGAGGAGGAGGACTCTCTTTCCAGGAAGCTCAAGGTACGCGGTGGATTTTCTGGGGATGTTGAGAGCGAAGATCCTGATAACGGCGTTTGCGAAGGAGCTATCAGGATTGCTGTAGTAAGGCTTCCATATATCAGTAATTACACAGATTTTGATATCTTTGAGAAGATCCCGGAGGCGGAGCTTATCTACACTGAATCTGCGGAAGCTGTCAAAGAAGCGGACATTGTGATCCTTCCAGGCACCAAGAATACTGAGGGCGACCTTAAGTGGCTTAAGAGTAAGGGCCTTGATAAGGCTGTGGTTGCTGCAAGGGATAAGGGCGCAGTGATCATAGGTATCTGCGGCGGTTTCCAGATGCTGGGTGGAAGGATATTTGAGGAGAATGATCCGGGGACTCATCTTCAGGGTCTTGGATTTCTTCCTGTGGATACAGTGTTTAAGGATCAAAAGACACTGATCCAGAGTAAAGGCAAGCTGTCTGGTGCAGGCGGTATGTTTGCTGCCCTTAATGGCGTAGCTTACAGAGGCTATGAGATCCACATGGGAGTCAGCAGAAGCGCTGGTAATGAGGCTGTTAACAGCAGTGCTGGAATGAAGGAAAGTCTTGTTGGCAGCAGGGGTGAGGTGTACTGCGATGGAAACGTCCTTGGAACCTACATCCATGGCTTTTTTGACAGTGCTAAGGTAACAAAGGCTGTTCTTGATATTGTATCCCGCAGAAAGGGTATTGGCAGCGTTTGCGAAAACCTCGAAGACCTGTGGGTTTACAGGGAGAGAGAGCTGGACAAGTTGGCTGATGTTGTTAGAAGCAGCCTTGATATGGAGTACATATACAGGGTGATTGATGGCAAGGTCTAAGACCGAAAATGGTCTTTTGACAAACGAAGGGATTAACAGGTGAGTATAAAGAACATTCTTCCTTCAGAAATTGAAAAAGAGAGCTTCAGGATCATAAGGAGCGAGCTTGCTGCCATGGGAAAAGAAATCCCGGATGAGGTAGAACCTACCGTTGTGCGGGTGATCCATACCACGGCAGATTTTGAATATGCAGATACTATGCGGTTTTCGGAAGGGGCGGTAGAAAAAATAAAAGATGCCTTAAGGTCCGGAGCCCACATAGTAACTGACACAAACATGGCTCTTTGCGGGGTCAGCAAAAAGACTCTGGAGAAGTTTGGAGGGCAGGTCCATTGCTTCATGGCAGATGAGGACATTGCAAGGCTTGCTAAAGAGAGGTCTGTGACAAGGGCATATGTCAGCATGGAAAAGGCGGCCAGGCTCGGCACTGCGACAGTGTTTGCAATTGGCAATGCGCCAACAGCTCTTTTGCGCCTAAGGGAGCTATATGACAATGAGGGATTTAGGCCCAGTGCCATCATTGCAGTTCCTGTGGGATTTGTGAACGTGGTGGAGGCCAAAGAGCTTATAATGGAAATGGACGTTCCCTGCATAGTGAACGTTGGAAGAAAGGGTGGAAGCACAGTGGCTGCGGCCATCTGCAATTCTATCCTGTATAACATGTAAAAATACCCGGGGGCATTTGGTGAACGAGCTTTACATAGAAAAGGGCGGAAAAAAGTTAAGATGCGGATACACCACTGGAAGCTGCGCTGCTGCAGCTTCTAAGGCTGCGCTCATCATGCTTCTTGACGGAAGCGAAGTAAGGAATGTAAAGATCGTAACTCCCAAGGGACCAGAGTATGTGGCGGAGATAGAGGATATTACCCGCGACGCAGAACACCACTCTGTTACCTGCGCTGTCACCAAGGACGGGGGAGATGACCCTGATGCCACAAATGGAATGAAGATATATGCTACGGTGACGGTGGAGCCTTTGGGTGAGTCAGTGGGGACGTTACAGTTTGACTCACTGGGAAGCAGTGAGTCAAACTGTAACGTCCCCACTGACTCACCTGCTGACACCATGGTAGAAATAGACGGCGGATTTGGAATTGGCAGAGTCACCCGCCCAGGCCTCGACCAGCCCATAGGAAATGCCGCCATAAACTCTGTTCCAAGAAAGATGATCACTGAAAGTATCCAGGAAGTTCTAAGGGAGCGGGACGTCACAGGATCTAAGATAAAGGTAGTCATAAGCGCTCCAGAGGGCGAAGCAGTAGCAGAAAAGACCTTTAACCCAAAGCTTGGGATAACTGGGGGCATTTCAATCCTTGGAACCACAGGGATCGTGGAGCCCATGAGCGATGAAGCGATCCTGTCTACCATAAAGGCTGAGATCAGCATAAGGCGCGCCGAGGGAAATAACATCCTTCTTATGGCGCCTGGCAACTACGGGCTTAAGTTTTTATCTGACACTTATGGCCTTTCAGAGAATACTGCGGTCATGTGTTCCAATTTTGTATATGATACCCTGTGCTTTGCAAGGGACGCAGGCTTTAAGAAAGTCCTGTTTGTAGGGCATCTGGGGAAGCTTGTAAAGGTTGCAGGGGGCATTAAGAACACCCACTCGGCATATGGCGACCACAGGATGGAGATACTGTCTGAGGTTACCAGATTTCTTTTGCCAGAGGACTATGAGGGCAGCCTTATAGAAGATATAAAAGGCTGCGTCATGACAGATGAGGCAGTCAGGCTCATCACTGAGGCGGGAATGAAAGACAAGGTTTTCAAAGAGGTAGCAGGGCGCATCAGGAGCAGCATGGAAAAGTGGATGTCCGGCCAGATCCAGGTGGAGACCATCGTATTTAGCAGCGGTTATACCAAGCTCGTTGAGACTGATGGAGCAGGTGAGCTCATGGAGATGCTCACCCAGGGGTCAAGATAGAAATACGCCAGAAAGGCAGGAAATATGGTTCATTTTGTAGGAGCAGGTCCCGGAGCTGAGGACCTTATAACCATAAGAGGAAAAGAGCTTTTGGAGAGGGCTGATGTTATCATCTACGCCGGATCCCTTGTAAATCCAGCTCTTTTGAAGTACGCAAAAGATGGCTGTGAAGTACACGACAGTGCAAGACTTACCCTGGATCAGGTGATAGAGATCGTACAAGATGCCGATGGCAGGGGAAAAGAGATTGTCAGGCTCCACACTGGAGATCCCAGTATTTACGGGGCTATCAGGGAACAGATGGACGCTCTGGATGAGCTATCAATTGGATACGATGTAACCCCTGGCGTAAGCTCTTTTTGCGGAGCGGCAGCGGCACTTAACCTTGAATACACCCTGCCAACTGTGAGCCAGAGCGTCATCATCACCAGGATGGACGGAAGGACCGGGGTTCCAGAAAAAGAGTCCCTGGAGTCCCTTTCGGAACATGGCTCCACCATGGTGTTTTTCTTATCTGCAGGGGATACAGACAGGCTCTCAAAACGCCTTATTGCGGCAGGAAGAAACGAGGACACGCCCTGCGCCATAGTTTATAAGGCCACCTGGCCTGAGGAAAAGAAATTCAGGTGCACCCTTAAGACTTTGCCGGAAGTTGCAAGGGAGAACAAAATTGAAAAAACGGCGCTCATCATCGTGGGAGATGTGGTGGCGCCCTCAGGATATGAGAAATCAAAGCTCTACGATCCGGGATTTACCACCGGATTTAGAAAAGGAACAGACAGCTGATGGAAAAGGAAAGGAAGATAAGGAGAATAGCGGTTTTTACAGCCCTTGCGTTTTTGGTGGCCTTGGGATTTTTCCTCTCAATTACCATTGGAAATGTCAGTATCAGCTTTAAAGATGCGCTGCTTGTGCTTACAGGGGATGGGGATTTTAAAAATGCTGCCATCATCACGGACATAAGGCTTCCAAGAGTCATTATGACCTTTATTCTTGGCGGCGCCCTGGCGGTCTCCGGATTTCTTCTGCAGACTTACTTTGCAAATCCGATCGCAGGACCTTACATCCTTGGAATTTCTTCAGGAGCCAAGATGGCGGTAGCTGTGCTTTTGATATTCATTACCACATTAACAGGCAGAACCTCAAGTATGATGCTGGTTTTAGCGGCATTTGTCGGAGCGGTCATCTCAACTTTTTTCATAATCATGATATCAAGAGCTGTTAGGAATATGGGAATCCTTCTGGCAGCAGGCATCATGATCGGATATATCTGCAGCGCCATAACTGACTTTCTCATAGCTTTTGCGGATGATTCAGATATAGTAAATCTCCATGGTTGGTCCCAGGGAAGCTTTTCGGGGACAGATATGGGTACAGTGAAATACGCAGCAGGGATTGTTTTTATTACCTTTCTTTTGGTCATGCTGCTAAGTAAGGCCCTGGATGCCTTGAGGCTTGGAGAAACCTACGCAAGAAGCGTTGGAGTAAATGTCAAGGTCTGCAGAGTCCTTGTAATACTGTTTTCAAGCGTGCTCTCTGCCTGTGTCACAGCCTTTGCAGGTCCCATCTCATTTATAGGTATCGCTGTGCCATTTCTGGTAAGGGAGCTCTTAAAGTCGTCAAAGCCTATAGTGCTGGTTCCTGCAAGCTTTCTTGCGGGCTCGGTATTTTGCATGTTCAGTGATCTTTTAGCCAGGCAGATGTTTGCGCCTACGGAGCTTAATATTTCGGCTGTGACATCTCTTTTCGGAGCGCCAATCGTCATCTATATGATGGTCAGAAGAAGGGGGAACCATGAAACTTAAATCTGTTCAGACCGGATATGGCAAAAGAATAGTAGCAAATGACGTAACGGTTGATATTAAAGATGGGGAAGTAATAACCCTCATAGGCCCCAACGGCGGAGGAAAATCAACCATCATAAAGAGCATAAGCGGAAACCTAAGGCTCCTTGGGGGAACGGTTGAGATTGATGGCAGCGATCTTGGCTCGATATCTGTAAAAGAGCTGTCAAGGACCATGTCAGTTCTGACGACTGAGAGGGTTATGCCTGTCCTTATGACCTGCAGGGATGTGGTGATGTCTGGAAGACTGCCATTTACCGGATCTTTTGGAATATTTGGTCCTGAGGATGAAAAAGAAACTGATAAAGCCCTGGAACTTATGAATATCAAAGAGCTTTCGGACGTGCCATTTTCTGACCTGAGCGACGGGCAAAAACAAAGGACCCTTATTGCCAGGGCAATCTGTCAGAGCCCCAAGTACCTTGTGATGGATGAACCAACCTCCTTTATGGACGTAAGACACAGGCTGGAACTTATGGAGGTCATAAAGAAACTTGCAGGGGCGGGGATAACAATTGTTATGTCTCTGCACGAGCTGGAGCTTGCTCTGGAGGTGTCTGACAGACTCCTTCTTATCTATGACGATGGGCATGTTCTGGTGAAGACTCCGGAAGAGGTTATTAAAGAGGGACTGCTTAAAGAACTCTTTGACCTTGATGATGAGATGTATAAAAAGGTTATGGCAGGTCTTGACGCAGGTACCAGAGGGCAAAATAGCATCGGAGATGAAGGCCTGTCTGAAAGAAAGCACTGCTCGTATTTTGTTAACAGGCAGTGTGAGTACTATCCGTGCCATGACGTTCCAGATGATAAGTTCAGCTGTCTGTTCTGTTATTGTCCGCTGTATGACGTTAAGGACTGCGGCGGCGAATATGTGATCAACGAGAAGGGTATAAAGAACTGCAGGAACTGCGGGTTTGTACACGATAGAGACAATTATCCTAAGGTTATCAAAAAGCTTAAGGAGAAAATGTATGGAGAAGGCGGAAGTAGGTAAATACAAGTTAATATGCTTCACATCCCGTGGCAGGGAAGTTATGGAGAAAATATCCAAGGCACTTAAGTGCGAAGGTGAGAGGTTTGTTATGAACAGCCTTATTGCGGGAACTTCAGAAAGGCCTCTTGAAGAGATGGATAAAGCGCAGAGCCTTAAGGAATGGACCAGTAGCGTCTTTAAAACTGGAAATATCCTTATATTCATAGGTGCCTGTGGCATTGCTGTAAGGGCAATTGCACCTTTTGTGTCAGATAAGACCACAGATCCCGGTGTTCTGGTGGTTGATGAAAATGCACGTTTCGTAATTCCTATATTGTCAGGACACCTTGGCGGCGCTGTGGATGAAGCTTATAAGATAGCAAGGCTATTGGGAGCCCAGGCTGTCATGACTACAGCTACAGATGTAAGGAGAGAGTTTGCAGTTGACGTTTTTGCCAGAGACAATGACCTTGTTATCAGCGACATGAAAAAGGCCAAGGACTTTACTGCAAGACTTCTTGAAACCGGAAGCGGATCTTTTTATATAGATAATGAGTTTAGAAAAGAGATAATCACAGGCAAAAAGCCTGATAACATCGCTTTTTCAAAAGAATCATTTGATATTTATATTTCTCCCTGTGTATTTCGCGGAAATGCACTGAGTCTCATTCCAAGATCCATAGTTATAGGAATGGGATGCAGGAGAGGAAAGAGCAGTGAGGACCTGATCTTCTTTGCGTGGAAGTGTTTAAACAGACTGGGAATAGATAAGAGGGCTGTAAAAGCATTGGTATCAGCTGATATCAAATCCCAGGAGCAGGGACTTATCGAGACTGCAGAGGCCTTTGGAGCTGAATTTAAGACCTTTAGCGAGGAAATCCTGATGGCTCAGCAGGGAGATTTCCATGGCTCTGAATTTGTTAAGGAGACTGTTGGAGTTGACAATGTCTGCGAGAGATCAGTCATGGCTTATGGATGCACAAGGCTCATCCTCTCAAAGGTTTCAGAAAATGGAATGACCTTTGCAGCGGGAGTCCTGCCAAAAGAACTGACCTGGCGCTGATCATCTAAGCTGCAGAAATACAGCTTTTTTTATAGAAACAATTGGTATTTGATCGGAGAAAACATGAAGCTTTACGTAGTGGGGATAGGCCCTGGAAGTTTTGAAAATATGACAGTAAGAGCTGTCAACGCCCTTAAAGAGTGCGATGTGATCGCAGGCTATACAGTTTACTGCGACCTGGTAAGACCACATTTTCCAGATAAGGACTACATTTCAACTCCCATGATGGGAGAGGAAAAAAGGGTGAAGATGGCCCTTGATAAATGCCAGGAAGGAAAAAATGTGTGTCTTATCTGCAGTGGAGATGCTGGCGTTTACGGACTTGCAGGACTTGCTGTATCCATGGCGGAAGATCTGGGTAGTAAAGGACATATGGCAGATGATGGTGAATGTGAAGAAAAGATCCAGGTTGAAATAATACCAGGCGTTACCGCTGCCATCAGCGGAGCTGCCCTCCTTGGAGCACCTCTCATACATGATTTTTGTTTTATCAGTTTGAGCGACAGACTTACCCCCTGGGAGCTTATTGAAAAAAGATTAAGACTTGCTGCAGAAGCTGATATGACCATAGTTTTATATAACCCTGAAAGTAAGAGCAGAGCTGGATATTTAAGAAAAGCGTGCGATATTTTATTGGAGGCCTGTGATGGGAGCAGAGTCTGCGGTGTTGCAGGAGAGATAGGAAGAGAAGGTGAGTACTGTCATGTAATGAGTCTCAATGACCTTAGAGACTACACTGCGGATATGTTCACAACAGTATTTATCGGAAGTTCCGGAACCAGACAGGTTGGGGACAAGATGGTAACCCCAAGGGGATACGAAAGCGAGAAATAAGGAGCATGCCATGAGGGAGAATATCCTTATATTTGGTGGAACTACAGAGGGAAGGAAGCTGGCAGATGCCCTGTCAAAGGCGGGAGTACCTCATGTGGTCAGTGTCGCAACTGAATATGGAAAAGAGATAGAGCTTGAATCCGGTGAAGAGAACCTCCTTGTTGGAAGGAAGAGCAAGGATGAAATGGTGGCACTTCTTTCAAAGGGTGAGTACTCGAAGGTAGTTGATGCAACCCACCCCTTTGCCACTTTGGTTTCTTCTGAAATTGCCGCTGCCTGCAAGGAGACTAAAACTACCTATATAAGGCTCAAGAGGCCACTTGATAAATGGGATGAGGAGGGTACTACCTCAGTATCTTCCGTATCTGAGGCATCCAAGGTTCTTGAAGAAACTTCGGGCAATATCCTTGTCCTTACTGGTAGCAGGGATCTTTCAGAGCTACTTGCCGGGATAACTGATAAAACAAGAGTCTATGCAAGAGTCCTTCCAAGTATAGACAGTATAAATAAGTGCCTTGAAGCAGGTCTGTCCGGAAGGCAGATAATCGCCATGCAGGGACCATTTTCCCAGGGGATGAACGAGGCTCTTATAAAAGAAACCGGCGCCAAGGTTATCCTTACAAAGGAGAGTGGCAGTAGCGGCGGTTTTGAAGAAAAGCTTGCTGCAGCAAGGGCATGCAGTGTAAAGTGCGTGGTGATCTCAAATCCCGAGAAGGACAGGGGTGAAACAGTAGATACATGCAGCTCTGTAGAAGAAGTGCTTGAGAGAGTTTGTGGTAGCAACAAGGAGCGCAAGATTATCACCCTTGCTGGCATGGGGCCAGGAAGCAGCGAGCTTTGGACTATAGAGTTTTTGAATGCTCTTGAAGGCGCTGACATTATCTTTGGGGCTAAGACTGTGCTTGATGAGTTTAAAATCCAGAGAGCGGGCTCTTTAATGGGCACAAGGCTCCAGGGCACATTTAGATCAGATATGGACTGCCCTGTGATAGCTCAGTATGATCCTCAGATAATATATGAATATCTTGAAGATCATCCTGAGTATAAGATGCCTCTTGTTATCTACTCTGGAGATATCTCTTTATGCAGCGGCGCTAAAAGAGGTGAAAGCTTCTTTTGGGGAAAAGGATATGAGGTCAGAAAGGTATCAGGAATATCGTCGATAGCTCTTTTTGCAAACAGGCTCTCTCTGCCTCTTGAGAATGTGAAGGTGGTAAGTGCCCATGGCAGAAAGTGTAATGTAAACGGATTTGCCAAGATGGAAGAGAATCTTTTCGTTCTGCCATCTGACATTGAGGATGCAAAAAAGATAATAGATGGCCTTGATGAGGGCTATCGCGTAACTGTCGGAGTAAATCTGGGATCTTGTAAAGAAGACGAAGCTTTTTCTGATCCATCAAAAGTCTCCGTCAGTGAAGCGGTGTTTGAGGTGACAGATACAAACGAGCTTTTAAAATATCAGGGTAAAGTTCTTTTGTATATCCATAACTCTAAAGCCCCGGAGAGGCGAATAAATGCGGGGCTAATGGACAGTGACATCACAAGGGGGAACGTCCCTATGACCAAGGAGGATATAAGGGCGCTGTCCATCAGAAGGCTTGGGCTTAAGAAAAACGCAGTCCTCTGGGATGTGGGGGCTGGTACCGGATCTATATCCATGGAGGCAGCTCTTTTGGATCCTACCATAGATGTCTATGCCATAGAGAGAAAAGATGAGGCAGTGGAGCTTCTTTTTGAAAACAAAAAGAAATTCGGACTTAATAACGTAACTGTGGTTAAGGGTCTTGCGCCAGAAGCTTTAAAGGACCTGCCAAAGCCAGAGGGCGTCTTTGTTGGAGGAAGCGGCGGAAATCTTGAGGACATCCTGACAGCGGTACTTAGCGCTAATCCTTCGGCGAAGGTCGTGATAAACTGTGTGACCCTTGAGACCATGGCTGAAACTGTGAGCGTTCTTGATAAAAAGGGCATAACAGATGCCAGGATCATCCAGGTCAATGTAAGCCGTTACGAAAAGAAGGGTTCCTACCACCTGGCAGATGCCCAGAATCCAGTATATATCATTAGTTTTTGAGGTCGTTTATGATCAGTGTCAATCCGAGAATCCTCGTATGCGCTCCGGGAAGTGGCAGCGGCAAGACCCTTGTCACCTGCGCTATCCTGCGGCTTCTTAAAAAGAAGGGCTATGATGCTCGCAGCTTTAAATGCGGCCCTGACTATATTGACCCGATGTTCCACCAGAAGGTCCTTGGGATTCCATCAGGAAATCTTGACCTTTTCCTTGCAGGTAAGGAGGGGGTAATAAGGAGCCTTGTTTCCGGTATGGAAGGCAGGGATATCGCCGTGATCGAAGGGGTTATGGGCTACTACGACGGAATGGGGAAGTGCGAGTTGGAAGGCTCTTCCTATGATTTGTGCGTAAAAACTGCTACTCCCGCCGTCATGGTGGTCAACTGCCGAGGTATGAGCAGGTCTGTGATTCCCATGATCAAGGGCTTTGCAGAATATATGGCTGAAGGGGAAAATGAAAACGGGGACCTTCAGAAAGACTCCATGATAAGAGGAGTGATACTTAATAACATCTCACCCATGATAGCCCCTGACATAGCTTCACAGATTGAAAAAGAGCTTGGGCTTCCTGTGGTGGGCTATTTGCCAAAGCTTCAGGGAGAGCTTCTTGGAAGCAGGTACCTGGGACTTGTGATGCCCGATGAGGTGCCAGAGGTTTTAGATATAATTGACAGGGTAGCTGACGAGCTTGAAAGAAGCTTTGATTTTGAGAAGTTTTTTGAGATTGCTAAAGGCGCAAAGACACTAGAATACGAAGACAAAGAGATAACACCTGTTACAGATAAAACTGTGGCTGTCGCCATGGATGAAGCCTTTTGCTTTTACTATCAGGACAATTTAAGGCTCCTTGAAAAGATGGGAGCCAGGTTGAAGTTCTTTTCCCCAATCCATGATAAGCACCTGCCAGAGGCGGATGGGATCCTGATCGGAGGGGGATATCCAGAACTTCACCTAAAGGAGCTGTCGGAAAACACTTCTATGAGGGATGACATTAAAAAGGCTGCAGAAGGCGGCGCTCCGCTCCTTGCTGAATGCGGAGGATTCCTTTATCTGAAGGACTCCTTTAAGGACAAAGACGGCTCTGTATATGATATGGCTGGTGTCTTGCCAGGGCAGGGCTTTATGACAGAGAAGCTTTCGCATTTTGGATATGTGAAGGTTACTGCCAGGGAGGATACGAGGTATCTTGGTGCTGGCGCCACCATACGGGGCCATGAGTTCCACTACTGCGACACCACAGATAACGGAAGCGCATGCACCATGACCAAGCCCTATGGCAGCAGGTCCTGGGAAGGGTACCAGGAAAAGGGAAACGTCTTTGCTGGCTTTGCACACCTGTACTATCCTTCAAATCCTGATTTTATCAGAGAATTTTTGAGAAAGATTTAAGATGCTCACAACAAAGAAACTATTTGAACTTAAGATAGAACCTCCTGATGCTGACATTTACTTAGCTGCAGGGAAAAAATGGGACGGAATATCAAAGCCCATAGATGGCCTTGGGGATTTTGAAACTGTGGTGGCAAGGATTGCTGCCATTGAGGGAACTTTAGAGCCAGCCATAGATAAAAGGGCTGCGGTCATCATGTGCGCGGACAATGGCATCGTGGAGGAAGGGGTCTCCCAGACTGGAAAAGAGATAACAACAGCCGTAGCCAGGGCTCTTGGGGCAGGCATCAGCACCGCCTGCACTTTAGGAAGATCCGCCCGTGTAGATATAGTTCCGGTGGATATTGGAATTGACTGCGGAGAGCGGGTAGATGGTGTTTTGGACCTTAAGGTAAGACGGGGCACCAGAAACTTTTTAAATGAACCTGCCATGACCCCGGAAGAAGCCCTTCTTGCCATAGAGCGAGGGATTTACCTTGCTGGGGACCTTGCAGCAAAAGGATATAAGGTACTTGCCACAGGGGAGATGGGGATTGGCAATACCACCACTTCTTGTGCGGTGCTGTCAGCTCTTTTGCAGACAGATAGCAGGGAAATCGTCGGAAGAGGCTCTGGCCTTGATGATGCTGGGCTTCACAGAAAAATGGAAGCGGTAAAACAGGGACTTGAAAAGTATGGATATGCTGGCAAAACCTGGGATAACAGCACAGAGGCAAGAAAAGAACGGGCTCTTGATATTCTGTGTAATGTTGGAGGCCTGGATATAGCAGGGCTTTCGGGACTTTGCATAGGGGCTGCCATAAACCACATCCCGGTGGTGCTTGACGGCGTTATAAGCTCTACTGCAGCTCTTTTGGCAGAACTTCTGGTTCCGGGAGTCAGGGATTATCTCATCCCATCCCACGAAGGCAGGGAGAAGGGAAATCTGATGGCGCTTAAGGCTCTTTTGCTCTCTCCGCTCATAAAGGGAAACATGGCTCTTGGAGAGGGAACTGGCGCAATCATGCTGTTTCCGCTGCTTGACGTTGTCTTTGACTATTACCAGGGTGGCGCTAAGTTTAACGACTACAGGATCGAAGAATACAAGAGGTTTGACTGATGATGACACTTGTTGTTGGCGTTCCGGACAGCGGGAAATCGGCCCTTGCTGAGTCCCTGGCGGTGGAACAGTCAGAGGGTGAAAAGAGAATATACATAGCCACCATGATTCCCTTTGGAGAAGAGGGGCAAAGGCGGGTTGAAAAGCACAGAAAGCTCCGGGAGGGGAAAGGTTTTTTCACTGTTGAAGCACCTGTAAATGTGGCAGAAAGTGTAAAGGACCTGCCAGAAATTGGCGATGCCACCTGCCTTTTGGAGTGCGTATCGAATCTTGTGGGGAATGTGATGCATGAAGGCAACAGCGAAGATGGAGCTGTTGTAGAAAGCGTCGTTTCAGATATACGAGCTCTTCGTGGTCTTTGCAAAAACCTTGTTGTTGTCACAAACTCTTTTCCTCTGGAGGGTGAAGGGTACGACGATGACACAAGAAGATACGCAAGGCTTATAATGAAGGTAAATGAGGCGCTTAGGGGCCTTGCAGATAAGACATTTGAGTACGTTGATGGAGAGTGGAGAGAAGATGAACGTAATTAAGAGTATTGCTATAGCATTTTCGATGTATTCCAGGATTCCCATGCCAACCTTTAAGTGGGAGGACCAGGATTATAAGCATGCCATAAGTTTTCTTCCTCTTGTTGGCGCAGTTATAGGGATACTTGTGACAGTTGCAGCTTTTTTTAAGGAACTGCCTGTATTTGTGCTGACGGTCATACTTGCTCTTATCCCGCTGGTGATAACGGGAGGCTTCCATCTCGACGGATTTATGGATGTGACGGATGCCAGGAGCTCTTTTGCTGAAAAAGAAAAGAGCCTAGAGATCATGGAGGACCCGCATATTGGGGCATTCGCAGTAATTGGGCTTGTTAAGCTGGCACTGGCATGGGGCGGAGCCCTGTACATGGTGGTGGACAGCTTTAGCACCGGCCGTGGGAGGATTGGAGTGTACTGCTATGGCATATCCTTTATGGCTGTAAGGGCTCTTTGCGGGCTCTGGAGTATTCTTCTTACCAAGGCAAAGGATAGCGGAATGCTGTCAAGGGAAGCTGGCGGCGCTGAGACCTGTGATATCATGCTGCTTATGGCTCAGCTTGTCTTTGCCATGGCTACATGGGCATTTGCAGATCTGGTATCCTGCCTGGTCTGCTTAGGAGCTCTGGGACTTTTTAGCGTCTATTACTGGCGCATGTGTAAAAAGAGATTTGGCGGAGTCACAGGGGATACAGCCGGTTATTTTGTGACCATGGGTGAGCTGGTGGTACTGGTTGCTCTGGCGGCCCTTGGCCTTGTAGTAAGATTCTGACAAGACACGGGGACGGTTCTACTGTCTCATTGTGCACAACATGACATGGGGACGGTTCTACTGTCATGAACATCAAAAGTTAGGATTAAGAATATAGAAAATGATACTTGAACATTTAATCGGGTTTACTCTGGGAGTCCTTTTGGACCGCATGATTGGTGATCCTCATGGATTTCCCCATCCAATAAGGCTTATAGGAACTCTTATTGGGTGGCTTGATAGAAAACTGAATTGTCAAAAGGAAGGCGCAGGGCCAGAAGATCAGCTAAGGAAGGAAAAAAGCAAAAAGAGCGCCCATGGGAAGACTATCTTTTTGGGCGCTGTTACCTGGCTTGTAGTTGTATCTGCAACGGTTTTAGTGACTTTTATCATCATGTTTTCTGCATATAAGCTCCATGTGGTCATTGGCGTAGTGGTGGAGGCGGTCCTTACCTGCTATATCCTTGCAGCTAAGAGCCTTTCCGACGAGAGCATGGTAGTTTACAAAAGGATGGAGGCAGATGGCGGCGACCTGACAGAAGCCAGGAAAGCACTGTCAATGATAGTTGGCCGGGATACAGAAAACCTGGATGAAGCAGCCATCACACGGGCTGTGGTGGAGACTATTGCTGAGAACACCTCAGATGGGGTTATTGCTCCTTTGATCTATACATTTATTGGAGGTCCTGTCCTTGGATTTGCCTACAAAGCGGTGAACACCATGGATTCCATGCTGGGGTATCACAATGACAGGTATGAGTATTTTGGCAGGGTGGCAGCCAGGATGGACGATGTGTTTAACTTTGTTCCTGCAAGACTCAGCGCCCTGATGATGGTGCTTGCGGCCTTTATTGGAGGCAGGGATTACAGTGGGAAAAGAGCTTTCACTGTATTTAAGCGTGACCGCTATAACCATAAAAGCCCCAACTCAGCCCAGACTGAGAGCGCCTGCGCCGGAGCCCTTGGAGTAAGGCTTGGGGGCGATAGTAGCTACTTTGGGAAGCTGGTCCACAAGCCCTATATTGGGGATGACACAAGACCTGTTGAAAGGGCAGATATCAAGAGGGCTGCAAGGCTCATGTTCCTTACTGAGTACTTGTGGGTGGCTGTGCTGCTGGCATTAGGAATATTGTTTGTTGCAACCTGATTGAGGTTAGATAATATTATTATTTATTGGGACTTTGGGAAGTGAGATAGATATATGCTCCACGGCGGTGAAGTTTATGACAAAAAAATAGAGCTGGATTTTTCAGTGAGCTTAAATCCCTGTGGCTGCCCGGATGAGGTGAAAGATGCTTTGTCTGGGGCTATTTGTGATATAGATAAATATCCTGATTTTGATCAGAGGAAGTTTAGAGAAGCTGTTGCCAGGGCTGAAAATGTGCTTATCAGACCAGAAAATGTCCTTGGAGGAAATGGCGCTTCTGAACTGCTTGCGGGCATTGTTAATATGCATAGGCCTGTGAAAGCTCTTTTGCCTGTGCCAAGCTTCTATGGATATGTTCACGCCCTTTCTATGGCGCCACAGTGCGAGACTTTGACTTATCAGCTCCGGGAAGATAAGGGATTTGAGCTTGATGAGACGTTTGTGGATGAAATCACATGTGCCATAGATCTTGTGATCCTTGGTAATCCCAACAATCCCACAGGAAAGTGCATAAAGACAGATGTTTTGGAGGCAGTAATTAAAAAGTGCAATGAGACAGGAACTGCGCTAATAGTAGATGAGTGCTTTTTAAGGCTTTCTGAGCATGACACAAGCGCAAGAGAGTACTTGGGCAGTTATGACAAACTCTACATAGTTGATGCCTACACCAAGCTCTTTTCAATTCCCGGAGTTCGAGTTGGCTTTTGCCTGTCACAGCCTGAAAACATCGAGAAACTAAGACAATTTTTGCCAGAGTGGAATATGTCAGTATTTGCCCAGGCAGCAGGAATAGCCTGCGCAAAGACACTTTCTGATGATAAAAAAAGCTTCATGGATAGCACGGCTGAACTGATAAGAACTGAGCGGGAATATCTTTCGTCAGAACTTGAGAAGCTTGGTATCAAAGTCTTTGATTCCGATACAAACTTTATCCTAATGCGAATGTCAGAAGGCCATGACCTATATCATATGCTCCTAAATAATCACATCCTTATTCGTGACGGCAGTACCTTTGAAGGCTTGACAGGTGGCTTTTACCGCATAGCTGTTAAAGATCATGAATCCAATAAAAGACTGCTACAATTCATGAGAACATACTCTAGGAATCTGCTGTTTGAATTCATTTGACTGCTTGTAATACTATAAATCATCGAATATTATACGGCTAAAAAACCAAAAGATGATATAAGACGTTGATTTATCTAAAACTTTGGTTAGTCCTACATCTTGATGACAAGACTAGCTTAAAAAGACGTAATGGAATTTTAAGTAGTTGTCCAAATTATGAAAAACAATGATACAGACGTAATTATTAAGATCAATAAATATTCGTTCCATCAAAAAACAGGCTTGATCAACTATAATGTCGATCAAGCCTGTTTATACGGTGCTATACCTATTAATATCACTTCTCAAAGAGGAATCTCTCTGGGAGGGTTACGTTAAAGTCCTTAGCCAGGTTTCTGAAATCTGTAGGAGTGATGGTCTGTCTCTTTGTTCCTGTCATGGAAAGAGTCTTAACAAGGATCTCAGCGGACTTTTCAACTGTGTGCATAAGTCCGAAGGTGAGGTCAAAGTCCTCTCCTGCAGCGAACATTCCGTGGTGAGCCCAGATTGCAACATCATATTTTTCCATGAGTTTGCTGGTCTCAACGGCAATCTCTCTGCCGCCTGGAACCATCCAGGGCACAACACCGATTCCATCAGGGAAGACAACAGGGCACTCAGTTGCCATCTCCCAGAGCTCTCTTGTGAAAGCTTCGTCAGTAAGTGGAAGTACAAAGGTAAGAGCAATGGTGTTTGCTGGATGTGCGTGATAGATAACACGGTACTTTCCGCCAGTCACGCGCTTTTTAACCTCGTGGTTCATAAGGTGGCTTGGAAGCTCTGAAGTAGGTCTTCCGCCATTTACAAGGCCCCACATGATGCGGTAGTTTTCGCCCTTTTCATCAACTTCGATGACGCAGAAGCTGTCCTCTGGCTTAATGATCACATTCCTGAAAAACTTTCCAGAACCTGTAACCATAAAGAATTCTCCTGCAAGGTCAGGAACAGTAGTGCCGATTGGCTGCCAGTCCCTTGCCTTTAAGTCATCCTTTACCATTTCTACTTCTTCAGGTTTCATCCTGTAGGACAGGTTTCCGCCGTTTCTCTCATGCCAGCCCTGTTCCCAGCCGTCATTTGCCATGCGGATAAAACCTTGTGTGAATTCAGCATCTAAAACTTTCATTTCTCAAATCTCCTCATATTTACTAAAGTATTATACTCTCCTTGAGAGCACATCTTTCTCATATCTTTCAACTTCTGCAAACCACTCGCCATCGCAAGGAGCCCCGGCGCGCGTGCAGAACTCATTCCAAACATCGCCAAATGGCATTGTCTTAAGTTCTTCCTGGCTTACAAGAAGCTTTGTGAAATTCTGGCTATCCTGGAGCTTCTTAAGGTCAGCGCTTGGTGTGAGAAGTGCATTTAAAAGAGCTTTCTGAGTGTTTCTATATCCTGTCACCCATGCACCAATTCTGTTGATTGAAGCATCAAAGTAATCAAGTGCCATAAATACAGAGCCATCAAGGCCGCCGCAACGAACGATCTCCTTGGCGATCTCTTTTGTCTCATCATCAAACAGTACAACGTGGTCAGAATCCCAACGTACAGGTCGTGTGATGTGAAGAGCGATGTTAGGGAAGAAAGACAAAAGTGCAGGGATCTTGTCGCTTACGACCTCTGTTGGGTGGTAGTGACCATTGTCCATAAGAGGAATGCACTTGTCCATATGTGTAGCAGCAAAAGTGAGGGTAAACTCAGCACTTCCAACAGTGTAGGACTCAACACCGATACCAAATACCTTGGACTCTACGCAGGGCTTAACCTTGTTAAAGTCGAAGGGCTCAGAGAGGATCTGCTCGATAGAATCCTTGTATCTGTCACGAGGGCCTTTTCTGTCTGCAGGAACATCCTTAAATCCATCGCCTGTCCAGATGTTCATAACGCAGGTCTGGCCAAGCTCCTCAGCAAGATACTGGGAAATCCTTATACATGCCTTTCCGTGGTCAATCCAGAATTTTCTTGTCTCCTCATCAGGTGAAGCAAGAGTAAGAGGATCACATTTAGGGTGAGAGAAGAAGGTTGGGTTAAAGTCGCATCCAAGGCCTCTCTCCTTGCAGAAATCCACCCATTTCTTAAAGTGCTTGGGCTCTAATTTGTCTCTGTCAACCCATCCGCCGTTCTCATCGTCAAAGATAGCGTAGCTGGCGTGAAGGTTCATTTTGGCTTTGCCAGGGATGAGCTTTAAAACTTCACCGATGTCAGCCATGAGCTCCTCTGGAGTTCTTGCTCTTCCAGGGTAGTTACCAGTTGTCTGGATACCGCCTGTAAGGGGCTTGTTTGGATCTGTATCAAAACCTCTTACATCGTCGCCCTGCCAGCAGTGAAGTGCGATCTGCACATCCTTAAGCTTGCTTATTGCTGCTTCTGTGTCGATTCCAATTGCTGCATACTTTTCTTTTGCCTGTTCGTAACTCATTTGTGATCCTCCAATCATTAACTTTTAAATGTCTTTATATCAAAGCTTTCAAATATACAGTTTCGTGCATCTGTAAGATCTGCAAAAATACCAGCCGATATCATTTGGATAACGAGATTTCCTATGGCTGTGCCCTCTATGGGACCAGCATAGACAGGAAGGGAAGTGGCCTTTGCTGTAAGCTCGTTGAGGTAACCATCCTGACAGCCGCCTCCGATTATGTTGATGCCAGTGATCTTTTTGCCAGTGATGTTTTCAATCTCTTTTATTGTGTCTGCGTAGCACTTTGAAAGGCCAAGGTATACGCTCTGCATGATCTCGCCTACACTTTCAGGAACCTTTTGTCCCTTTGCCCTGCAGTGATCCTTTATGGCATCGATCATGCTCTCAGGAGATAGAAAAGAGCTGTCGTTTACATCAAGAACTGTCTCAAAGTCAGAGGACTTTTTAGCTTCTACAATAAGATCAGGGAAGCTGTAGTTTTTGCCGGTAGCGTATTTGCTCTTTTTGCCCTCAACATATTCGCTTCCGTTAAGCTCACGTCTTATGGACTGGATGATCCACAATCCCATGATGTTCTTAAGGAATCTGTAGCGGTAGAAAGCTCCGCCTTCATTTGTAAGATTCGCTGCTTTTGCAATATCACTTGTTATGGGGGCTTTGTTCTCTACGCCGAGAAGGCTCCAGGTTCCGCTGGAGAGATATACTGAAGTCTCATCCCTTGCAGGAACAGAAAGGAAAGCTGAGCCTGTATCGTGGGTTGCGGGTAAGATAACAGTTGATTTAAATCCTACCAGTTCGGAGATATCATCGCTAAAAACTCCAACAGTAGTGCCTGGCAGACTTAATGTGCCAAAGAACTTCTCCGGAAGACCAAGCTTTTTAATGATCTCCATATCCCATTTCTTTTCCCTGGCATTTACCAGGTTGGAAGTGGTGGCATTGGTATACTCCTGTTTCCTGACCCCTGTGAGCCTGTAGTTAAAGTAGTCAGGGATCATGAGAAGACTCAGTGCTTTTTCAAGCTGCTCAGGGTTTTCTTTTTTAAGAGCAAGGAGCTGATATATGGTGTTAAATAACTGTTTCTGTATGCCAGTTCTTGCGTAGAGCTCCTCTTCAGATATGAATCCAGCCAGCTCTTTATCCATATCAGCTGTTCTGTTATCTCTGTAGGCAACTGCGTCTCCTACCATGTTGCCATCTTTATCAAGAAGTACGTAGTCAACACCCCAGGTGTCGATTCCCACAGTTTCAGGGATCATGTTCTCTCTTTTGCAGGCCTTTAATCCTTCGATTATCCCATTCCAGAGATTGTCCATATCCCAGACCAGATGACCATTTTTCTGCAGCTGTCTGTTTTCAAAGCGGTGGATCTCTTTAAGCTGCATCCGTCCGTTCTCTATCCACCCCATTATGTGCCTTCCACTGGAGGCTCCGATGTCGATTGCCAGGTAATACCTATTCATTGCTATACCTCATCTGATATTTTTGATGTAATGCTGTAACACCCCTTATATCATGTTATAATATAGAACATCAGTGGGACCTTCTAGAACGAAAACTTATCCAAAATGGAACCTTATTTGATATTTTTATATGGAGAGATGTATGAGAAAAGAGATCCTTGATCACATCTACAAGATCACAGAGGAAGAAGAGAAGATAATAGCAGGAAACACAGCTATTTCAAAGGAGCTGTACACCTCAGAGGATGAGTTTGTTGTGGACTCAGCAAGGCTCCTTGAAAAGGGCAAATTTATTGCCATAAGGCCCCATACCAGGTTTGCTTACTTCCCGGAGCACAGACACAATTATATAGAAATGCTGGTGATGCTCCAGGGAAGCCTTACCACCAGGATCAAGGACGGGGATACGATAGAATTAAAAACGGGCGATATTTTACTTATGAACCGCCACGCAAGACATGAGATAATGCCCTGCAGCAGAGATGATCTTGCCATGAACATCATAATCCTCCCGGAGTTCTTTTCACGAAGCAGCGTCTCCTATGACAGGGAAAATATTCTAAGGGACTTTATCATCGCTTCACTTTCTGAAAAGAACAGGTACAGCGATTTTCTGTTATACCATGCAAGGGGAGTCATAGCTGTTGAGAACCTTATGGAGAATCTTATCTGGACTCTGACTGTCCATCCAAACGACATGAACCAGGTGGTAAATGGCACCATGGACCTCCTTCTTATGAATCTTGCAGCTCTTTCTGCTGACACCTTAAAGGACATGAGATCAAAGGGGCAGAATATCACCATAGCAGCCCTTGAGTACATAGATCACAATTATAAAGATGGAAGTCTTGAGGAACTTGCGAAAAAGACAGGCTATACCACAGCCCACCTCAGCAGACTTTTAAAAAATAACACCGGTAATAATTTTAAGCAGCTCCTACAGCAAAGGAAGCTGCAGCAAGCTGCTTATTATTTAGAGAACACCACTCTTACAACAGAGCGGATAATAGAAAACATTGGTTATGAAAACAGTGCATACTTCTACAAGAAGTTTGCAGAGAGATATGGATGCCCGCCAAGAGAATATAGAAAAAAGCATCAGTTATCTTAAAATGCTATATCCAAAGCTGTTTACAAGGGCATCAATTGGCTGTCCTGCTTTACAGAGAGGACACTCCTGAGGTGGATAGGAGTGGTAGTTTGGTATTTCTTCCGGATGGAATACGGATAAAACAGGGATTCCTTCAACCTCTTTTACAGCGCTAAAAATAGCACATGCTCCGGAAACAGTAGCGCCATAGTAGCGAACTCCGTCCATGAGACCTTCCAGTGTAAGGCCTGTTGCAAGTGAACCCATCAGGATCAGAACATTTTTACCTCTGATGGCCAGCTGGAGATTATCCCTGAAGATTATCTGCCCGTTAGGCGCATACTCAGGAGCAAGAACGTAGATCGTTTTGTGGGCGTTGGTGTTGAGAACTCCGGCTTTGGTAAGTTCTTCAGCCAGGTAAGTACCAATAACTTCAGTTCCATCAGCGCACAAAATAGTATCAACTGGAGTTCCGAAAGTGTAGTGCATTGCCAGAGCACTGGCCACGCCATGAGCTTCATTACATCTGGTCTTGAGGGTGCCAATTTCCATGTAGTTTGTGATGTGAGAATGGGTGGTAGCGTAGTGCCCGGGAATGATCTTAAGAGCAACATTTGAATTCATTGATGCAGGTATTTTTTGATATTCACTTAGCATAAGCAGATCCCCCTTTCATATATTAATCAGTATAACATAATCCGAAATTCGAAAAAACAAATCCGCAAGATCTGAATATTTTTTGATAAAAGACATCAAAAAATAGATAGCACAGCAGGGTAAATGATTGTATAATACAGTTTAATTGTACGTGATTCATTTTTTATAGGAGGCAAAAGAAATGAGTATCAGAATTGGTATCCTTGGTTACGGTAACCTTGGAAAGGGAGTAGAACTGGCAGTTGCTGCATCACCAGATATGGAGCTGGTAGCAGTTTTCACAAGAAGAGATCCATCTTCTCTTTCAATAAAGACAGCAGGAGTTCCTGTTGTTTCAGTTAATGACGTGGCAGATTACAAGGACAAGATAGATGTTATGATCCTCTGCGGAGGAAGCGCTACAGATCTTCCTGTTCAGACACCTCAGTACGCAAAGATGTTCAACGTTGTGGACAGCTTTGACACTCACGCCCGCATTCCTGAGCACTTTGCAAATGTTGACGCAGCAGCTAAGGAAGCAGGCAATGTAGCAGTTATTTCCTGCGGTTGGGATCCAGGAATGTTCTCACTTGCAAGAGTTTATTCCAACGCGATCCTTCCTGATGGCAAAGATTACACATTCTGGGGCAAGGGCGTTTCCCAGGGACATTCAGATGCGATCCGTCGTATCAAGGGTGTCAAGAACGCCAAGCAGTACACCATCCCTGTTGAGAGCGCTCTGGAGGCAGTCAGAAGCGGCAAGAACCCTGAGCTTTCTACAAGAGACAAGCACACAAGAGAGTGCTTTGTAGTACTTGAGGACGGCGCAGATGCAGCAGCTGTTGAAAAAGAGATCAAGGAGATGCCAAACTATTTCGCTGATTACGACACAACAGTTCATTTTATCAGCGAGGAAGAGCTTCTTAAGAACCACAGCGGAATGGCTCACGGCGGATTCGTATTCAGAAGCGGCAAGACAGGTGCTGACAAGGAGCACAATCACATCATTGAGTACAGCTTAAAGCTTGATTCAAACCCAGAGTTCACAACAAGTGTACTGGTAGCAGTTGCAAGAGCAGCATACAAGATGCACGCAGAAGGCGCCAAGGGCTGCAAGACAATGCTTGATATCCCACCAGCAATGCTTTCAGACAAGACACCAGAAGAACTCAGATCTCATCTTCTTTAATGCTTTAACCCGGTAAAAAATGTGGTAAAATATAACCACTTATGAAATCGGAATAAACTATTTTGGAGGCATTTTACAGATGAGTCAGCAGAAAATTGGAACAAGGTGTGTACAGGCGGGGTATACTCCGAAGAACGGAGAGCCCAGGCAGATACCTATTATTCAGTCAACAACCTTTAAGTACGACACCAGCGAGGATATGGGTAAGCTTTTTGACCTTGAGGCCAGTGGATACTTCTACACAAGGCTTCAGAACCCCACCAACGATCATGTTGCAGCCAAGATAGCTGCACTTGAGGGCGGCACTGCAGCAATGCTCACATCTTCAGGACAGGCAGCTAACTTTTTTGCCCTGTTTAATATATGCGAATGTGGTAGCCACATTGTAGCTTCTTCATCAATTTACGGAGGAACCTTTAACCTTATTGCAGTTACCATGGCCAAGATGGGCATTGAGGTTACTTTCGTATCACCAACAGCAACTGATGAGGAGCTTGATGCAGCATTTAAGGACAACACAAGGGCTGTATTTGGCGAGACAATTGCAAACCCTGCTCTCACAGTCTTAGACATCGAGAAGTTTGCTAACGCAGCTCACAGACATGGTGTACCTCTTATCGTGGACAATACCTTTCCTACACCTGTAAACTGCAGGCCAATTGAATGGGGAGCAGATATCGTAACTCACTCAACCACCAAGTATATGGATGGACATGGAGCAGGAGTAGGCGGAGCCATTGTAGATTCCGGTGAGTTTGACTGGATGGCACACGCAGACAAGTTCCCTGGACTTTGCAAACCAGATGATTCTTATCACGGTATCACCTATGCTGAGAAGTTTGGAAAAGAGGGAGCCTTCATAACCAAGGCTACAGCCCAGCTTATGAGAGACTTTGGAAGCATCCAGTCTCCTCAGAACGCATTTATCTTAAACCTTGGACTTGAATCACTGCATGTGCGCATGCCAAAGCACGTAGAGAACGGTCTTGCAGTAGCAAGATTCCTTGAGAAGCATCCTAAGGTTGTTAAGGTCAGCTACCCTGGCCTTGAATCAGATAAGTACTATGAGCTTGCCAGGAAATATATGCCAAACGGTGGCTGCGGCGTAGTTTCTTTCGAGCTTGAAGGTGGCAGGTCAGCAGCAGAGAACTTCATGAAGAAATTGAAGCTTGCTGCAATTGAGACCCACGTGGCAGATGCACGTACCTGCTGTCTTAACCCTGCAACATCAACACACAGGCAGATGACCGATGAGCAGCTTATGGAAGCCGGAATCCCAGCTGGACTTGTAAGAATGAGCTGCGGTCTGGAGGACAAGGAAGATCTCATCGCGGATCTTGAACAGGCTCTTTCCTGATCTGCATAAACTATGGCCTGTGGCGTGGCAACCACAGGCTTTTTTTAACCATGAAAGGAGATTTCTATGGTACAGATTTTTTTCCCTGAAATGAAAAAGAAACTTGCATTTGGCGCAATGAGGCTTCCTATGAAGGACGGCCAGATCGATAAGGCGCAGGTGTGTGACATGGTTGATGCCTTTATTGATAACGGCTTTAACTATTTTGATACAGCTCATGGCTATCACGACGGAATGTCTGAGACAACTTTAAAAGAGTGCCTCACAAGTCGCCATGATCGAAGTGAGTACACTCTTACAAACAAGCTCACAGAGCCATATTTTAAAAGCAAGGAAGAGATCCGTCCCTTCTTTGAGAAGCAGCTTGAGTGGTGCGGAGTTGAGTACTTTGACTTTTATCTGATGCATGCTCTTGGCAGGGGCAACTATGATCATTTCCAGAGATGCGAGGCTTTTGAGGTTGCTCAGGAGCTTAAGAAAGAGGGCAAGATTAGACATGTGGGACTTTCTTTCCACGATTCAGCAGATTTCCTGGATAAGATCTTAACTGACCACCCTGAGGTAGAAGTTGTTCAGATCCAGTTCAACTACCTTGACTATGAAGATGACAAGGTCCAGAGCAGGAAGTGCTACGAAGTGTGCAAGAAGCACAACAAGCCAATCCTGGTAATGGAGCCTGTTAAGGGCGGAAGCCTTGTAAACCTCTCTGAAGAAGCCAAAAAAGTCTACGACGAACTTGGAAATATGAGCTATGCATCCTATGCTATCCGCTTTGTTGCCGGATTTGACCAGATCGCTATGGTTCTCTCTGGAATGAGCAGCCTTGAGCAGATGAAGGACAACATCTCCTACATGAAAGACTTTAAGCCTCTTTCAGAAAAAGAGATGGAGGCAGTACAGAAGGTAACCAGGATCACCAAAGGTCTTGACCTTATCCCATGTACCAACTGCCACTACTGCATCGAGGAAAACCACTGCCCTATGAACATCAGAATCCCAGATCTGTTCAGCTGCCTCAATGCCAAGGCTAGCTTTGGCGCAGACATTGAAGCCAAGTACGCCGAGTACACAACTGGCGCCGGCAAGGCATCTGACTGCGTTAAATGCGGCATGTGCGAAACCGTTTGCCCTCAGCACCTCGAGATCAGAGACCTGCTGGAGAAAGTCGCTACTGCATTCGAATAAGACACGGGGACGGTTCGGTTTCCTGACACGGGGACGGTTCTTTTGTCAGGTTTTATTTTGATAAAACCTGACAAAAGAACCGTCCCCGTGTCAGGAAACCGAACCGTCCCCGTGTCTTGTTTTTATTCTACATCTGCCAGGGCTGCGGCGCCTTCTTCGCCGGTCCTGATCTTAACTACGTTGTCGAGACTGTAAACGAAGATCTTGCCATCTCCGATGTGACCGGTGTAAAGAGTCTTCTTAGCAGCTTCGATAACGTCCTCAACTGGGATCTTGCTGACAACAACTTCAAGCTTGATCTTGGGAAGGAGCGTGGCATCCATCTCAACTCCACGATACATGTCGCCAGAGCCTTTCTGGACACCACAGCCCATGACCTGAGTAACAGTCATTCCGGTAACGCCAAGGTCGTTCATTGCGCGACGCAGCTTGTCGTAGCGGGACAACTTAGCGATGATGACAACTTTATGTATTCCTGACTCAGTATGTACTGGTGCTGTAACAACCGGTACTGAAGCCTTCTTCTGGAACTCGGAAGCCTCTTCGTAATCGCTTACGCCAAGGTCTGTGTTCTCGTTTACTCCCATTGTAAGAGTGTTTGAAACGTCCATGATAGAAAATCCTGAGTAAGCTGATGCAAGGCCATGTTCTGTTGAATCAAGACCAAGGATCTCTTCTTCCTCAGAAACTCTAAGGCCAAGTATCTTTTTGATCGCTACGAATGTGATCGTGATAGTAACTGCTGTCCAGGCTGCTGTTGCTGCAAAACCTGCAATCTGGATTCCAAGGAGCTTGAATCCGCCGCCGTAGAACAGACCAACCATCTCGTTTCCTGCTGCGTCTGCAATTGAATAGCCAGGTGCTGTGTTTGTAGCGAAAAGACCTACTGCCAGAGTCCCCCAGATACCGTTTAAGCAGTGAACTGCTACAGCACCTACAGGGTCATCAACGTGAAGCTTGTAATCAAGGAACCATACGCCGAAACATACAAGAAGGCCAGCAACAATACCGATAATGATTGCACCAAAGGCATCTGTTACATCGCAGGGAGCTGTGATGGCAACAAGTCCTGCAAGTGAAGCGTTAAGACACATTGAAACATCAGGTTTACCATATTTAAGCCATGTAAAGATCATACATGTAACTGTAGCCAGAGCTGGAGCAATTGTGGTTGTTACAAATACTGATCCAAGCTGATCTACTGAAGTGCAGGCAGCGCCGTTAAATCCATACCAGCCAAGCCAGAGAATGAATACACCAAGAGCAGCTGCCACAAGGTTGTGGCCAGGAAATGCGTTTACTTTTACTACCTTACCATTTTTGTCTCTTTCAAACTTACCAATACGTGGTCCAAGGAATGCTGCACCAATAAGGGCTGAGATACCACCAACCATGTGGATACAGTTTGAACCTGCAAAGTCATGGAAGCCAATCTGTGAAAGGAAGCCTCCGCCCCAGGTCCAGTGAGCTTCGATAGGGTAGATCACTGCTGAGATAACTGCCGAGTACACACAATAAGAAATGAATTTAGTTCTCTCAGCCATTGATCCTGAAACGATGGTTGCTGTTGTGGCACAGAACACAAGGTTAAATACGAAGTTGGACCAGTCAAAGCTTGCATAGCTTGTGAAAATATCAAATCCAGGTCTTCCAATGAATCCTGCCAGGTCTTCTCCAAGAAGAAGGCCAAAACCTATAAGAATAAATACAACAGTTCCAATACAGAAATCCATCAGGTTCTTCATGATGATATTTCCTGTGTTTTTGGCTCTGGTAAAGCCCGCCTCGCACATTGCAAAGCCTGCCTGCATCCAGAAAACCAGTGCTGCGCCAATCAAGAACCAGACGCTAAATACGGTACCATCTATAGCTTGTAAGATTTCTTCACTCATACTATTTCTCCTCCTAGTTATTTAGGTGACCTGACAACAGAACCGTCCCCGTGTCTTGTGTGCGAAAAAGACGATGTAATCGGCTCATTGCTGTGCTAGCTGCAGCAGTGATGCCCCATTGCATCGTCTTTATTTACGCAAGTCGTTATTTACCTGATCACCAATAAACAAAAAACGCCTTAGAGCAACATGCTGTGCTCTAAGACGCCCTTGTCTTTATGAGTTAGAAGTTTAAATGATAAAAAAATCGTTGTCAAGTACTTTGTATACAATTATGCAATTTTATTTAAATATGCCTGAGACACGCATAATAAGTGCGAATCATCTCGCCTGCATGCATTATATGGGCTATAATTATAGATATACAAAAGACGACAGATAGAGGTGACCATGTTTTATTTCCTGATTATTCTAATAACAATTCTATATATAGTCGTTTTGGAACTGTCCAAAAACATCCTTATCAGCTGGATCATTGCGATACTGGCCTGCGCAGCCATGATCAGCTATCGCGTCTATTGCAAAAAGAAATATGACGCCAACAAAGGAAGTGTCTTTGGGAATATCTATGGCTACGGCCCTGAGAATAAGAGGCGGGATATGCGCATACGTGCAGTTTGCGCGTTGTTTTTGTTTGTACTTGTGCTTGGGGCGAATTACTTCTTTACGCAGCCGCCTGCTAAGAGGGTTCCGGTAGTTGATAATAAAAAGCCAGATGTTACCACAGTTGTGACCATAGATCAGGGGCAGCTTACAGGTGTGTATAATGAAGATCACACAGTTAAGGCTTACGGCGGGATTCCTTATGCCAAGCCTCCAGTTGGGGAACTGAGGTTTAGAGAGCCTCAGGCGCCGGATAAGTGGGAGGGCGTAAGAGCCTGCGATCACTTTGGGCCTATGGCTATGCAGCCAAGGAGCAGCGTCATTTATGACTCTCTTGCAAGGATTCTGGGCTATCACGACTACCGCATCAGATTTGGGGATGAGTATGTTGAAGAGATGAGCGAAGACTGCCTGTACCTTAATATCTTTTCGCCGGAAAAAGAGACTGATGACCTTCTGCCAGTAGTTCTCTATATCCATGGAGGTTCCCTTACCACAGGTAAGCCCTCCTACACAGAGTACCGGGGAGAAGACCTGGCGAAAAAGGGTGTAGTGTACGTCAACTGTGCATACAGGCTGGGAGTGTTTGGCTACTACGCCGCAGAGGATCTAAAGAAAGAGTCTCCAAACGGCACTACTGGCAACTACGGACTTCTTGACCAGATAGCGGCTCTTAACTGGGTTTATAACAACATCAAGGCATTTGGCGGAGATCCTAAGAGGATCACCATAGCAGGAGAGTCAGCCGGTGCATCCAGTGTCAATGCCATCTGTGCTTCTCCCCTTGCAAAGGGGCTTTTCCAGTACGCAATTGCTGAGTCCAGCTCTGTCCTTCCCAAAGTTCCTTTCCACACCTTAAGGGACTACGAGGACGCCATTAAGACTGGAGATGCGGTCAGAAGCGAGTTCCGGGTAAAAACCTCAGAGGAACTTAGAAGCATTCCGGCAAAAGAGCTTGTGACCACCATTACTGATAACTCCGCTATGACTGTTGATGGCTATGCACTAACTCAGCAGCCTTACCTTACTTATGTACAAGGCAAAAACAATGAGAAAGCTCTTTTAAACGGATTCAATGCCAAGGAGGCTGACGCATTTTTGTTAGACGACGAGGCCACAAGGGACAACTATGTGGATCTTCTTGCCAAGGACATGGACGACTACGCAGAGGAAATGGCACAGGTTGTTCCCTATAACCTGCCACAGCGTGATCAGCACATAATAATTGACAAGCTCGGAGAAGCCAAGGGAGCCCTTAACGTGGCTTACAGTGCCATGTGGTTTACTTATCCCCACTATGTCTGGAACAATTACCTTGTTAAGCAGGGCATCCCGGCTTATGAGTACTATTTTACCAAGACCAATAACGTCCTTACCAACTATCATGCAGGAGAACTGCCCTACGCCTACGGCAATCTCTGGCGTCATCCGGGGCTTTATGATGACAGCGACTATGAACTGTCTGAGATCATGCAGAGCTACTGGGTAAACTTTATTTATAACGGAGATCCAAACGGTAACTATCGCCAGACAGATGAACCAGGAGATGGTATCTATAACACAGAAGTAGCTGATAAGCCGCTTCCTGTCTGGGAGATGAGAAGTAAAGGGCAGGATAAGCTCCTTCAGCTTGATACAACTCTCCAGATGATCGATGATCCAAACCTGGAGATATACAAGGTAATCGACAAATATATGGATGAAAAGGTCAAGGGCAGATAAAAAGCAAGCTTTGTTATACCCGGACTAGCAGGCTAGAAGCAGAATTGCATAATTGTATACAAAAATACTTGACAAAGTAATTTCTATCCTTTAAACTTACAATTCATAAAGACAAGGGCGTCTTAGAGCAGGACTATACTGCTCTAAGGCGCTTTTTGCTTTTTGGCGGTGAGTCAGTGGGGACGTTACAGTTTGACTCACTATCCCAGTGAGTCAAACTGTAACGTCCCCACTGACTCACCTTTAACGAACATTAAGACGATGCAATGGAGCATCTTGCTGCGTAAAGCGCGGCTTGATCTCGTTGCGTCGTTTTTTCTTTAGGAGGAAAAAGTATGTGCGCAATTCTTACATACACCAGGAAAGAGGCTGATGAAGCGTATTTCAAAGAGCTTCTTGAAAGGACCGCTTCAAGAGGCCCTGACATGACAAGGATTATGAAGGTAGAAGGCGGATTTATGGGATTTAATCGCCTCTCCATCATGGGCCTTAATGAAGCTGGGATGCAGCCCTTTACTCTGGGAGGGAGCGCAGTAGTCTGTAACGGCGAGCTTTACGGTTTCAAGGCACTTAGGACTTACCTTCAGAGCCTTGGCTATACCTTTAAGTCAGACAGCGACTGCGAGATACTTCTTCCTCTCTATGAGAAGCTGGGCAGCAGGATGTTTTCACTGCTTGACGCAGAGTTTGCTCTTGTCATCTACGACGGGGAAAAAGATAAATTCATAGCAGCCAGGGACCCAATAGGAATAAGGCCTCTCTACTACGGCTACGATGATGAGGGGTACATCATGTTTGCCTCAGAGCCTAAGAACCTTACAGGGGCATGCAAGATGATAAAGCCCTTCCCGCCGGGACACTACTACGAGGATGGAGAATTTATCTGTTACAGGGATATGACCAGGGTAAAAGAGATACAGACAGATTCACTTGAAGTCATCACAAAGAACATCCACGACAAGCTGGTAAGTGGCATTGAAAAGCGCCTTGACGCTGACGCGCCGGTAGGATTTCTTTTATCAGGCGGCCTTGATTCATCGCTTGTATGCGGCGTAGCAGCAAGGCTTTCAGATAAGCCCCTTGAGACCTTTGCAATAGGCATGGACATAGACGCCATCGACCTTAAGTACGCAAGGGAGGTTGCTGAATATATAGGAAGTAACCACCACGAAGTCATCATCACAAAGGACGACGTTTTAGGAGCCTTGGAGCCGGTCATCCACGCTCTTGGAACCTACGACATAACCACCGTAAGAGCTTCCATAGGAATGTATCTTCTATGTAAATGGATCCACGAAAACACAGACATCAAGGTGATCCTTACAGGAGAGATCTCAGACGAGCTCTTTGGGTACAAATATACGGACTTTGCTCCAAGTGCTGAAGCTTTCCAGGAAGAGGCAAAAAAGAGAATTCACGAAATTCACATGTACGACGTTCTAAGGGCAGACAGATGCATCAGTGTAAACTCCCTGGAAGCAAGGGTACCATTCGGAGACCTGGATTTCGTCAGCTACGTAATGAGCATCGATCCTGAAAAAAAGCTAAATACCTACGGCATAGGAAAATTTCTTTTGCGCAAAGCATTTGAAGAAGATAAGGTCATACCCCACAGCATCCTGATGCGCGAAAAGGCAGCATTCTCAGATGCAGTCGGTCATTCACTAAGGGACGACCTTATGGAGCATGCAGACGCTGCATATTCCTACGCTGAGTATGAGATAGCGAGAAAGAAATACACCCACGCCACTCCTTTTACAAAAGAATCCCTTTTATACAGAGAGATCTTTGAAAAGTACTACGAGGGCCAGTCAGAGATGGTTGTGGACTTTTGGATGCCAAACAAAAAATGGAAGGGCTGCAATGTGACAGATCCGTCTGCCAGAGTGCTTTCAAACTACGGAGCAAGTGGAGAGTAGAGCACTTACCGAGGTCTTTTCGAGGTTAGTGCGAACCTCTGGGATTCACTTGATGAGGTATTTTCGAATCTAGTGAATATCCAGGAGTAGAGCATAAGCGGTGCAAAATTAAAATTAAGGAGGAGAACATCATGATCAAAGCAAGCGCATTAACAGAGGAGTTTGGAAGTCTTGTATTTAACGACAAAGTAATGAGGGACCGCCTTCCAAAGGACATCTACAAGGCAGTTCACAAAACTATAGAAAAGGGCACGCACCTTGAGCTTGATGTAGCCAACTGCGTGGCAGCAGTAATGAAGGAATGGGCAGTTGAAAACGGAGCCACCCACTTCACACACTGGTTCCAGCCAATGACTGGCCTAACAGCAGAAAAGCACGACAGCTTCATTTCACCTATGGATGACGGCACAGTGATCATGGAGTTTTCAGGAAAAGAGCTTGTAAAGGGCGAACCTGACGCATCAAGTTTCCCATCTGGCGGCCTTCGTGCAACCTTCGAAGCAAGGGGCTACACAGCCTGGGATCCTTCATCACCAGCATTCATCAAGGACGGATCTCTTTACATCCCAACAGCTTTCTGCTCCTACGGCGGAGAAGCTCTTGATAAAAAGACACCTCTCCTTCGCTCAATGGAAGCTCTGTCAAACGAGGGCGTCAAGCTCCTTCACCTTCTTGGTTATGGAGACGTAGGAAGAGTTAACACCACCATCGGTTCAGAGCAGGAGTATTTCCTTATCGACAAGGACGATTACAAGAGGAGAAAAGACCTTTTGTTCACAGGAAGAACTCTTATCGGAGCTCCTGCAACAAAGGGTCAGGAGATGGAAGATCACTACTTCGGCGTTATCAAGCCCAAGGTTTCAGAATACATGCATGACCTTGACGAAGAGCTTTGGAAGCTTGGAATCCCAGCAAAGACCAAGCACAACGAGGTTGCTCCATCCCAGCACGAGCTGGCCCCTGTATTTGAGACAGCAAACATCGCTGTTGACCACAACCAGCTCACAATGGAGGTTATGAAAAAAGTTGCTGACAGGCATAACTTTGCATGCCTCCTTCATGAAAAGCCATTCGAGGGCATCAATGGATCAGGTAAGCACAACAACTGGTCAGTGTGCACAGACACAGGTATCAACCTTCTTGACCCAGGTAAAAAGCCTGCAGAGAACATTCCTTTCCTGGCATTCCTTACAGCTGTAATTGCAGCGGTTGATGAGTATGCACCAATCCTTCGCCTGTCTGTTGCATCAGCAGGAAACGACCACAGACTTGGCGGTAACGAGGCACCTCCAGCTATCATTTCAATCTTTGTAGGTGATGAGCTGGCAGAGGTATTAAAGGCCCTTGAGGAAGGCGCTGATTACCAGGGACAGGGCAAGTCCCAGATGTCCATGGGAGCCACAGTACTTCCACACTTCATCAAGGACAACACAGACAGAAACAGGACTTCACCTTTCGCATTTACCGGCAACAAGTTCGAGTTCAGAATGCCAGGTTCCTCAGTTTCTGTAGCAAACGCCAACATCGTCCTCAACACAGCAGTTGCAGAGGAAGTTAAAAAGATCTACGAAAAGCTTCAGGGTGTAAGCGAAGAAAGCCGCAAAGACAAGGTGATCGAAGTGCTCAGGGAAACACTCATAGAGCATAAGAGAGTTCTTTTCAACGGAAATGGATACACAGACGAGTGGGTAGAAGAAGCAGCAAGGAGAGGTCTTCCAAACCTTAAATCCCTCCCAGATGCAATGCCTTACTGGATCAGCGAAAGCACTGTTGAGCTCTTTACAAAGCACGGCATCTTCACCAGGGAAGAGATCTTATCAAGATACGAGATCCTTCTTGAGAACTACTCAAAGTCAGTACACATCGAAGCTCTCACAATGCAGGAGATGGTGAGAAAAGACCTTACGGAAGGCCTTGTAGCTTATGAGAAGGACCTGACAAAAGAAATCCTCCAGAAAAAGAGTGTCCTTGAGGGAGCAGGCTGCATCCTTGAAACCGGCGTACTTAAAGGCCTGGAAGAAGCTTCTGAAAAGATGTGCGCAGCCCTTGATAAACTCTCAAAGGATACAAAGACTGCTGAAGAAAAGACTGAGAGTCTTGAGATTGCAGAGTACTACGAAAAGACAGTGCTTGCAGATATGGATGAACTCAGGAAATACGCGGATGCAGCAGAGGCACTTATCCCTGATAAGTACTTAAGCTACCCAACATACGGACAGATGCTTTTCTCACTCAGATAAAGAAATTTTTGCCCCGCCGCAGGGAATCTACGCGGCGGGGAATTTGACGCAAGGTAGGACAAAATGGAACCTATAATGAATGAAAGAGACGCCTGCGGAATAGGCGCAGTTATAAATATCGACGGAAAGCCTGACAACAAGGTACTTGACGATGCTCTCTCAATCGTTGAAAAGTTAGAGCACCGTGCTGGAAAAGACGCAACCGGAAAGGTTGGAGACGGCGTAGGTATCCTTGTGCAGATTTCACACGACTTCTTTAAGAAGGCTGTAAAGGGAGATGGACTTACTATTGGAGGCAAAGGAGACTACGGCATTGGAATGTTCTTTTTGCCCCAGGATCCCATGAAGCGCATGTTTGCAAAGCGCATGCTGGAAGTCATCGCAGAAAAAGAGAACCTCACAGTCCTTGGCTGGAGAGATGTTCCCACTCACCCTGAGATCCTTGGGAAGGTGGCAGTAGCCTGCATGCCCTATATTTCACAGTGTTTTGTGAAAAGACCTGCAGATGTAGCAAAGGGCATCGACTTTGACAGGAAACTATATTGCCTTCGCAGGGAGTATGAGAAGTCTTCTGATGATACTTATATCTGTTCATTTTCATCAAGGACCATTGTATATAAGGGCATGTTCCTTGTAGGGCAGCTAAGGCTCTTTTACCAGGACCTTCTTGACCCTGAGTACAAGACTGCAATTGCCATGGTCCATTCAAGATTTTCTACCAATACAACGCCGTCCTGGCAGAGGGCACATCCATACAGGATGATAGCCCACAACGGCGAGATCAACACCATAAGGGGTAACAGCGACAGGATGCTTGCAAGGGAAGAGACCATGTCCTCGGATGTGTTTGGCGATGACCTTTCAAAGGTTTACCCGGTCATCGCATCCTCTGGCTCTGACTCTGCAATGCTTGATAATACCCTGGAATTTCTCTACATGAATGGCATGGATCTGCCTCTTGCCATGATGCTCACAATCCCTGAACCCTGGAAGCACAACGACTTTATGGCTCAGGACAAAAAAGATTTCTACCACTATTACGCTACAATGATGGAGCCCTGGGACGGGCCGGCGGCAGTTCTTTTCACCGACGGAGAGGTGTTTGGAGCAACCCTTGACCGAAATGGCCTAAGGCCCTCAAGATACTATGTCACCAAGGACGGAAGGCTTATCCTGTCTTCTGAAGTTGGTGTTTTGGACATCCCGGAGGAGAACATCCTTAAAAAATCAAGGCTGTCACCAGGTCACATGCTCCTTGTGGACACTAAAAAAGGCCGCATCATTTCAGATAAGGAGTGCAAGGATGGTTATGCGAAAAAGAGTCCTTACGGCGAGTGGCTTGACAGGTATCTTCTGCACCTTGCTGATCTGAAGATCCCTAACAAGAAGATCGAGGTCCACAGTCAGGAAATGAGGGACAAGCTCTACAAGGTCTTTGGCTACTCCTACGAGGATGTGAAGGATCAGATCATGCCCATGGCCACAGCAGGCATAGAGCCCACAGTTTCCATGGGAAGCGATATTCCGCTGGCTATGCTCTCTGACCATCACCAGATGCTGTTTTGTTATTTCAAGCAGCTCTTTGCTCAGGTTACAAATCCGCCGATCGATTCCCTTCGCGAGAAGGTTGTCACCGATACCACAGTGTACATCGGATCTGACGGCAATCTTTTAAAAGAAAAGAACGACAACTGCAGAGTGCTGGAGGTCAATAACCCCATACTTACTGGCGTTGACCTTATTAAGATAAAGGCTCTGGACCAGCCGGGATTTAAGGTTGAGACCATATCTCTTTTGTATTATAAGAACACTTCCGTTGAAAAAGCTCTTGAGCAGCTGAACATCTCAGTTGACAGGGCAGCCCAGGAAGGCGCCAACATCATCGTATTGTCCGACAGGGGCGTTGATGAAAACCACATGCCGATTCCGTCACTTCTTGCTGTATCCTCAGTGGAGCAGCATCTTGTGCGGACCAAGAGGCGCACAGCGGTTTCCATCATTCTTGAAAGCGGAGAGCCAAGGGACGTTCACCAGGTGGCAACTCTGCTTGGTTTTGGTGCAAGAGCCATCAACCCATACCTGGCCCACGAGTGCATCGCAGAGCTTATCGACATCGGAATCCTTGATAAGGATTATCATACGGCAATCGCAGATTACAACAAGGCTCTTCTTGGTGGCGTTGTTAAGATCGCAGCAAAAATGGGTATCTCAACCCTTCAGTCCTATCAGTCCGCAAGGATATTTGAGGCAATTGGCCTTTCAAAAGAGCTTATAGACAAGTATTTCACCGGAACCACCAGCAGAGTTGGCGGTATCGGCATAGAGGAGATTGGCGAGGACGTTGAAAAGCGTCATAACAGAGCCTTCGACCCTCTTGGACTTCATACGGATGAGAGCCTTGACTCCTTTGGTTTCCACTCTCTTAGAAGCGGCGACAACATGGAAGACCACATGTACAGTCCCAAAACCATCGTGACACTGCAGAGAGCAGTAAGGGAAGGAAACTACGAGCTGTTTGGGCAGTACACAGACATGGTGGACGACGAGAACAGACCTCATACGTTGAGAGCTCTTTTGTCCCTGGTCCCAGCAGGTAAGCCCGTTCCTATCGAGGAAGTTGAAAGCGAAGAAAATATCGTAAAGAGATTCCAGACAGGAGCCATGAGCTACGGATCTCTTTCCAAGGAGGCCCACGAGACACTGGCAATCGCCATGAACAGGCTCGGTGGAAAGAGCAACACCGGTGAAGGCGGAGAACTTCCTGAGAGATTTGGAACCGAGAAAAACAGCGCAGTTAAGCAGGTTGCATCGGGACGTTTTGGCGTATCCAGCAGTTACCTCTTAAGTGCAAAAGAGATACAGATAAAGATGGCACAGGGCGCCAAGCCTGGAGAGGGCGGACACCTGCCAGGCAAGAAGGTTTACCCGTGGGTAGCTAAGACCAGATTTTCAACTCCGGGAGTAGCCCTTATTTCACCGCCACCTCACCATGATATCTATTCCATCGAGGATCTGGCACAGCTTATTTACGACCTTAAAAATGCCAACGACAAGGCGAGGATATCAGTAAAGCTGGTATCTGAGGCGGGAGTTGGAACTATTGCATCCGGTGTTGCAAAGGCAGGAGCTCAGGTTATCCTCATATCTGGATACGACGGCGGAACAGGAGCTGCACCTTCATCCTCCGTGCACCACGCAGGACTTCCATGGGAGCTGGGGGTAAGCGAAGCCCATCAGTCCCTTATAGACAACGGCCTTAGAAGCCACGTGGTACTGGAAACTGACGGTAAGCTCATGACAGGAAGAGACGTTGCTATTGCGGCTCTTCTTGGAGCAGAGGAATTTGGCTTTGCCACAGCGCCCCTTGTATGTATGGGCTGCATGATGATGAGAGTCTGCAACAAGGACACCTGTCCTGTGGGCATCGCAACCCAGAACGAGGAGCTTAGAAAGCGCTTTAAAGGAAAACCTGAGCATGTCATGAACTTCATGCTCTTTATCGCAAGACAGCTCCGTGAGATCATGGCGGAGCTTGGCTTTAGGACAGTAGAAGAGATGGTTGGAAGGACCGACTGCCTGAAGATGCGAAGCTATGAGGGAACTTCAAGGCAGGCAAGGAAAAATGCAGCTGATCTTTCAAGGATACTGGATGGAAGATATGCAGGATGCGAAAAGAGCTCTTTTGACCAGAAAGATGCCTTTGACTTTGGCCTTGAAAAGACGCTGGATAGCAGGGTTCTGATCCCTGAGTATGAGAAGAATAAAAAGAGCCTGAAGGCAGCAGGCAGCAGAGCGGAAAGAGAAGGCTCAGCGTCAGGCGGCAAGAGTGCAGATGTGGTCCTTGATGTATCAAGTACTGACAGAAGCTTTGGAACTCTTCTTGGCAGCAGGGTCACAGCTGACTTTGGAAATTCTCTTTCTGAGGATTCATTTGTGGTTGAGGCCCATGGCGGCGGAGGCCAGTCCTTTGGCGCATTCCTTCCAAAGGGTGTTACACTGCGTCTTTACGGCGATGCCAACGACGGCTTTGGAAAGGGCTTATCTGGCGGAAAGGTTGTAGTAAGGCCTTCTGAGAAAGCCACTTACAAGGCACATGAAAATATCATAATCGGTAACGTTGCTCTATACGGTGCAACTGCAGGAAAAGCATATATTTGCGGCGCAGCAGGCGAGAGGTTCTGCGTGCGAAACTCCGGCGCTGTGGCAGTTGCTGAAGGGTGCGGCGATCACGGCCTTGAATACATGACCGGGGGACGAGCAGTGATCCTTGGCATGACAGGCAAAAACTTCGCGGCAGGTATGAGCGGTGGAATCGCCTATGTCCTTGACAGGGAGCACACTCTTTACCTTCGAATGAACAAGGACATGGCATCCCTATACGAAGTTACGGAGAAGTACGATATTGCAGAGCTTAAGGCGATCCTTGAGGACTATGTAGCAGAGACTGATTCTGAGTTTGCAAAAGAGATCCTTGATAACTTTGAGGAGAATGTATCTGACTTTAAGAAGATCGTGCCAAACGACTACCAGAAGATGATCACAGCCATTGGCAGGTATGAGGAGCAGGGAATCGATCACGAGCATGCAGTTTTGGAAGCTTTTAAAGAGATGGCGTAAGGAGCGTTGGGAGACTTTTAGTTATGGGAAAAGAAACAGGATTTCTTGAATTTAACAGAATGAATAATGGGGACGTGCCTCCACTTGAGAGAATAAAAAGCTTTGAGGAATTCCATACTCCTTTGATGCCGGAGAGTAGGAGGCAGCAGGCTGCAAGGTGTATGAACTGCGGAGTGCCCTTTTGCCAGTCAGCCATGAACCTGAGCGGGATGGTGGTTGGCTGTCCTCTGCATAACCTGATCCCTGAGTGGAACGATGAGATCTATAAGGAACACGACGAGCATGCATTTAACAGGCTCCATAAGACCAGCAATTTTCCTGAGTTCACAGGTCGTGTGTGCCCGGCTCTTTGTGAGAAGGCATGCATGTGCGGTCAGTACGGAGATGCTGTCACAGTTCACGACAATGAGCTGTTCCTGGTGGAAAGAGCTTATGAAAAGGGTTATGTAAAGCCCCTTGCTCCAAAGGTAAGAAGCGGTAAGAAAGTTGCCGTTGTCGGAAGTGGCCCATCAGGCCTTGCAGTTGCAGATGAACTCAATCACAGAGGGCATCTGGTTACAGTATTTGAGCGCGAGGATGAGATCGGCGGACTTTTGATGTACGGAATTCCCAACATGAAGCTTGATAAGAGCGTCATTAAGCGCAGAAGAAAGCTCATGGAGGAGGAAGGCGTTAAGTTTGTCACAGGCGTAGATGTAGGCAGGGATAAGGATTCTCGTGAAATCTTAGATGGGTTTGATGCAGTAGTTTTGTGCTGTGGGTCCAAGAAGCCAAGGTCTCTGGCTGTTGCTGAACCAGGCAAGGTAGGCGGTGTATATTATGCTGTCGACTTTCTGACCCGGAATACCAAGGCGCTTATGAAGGCTTCAGACAGAAGCGTTGCAGCCCTTAAGGAAGTTGGTGGTTACATCGACGCTGCAGGTAAGAACGTTGTCATCGTCGGCGGCGGAGATACAGGTAACGACTGTATTGGAACAGTCATAAGGCAGGGCGCAAAGAGCGTCACAGCCCTTGAAATGATGCCAAAGCCACCAGTTACCAGGGCGGCGTCAAACCCTTGGCCAGAATGGCCAAAGACCCTCAAGACCGACTACGGCCATGAGGAAGCTATCGCAGTATACGGCTCAGATCCACGAGTATTTGAGACCACAGTAAAGAGCATCAATGTGGACAAGAAAGGTCATCTAAAAGAAATTGAGACCGTCAAGGTTGCCTTCAAGGACGGCAAACTCACTGAAGTTCCCGGCTCCGAGAAAAAGCTTAAGTGCGAGCTTCTCCTTATCGCTGCAGGTTTCATCGGCTGCGAGGACTACACCGCCAAGGCCTTTGATCTAAGACTATCACCCCGCGGAACCGTCGAGCCCATGACAAGACACGGGGACGGTTCTACTGTCTCATTGCATGCAACCGGACACGGGGACGGTTCTACTGTCAGCATTTACCGCGCCGGCCAAAAGCTCTTTTCCGCAGGGGACATGCGTCGCGGCCAGTCTCTTGTAGTCTGGGCCATCGCCGAAGGCAGAGCCTGCGCCAGGGAAGTTGATGAATTCCTTATGGGGTATTCGAATCTGTAAGTGGATTTTTGTCTGGTTTTTTGCTATTCAAATTGCTGTATACATCAGTGATCATTTTATTGAATTCGTGCATATTTTAGGGTATCCAATCCTATTTCAAAAGGATATAATTCCTCTTGGAATATATTAATGGGAATGAATGAACCTCAAAAGCTTACAAATTCCCTTTGACGAGGTTAAGCGATTAGCCTCGAGGAAAAGGGAATTTGTAAGCTTTTGGGGTGGACTATATTCTATGAAAATACTGGAGGAAGCATATGTCTTTTGACGTAATGGATAAGGTTCACGAGGAATGCGGCGTGTTTGGAATTTATGCTCCCGCAGGAACTGAGGTGGGTCGCGATATTTACTATGGCCTGATGGCGCTGCAGCACCGCGGTCAGGAATCAGCCGGCATTTCAATCTCTGATACTCAGGGCCCTAAGGGAAACATCACTACCAAGAAGGGAATGGGCCTTGTAAATGAAGTCTTTAACAAAAAAGATTTCGAGACCCTCAAGGGAAATATCGGCGTTGGCCATGTTCGCTACTCCACCACAGGCGGCAGCTGCATCGAGAATGCTCAGCCTATTGCCATGAATTACATCAAGGGAAGCCTTGCCCTGGTCCATAACGGCAACATCATGAACGCCGACGAGATCAAGGAAAAGCAGATGTACAGGGGTCAGGCACATTTTACAACTTCCGATTCAGAGGTCCTTGCCTACGAGATCATCAGCGAGAGGATCCGCTCAGCCAGCATTGAAGAGGCTGTTATCAGAGTCGCAGGAACTCTTAAGGGCGGCTATGCCTGCATCATCATGAGCCCTCGCAAGCTGGTGGCAGTCAGAGACCCCTTCGGCATCAAACCCCTTGTTCTTGGGAAAAGAGATGGAGCCTTTATTCTGGCTTCTGAGACCGCTGCAATTGACGCAGTTGGCGGACAGTTTGTAAGAGACATTAAGCCCGGAGAAATAGTAACTGTCACAGAGGATGGGCAGCTTATCAGCAACGAATCCTTATGCCAGAAACATCACGCTCACTGCGTATTTGAGTATATATATTTTGCAAGAACAGATTCTGTTATAGATGGAATCCTTGTTCATGAAGCCAGGATCAGAGCAGGAGAGGCCCTCGCCAAAAGACTTCCTGTGGAGGCAGACATTGTTGCAGGTGTTCCGGACTCAGGTCTTGCAGCGGCGGAAGGCTATGCCAAGGCTTCAGGAATTCCATTTGCCATTGCTTTCCACAAGAACAGCTATATTGGAAGGAGCTTCATCAAGCCCACTGACGAAGAGAGAAATTCCGCAGTTCATATGAAATTAAACGTCCTTAGGGATGTGGTAAAAGATAAGAGGATAGTTCTCATAGATGACTCCATCGTTCGTGGAACTACCATGAAATATATCATTGAGATGCTTCGCTTATCTGGCGCCAAAGAAGTACATGTAAGGATCAGTGCACCACCTTTCCTGTATCCTTGCTACTATGGCACAGATGTTCCAAGCTCAGGCCAGCTCATAGCTTCCGAGCACTCCTACGAAGATATCAGACAGAGGATCGGAGCAGATTCTCTTGCATATCTTCAGATAGAGGATTTCAAGGAAATGCTTGGAAATCTTGAGCTTTGCAAGGCCTGCTTTGACAGCAAGTATCCTGTAGAATAAAAAACATGACACGGTGAGTCAGTGGGGACGTTACAGCTTGACTCACTGGAGAGCAGTGAGTCAAACTGTAACGTCCCCACTGACTCACAATAAGAAAATGCCCCGGACATAGCCCGGGGCGTTTTCCTGTGTTATGAGTGTTCTTTGAGAGGAAAAAAAGTATCTTCGCAGGTGGAAGTCAGAGTACGTGAAAGGCTATATATCTGGCCACATCTGCGGAATCAGATATCAGCCGGTGAAAGCTGATATCCAGGAGGGTATCTGCAATACCCTATTCATAATATGAGGGGGAGATGGCGCCAAATGAATGGCGCCAGAGTGTGCGCAATCTAGTGCGCACGCCTTTTTATTTTTTACAGTGCTGCATCAAGTCTTGCTGCAAGAGCGTCAGCTGACATAGCACCTGTCACTGAGTCAATAACTTCGCCGTTCTTGAAGATAAGGAAGCTTGGAATTGACATGATGTTGTATCTTGCTGCAAGGTCGTTGTTCTCATCTGAGTTAACCTTGCCAACCTTCATCTTGCCGTCATACTTCTCAGCCATCTTCTCAACTATTGGCATCATCATCTTGCAAGGTCCGCACCAGTCTGCGTAGAAATCTACAAGTACTGGGATATCGCTCTTTAAAACTTCTGTTTCAAAATTAGCTTCTGTGAATTGGTATTCCATAATCAGTTCTCCTTTCGAGAGTTTGTATTATTTGTTATTCTGTGTTGTGGTGTAGTGGCTTGTGTTTCTTGATACAATTATATTTAACACAATTTAATTTTGTTGTCAACAATTAAATTGAATAAATTTAAAATAATTTGAAAATGCCCAAAAAGAGGCACAAAAAAAGAGGTACCAGGCGGTACCTCTTCATGTTCAACTTCTTTTATACATCGGAATAGTCTGCAACTTGTGGAGATTGAGTCTGTGAAGGCGGTCAATCTTTTCTTTTGTGGCCTGATCCTCAATCTCGCCGGTAAGAACGTAGTGGTCAAGAGTAGCATAGGTAAATCCAAGCTTGTCCTCGTCAGACATTCCTGAAAGACCGTCAGATGGAGTCTTGTGGATGAGCTCTTTTGGAAGGCCAAGAGCATCGCCAATCTGCAGCATCTCGCATACCAGGTAGTCTGAACATGGGCTGAAGTCTCCGGCTGCGTCGCCGTACTTGGTGGAGTAGCCAACCCAGTCCTCAGACCTGTTGCAGGTATTGGTAACTCGTCCGCCCTCAGGAAGTGACTGTGCAACTGCATAAAGAGTGGTCATCCTAATGCGGGGTGGAGTATTGATGATGGCGTCCTTACCGATCTCTACGCCTGCAGCTCTGAGGGCCTCGTACTCGCCTTCAACTGCAGGATTGATATTAACGATAAAGTGCTTTATTCCCAGCACCTCAACAACCTTCTTGGAATCCGCGATGTCTTTTTGCTCGCCGTTTGGCATTAAAACGCCCACAACCCTGTCCTTGCCAAGAGCTTTAACCAGGAGAGCTGCCACAATCGATGAATCCTTACCGCCGGATATTCCTATAACAGCGTTGGCCTTGGGGCCATTGTTTGCGAACCAGTCCCTAATCCAGGCTACAATATGTTCTATTTCAGCTTCAGCATTGAAGTTTTCTAAACTCATATCTCTTTTCCTCACTTTTGTCTTGTCAGGTTACCTCGTGCTCCATGCGCCAGTTGATGCAGCGCTGGAGGTAGTCGACGTAAGCGGGGTTCTTGCACATGCCCTTGCCTTCAACGTCGGAGATCTTGGCTACGTCCTGGCCGTTGCAGGCGGTGGTCTTCATGACGATGTTCAGTGCTGGAACCTTGGTGTCGTTGGCGATGTAGGTTCCGATTCCGAAAGCGACCTTGGCTTTGCCGTCGAAGTGAGCGTGGATCTTGCTTGCGCGCTCGAAGTCAAGGCTGTCGGAGAACAGAAGGGTCTTGGTGGTTGGATCGATGCCAAGGCTCTTGTAGTGCTCGATCATCTTCTCGCCCCACTCGATTGGGTCTCCGCTGTCGTGACGAACGCCAGAGAACAGTGTTGAATAGGTCAGCTGGAAGTCGCGAAGGAAGCAGTCTGTGGTGATGGCATCGGTGAGAGCTGTTCCGTTCAGGATTCCGTACTCCTTTACCCAGTAATCAAGGGCGTACCAGTTGGAGTATGCAGGGTTGTGCTTGTGGTTACCCTGGCCTACGCACATGATCCACTCGTGAGCCATGGTTCCAACAGGGTTAACGCCAAGCTTTTTAGCTAAAAGAACATTAGAAGTTCCTACAAATATTGATTTGCCAAGGTTTGCTTCCTTGAGCTTAAGTACTGCAAGCTCCTGAGCCTCAGCAGATAAGCGCCTTCTAAGGCCAAACTCTGAGAATGCGCCGATGTTGTAGGTTCCATCAGCCAAAAGAGCTATCTTCGCATCAAGTTTTTTCTCGAAGCTCTCCATGAGCTCATCATAGTCATAAGCCATTCTGAAATATACTTCGTTGACAATGGCAAGAGTTGGGATCTCGTACATTGAAGTGTTGAGCCATGTTCCGTTGGTCTCAATTGCAAGACCGCACTCAGCGTCTGCACTTATTGTAAAATCCTCATATCTTGGATGCCAGAGACGAAGAAAATCAACGTAGGACTTCTTGATCCACTTGATACCTGCAAGGTAGTTAAGCTCATCCTCTGTGAAGTTTAAGTCGCAGTACAGGTAAATCTGCCTCTTTATCTCATCAACCATCTCTTTTGTGAAGTGCACGTCCTTGTTGCGGCACTTAAAAGACCAGGTGGTGGTGTAGTCTGGGAAGTTGTGGTAGATTGCCTGACCCATTGAGAATTTGTAAAGGTCAGTTTCAAGTAAACTGTCAATAATTGGATTCATGGGATCCTCCTCAAGTTTTCCTGTCTTACGCAGGTATTGTTCAAAAACAAAATTGATGTCGCCAAGATGGACCTGTGGATTATTTCTGATCTGGGTCCCGCTGGCTTTGATCACAGTGCGGTCCACAAGGACAAATTTATGATCCGGATAGATGGGCTGAAGCTTCTCAACGTAGGGCGGCTCTCCTGTGTACCAGGTAAACTCTGCGGAATCAGGTTCGATACCTGCGGAGTAAAAGAGCTCTTTTCCCCATGCCACCCAGTTCTCGTGGGTAAAGGTTCCGTCAAGGCCGATCTTCTTGTCGTCGATAAGGCCCACGATAACCCTTGGATTGTCTCTGAATATCTCCTTGACCAGCTTGTAGCGCATGGTAAAAGGAAGAAAGTCCTTGCCGCGATCCTGCTGATAGCCGCATACTGCGATGATCATGCGGTCGTTTTCTGCAAGAGCTCTTTCTATCAAAGACTCATGTCCCTTGTGAAGAGGGATGAAGCATCCAAAAACAATTCCTATCTTTTCCATAATAAAGTCCTCATCTGCACCCCATTGTGCTTTTTCGAGTATACCACAATTAGGGTTATGAAAAAACATTCATCTTTCCTATTAATAAGAAGACACAATATCTAGTGTTCGGTTTATCGTAACTGTTTATACATGAGCAAAATGCAGTCGGCCCGCAAACCTGCATGAATACTGGATTTTTGCCACGCGAATCACAATTCTGAAATTCTTTGTTTATGCCCCGTTAATCAATGATTCCATATCAAACGTTTTCTTTACAATCCCTTTAGAATCTTCATTTAAGCTTTATTATATTCATTTTCTTTTAAGCTGAATCTACAAAAAATGGGTACTTGTATGATTTTTTGTATGATAGGCAGACATGTACCATATATATAACACAAGGCAAGAGAGGACAATGCCATGAAAAATACAAAAGGAACATTCATCGTAAAAGTTGATAACTATCAAAGTGGCACCTGGCAAGGCAGAGTCATATGGGCTGATGAGAATGTGACAGAGCACTTCAGAAGCACATTGGAACTGATGAAGCTCATTGATGAAGCGGTAAGCGCACAAGCTGCAAGCATGCAGCTACCAGGAGATTCAGTCTCAGCAAGTTAAGTTAAAAAACATACCTAAGTAGCTCGTTGTTATAGCAATAGTTAGGGTGAGGAGGTACAAGCTATGTTAAGAAAATGGAACAGATTTTTATCATTTTTACTGGCAATAGCTCTTATAGCCACCACTTTCCAAAGTGATCTGGCAACAATAAGAGTATTTGCTGAGGAGGATATCCAGCTGGATGAGCCTTCAAATGAAGAAAGTGAGCCAGCACAAGAGGAGGAATATTCTGAGCCTGAAGAGTCAGAGCCGGAATATGTAGAGCCTTCAGAGGACGGCTCCTCCGAAGATGCAGGTGAAGGCGGAAATGAAGACGCAGGCCAAGGCGGAAACGAAGACGGAGAAGATCAGGAAGAGACCCCTGAGGAAGAGATAATCCCTGAAGAGGGTGAAGAAATAATCCCTGAAGAAGAGATCATCCCTGAGGAAGAGATCATTCCAGAGGAAGAAGAGGAAAAAGAACTTCCAGAGGTAAAAGAGGTAACAGTAACATATAAGGCTGAACTTGGCGGAAGGGTTTCAAATTCAAAAGAAACCATCGACATTAACGACAAGGACGCTAAGTTCGAGGGATCAACAGCCAGCGCAGTAAACAAGTACTACCAGTTTACAGAGTGGGTTGACGAAGATGGAAACACAGTTACAACTGGCGAAACTCTTGTTCCTTCCGACATTGATGAAGATACATCATTTACAGCAAGATTCATGAAGCTGTCTGACATGCCAGCTCAGGACTTCTCAGGAAGCGCAGGCGGTATGGACGTAGCAGTTTCAGCTGACGAAGGTATTTTCCCTGATGGAACATACATGGTAGTCACAGCTATTTCAAGATCAGAGGCCATGAATGCAGCAGCAGATGCTCTTGGATCAGAAGTTAAAAACGCTGTGGGCGTAGATATTTCTTTCTACAACGCAGACGGTGAGAGCATTGAGCCAGCAAACTCCAAGATGGTCCACGTATCACTTTCACTTTCAAACGCTCTTGAAGGCGATTCCTTCAAGGTTATCCATAAAGACGACGGCGGAAATTCAGATGTTGTTGCAAGCGCAAGCGCAGACGGAGCGGACTTTGAGACAGGAAGCTTTTCCATCTACATCATCGCTGATGATGATGGCTACGAAGGCGATACAGAGGAAGAGAAGGCTGAATGCACCTACAAGTTCATGGTGGGTGATACTCTTTTCAACACTCAGTATATAAAAGCCGGCGAAGCCCTTGCAGATCCTGGAGTTCCTACTCTTTCAACTGACGAAGTGTTCTATGGATGGTTCGTTGGTGAAACAAAAGTAGAGTTCGGTAAGGAAATTGAAAGCGTAGAACCAGAGTCCACAGTAGTTGCTACTGCAAAGATCCAAAAGACCTATTACGTAACATTCTGGGGTCTCGACAACGAAGTTGTACAGGTTAAGAGCGTATCTGTCATAGGAGATGAAGACGCATACGTTTACACAGATGGCGTTACAGTAGAACCCAAAGAGGCAACTCAGGCTTTCAAGGGTTGGTCACCAATAAAGGGCAGCGAAACCCCTGTTGAAAAAGTTAAAGCCGATGATGATCAGAATGTTTATCCGGTTATCGTAAGCGCATACTGGATAACCTTTGATGGAAACTCTGCAGACGGCAGCGCAAGCTACACAGCACCTGTATATGTGGAATACAACGCTGTATCAAAGGAACCTGCTGATCCTGTAAGAGAAGGATATACATTTGATGGCTGGTATCAGAATAAAGGTTCAGGCGATGGACAAACATCAGGTTCTGAATTTGTCTGGGGCGGCAAGCTTACAAAGAACATCACTCTTTATGCTAAGTGGATAGCCAATATAAAGACAAAATACGTAGTAAATATCTGGCAGCAGAAGGTAGATGATGACAGATACGCAGCAGAATCCTCAAGGACATATGACTTTAAACAGTCTTTCACACTTGATGGAACAACTGGAGAAACCTTAACAGAAGCAAATCATGTTGAGCCACACAAGGGCAAACATGATAAAGGATTCAGCTATTCTCACTTCAAGTTTGAAAGAGTTGAAGGAGATGGTACAGTTCCTTGCAGCACCATCAGGGCTAAGGGCGATACAATTGTTAACATCTACTTTGACAGGAACCTTATTAAAAAGACTTTCCAGATCAGAAAGAATAATGCCTGGAGTACAGTTGCAGAGTTTGAAGGACTGTATGGACAGCTGTTCTCAAAGTACGGAGATCAGTGGCCAGATAAAATAGGGGATAAGAATTACGATTGGTATACAAGTTATTCGTCCTATGGAGGCTATCATGGAACCGGAACCCATGTTACATTCCTTGGCACATATCTTGAGACCGAAACTCTTTACGGATTTACTGAGTCAAGCGGCAACCTGACTATAAATCACTATAAACAGGATATTAACGGCAATTATAACGGTGCAAATCCTACAGATTCTACAAAAGAGTCCGGAGATAAGGATTGGACTTTCACTAACAAGTACTTTGGTTTTACAGTCAAAGATTATTATGAAGGAAAAAACTATCCAGAATCTGGCTGGACGAACATTAATGTAAATGATTCATATCACTATACAAAGAACATGCATATCAGATATGAGCGTAACAAGTATGATCTGATATTCATGAACAACTTTGACGGAGTATCATCCCAGTACTCGACCGTTTCGGGGATCTATTATGAGACACCTCTTACAGGTTTCGGGGACAATGCACCAAAAGCAGAGGATCTGCCGAAACATCAAGGCTATGAATTTGCAGGATGGTATGCAGATGCAGCAGGAACAACAGCAATTGACTGGAACAAGACAATGCCTGCAGCAAACCTTGTAGCGTATGCAAAATATACTCCAATAAAAGTTCATGTAGTACTTGAAGCTAACGGAGGCCAGTTACCTACTGGTGTTAATGCAGACGATTACAAGCCTTATCACTCAATTATTTCAAAAGAGCTGTTGTCTCAGACAACAAGAACAGGCCATGAGTTGGTTGGATGGTTCGAGGGAAGTTCAGCTTACGGATATCCAATGCTTGAGAAAGACACAACTCTTACAGCAAAGTGGCGCAAGGTCGGAACAACACAGGTTAAATATGATGCATCACCTTATGGATCAGGAGAACCTGTAGACAATTTCAAGTACGCAACAGATTCAACAGTTGTAGTAAATGTACCACCAACAACTGTTCAGGACGGATACACCTTTATCGGCTGGCAGATAGTTAATGGCGGCGAAAAGATATATTACCCCAACAACTCTTTTGAAATCGAGTCAGAGTTCATAAATGATAAGGGATTTGTGGTACTGACCGCAGTTTACCAGAAGACTGGAGCACCTACAGAAGAAGCGATCATAACTTATGATCCTAACGGCGGAACCGGAGCACCAACATCCTTTACTTATAAGAAGGGCGAGCCTTTCACAGCAAAGACAAACACAGATCTTGGATTTAGCCGCGACAAGTACACATTCCTTGGATGGGCAAAGAGCGCAGAGGCTAAAGAGCCTTGGATCAAGGCTGGCGAGACCATAGCAGTAGATAATCTTCCGGATGCAGACGGCGACGGAACTCCGGACCTTCCAAATACTCTTTACGCAGTATGGCAGCAGGCAACAGGCAAGTACCGCGTTGAGTACTACAAGGGCAAGGTTACTGATCCTTTGGACAACGCGCATTTCATCATAGCTGAAGGCAAGTTCACAGCAAATGTCGGTGAAATGATCACAGTCAGCCAGGACAAGATAAATGAGAACTATCCAGGTGACGGGTACAAGGCAGGAAAACAGCTTGATCCTGTGCCTTACGAAATGCAGGAAGGCGATGCCAACGTTATCTACGTTCTCTACGAGGCAGTACCTGTAGTAGTAACGATAGAAGGAACTCATGGAACATTTCCATATGATGGAGTAGAGCACAAGATCACTGGATTTAAGGTAACAAAGATTGAAGGTGATACTTCTTACTCACCTGATTACGTAAAGTATAATGGAGACAGCCTTGATGCAAAGGCAACTCACGTTGACGACAACGGCAAGGGAATTGGCTTTGATATTACAAAGTTCAAGGACGATAGCTCTTTTGACGACGACGCAGTTACATTCAAGCTCGGAGCAGTTACATACAACCAGGTAACAATCACTCCGGCAGAGCTTACGATTGAAACCCTTGGCGCAGAGAAAGAGTACGACGGAACTGCACTTACAGCAGGCGGATCCATCAAGGGATTTAAGGGAAGCGACAGCGCAACCTTCACCCTTACAGGAAGTCAGACAGCGGTTGGAGAGTCTGACAACACATACAGCATCGTGTGGGATAAGGCAAAAGAGTCTGACTACACTAAGAAGGAGACCATAGGAAAACTTAAAGTTACACATAACCAGTCAGAGATTGTAGTTACAACAACTGGCGGTGTATGGACCTACGATGGAAAAGAGCATGGCGCAACCGTAGAAGTAACTGGCATTCCAGAAGGATACGTGCTTGGCGTACATACTTCAAATGCTAAAGCAAAAGATGTAACGGATGCAGCAGTTGAAGCAAAATGCGACAACCTGGTGATCACCTACAATGGCGTGGATGTAACAAAAGATCTCAATATCAAATGCGAGAATGGCTCAATTGTTATCAATCCGGCACCTTACACCATCGAGACCTACTCAGATGAGAAGGTATACGACGGAACAGCTCTCACAGCAGATGGCAAGATCGACCGCATTGTAGAAGGTGAGACTGTAAACTTTGCTACAACAGGTAAGCAGATAGTTCCTGGTACAAGCGACAACACTTACTCACTTACATGGGGAACTGCAAAGGCTTCCAACTATACTTTGACTAAGGAGATCATAGGTAAGCTTGTTGTAAAAGAAACTGAGAATGACATCACTGTTATCACAACAGCAGGAACATTCACCTATGATGGAACCAAGAAACAGGCAACAGTTGAAGTCAAAGGACTTCCAGATGACTACAAAGTAAAAGAGGCAAGTTCAGATACAAACGCTACAGATGTAACAACTGCTATCCACGCTAAGGCAGACCACCTGGTTATCCTTAACCCTGCAGGAGAGGACGTAACTAAAAAGCTCAAGATCACATACGTTGAAGATGACCTAATCATCAACCCTGCACCTCTTACAGTAGTTACAAAGGGTGCAACAAAGGTTTATGACGGCAGTCCTCTTACAGCAGAAGGAACAATAGATGGTTTCGTAAACGGCGAGAGTGCTCCATTTACAGTAACCGGTTCTCAGACAGATGTAGGTAAGTCAGATAACACCTATGAGATTGCATGGGACGATGCTACTGCTAAAGCTAAGAAGAGCAACTACGAAGTAAAAGAGACTGTTGGAGAACTTGAAGTTACAGAGTTTGACCAGGAAGTTACCGTAAAGACAACTGGCGGAGAGTTCCCATATGACGGAAATCCTCACGGTGCAACAAAGGTAGAAGTGATCGGACTTCCTGAGGGCTACACATACGAAGCTGCTTCAACAACCACAGTTACAGAAGTTGCAGATGGAATAAAAGACGTAACTGCAGATGAACTAAAGATCTTCAACAACAAGGGCGAGGATATCACAGAAGTCATCAGGAAGAAGTACGAAGATGGCAAGATTGAGATCACCGCAAGACCTGTAACAGTCTACATTGTAGGTAATAACAAGATTGCAATGTACAACGGTAAGTGGCATGAGGTTGAAGGCTATGAGAGGACCGGAATATCAGATCCTCTGTATAAACCAGACTACTACCAGTTTACTGGAGAGGCAAAGGCCAAGAGAATGGCAGTTGGCACAACTGACATGGGACTTAAGGATACTCAGTTTACCAACAACAATACAAACTTTAATGTAACCTTTAAGATCACTGACGGTTTCATCACCATCAGAGACCGCGGCGAAGGCGAGAAGTACAGCATCACAGCCATTACTGATCCAGTAACAAAGACCTACACCGGCGAAGTATTTAAGGACTTTGACTACAGGCTGGTTGGCGAAGGACCTACAGACAGCGTGATAGAAGGCATTACAAGAACTATCAGAGATGGCCTTTCCAGGATTGCTGACGCATTCACAATGACAGCAGGCGCTTCTGATGGAAATGACGAGCATACCGTTGAGATCAACGGAGTAACCTTCACAGTAACAGGTCTCTACGTTCCGACAGAAAAGAGAGATGCTGGCACATACGATCTCGATATCGCAGGAACAATGGTCATCAAAGATCCTGAGGGCAACGTAGTAACAGATCAGTTTAACGACCTTAAGAAGGAAATCGGTAAACTTACCATCGATCCAATGCCTATACATGTTGAGTCACCAAGCGATACAAAGGTATACGACGGAAGTCCTCTTACAAACAACAAGGTATTTACTGACAAGCCTTGGGGCATCGGTGATGAAGTAACCTACGAAGTAACCGGAAGCCAGACAGCAGTTGGCTCAAGCCCTAACTACTTCGAGATCAAGGGCGATGGCGTTGACTTTGTAAGGAACTACATAATCGACAAGGTTGAAGGAACACTGACAGTAACAAACGCTCCTACACCTGGCGGCGGAGATGATCCTACACCTGGCGGCGGAGACCCTACACCTACAACAATTACTGACACTCCTACACCTACAGCAGCTACTCCAGTAGCTACAGCTCCTCCGGCAGCAGTTCTCGGAGCAGTCAGAGACGATGGCCCTGCAGTACTTGGAGCAAGAAGAGCTAAGACCGACGACGTATCAAACAGAACCGCAAGGATCTTTGTGGTACTGCTGGCAGCCGGCATCGCCACAGCTCTTTTGGCAACCAGGAAGAAAGAAGAAACATGACACGGGGACGGTTCTAGTGTCTCCTAAATTGAATGGTTGGACCCCGAGAGATTAAATCTTTCGGGGTTCAATCTTTGCATTATTCTCGCAATTGATTATCCTGCTATGTTATACTAAAGTATGATTATCGATTTCTTTTTAAAAAGGATAGAAGCGCGAAAAATGAGTGACTCCAAGCAGATGCTATTTGCAAAAAACCTAATATGTGTTTGCATCGACGACAACAAGGATGCAGACTACCAGGGATTTATCTATCACCAGTATGCTGACGACCCAATAAGCTTTAGCGGAGTTGCAGGTCTGATCCTGGAGATGGAGAATCTTTTTGACGAGTGGGATTTCCCTCAGAGAGGCCTTGCAGAGCGCAAGTTCGACAAGAAAAAGGAAAACCACGCAAGACCGGTTTCTGAGAATGCGGATGATAAGCTCAAGATAGAAATCATCTCTGATACCCATGGGGTTCGCAACGTTCAGAACAAAAAGGGCAAACTTGGTACCTTTGTGATCCAGGTTGTTTTCAGGCAGGATGCGACCTGGCAGGGACATGTTATTTATCAGGAAGAGAATGAGAAGCTTGATTTTAACAGCGCCCTTGAGCTCATCAAGATAATTGACAGAGCTGTTACAAAATAAAATGTGATTGGTGTTTAAGTTGGGAAATAAGAGAAGTAAGAAAAAAATATTTCTGACCCTTAGTTTGTTGCTGGTACTTATTCTTTTAGCCTTTGCTGTGAGCTTCAAGATATATACCAGCAATTATTATGCTACGGATTCATCTATCGTAACTGACATAAAGTGGCAGGTCAGGGACAGGGTCGTATCCTATTCTGACGCTGATGCCACGGTATTTCTGCCAACAAACCAGAAAGATAAGGCTGTGATCGTGTTCTACCCCGGCGGAAAGGTAGAGTTTTCTGCTTATGGGGGCCTGATGTATACGCTTGCAGCTAAGGGGTACATCTGCGTGATCCCCAGAATGCCTGAGAATCTGGCTTTTCTTAAGATCGAGGCGGTGGATGAGATACGAAAAAACTACGCTGAGGACATCACAACTGTCGGCGACATCGACTGGTACCTGGCAGGGCACTCCCTGGGCGGCGTGGCAGCAGCAAGGTATCTGGCAGAGCAGGCTGCGGCTGGAAATGTGAGCAGCGGGGATAGCGAAGGCGCTGGTGTTGCAGAAAATGGTAAGGGTGGAAGCGAAGGCTCCCCTGAAGTTGGCGGATTCAAAGGGCTGATCCTGTGTGCATCATATCCGGCGGATGATCTGTCGGAGCTTGGAATTTCCCTTTTATCTATAAGAGGCTCCAACGACGGCGTTTTGAACCTTAATAAATATGAAAAAAACAAGAAGTTCTGGCCTTCACATGCTGAGGAAAAGGTGATAGATGGCGGGATCCACAGCTTTTTTGGTTGCTATGGGATCCAGAAGGGCGACGGAGAACCTGATATTACCAATGTTCAGCAGCTGGAGACCACAGCTGAGATGATAGATGAATGGATCACAGGAGAGTGATAAATGGTAAGCCTTCTAGTGTAATGAAGGCAGTTTATCCGGGATGTTTGTGAAATGGAGGGTTTTATGGATTTTAAGATTGTAGAAGTGTTTAAGAGGAGCGTGACTGCGGAGCTTGTATCTGACAGGGTTTTCGCGCAGGATGCTGAGTTTGACGTATATATCAATGGGGAAAAGAGCCTTAGGACAGACCGAAATGTCTTTTCAGTAATGGGGCTTTTGCCTGACACCGGATATACCATGAAAGTGGTGGCTGCTGATGGCTCTTTTGCTGAAAAAGAGTTTGTGACAGAGCATGAATCAGTGCTCCTTGACGTAACAGAGTTTGGGGCAAAGGGCGATGGCAAAACTTCTGACACCGCAGCGATCCAGGCTGCTATCAGCTGCTGTCCCAAGGACGGAACAGTGTATCTGCCTGCAGGAGACTACTACTGCACGCCGCTTTTCCTTAAGAGCAACATGACTCTGTGGCTTGGGGACGGCGCCAGGATCCTTGGAGATACTGACAGAAACCACTATCCGGTTCTTCCAGGAATGACCAGGACTACAGATGAAAAGAGTGAGTACAACCTTGGAACCTGGGAAGGAAACCCGCTTGATTCTTTTGCTTCACTTGTGACTGCAATTGATGCGGAAAATCTCGATATTGTGGGACCTGGAACCATCGACGGGAATGCCCAGAACAGCGACTGGTGGAAAGACCCCAAGATAAAGAGGAATGCCTGGAGGCCAAATGATCTTTTCATTGCAAGATGCAAAAAGGTCAGAGTCCAGAACGTGAAAGTTCAGAATTCTCCTTGCTGGACAGTGCATCCATACTACAGTGATGACCTTGCGTTCCTTAACCTCTACATCCACAATCCATCGGATTCACCAAACACTGACGGCCTTGACCCTGAGAGTTGCAACGGTGTTCGTATCCTTGGAACTGTGATCTCTGTTGGAGATGACTGCATCGCCATCAAGAGCGGCAAATACTACATGAGCATGAAGCACCACAAGGTCACCGAAAACGTTGTGATCCGCAACTGCAAGTTTGAGCGGGGACACGGCAGCGTCACTGTTGGCTCAGAGATTGCTGGCGGCGTAAAGAATGTGAGGGTTTCCCAGTGCATCTTCTACGGAACGGACAGGGGACTTCGCATCAAGACAAGGCGCGGCCGCGGCGAGAGGTCAGTGCTGGATGATATTCTTTTCGAAAATATTGATATGAACGGGGTTCACATGCCCTTTACTGTAAATATGTTCTATTTTTGCGACCCTGACGGACATACAGATTTTGTCCAGAACCAGGATCCGGCGCCTGTTAACGAGATGACTCCGGCAATTGGCACGATCTCAGGCCGCGGGATCAACTGCACCGGCGCAAGTGCCTGCATGCTGTGCGCTGTTGGACTTCCTGAGAGCCCTATCGGAAGGCTGGATTTTGAGGATATCAAAGTGTCCTTCCTGTCTGAGGGTGAGCGCATTCCGGAGCGCCCTGTCATGATGGACAACTTTGATGAGATGAGCGGCCGCAGTATTTATGCCAAGAATGTAAAAGAGCTTGTGCTTAAGAACGTTGAGATAACTGGCAGCGCAGATAAAGAGCCTGAGCTTATCGGAGTTGAAAAGAAGGTAATGGAGGGCGTTAAGTATGCTTGAGATTCGTGTTGAGAAAAACGGCGGAGATTTTACTTTTGTGCAGGAGGCTATTGACGCAGTTCCCTACGAGGAGAGCGCTGTTATAAGGATTGGCGAAGGTGTATTTCACGAGAAGCTCTTTTGCGAAAAGAAGGACATCACCTTTATTGGAGCCGGAATCGACAAGACTGTGATCGACTTTGATGACTATGCCAACGAGATAATGGAGGATGGCTCAAAGCGCGGCACTTTTAGAAGTTACACGGCTTTCTTTGGCGGAAAGCGCGTTGTAGTCAGGAATCTGACCATCAGAAACAGCGCAGGAGATGGACGAGTTGTGGGCCAGGCTGTGGCTGTCTACGCAGATGCAGACGAGTGCCTGTTTGAGAATGTGGAAATGAACGGCTGCCAGGACACTCTTTTCTGTGCGCCACTTCCACGAGCTGAGAGGCAAAAGAATGGCTTCATGGGCCCAAGGGTCATGACAGAGAGGCGCCTCACCAGGCAGTACTACAAGAGCTGCATCATTACTGGTGATGTAGACTTTATTTTTGGCGGTGCGGACGCTGTGTTCGACGACTGCGAGATTGTTTGCAATGACAGGATGCACGGTGGCAGGATGCTTGATCTAATGGGCACTACCGGCAGCAGGGTTGCGAGTATCGGCGTTGGTGCTACATCTGGCGCGGGACAGAGCATTTCTGGCGCCGGCAATGGCGCGGCTTCCGGGACTGGCAAGCTTGATAAGGACCAGATCGATGTAACAGAGCGCCTTGTCAATGGATATATTACTGCGGCATGCGGCCTTTCTATTGATCTGGGATTTGTATTTAGAAACTGCGGGATTTATGGAGCCAAGGGCTGCGAAGAAGGCAGCGTATTCCTGGGCCGTCCATGGCGCGAGGAAGCAAGGACTGTGTTCCTTAACTGCGTCTGTGATAAGTCCGTAGCACCAGAGCGTTTCTCTGGCTGGGGCGGGATCAACAAGGATGAGCCTTCTACATTCTATGGCGAGTTTGGAACAAAGCTGGTGGATGGTACAGTTGCAGGCGATGGCGGAACTGGTGCCCAGGAAGTGCCAGGTAATGGCGAGCTTGTTGACCTTTCTAACAAGAATCCATGGGTTAAGGACATCGATGAAGCGCTGGCAGCGGAGCTTTCAAAAAGGGCTGATGAAGTTGTAAAGTGCTGCACAGGGCAGGAAAAATGAGAAAAGTGAAATTTAACAATAGAATACGGCTCATTACTTTGATGGTTATGATGCTGACTGTCATGCTACTGGCTGGATGCGGAAAAAAGCCAGTGCAGCTGGTGCAGCCAGGAAGCGCAGGAGATGCGGATGCTGGAAGTATAAGTGCTACAGAAGCATCAGCTGAAGCGGCTACAGTTGACCTTGCAACCTTTGTGCAATCTACTGAAAGCGGATCAGGCGATGACGCGACGTCGTCCGAGAGTACATCTGCGGAGTCTGACGAAGCGACAGCTGTAACAACTGTTTATGCAGCCCATACGGAGCCTCTCCTTGATGAAGACGGCATCTACACCACAAAGGCAGATGTGGCGCTGTACATTCACACTTATGGCAAGCTCCCTTCAAATTTCATGACAAAAAAACAGGCGAAAAAGCTTGGCTGGAGCGGCGGATCACTAGAAGACTTTGCCCCGGGGATGTGTATTGGCGGAGATTATTTTGGAAATTATGAAGGCTTGCTGCCAGAGGATAAAGAGTACCACGAGTGCGATATAGATACTCTGGGCAAGAAGAGCCGAGGAGCAAAGCGCATCATCTATTCGGATGATGGCTATATCTACTACACAGAGGACCACTACGAGAGCTTTGAACAGCTATACGGAGAATAACGATGGAACAGGTTTTTTACATCGACTTAAATGGAATATCCACAAGGGATGAGTTTCATGCTCTCCTTAGAAAAGAGCTGCCTCTTCCTGAGTATTATGGCGATAACCTTGATGCATTCTATGATGTACTGACTGAGCAGGGTGAAGGCTGGAACCTTATCTTTTACAACGTTGCAACAATAACAAGTGATATCACAGACTACCTGCCCAGACTTAAGAAGATGTGCGAAAGAGCAGTCTCAGAATGTGACCACTTGAAGATCCGCTTCTTTTCCTGAAGGATCTGTATGAGATAATGACATTCTAATCTTCAATAATCGTTTGACAGCCCCTTGCTTTTCCATTAACATATTTGTATTGATGAGAGGGAGTAGCTGGTTGGCACATGTGCCAGCTGTCGAGCCCGTCAGGACGATGCAGGTGCATCCGAGCTCGACATAAGGTTTATTACTTTTACTGACAGCAAGACTTTTGTCATAGCAAAAGGGGCTATGATAGAAGTCTTTTTTGTTAACATAGAAAATCGGAGGAAAAAAAGAAATTGAAAACACTTGCTATCATTTTGTTTGTACTGATGTACGTACTTATGATCACACTTCCCAAAAGGCGTGCGTATGTAGCACTGACAACGGCTGTTATTTTTGTGATCACGGGAATTCTGCCGCTTAAGGACGTGTTTTTCGCCATCGATTGGAACGTGCTTATGATGATCTTTGGTACCATGGTCATCGTTGATTACTTCATCGATTCCAAGATGCCCAATCTCATTGCGGAGAAGCTTTTGGATGTGGCACCAAACGTAATGTGGGTGACAATCTTCATGTCACTGTTTTCCGGAATCATCTCAGCGTTCATCGACAACGTTGCAACAGTTTTGATGGTTGCACCTGTTGGCCTTGCTATCTGCAAGAAACTTAAAATATCACCTGTTCCCATGATCATCTGTATTGCAGTATCATCAAACCTTCAGGGCGCAGCAACTCTGGTTGGCGATACAACATCCATCATGCTGGCTGCAGCTGCCAAGATGGACTTCAATGATTTCTTCTGGCTGGAAGGTCATCCTGGAATCTTCTTTGCAGTAGAGCTTGGCGCTATTGCAACAGTTCCTATCATGATGTGGATGTTCAGGAAGGACAGAGAGCCTGTCAGCAACGAGGAGCATACAACAGTAACAGACTATGTTCCAACTATCATGATGCTGGGGCACGTGGTACTTCTTGTTATTGCATCATTCATTCCAAACAAACCAGATGTTACCAATGGTGTTATCTGTATGGTTTGCGGAATCATCAATATTGTTTGGGAGATCTTTATCTCCAAGGGAACAGACACTATGTGGAAGGCGCTTAAGGCAATCGACTACGACACAATGCTTCTTCTTGCAGGACTGTTCTGCGTTATCGCTGGTATCACAAACGTAGGTATCATCGATGAGCTGGCTCAGCTCATTGCCACAAGCGGAAAGGGTAATGTATTCCTTCTTTATACTCTTATCGTATTTGGCTCTGTTGTAATTTCAGCATTTATCGACAATATTCCATATGTAGCAACTATGCTGCCTGTGCTGGCATCTCTTTCAAGCGTTATGTCAGTAAGCCCGCTGCTTCTTTACTTCGGACTTCTGATCGGCGCAACCCTTGGCGGAAACCTTACACCTATCGGAGCTTCTGCTAACATCGCAGGTGTAGGAATGCTCAGAAAAGAGGGCTATGAAGTATCCTTTGGAGACTTCATGAAGATCGGAGTTCCATTCACACTGACAGCTGTATGCGTGGGATATCTGTATATCTGGTTCGTTTACGCATAAATAGCCATGGCAGGGCTAAGATAACGTGCGATATTAAACTAATTAAGGAGGTTTCACATGAGGCAGATAACACTTGGCAAAACTGGCATTACTGCGCCCCAGAACGGCTTTGGCGCACTTCCAATTCAGAGAGTATCAGAAGATGAGGCTGTTAAGATCTTACGTAAGGCCTTTGAGGGCGGAATGACCTATTTTGACACCGCAAGAGCCTACACTGACAGTGAGGTCAAGCTTGGCAAGGCCTTCTCTGAGGCTGGGCTTCGGGATAAGCTCTTTATCGCAACCAAGACAGCAGCTACTACGCCAGAGGGCTTCTGGTCTGACCTTGAGACTTCCCTTAAGAACCTTCAGACCGACTACATCGACCTTTATCAGTTCCATATGGTAAGCCAGTGCTACAGGCCAGGTGACGGGACAGGCATGTACGAGTGCATGTTAAAGGCGAAAGACGAAGGCAAGATCCGCCACATCGGCGTTACCGCACATAAGCTTATGGTGGCTAAAGAGTGCATAGAATCTGACCTTTACGAGACAATGCAGTTCCCCTTAAGCTATCTTTCTTCTGAAAAAGAGCTTGAACTTGTTAAAATGTGCAAGGAGCACAACATGGGTTATATCGCCATGAAGGGCCTGGCAGGAGGACTTATCAACCGCTCCGACGCAGCAATGGCCTTCATGACACAGTTTGACAACGTAATGCCTATCTGGGGTATCCAGAGGGAAAAAGAGCTTGATGAGTGGCTTTCATACTTTGACAACACTCCAGTCATGACCGGGGAGATCAGCTCTTTTATCGAAAAAGAAAAGACAGAGCTGGCGGGAGATTTCTGCAGGGGCTGCGGATACTGCCTGCCATGTCCAATGGGCATCAAGATCAATAACTGCGCGAGAATGTCTCTTATGATAAGGCGCGCGCCATCAGAGAGCTGGCTTTCAAAAGAGTGGCAGGCTGAGATGGCCAAGATCGACACCTGTATAAACTGCAGAGCCTGCACAAAGAAGTGCCCATATGAGCTCAGTACTCCTGAACTTCTCAAGAAAAACTACGAGGATTATAAAAAGGTACTTGCAGGGGAAGTATCAGTGATGTAGAATGATTTTGCACAATTTATTTTTGATACAGGGCGAAGTGCCCGTAAACCCGCATTTGTCCGAGGATTATAGGAGAAAGAACTATGGGATCATTAAAGGATTTATTCTTTGGTAGTGATACAGAAAGAGAGGCAAGCAACATGGAAAACGAAGAACTTAAGAAAGAGAATGCTCCAGCTAATGGCGATATTGTAGATGCCAGCATGCTGGTTGGCGATATTATTTCCAAGCATCCACTTGCAGCGCAGTTCCTTATGGAGTGCGGAATGGGATGCATCTCATGCCCGGCTTCACAGATGGAGTCACTGGCTGAGGCCTGCGCAGTTCATGGAATTGACGGCGAAGAGATCGTAGATGCTCTGAATGATTACCTGCTTGAGCACAACGCATAACGAGACTTTATTCTTATTTAATATTTATTTTTCAATCTCATAATTGAATCAACAGACCGCAAGATATATCATTTCAGTACAAGCTAATTAAATGGTAGTTTGCGGTTTTTTGATGACGGCGCGGAGGGCCCAAATTGTTGCCCTTAAGCGCGTCATCGAGGGGAAAAGAATGGGACTTTCAATTGGCAGTATCGGAAGTACATATGGAATGAATTACATTCAGCCGATGAATTACAGCGTTAAGAACGAGGCTGATGTGTCAGATGCATTCATTGAAACAGGAATGTCAAATGCCGTCATGAACGTGCCTCCTGTGGTTTATCCTAACGCGCAGGAGATTCCTGGGGCAGATGGAGAGAGCGATCCACTTGCACTTTCAATCAATTCAGTTAAAAAGAGTCAGGAAGCAAATCGTATGTACAATGAAGTGGCTTCCAGATTCCAGGGCATGACAACAGGATACGCCCAGGATACACAGGCTTTAAGCTATGGAATGAGCGGCAGTTCTATCGACCTGTTCGCGTAAGGTAGGTAGGTGAATTATATAGTTTAGCAAAAGAACGAGTGCCAGACGGCAGTCGTTTTTTTGCGGCCTTTTTTGTGGTACTATTGAGCTATGGAAGAGAAAAACAACAGATTTAATGCAATAATTGAACATATCCCGGATCTGGATCTGGTGGGAAGAGTCAGAGTACTGCTAAGGTGGGTGGTCCTGGGATGTATGACTGGAGCTATAGTTGGGGCAATCGGAGCTCTTTTCTCAAAGGCAATTGGAATGGCAACGGCATTCAGGACCAGCCATGACCTGATCATTTTGGGACTGCCTCTTGCAGGACTTCTTATCGTATTCCTGTACAGGCTCTGCAAGGACTACGAGGACAAGGGAACCAACCTTGTTATCAAGTCTATCCAGGAGGGAGAGCACCTTCCTGTTATGAAGGCTCCGCTGATCTTCATTTCGACCACGCTTACCCACTTATTTGGAGGATCCACAGGACGTGAGAGCGCCGCGCTGCAGATGGGAGGCAGCATTGGCTACAACCTGGGAAAACTGTGTAGGTTAAAAGAGGGAAACGTCAAGATCATGACTATGTGTGGCATGAGTGCAGCATTCTCGGCGCTTTTTGGAACGCCAATGACAGCTTCTTTCATGGCCATGGAGATAGAAAACGTAGGTGTAATGTACTATTCAGCATTGGTACCCTGCGTAATATCCGCTCTGACTGCCCAGGGAGTTGCTGAGCTTTTAGGGGCAACAGGAGAGCAGTTTGCGGTCAACATTGTTCCGGAGTTTACAGCCACCCAGGGAATATACACAGGCTTTCTGGCGCTTCTTTGCGCAGTGGTAAGTGTAGTGTTCTGCCAGGTGCTGAAGTTTTCCGGAAAGACCTATAAAAAGCTGTTACCGAACCCGTACCTTCGCGTGTTTGTAGGCGGATGCATAGTTGTGGCGCTCACATATATATCAGGCACAAGATTCTACAACGGAGCAGGAATGAACGTCATTGAGATGGCAATAAAAGGAGAAGCACCTGCATTTGCGTTTCTTCTTAAGATAATCTTTACTGCACTGACCCTTGGGGCAGGCTATAAGGGCGGCGAGATTGTGCCAGCTCTTTACATAGGAGCTACCTTTGGATGCCTGTATTCGCAGATCTTTGGCTTTGATCCGGCTCTTTGCGCAGCCATTGGAATGGGAGCTCTTTTTTGCGGCGTAACGAACTGCCCTATATCATCGCTTTTTATCTGCTTTGAGCTCTTTGGATTTAAGGGAATGCCATATTACCTTCTGGCGATAGCGCTTAGCTACACCTTCTCAGGCTACTACAGCCTCTACAGCAGCCAGAAGATCATGTACTCCAAGTTCCACAACAAGTACGTCAACAGAGAGACCAAGTAGTTTTGGGAAAAGAAATTTATGAAGAAGTTAAAAGAAGCGCTACCAGCCATCTGTGCAGTAGCGCTTGTCTATGGAATCTTATATTTCGCGGGCATTGGTTGTCCTATCAAGTACCTGACGGGAGTCTCCTGCATGGGATGTGGTATGACGAGGGCGTATCTGTCGTTACTACGCCTTGATTTTGCCAGTGCTTTTCAATATCATCCGCTATTTCCAATTCCTGTCATTGCTGCGGTCTTATTTCTTTTCAGATCCCGGATTTCGCAAAAGATTGTTAAAGTTTTGTTATTTACAACCATAGTCCTCTTCTCTATAATATACCTGTTGAGGATTTTGGACCCTTCTGATACGGTTGTGGTGTTTGAACCCGCTAATGGTGCAGCTTTCAGGGGGATTCATATGATTGTGGAGGAGATTAGATAAATGTTTTGTGAAAATTGTGGAACACAGATAGAAGACGGCGCTAAGTTCTGCCCTAATTGCGGAACTCCAGTTGCCAGCAGCAGTGAAGTGAAGGGCTTTGTATATAACGAGAGCGCTCCTGATCCTGAGGCTAACCAGACATACAATAATTACGGGAACTATCAGAATACAGGCTACAACCAGGGACCTCAGGCATTTATGCCACTTAGGACTGACAGAAGCCTTCTGGTATTTATACTTCTTACACTGGTTACCTGCGGAATTTATCTGTACGTATTTATGTATTACATGATCAAGGATATCAACACAGCCTGTGCTGGTGATGGAGATGAGACTCCAGGACTTTTAGTATACATCCTGCTTTCATTAGTAACATGTGGTATTTATTCATATATCTGGCTCTACAAGGTTGGAGACAGACTGGCAAGAAACTGCCAGAGATATGGTTATTCAGTTACTGAGAATGGAACAACAGTACTTCTGTGGTTCATCTTTGGTATGTGGCTCTGCGGAATCGGACCATTCATTGGTTGGAACATTCTTATCAACAATACCAATATGGTATGCATGGGTTACAACAGAGAACACGGAGTAGGCTGATAACTCTGCACGTTTCACGGATTGCAATCCCCACAACCCCAGAATATACGCGAAAACGAACAAGAATAAACGTTTAATACACGATTGCATTAATGTTTCATGGAGCGTAGAATTAATTCATAGGGGGATAAACTTCATGCTAGGATTTGCTTATGTGGGGATTGCCTTTTCTTTGGTCTTCTACGTAGTATTTGGTGTAGCAGTACGTTTCATGGAACTGTCTGATAGGGCCAGGAACAAGGCAAGGCTTGGAATTCTTCTTACTTCCATGATCATTTTCGCAATATCGGGTATCACTGCCGGAGTCCTTAATATCAAGATAGGGCTTATAATTTATGGCGTTGGTTTTCTTCTTTTCTCTGCAGTCGCGGTCGTCATTGTATTTTCCATATTTGTAGAACTTCATCAGATCAACCTTAGAGTCCGTATGCGCAGGTTTATGGTTCTTTTTGACATTGTGGACAGATTCATCAATGAGGGCAAGACCAGAGACGAGATCTTTGACTACCTCACTGTCAGCCAGAAACTTTCACATCAAGAGGCTTCAGACTTTCTTGAGTTCATCTCAGACCCCAACAATCATCAGTTCCTATCTGACGTCAACAGCCAGATCCAGGAGGCCAAGCTGATGCAGAAGGCTGAGAGTGACTTCTATAGGTAATTAAAACAAGACACGGGTGACGGCTCTGTTGGCTGGTGAGTCAGTGGGGACGTTACAGTTTGACTCACTGCTCCCGAGCGAGTCAAACTGTAACGTCCCCACTGACTCACCAGCCAACAGAACCGCCCCGTGTCTTGTCAGTAAATTTCACTTTTTTGCTTTAAAGTATTGACTTTTTACTAATAATAATTAAACTTGAAATATATATATTTAGATTGTATACAAATATACAAATTGAGGAGGAAATGAATTATGAAGAAGTTTAACAAAGTATTCAGTGCTGTACTTGCTTCAGCAATGGCTGCTTCACTTCTTGCAGGATGCGGTGGCGCAGCAGCAGGTGGAAGCAATACATTCAAGATTGGTGCAATCGGACCTCTTACAGGTGCTGCAGCAGCTTACGGTAACGCAGTAGTTAACGGAGCACAGATCGCTGTTGACGAGATCAACGAGGCTGGCGGTATAAACGGTGTTCAGATCGAGTACAAGTCAGAGGACGACGAGCTCAACGCTGAGAAGTCAGTTAACGCTTATAACTCTCTTAAGGACTGGGGTATGCAGATCCTTGTTGGCTCTACAACATCTGCCTGCTCAATCGCAGTTTCTGAGAACACCAAGAACGACAACATGTTCCAGCTTACACCTTCAGGATCAGCTGAGGAGTGCGTAAAATATGACAACGTATTCCGTGTATGCTTCTCAGATCCTAACCAGGGTATTGCTTCAGCTCAGTACATCAGTGATCACAACCTCGCAACTAAGGTTGGTATCATCTATGACAACTCAGACGTTTATTCTTCAGGTATCTACCAGAAGTTCGTAGAAGAGGCTGCTGGCAAGAACTTTGAGATCGTTTCAGCAGAGGCTTATACACAGGACAACAACACAGATTTCTCTGTACAGCTTCAGAAGGCTAAGGATGCAGGCGCTGACCTTGTATTCCTTCCTATCTACTACTCAGATGCAGCTCTGATCCTTACACAGGCCAACACAATGGGCTATGCACCTACATTCTTCGGTGTTGATGGTATGGACGGAATCCTTACAGTTGAGAACTTTGATTCATCACTTGCTGAGGGCGTAATGCTTCTTACACCTTTCGCAGCTGATGCTACAGATGACCTTACAGTTAACTTCGTTAAGAAGTACAACGAGAAGTACGGCGAGACTCCTAACCAGTTCGCAGCTGACGCTTACGATGCAGTTTACATCATCAAGGCAGCTATCGAGAAGTCAGGTGTTACACCAGACAAGACAACAGAGGAGATCTGCGAGGCACTTAAGGGTGCTATGACTCAGATCGAGGCTACAGGTCTTACATCACAGAAGATGACATGGGATGCTTCAGGTGAGCCTAACAAGGAGCCTAAGGCTGTTGTTATCAAGAACGGTGCTTACGTTTCAGCTGAGTAAAGCACTTGGTGAGGTTCTTTCGAACCTAGTGCGAACCATGGGCGGACACTTAACGAGGTCTTTTCGAGTTTAGTGGAGCGACCAGAATAATGTTTTTCACAGCGAAAAGAGCTAACGACACAATTTAACAACGACTAAACATTTTCATACAGCGAGGGATGCTGTCACAGGTATCCCTCGCGTTATTAATTTTTTTACCTGAAATCACATTGGATTTCGAATGCAATTCGTATATCATAGAATAAGTAATTAATAATGATCAACTCGGAGGTGCGGGATGAGTTTTTTAACCTATCTCATTAATGGACTTAGTCTTGGCAGTATATATGCCATCATAGCCCTTGGCTACACCATGGTTTATGGTATTGCCAAGATGCTGAATTTTGCTCATGGTGACTTCATCATGGTGGGCTGCTATATTATCTTTTCAGTGAGCGCAGCGCTTTCAGGAAATTCAGTGGTGGGCATAATCGTGGCTATCATCCTGTGCACCGTTCTTGGCGTCACCACAGAGTTTGTGGCATACAGGCCCCTTCGAGGAGCGACATCTCCACTGGCGGTTCTGATAACAGCCATTGGTGTCAGCTACCTTCTGGAAAACATCGCGCTTCTTATCTATGGCGCAGATATCAAGTCATTTACATCAGTAGTAACCTGGGAGGGCGTGAGCTTTGCAGGTGGTGAGCTCAAGATCCAGGGCGTAACCATCATAACTATCCTGGTGAGCGTAGTGATCCTCATTGCACTTCAGCTTTTCATCAACAAGACCAAGCAGGGACAGGCTATGCTGGCAGCTTCAGAAGATAAGGGAGCCGCAGCGCTTATGGGCATCAATGTCAACCGCACTATCGCTCTGACATTTGCCATTGGTTCAGCTCTTGCAGCTGTAGCCGGAGCGCTTCTTTGCTCAGCTTATCCGTCTCTTTCTCCATACACCGGCGCAATGCCTGGTATCAAGGCATTCGTGGCAGCGGTCCTTGGCGGTATCGGTTCAATTCCAGGAGCCATGATCGGCGGACTGGTACTGGGAATCGTTGAGATCCTGTCCAAGACCTACATTTCATCGCAGCTGTCTGACGCCATCGTATTCGGAATCCTTGTAGTGGTGCTTCTTGTTAAGCCTACAGGAATCCTTGGCAAGCAGATTCAGGAAAAAGTGTAAACCTGGCGAGGTCCTTTCGAGTCTGGTTGAAACTTTGTTCTGGCGAACGAAGGGAGAGCAGAACTTCATCTTTTGCGAACGAAGTGAGAGCAGAACTTCATCTTTTTTTGGAGGTATTATGAAGAGTAAGATAACCAAAAACAATCTGATCACCTATGGCATCGTCATTGCTTTCTATATAATAGTTGAGATCCTGATGCTTACAGGAGTTTTATCAAGCCACATGAAGGGCCTTTTAGTCCCTATGTCATATTATGCGATAATCGCTGTAGCCCTTAACCTCTGTGTAGGTATTTTGGGAGAGCTGTCCATCGGACACTGCGGATTTATGTGCATCGGAGCTTTCACCAGCGCATTCTTTTCAAGGACAACTGAAAACAGCATTCCTACAGTGCCAAGATTTATCATGGCATTCATAATCGGAATCGCTTTTGCAGCGCTGTTTGGCTTCCTTATAGGTATTCCGGTTCTTCGCCTTAAAGGTGACTACCTGGCCATCGTAACTCTGGCCTTTGGCGAGATCATCAAGAACGTCATCAACTCTTTTTACATCGGAATTGACGGAAACGGCCTGCATTTCTCCATGAAGGACAGCATGAGCCTTGGCATGGAGGCTGATGGCGACCTGATCGTCAATGGCGCCATGGGCATTACAGGAACACCCCACAACGCAAACTTCACCATCGGCATTGTGGTGCTGCTGATATCTCTTTTCGTGGTACAAAATCTTGTAAATTCCAGGGACGGCCGTGCGATCATGGCAATCCGTGACAACTATATCGCCGCAGAGGCAACGGGCATCAACATTACAGCCTACAAGATGATGGCATTCACCATTTCTGCTGCAATTGCAGGGGCTGCGGGAGTTCTTTTCTCCCACAACATCACCACACTGACGGCGTCATCCCAGTATTTTGGCTACAACGCATCCATCATGATCCTGGTTTACGTGGTGCTTGGCGGCATCGGAAACATCAGAGGTAGCGTCATTGCGGCCTGCGTGCTGTACCTGTTACCTGAGCTGCTTCGCGGCCTCAACACCTACCGTATGCTGATCTATTCAATCGTCCTCATCGTCATGATGATCGTGAACTGGTCACCTAAGGTTATCGAGTGGAGGAAAAGAACTTTCGGCCGCTTTAATCTTAAACGCGCAAAGGAGGTGGCTTAAACATGGCACTTCTTGACGTAAACAACTTAAGCATTTCATTTGGCGGACTTCGCGCCGTTGACAATTTCAATATATCCATCGAAAAGGGCGAGCTCTACGGCCTTATCGGACCTAACGGCGCCGGCAAGACCACTGTTTTCAACCTTTTGACTGGTGTGTACAAGCCTGGCGAAGGTATCATCAGGCTTGACGGCGAGGACATAACAAGAAAGAGCACCATCGAGATCAACCACGCAGGAATTGCCAGAACCTTCCAGAACATCAGGCTTTTCAAGGACATGAGCGTTATCGACAATGTCAAGGTTGGACTTTCCGAGCACTTCAAGTACAGTGCCCTTGAGGGAATCCTTCACATGGGAAGGTATTCCAAGGTGGAAAAAGAGATGGACGCTGAGGCAATGCGCCTTCTTAAGGTCTTTGATCTTGACGCCGAGAGGGATACTTTGGCTGCGAACCTCCCTTATGGAAAACAGCGTAAGCTTGAGATCGCAAGAGCTATGGCAACAGGCCCTAAGCTGCTGCTTCTTGATGAGCCTGCAGCTGGAATGAACCCCAACGAGACAAAAGAGCTGATGGACACCATAGCCCTTGTCCGCAGGGAATTTGACATGACGATCCTTCTTATCGAGCACGATATGAAGCTGGTTTCCGGAATCTGCGAAAAGCTCACAGTACTGAATTTTGGCCGTGTGCTTTGCCAGGGCGAGACAAAAGAAGTGCTGGCTAATCCAGAAGTAATCACTGCTTATCTTGGAGGCTGAGAGAACTTGGTGAGGTTCTGTCGAACCTGGTTCGAACGTGTTCTGGCGAACAAGGCGAGAGCAGAACTTCCTTATGAAAGGAATAGTATGGCTATACTTGAAGTAAAAGACTTAACTGTATATTACGGCGTTATCAAGGCCCTTAAAGGGATCTCTTTTCACGTAGACAAGGGAGAAATCGTAGCCCTCATCGGTGCTAACGGCGCGGGCAAGACAACGACCCTTCACACTTTATCAGGTCTCATCGGCGCAGATGGTGGTACAATTAATTATAAGGGACATGAGCTTACCAAGGTTCCAAGCCATCAGATAGTGACCTTCGGAATGGCACAGGTGCCTGAAGGAAGACGCGTGTTCGCTGAGATGACAGTCCTTCAGAACCTGAAGATGGGTGCTTATACCAGGAGCGATAAAGCGGAGATGGAGGCTACACTTGCTACCATCTACAAGCGTTTTCCAAGGCTTGAAGAGCGTAAGAACCAGCTGGCTGGAACGCTTTCAGGCGGCGAGCAGCAGATGCTTGCCATGGGAAGAGCCCTGATGTCCCATCCTGACCTTATCCTGATGGATGAGCCATCAATGGGACTTTCACCAATCTTTGTTAATGAGATCTTCAGTATCATTGAGGACGTCAACAAGGACGGCGTGACAGTACTTCTTGTTGAGCAGAATGCCAAGAAGGCTCTTTCTATCGCTAACAGAGCATATGTTTTAGAGACCGGTTCCATTGCAAAGGAAGGCGATGCAAAAGAGCTGCTCAATGATGAGTCGATCCGCAAGGCTTACCTTGGTGAGTGATCCTGGCGGGAATATGTTTTTTCACATGTCATAGACAAAATGGAGGCGCATATGAAGCGTAACATAGTCATCACAATTGCAAGACAGTACGGAAGTGGCGGAAGAACTGTAGGTGAGATGCTGGCCAATGACCTGGGCATTCACTACTACGACCACGAACTGATCAAGCTTGCGTCTGAGGAGAGCGGCATCAACGAGAGCCTCTTTCTTGAGACAGATGAAAAGATGAGAAATAACGGGTTCTTTAAAGTTCCTGTGAGAGTATATACCGGAGAGATCATCGGGCCAAGCAGTAAGGACTTTACTTCTGAGGACAACCTCTTTGCCTTCCAGGCAAAATCCATCAAGAAGCTTGCAGAGACCACCAGCTGTGTTATCGTTGGAAGGGCTGCAGACTTTGTGCTCAGGGACTATGACAACGTCCTTAGCGTGTTCGTTCATGCGCCACATGATTTCCTTGTGGAGCAGGCAGCCAAGGTAAAGAGCCTTCCTAAGGATGAACTTGAGAAGTTCATGGCCAAGGAGGACAAGTACAGGGCAGCATATTACGAGCACCACACAGGCCAGAAATGGACAGATGCCATGAACTACGACCTGTGCCTTGACAGCAGCAAGCTCGGGTTTGAGAAGTGCGTAGAGGCCATCAAGGCCCACGCCAAGGTCAGATTCGGGGAAGATATATTTGACTGAAGAAAGTAAGAGCGGAGGCGATAAACCTCCGCTATTTTTGGCTAGACACGGGGACAAGACACGGGGACGGTTCTGTTGTCTTATTGCGCGCAATAAGACAACAGAACCGTCCCCGTGTCT
>SVGB01000043.1 GCA_015056565.1 Butyrivibrio sp.
TTGGAAATCGCAGCCACATCAAAAAAAGAAGTATGAAAATTATGCACCGGCTAATAGGATAGAAAATGATAATCTTATGAGATTTGAAGAGACGGAAACAGACCTTGCCAAAGATTTCAAAAAACATGCATGATTATAGATAAAAGTACCCATATCGGCAATTTATTCATTTTTTTGCCAATATGGGTATTTGATTACATATTTAGTATTTCCCAAAGCTCCGGAGTCAGGTACTTCTTAAGAAGTCCATCCGCATCCACACCACCGAATCCATCGTAGAATTCTTCAGCCACGCCGCCTGCGATTGCTCCGAAGGTATCAGAATCGCATTCCAGGGAAAAGACATTTCGGATGAATGATTCGTAATCGCTGCTCTCATAAAAGCATCTCATTGCTGCGGGTACAGATCCCTGGCAGCTCTCGTTCCATTTATATCGTGGTCTGATATCATCAAGACTGTAGGCAATGCTGTACTCATAGCCAGACTTTGGATACTGCTCAAGCACGTAATCATAGATTTCCTGCCTGCTTTTTCCTTTCCTTGCCATCCAGATGCATGTTGAGGTCACAACTGCTCCTTTTATCCCTTCAGGGTGATTGTGCGAAACTGCAGCCACTTCCTCTGCCTTCTTTTGCATCTCTTCATAATCATCATAGAACTCTCCGACAAAAGAGGTTCTCATGGCTGATCCATTTCCCCAGCTGTTATAGGGTTTATGATCTTCGCCATTGATCCAGTTAAAAAACCTTCCGCCATATCCTGCAAATGGATACTCACGGCCAACTTCTACCATTGTCTCGACCAGATTTGCCCCTGTCTTAAGTGCCTTCTTAATTGCCAACGTCATTACTGTATCATCTGTAAAACCAATTGCATCACCCTCAGCCAGAGGCACATTCTTACAATCCAGATTCTTTGGCCTGTCAAACTCATACTGTGCTCCAAGTATATCGCCTAAAACTGCTCCTTTTACTGCCATAAACATCACTCCTATCTCCGGACAACAATCCTGAATTATCCGGACAAAATTATCTCCTGGCTCTTCTGCCTCTCTTCTGGAAATCAGCATTGATCTCATCGTCCCATCCGCTTCCTGTGAGGCACTTGTCCACCTCAGCTGAGCAATCTGCCATCATTACTGAGCAAACAGCATTTGAAACTCCTGCGTAAACCTTCGCTGTTCCGATATCATCGCTCACGTAATTAACTGCTCTATCCTTGCGGATTCCGTACTTCTGGGCCTCTGCATACGCATCAATGTTGGCTCCGATAAAGATGAATTCCCAGCCATATTTCTTTTGCTGACGCTTAACCATCTTTTCAATCTTATCACGAGAGTACTTACTGCTGGCATTCTCCATGCCGTCTGTAGTAATGACAACGATAGTCTTCTCAGGCCTGTCCTCTTCACGTGCGTACTTGTGAACGTTACCGATGTGGTGGATAGCTCCACCCACCGCATCAAGAAGAGCTGTGCAGCCTCTTACATAATACTGCTTGTCTGTCATCTTCTCGATCTTTTCAATCGGCACTCTGTCATGAATCACCTCGCAAACATCGTCAAAAAGAACTGTCGATACAACTGCCTTCTCTCCGGTCTTTTTCTGCTGCTCCATCATAGAGTTAAAGCCACCGATGGTGTCTGCTTCAAGCCCGCCCATTGATCCTGATCTATCCAGTATGTAAACAATTTCTGTATATCCCTTTGCCATATCTATTACCTCACCTTTCGCATATTTTCTGGTCTGTCAGCTCACCTGCAGTTAAGCTGTTTCCTTTGTTCTGATGTAATAATACCTTTTGGCAAAAGAAAAATGGTCAACCCGAAGGCGACCATTTAAAAACTACTTGGATAGCGGCTCCAGGCCGTAATCGAACAGTACAATATCAATCTTTAATACGCTGTATTCTTCCTTACGGATGAAGTACTCAACGACCTTATCCGTCTGGGATATGGGAGAAAGAGCATATCCAGCAAGCCGCAGGAAATCAACAGCCTCATCCAGGTTAAGTCTAAGCCCCACTGCCAGAGCCAGAACCTTTTCTTTTGAAGGATTGACCTGACCTTTTATAAGCTTAGAAAAATACTGTTTGGATATATTTGCTGCAGCATAAACCTCAGAGTTCTTAAGGCCTTTCTTATTGATCATCTGCTGAAGGTGCTTAGCAAATGAGTCAGTATAGATGTCTTTCAGCTCATCCTCAAGACTTGCCTCTTTTGGCATTGTTGCATCGGCATAAAGCATAGGCATAGCTTCATTACTGGCCGCGCCAAAGATCCTGTCATGCTTATACTCTTCATCAAGAGTCTCCGATACATAGTCATCATCGATAAAGCTCTTTACATCATCAAAGAGCTTTCCAGAAATGTCAGTAGCTTTCTTCCCAAAAACCACCAGGATTATTTCCATCTCATGGTTTTCAAGAAACCTTGTAAAAGAGCTGACAGCTATATCAAGCCCAAGCTCCTTGGGAAAGCCATATGTCCCTGTGGCAAGAAGTGGGAAAGCAATAGACTTACAGCCTGTATCATAAGCCATCTGCAGCGACTTATCATAGCACTGCCTAAGAAGCTGCACCTCGTCATGTTTTCCACCGTCCCACCATGGTCCACTGGCATGAATGATATACTTGGCATCCAGGTTAAAGGCAGGAGTGATAGCAACTTCTCCGTGCTCAAGGATTCCAATCTTCTTTCTCTCCTCAAAGAGCTGTTCTTTCCCTGCGGCATTATATATGGCAGAGTCCACGCCATCCCCAATAGCTACCGATGGATTGGCTGTATTAACGATAGCATCTGCTTTTACTTTTGTTATATCTGCTCTGATTATTTGAAATGGCATGTCAACATCTCCTAGCAGCTTGAATAGCGGAACTTACCTGAATTCTTATTGACTACATATGTTGTTCCTGCCGGAATATCAGAAACCTCATTACCTGCCGAAGATCTTACTGATCCATTCCCGGAATCTCCGCCAGTTATAATAAAAGAATTCTTGTCTACCACCTTGTCTGCATCCGGTGAGAGCTTATTGCTGCCATCTGCATAACTTATATCAACTCCCGGCTGTACGTTATAGCAGAATACGTTAAAAGAAATACCTCTGCCTTCATCCTCTACAGAGTAAGCCTCTATCTGAACTCCATCACAGAGAAGATTATTTCCAGTAAACACCGGCGTAACCCTGTACATCACATGCTTCCCGGTGTTACTCACGTAATCAGCCACCTCATTCTCATAAGGCAGCATACCTTCCACATTCATGTATCTGGTACCTGTGATCAGATTCTTTTCATTGGCATTCTCACCTGTAAGTTGAAATCCAATCATGTGACATCTGTTATACAGAAACGGAGGATCTGTATCAATTAGTCCGGGATACTTGTTCTGTATCCAACCAGTCGGTCTTACATCACCAATGGACTGACGCTCCTCGGTAGGCATCAGATCTTTTCCAATGCATGCTATAGCCGGTGTGCATCTGCCCAGCTTATCCAGCTCTCCATAGCTTTCAAAAGAGCTCGTCGTTATCTCATCAGCTGTAAATCCGGGCACGTTACCGTTAAGGATAACAGAAGCACTTCCACTGTACTCCGGAATGTCTTCCTCCGCATGAGTATTAACACTCCAGAACAGAAAAGAAGACATACTTAAGGAAAGAGCCAGTATCAAATTAAAAGTTATCTTTAGCTTCTTCATTTGTTTTCCTTATCCTTTAACATTGCGTCTCTTATAGCCATAGCAATGACCTCATCAGGTGCTTTCTTCACTGCATCTGCCTTAGGGCTGCTTTTTATTCTAATTTCCGCCTTTCTGGATACTGCTGGCAGCTTCTTATTTGAATCCATATCCTATCCCCCAAAAACAAAAGGAATGCTACTATCATTATATCAGTACCATTCCTTTTTGGTTCGTATTATATGTGGCCTCTGAACTTTCTTACTTTGCAACTCTTCCTTCAGCCTTGCCAAAACTTGTATAATGCTCGAGGAGTTTATCTCCATTTGCACCTATAGCAGTCTGAAGATCAGCATTGTTCATATAATATGCATAGGCATTGAACTCTGTTGTATTGCCCTTGTATGTCTTAAGGGCTTCTATCTCAGGAGAAAGAGCTGCCGCTGAGTTAGTTGTCACCGAAGCTTTAGTCGTAGTTGTTGCAGCTGTAGTACTTGTTGAAGTTGAAGCATCAAGTAATGCAGGATGGCACTTTGAGCATGCTCTAAATCCTTTATCCACAGCATTCTGTAATGTAGTTGCTATTTTACTTCTTCTAAGGCTGGCGCATCCATCAGCATGGTAGCATTCCCCTGTTTTAGTAATGTAAACAGTTGTATCTCCACTAGCTGCTAAAGAAACAGTTTTATCAATGAACAATCCAGAAAAAAACATTGCTACCACTGACAAAACCACAAATCCCTTCTTAATTAACACCTTCATAACACACCCTCACTTTCATCTTGTTTTATAGCAAAAGAAAAAGCACCGCCACCAGCGATGCAATCTCATATGTTCTGCAACTGGCTGACTTTAGAAAGTCCCTATAGCTTTGTGTCGCCGGATCACTCCGGTTTTACCCTCTATGTATTCTTATCCGCAAAAACAATTATATCTGTTCGCGGTGTCGATAGAAACAAATATCTTATGAAAAAAGTATTAAAAAAGAATAAGTGATGGCTTTTAAGGATTGGCTTAGCATTTTGAGCATCCCTGCTTACAGAGTCGTGCCTGTAACCTATATATCTTGTATGAAAGCTTTATCGAAAGGAAAAGGTGGCTGTGCCGGTCCGATGAAGATTGCGCAGATATTTAATACATGTGGCTTTAGATTAGAAGAAATAAAGCAACCTGCAGGAACTTCTGAACCCTTGATTCCAGAAGCTGGTGGCGATTCATCGGCACAAATACAGACCCATAACACCGTGATGGGAACAGAAGTCGGAATGGCTGCATTATCAGCTGGAAATGATCAAGTAAGCACTGCAGCAGAGGGTCTTGTACAATCGGAAAACGTCGGAACAGATGGAGTATCCAGTTATGCCCAGATGGGTGGCGGAAGCTTGCGCGAAGAAACGGGCTGATCATGCTCAGTTTAAGTACCTTGCCTGTTTAGAAATTTCTTTTTTCAAGGTGTTTAACAAAAAATTTCAGCTGGGAAATGATACGGTAAAAATGCTCCATTTTGGTATTATATTTTTTGATATGTCGAGTAATCAATTTATTACCATTGCCAGCGGCCTGAATAGAGCTTTTAAAAAAAGGGATATGTCTTCCGTAACTCACTTACGAAAGGACATATCCTTTTTTGTTTATGTTTCTTTAGCAATAACGCTTAGCCATCACACTTTCCATACTCGTTGATATACATTTTGCACGTCCTGCCTTACCACTTAAATACTGCAAGCCTGTTGTTGATGTTCTTCTACCAGTTCTGGATAAAAGCGCTTAAACACGAAGGATTTTTTCAGTGTATTACTCATATCTTTCATATTCACCCCATCAAACTTATGAACAGCCCTACAAGAGCCGCAGGGATCAGTGCAAATACCAGTCCCGGAAATATAGCTCCTTTTAGATGAAACCACTTCTGATGGTAAGCTTCATCCATATGTTCTGTGCCCTCAAGCCTGAACATCTTCATGTTTGCAAATAGTAACCAATCAAGAAAAAAAGTATCATACGCACCAATCCATACCATTAACCCAAATGCAATCGCGAACCCCTGCCAAAATGTAACTGCTCCAGCCAACTTTGCGCATATGGTAAGAATCACTGTAAACAGTATTATCCCGCAAGATTTTGCCATCACAACCTTTTTGGACCTGTAAGATACATCCACTCTTTCGTGAGTCTTAAAGTATTCCTCCTAATCCTGTCATAAAACACGTCTTCTTTCCTCGATTATCCTGAAAGTTATTTCTTTTTCAGAGTCGGTAGGGCAAGGATAGACTTCATAGGCTATTCCTCTTCCCATCCCTTACATACATCACACCAACCTTGTGTATCAGTAACCCTTTCAAGTTCATCAGGAGTAATCTTTACCGAAGTAAACTCATTTCCTCCTGCGGGATGTACATATTCAAATCTCTTCATAGAAACATCGAGCCATATCGGTATGTCTTTTGGCACTGCAAATGGACAGACCCCGCCGGGCTGAAAACCAGTTATATCAACAACCTGTTCTCTTGGTATCATATGAGGCTTAGTATGAAACACAGACTTAAACTTGGAGCTGTTTACCTTACCATCGCCTGCCATTACAACAATTACAGGCTTATTATCCACAATAAAAGACAGCGTCTTTGCAATCTCAGGTTCTGTACATCCTATCTGCTGTGCGGCATGTTCAACAGTATCTATTGTTTCAGAATGTTCTGTAAGTCTGTCACCCAGCCCATTATTATCTAGAAATTTCTTAACTTTAGCATTTATCATATTATTCTCACTTTCCGTTATTAAGTGTAGCATTCATGC
>SVGB01000017.1 GCA_015056565.1 Butyrivibrio sp.
TAACCTACTTCTTGATAAACCGTCATGCGGTAACTAACTGATTAACAAATAAACAAAGAGACTGTGGTTGGAGCCTCACATAAACCGTCTATGCGGTAGGTGAAAAAAACCAATCCACAGTATCTTAAACAGCATAGTCGAACCTATAGAAAAGGTAAAGAAAGACTATGACTATACACTAATAGTAGGTGAACATTGCATGTAAATGACATTGTGGAGGGCATAACATGAGCAAAAGAGAGATGGTTTGTAAACACAAGAACTCCAGAATTATCGAAAAAGAAGAAACTTATCCGGTTTTGGGGGAAGGCACAACAATCGTAGCCAATGTTAAAGTTTGTAGCGATTGCGGTAAAGAAATATTTGATCTTCGATTAGACGAAGATAATATGCAAAGAGCATTTGCCAAATACAAACAGAACCATGCTCTTATGACTTGAGCGGAAATTTCAGAACAATAAATTAGAACATTGTTTTGGCAGGGTATGCCATTGTGATTCCATTCTTTACAATCATGTGGCTATGTACAGGCAGGATGGCTATAATGAAGTTGAAGCAAGGAATAAGGCGCTTTTGTTTTGTTGTGAACACTTCAAGATATCTTACAAGGAGGTGACTCTGGATGATTAAAGAAGAAGTAAAAAAAGAGTACTATGAAGATGATTCTCTAGACAATATCGAATAGTTGCTGACCAGGCCTAGAGAGGAACTTGAGAGGGAGGCTGATGAACTGTATAGGCAAATGAAAGCCAATCCTCATATTATTGAAAAACCAAAATGTAGTGTGAGATTTCCTATTTTTGAAAATAATAAATAAACGAGAATTAATTATTTTCTCCCGATATATGGTGTGTGTAGCACTTTATATCGGGAGTTTTTGTGTGGTATCATATTAGAGGAGGCTAGATTTTATGCTGACTTTTCCAACAGATTTCTTTAAAGACGAGATCAGAAATGATTTCCTGATCTCTGAAATGATGAAAAGAGCATGGGCAGCGCACTTGAAGATCCTTGACGAGCTTCAGGCGCTGTTTAGAAAGTATGACCTTCTTTACTATGCGGATTTTGGAACGCTTCTTGGAGCTGTCAGGCATGGCGGCATTATTCCCTGGGATGATGATATTGATATTTCCATGCCCAGGGCAGATTTTATGAAGCTTCTTGAGCATGCGGATGAGATAGGCGGGGGCCTTACGATCCGCAGCGTCTATAACACAGAGTCTTTTACCAATTTCCATGCAGTAGCTACACACAAGACAGACCTTTTGCGGTGGGATGATGACAGGATGAGGGACTACTACGGTTGTCCTTTTATCTGCTACATCGACATTTTTCCTATGGATTACATCCCTCGTGATCCGGAAAAGAGAAAGCTCATGCAGCAGCTTTATTCCTACGCCTATCAGATGGTCTACACCTGCGTGGAGATCGAGAGTTCTTTTTGCGGCGGAAATCTGATCACTTATAGAGAGCTAAAGAGCGGACTCGAAGCCTATTGTCAGGGCGCATTATCTGCTGCTATGACAGCGAAAACTAACGGTTTTTTGTCACAGTTAAAAGAGCTGGAGGGCTTCCTTAGCAGATTCTATGGGAACAAGATTTCTATTGATAAAGACAAAAAGCTTAGAAACCAGCTTTGCCTGGTAACTGAATATATAGCATCTTCTTGTAACTCAAGGGATGCTGACAGAGTAGATTATTGTCCTCATATGGCCTATGCAAAAAAAGATCTTTCCAGAGATAAATCTTGGGTAAAAGAGACTGTGGAGATGCCCTTTGAGGTCACCACCATAGCAGCGCCTAAGATGTATCACGAAGTTCTTGTCAGTCGCTTTGGCCCTAACTACATGACGCCAAAACATCTTTCATCAACCCATGAGTACCCTTATTACAGGACGCAAGTGGAAGTGTTGATAGGGGGAGATACTGGTGAGAATTACCATGAGTATCCTCAGAAAAAAGAGCTGCTTGATGTGCTTGAGACCTTTAAGGAAGGTCATCAGGTTCTGGATGATCTGATGGGACAGATTGCTCAGGAAGGAAGTCAGAAGGCGCATGGTGGCCAGGGCAACGCAAATGTTGGGACTATAACTGGACTTCTTGCAGATCTTCAGGATGGCGCAGTAGGCCTTGGAGAGGCAATCGATAATATCTGCGGCGAAGGCACAGACCCTGTAAATGAGCTGGAGAAGTACTGCGAGTCTGTTTACCATATATATGAGAAAGTTGAGAATGCTGGTAATACAGCGGCGAATGGAGCGGTAGCTGATCTGTCATGTGACTCCAAGATCTCTGTTACAGGAGGTCTCTCCGCGTCGCTTCAAAATGTAAGGCGCGGCATAATCAGACAGATTCACGAGGACATTCCAACAGACTGGGAAAAGAAACTAAGAAGACCCGATGGCTCCACAAAAAAAGTAGTTATCTATGGCATTTCAGCTGTTGAGGCTTTGACCAGCAGCAAGAAGAGCGCTGAAAAGATCAGGAATTCTCTGGAGATTTTTGACGGAAGCAAGGATGATGTTTGTGTGATCTTCGAAGTCCCAATGGGATTTATGGGATTTCTGGATAAGTGCAACCTTGAGCTTGCGCCCCTTTATGCTGACGCGCTTTCTTTTGCCCGGCAGCTTGATGGCTGTATCTGTGATGATGGGAAAAAGCTTGAGCTTGCCGTATCTCTTGCGGATGCGTACTACGGCGACAAATGTCCGCTTATGGATATCTGCAAGGATGCCGGAATGCCAGTGATGATACAGAATTACGATATCAGGTGACACGATACATCGGTTCAAACTGATTACTTTGATTATTATAAGCGGAGGCGCATATATGAATGTCGCAATTATCCTGGCCGGGGGAACCGGCAGCAGAGTTGCATCAGAGATTCCCAAGCAGTTCATTGAACTGTCGGGGCAGATGATGATAATGCATAGCCTTAAGCCATTTGCTGAGAGCAAGACGGTGGATGCAATCCAGATTGTTGCAGGGCAGGAGTGGCGCGAAAAGATAGAGAGTGAGCTGTTTGAAGATCCGGAACTTGCAAGGGAGTTTAACGGCTTTTCGGATCCCGGAGAGAACAGGCAGATGTCTATCTACAATGCGCTCAAAGATATTGATAATACACTTGAGAGCGTTGATGGAGTCATAATCCATGATGCTGCAAGGCCCTTCGTTACAGTGGAAGATATTGATGCCTGCCTTAAGGCACTGAAGGAGCACGATGGAGGAATGCCAGTTCTTCCTATGAAGGATACTGTGTATTTTAGCAGAAATGGGAAAAAGGTGGACGAGCTTTTAAACCGCAACTGCATATATGCGGGACAGGCACCGGAAGCTTTCAGGTTTAGAGAGTACCTTGAGGCTAATGAGGATCTTCTGCCAGATAAGATTCTTTTGATCAAGGGATCTACAGAGCCTGCAATTATGGCGGGGCTGGACGTGGCCATGATCTCAGGGAACCAGCTTAACTTCAAGGTTACTACCAAAGAGGATTTGGAGAGGGCAAAAGAAATATTAGAGGGCTGAACATTTCATGAATATCCTTCTTTACGATTTCCTAAATTCATATATTCAGTACGATCTGGTTTATTACCTTCAGAAGGCAGGACACAAGTGCAACAACGTGCTCTACAGAGAGGGCATCGATAAGTACGAGGACGAAGCCTTCACTGCCAGGATGGAAAAAGACCTCTCAGAGGGAAACTACGATCTTGTGCTCACCACCAATTTCTGGCCGGTGGTGTCCAAGGTCTGTAAGAGCCATGACTTAAGGTACGTGTCATGGTTTTTTGACAGTCCGCCTAATCTTCCGACAACGGAGTGCATGGACTATTCCTGCAATGAGATATTCTTTTTTGCCAGGGCGGACTACGAGACCTACAAGGCCATGGGGCTTACTAATGTTCACTACCTGCCGCTGGCGGTCAATGTGGAAAGGCTAAATGGTGTGCGGACTGACTACTGCAAGTACGAGAGCGAGATCTCTTTTGTGGGAAAGCTCTACGAGTCCATGCTGCCAAGCCTTACATCCCACATGGACGAATACCAGAGAGGCTATATTGACGGTGTTGTGAACGTGCAGACGCAGCTTTATGGCGGATATATCATTGACGACGCCATAACGGAGGAATTTACGGACAGCGTCAGGAAGCGCTACAGGAGCCTGTCTGAGAAGGCAATTCAGGTCACTAAAAAAGAACTGGCCTGGGCGGTGGCTTCTTATGTGACTCATCTTGAGAGGATGACGCTTTTAAGCGTTTTGTCCCAGAGGCACCAGTTTAAGCTTTATACCTTTGAGCTTTCCGAGAAGGAAAAAGAGCTCCTTTCTAAGGTTGAGTTTATGGGGGCTGTGGACTATCTTGATGAGATGCCACAGGTATTTAGGGCCAGCAAGATCAACCTTTGTCCTGTGCTCAAGGCAAATCGCTCTGGAATACCTCTTAGGGCGCTGGATATCATGGGCTGCGGAGGATTTCTTTTGTCCAGCTACCAGTCAGAGCTCTACGAATATTTCCTGGACGGCCAGGAGTGCGTTATGTACACCTCACTGGAAGATGCTGTTGCAAAGACTGAGTTCTACCTGCAGCACGATGATCTTCGCAAGGCAATTGCAGCTGCTGGAACTGCCCGCATTGAGGAAACTTTCCGCTATGAGGACAGAATTGAGGTACTGCTGAAAAGTTATAGTAAATGAAGGATAAAATAATCTTCCTATTATGCCGATATACCTATTGATGTTACTGTGGTTATTATGACTTTGTTCACGGATGAAGGCGCATTATGGTAATACAGCATAATTTGGCGGCTATGAATGCCAACCGGCAATTAAATATTACAAGTATCAACACAAGAAAATCTTCGGAGAAGCTCTCCTCGGGGTATCGCATAAATCGTGCGGCGGATGATGCTGCAGGCCTTGCTATATCTGAAAAGATGAGAAGAACCATCAGGGGACTTGCCCAGGGAACTGATAATCTGACAGATGGCATAAGTTTGTGCCAGGTGGCAGACGGGGCACTTAATGAGATTCATGACATGCTGAATCGGCTCAGCGAGTTGGCGGTGAAAGGGGCAAACGATACACTCACCAGCGACGACCGGTCATATATCCAGGCTGAAGTGGACCAGCTTATAGATGGTCTTGATGATGTTTTTATAAACACCAGTTTTAATGAAAATTATATTTTCAGAGTGCCATATGTTCCTAATGTTACAGGAAATCCAAATGATATGCAGGTTTTTAATTCTTCTACAGGTACACCAGGTGGGGTTTTGATAGGCCACAAGAGGTATACCTTTGAAGAACTTGGATTCAATATAAATTCAGATGGTAAGTTTGCTGAAAACTCTGTTAGTTTCACTCTGGATAGCGGAGAGACAGTAGAGCTCTATACAAAAGAAGGATCTGAGCTTAATGATATACATCGTTTATACAGGTGGAGTGCGGATGATACAGGAATACTGATAAACAACATGCCAGCTGTCTCCTGGACAGGCCTTGGAATAGTTGATGGTAGAGCTGCTGGAGATTACAGCTTTAATTATCGTGGAATGAAAATTTCTTTTTCTGCAGAAGACAATGATTTAAAACAGATTAAGGCAGGAATCAACGGTGATGGAATATCAGATGTATGTTGGGAAACTGTTAACCCAATGCGTTCTGAGCAGAATGCAGTCACCATGTCGTATGCAGATACATTTGCTATAACCAATGCAAATAAAGACAGTGTACATGGCGACGGTTATAGCTATACTTTAAGAGCTGATGAAGAGGGAATGTGGATCCACGATGATCTGCATGGAACAGATACTGATAAGATTGCCTGGAAAGACATTAATGCAAACTCGGGCCAATATCCCATCTCTGATTGGGGGCGACCGCAGGACAAAGTGGATGAAATCACGCTTGATTCTGATGAAACATATACATTTACTGTAAATCTGAGCGATACAGATTCTTTTGATAGTAGTATTTCAATGAATATCAAGATAATGGATGAAGCTAGCCTGGAGTCTGTCATGAGGGGGCTTGATGGACAGCAGTTTTCTGTGAAAAATGTTGCTGCTTTGAGTGGTTCAATAGACAGCAGGTCAAGTGTTTCTGCTAATCTTAGTTTCGAGTTTCAAAGGGAAAACGGAAGAGATTTTGATGCCGCTGCTGGAAATAATGCATTTTCAGACAGCTTTGCCATAATGCAATCTGCTGGGGCTTTGGTTCATCACGATGTTGAAGGAACTGCAGGATATGATTCTTTTGATGGAAAGATAAGTCTCGAGATAAATGGAAAGGTCTTTTCATCAAGCCGGTTATACGCTGATTCAAGAAGTAGTGATCATTTGAGTAATGTACGGCTTTATTTCGAGGGAGATGCAAATGAATATCTTACAATAGATAAATACTATTTTCAGGATGGCGATCAGGAGATAGAATTGAAAGCTGCTAGTTCAAGACCGTCCCAGACACTCAGGGCTAATTCTGCTTATTCTGCAGATGCTGAAACGATGTTCGGAGTCAAGGTCAATCCGCCAGAAAAAAAGATGATTATTCAGGCCAGCAGTGAGGTGGAAAACTATATTGAGTTGAAATGGAGTCCGTTAAATACAGGAATTCTTGGAATTGGCGGTTTACTTTATACATCATCTGATGCTTCAAGAGATAGCATTGAGGCCGTCAAAGCAGCTCAGCAAATTGTCAGTGAGGAAAGATCTACTTTTGGTGCCTATCAAAACAGGCTTGAACATTCTGTTCGAAATAATATGAATATTGAGGAAAACACCCAGAGTGCGGAATCTATTATTAGGGATACGAATATGGCTGAAGAGATGCAAAAGTATTCTAACTCTAATATTATTGCTCAGGCAGGCCAGACAATGCTGGCTCAGGCCAATCAGTCTAAGCAAGGAGTACTAAGTCTGCTGCAGTGATGGAAAACAATTAAAAATGTAATGCTTTCCAGTGTGGTGTGATCATAAAAAAGGAAGTATAACATTGAAAGCTCAAATCCTATATGGAATCGGAAATATAAAATACACAGAAGTAGAAGTACCAGCCCTGAAAGACAATGAGGCACTGATACAGGTCAGTGCCTGCGGAATCTGTGGCTCAGACATCCCAAGGATCTACAAGACAGGAGCTCACAACATGCCACTGGTACCAGGGCATGAGATGACTGGGATGGTAAAAGAGTGCACGGCAAGGCCTGAGCTAGTTGGCAGGAGAGTGGGGATATTTCCGCTTATTCCCTGCAAGGAGTGTCCTCAGTGCAAAAACGGGCACTACGAGATGTGTGAAAACTACAACTATCTGGGATCGAGGTGCGATGGCGGATTTGCTGAGTTTGTCACTGTTCCAGTGTGGAATCTGATACCGCTGCCTGATGACATATCAGACGATGAGGCAGCAATGCTTGAGCCTATGAGTGTTGCAGTGCATGCAATCAGGGAGATTGGACTTATCAGTAAAGTCACTGCCCAGGATGGCTCCAAACAGTGGACGGCAGGAGCGGCTGGTGATGACGAAACTGGAAGCCAGCCCACTATTGCTGTTTGCGGCCTTGGGACAATCGGCCTGTTTGTTGCTATGTTTCTAAAAGATGCGGGCTACCGAAATGTCTTTTGCATAGGCAACAAGGACATCCAGAAGAAAAAGCTTCTGGAGATGGGATACTCTGAAGGCGACCTTTGCGACGTGCGATTTGGGGAGCCGGCTTCATTTATAAAAGAAAAAACAGGCGGCCGCGGAGTGGACTACTACTTTGAATGTATTGGCCGTCCTGAGAGCTACGAGCAGGCCATTAAGTGCGCTGCGCCTCTTGGCAGGGTGATGCTGGTGGGCAATCCCGCGGCAGATATGGACCTTCCCAGGGAAACTTACTGGAAGATACTCCGAAACCAGTTGACCCTCAAAGGAACCTGGAATTCTTCTTATCCCGATGACTGGACCTATGTGGTTGAAAGACTTACATGCTGGAAAAAATTGCGCGAGAGTGCAATAAAACCAAATGATGAACTTTGTGCTATGGACCCTTCTGCTCTCATCACCCATAGATTCAATCTTGAAGACATGGACCAGGGGCTTTCCATTATGAAGAACAAGTCTGAAGAATACATTAAAGTCATGGTAAATCCGTAGTGCGAGCTTGCCTCTTGACACATCTAATATAATTTTTCTACATCACATTTGGAAACATATATCATTGTGCTATCCCTCCAAAGTCTGCTCCGACAAGTTTAAACAGTTCACCTTTTTGTTTTGCTTTAGGCAGTTTCATGATACGTTCAGCCTGTCTTAGTTTTGCTTTTTCAAATTCGTTTCTTACAAGTCTGCCATTTCCGCTTCTCGTATCCTTTGATTCAAGTGAGTGTAGAAAGGCTGGCTTTACATCTGATTCAAGTGTGAAGTTGTTCTTTTCTGCAAACAGCTCGAGAATTTCATATAGTTCATTACCAGAATAATCAGGGAAATCAACAGTAAAAGAGATTCTGCTTTCCAGCCCGCTGTTGGCTGAAATAAACTCATGCATTTCTTTTTTATATCCGGCAAAGATCACTACGACATCATCTCGCCTGTTTTCCATCTCCTGCACTATTGTATTTATGGCTTCGGTTCCAAAACTATTTTTGTCATCATCAACCAGAGAGTATGCTTCATCTATGAAAAGAACGCTGCCACTTGCCTTGTTGAAATAATCTTTTACTATTCGTGCGGTCCAACCAACATATTTTCCAACAAGATCAGAACGTCCAACTTCAACAAGCTCACCTTTTGACAGAATGCCTTTTTGCTTGAAAATCCTGGCAATAATTCTGGCAACGGTAGTCTTCGCAGTACCTGGGTTACCAGTAAAGAGCATGTGCATACCGATGCCCTCGGAGACAGAGGATTCGCTGCTCCGCATTTTTTGGAGTTCGTAATAGTCTATTATCTTTAGGCATAATTCTTTGACTGAATTTAAGCCGATAAGTCTGTTTAATTCTACAAGCGCATCGTTCTCAGAAGACCTCAGTGCGTAGTATTCATCTATCTTTTCGCGATATTGAGGGTGATACGTATTGACAGTGTAGTCTGATAGCAGCCAATTTCGGAACATTTCATTGATTTCATCATATGAATAATCCTTTTGTGCTTTTAAAATGCTAATGCACTCTTCATTGGAAAGGAATAAGTCGTTTGCGGAGGCGATGGCAGTAAGCTGTTTGATCGCAGATTGCTTGCTTAATCTTTTATTGTTTATGGTGATGAAAGGCCATATTTTACAAATGTCTCCAATGGCTTCTGGTATTTTGGGATTGCCTTCGGGAACATTGAAGATAACGGCATATTTGCTAAGATAGCTGTTTTCTTCAGAATACACGGATTTTATCAGGCTTCTGGCATCGTTAATATCACAATGGTTTAAATTGACTATGACTACTCCACCATCAAGATTATGGAGATTTTGTATTATATAGCGATGCTTCTCCAAATCAAATAGATCAGAGCATGAGAGGGTTATACAGCGACGGCTGATGATTCTTTGTGCCCTACGTAGTTCATGTATGATTTCTTCCTCAATTTGTGTTGCAATCAAGTCGTTGCTCTCTGCGACAATGTAGTGTACCGGCTGATAAGTAACAGTGCCTTGTCTTATTCTTCCGTTACGGATTCTTACCAGTTCTTCTCTGGGTATATATTTTCTTAGTGATTTTCTTTTGGCTTTAAATGTTGGCAACAGTTTTTCTCTGCACACAAATTTCTTATTATCGATATGCAGGAGATCCATAATTGATACGGTGTCGTCATACATCGTGTCAAACCATTCCTCTGAAAAAAGATTACAAAAGGAATTAAGTGTTATTTCGGATATTGCGATTGTTTCAGTGAATTTTCCAACTTTAGAAATGTCGGATAGTTCACAAAGTTCAGACGCGTATTCTTGACAAACATTATCTATTTGGCTGATTCGGGCATCTTGATCTTCGTACATAATGAGGAAGGTGACGGTTGCTATAGTTACCTTTGATATGAGTATGTGTAAACCTAATACAGAACTGTTTGCCCAATATTGTGAGTTTAGTTTGCGAGCTACAACCTGTATGCCTTCTTTCTCACGATAGTACATATTTTCTAATCGGAGTTCACCTTTAAAGAACTGCATTTTTAATTCCCTCCTAAGACGTAATAACGATGTACATGTCGTATATACGACAATATTATTCAAATAGAACCCACATGTCAATACCGAACATGTGGGTTATTCTTTCAACGCTTGCAAATAGCCAAATAAGCGCTCTTTATTGCTGGGTGTTAATCCTTCAAATTCCAGGACCAGCTTGTAACTGTCAGTTCCTTCGCTGATTATCCTATAGTCTTTTCCCTGGAGTACTCCGGGCTTGTATGTATCCTGCAAGAGCTCGTAGGGACTTACGCCAAGTACATCGCATATTACCAGGATCTTATCAGCTGATGGATTTGTCTTTTTTCTTTTCCAATCGCTGATTGTGCTATGCGATATACCGGTTTTTCTTGAAAATTCCATTATGCTCATGCTTTTGTCTTCCATGAGTTTGAATATTTTATCGCTGATAAGCTCCATAAATACCCCTTTCGTGCTACAACACCATGATAGCATAAAAGATAACTAATTCAAAAATATATCGTTCACTTCTTATCTTGAAGGACTACGGACAATGCGGTAATACTAAGATGGAATTATAGATAGAAATTATGGGCATAAAAAGAGTAATTTCTACAAATACGTTATACCGTCTAATTCTTAAGACTTCCTTAATATTGCACTAAAACTATTTACACGTTTGCTATCAGGTGATATATTATGTGACGTACCGCTCCGGTCGGAGCAATCAATCATGCGACTCTGCTATGGTTGGTGTTTTTCCTTGAAAGGGACATGTGTAGATTTTATAATTAAGGAGGACAAAGAATTAGATGCAAAAAAGTGAAGAAACCAGCCAGATTGATTGGCATTCCGGTTTCGCGGGAGGATTAAATCTCAGTTTGAAAGATTACCTTCAGGATATTGAAATCAGTAGGGAAGTCCAGCTTACGAAGGTACCAATAAGGATGGATTGCCTGATCCTAAAAAAGAAAGATGATGTTCTTATCGACAATGACCTGGGGAGAGGCTTCAGAGGTCACAATATTATCGAGTATAAAAATCCCGATGATGAACTAAATATCGATGTTGTATGGAAAACAATAGGATATGCCGGAATTTATAAATCATCGGGCAGATATGTTAATGAAATACCTGCAGAAGAACTTACTATAAGCATTGTAAGAACCAGGAAGCCAGTTAAGCTGTTCAGTGATGTTGAGAAGTCTTGTGGAAAAGTAATCAGAGAGCAGGACGGTGTATATCGTATAGAGGGAATCATCAGCGTACCGCTAAGGATAGTAGTACTGAATGAAGTAAGTGATCCAAAGCTTCTTGCTTTGAAGGTCATGAAGAAGAATGCTGATGAAAATGACATAAGGGAATTTATCAAAGAGACTGCAAAATACAGCGCACCGGGAGACAAACAGGATGCAGATGCAGTGATTCAGGTGTGTGCTAAAGCTAATACTGATGTATTTGAGAAAATGAAGGGAGACGAGACTATGTGTGAAGCTTTAAGAGAGATAATGGCTGATGTAATCGCCGATGATTTGAAAGCTGCAGAGAACAATGGTGAGCTTAAGACCTTGTACTCTTTGGTTCATGATGGACTTTTGGATATCAATGAGGCCGCCAAACGCGCCAATATGACGCTGGAAGCATTTAAAGAAGGACTCAGTGCTGCTTATTCTAAGTGATAAAGCTGAGAAACAAAACGGGAATTATGATTTTAAATCGGAAAATGGGAAGTGCTGATACTTCTCATTTTTTTAGTAAACGTGATCAACTGGTGACAATTTGTCACCGGTTGGTTTCGTAATAGCAAACTACATCCTCGATTAACTCCTTCTTCCCCTCCCGCTCAATTTAGAGTAAACTTTTAAACTGTGTGCAGGAGGGAAAAGAAATTGCGATCAACATTTACTTTTACACAGGAAACAGCAGATTTAAGAACCAGCCAGTGGTGCCTGGGTGACAAGCCAGACGACGGCATTTACTTACGAGGCGGAGCTACTTGCGAGGTCACAGCAACTGCTGATGAGATACATGAAGTTATAAAGGGAGAGGAAGGGTTCTTTAAGGATGTTACTAGCAAACTTAGTGACATCAAAAAGAGCGCTAGGACTAAGGTTCTGTCGATAGTTCTTTTCCCCATAACTATCCCAGCGTTCCTGTTGATGACCATATTAGGGGTGATCCCATATGTGCTGTTCATGCTGATCAAGGGCAGGACCACATCCAGCTTCTACCGTATCATAAACGTGGCATTTTACGTGCTGGCTGGGCTTGTTGTCATAGGCGAAATAGCCTTTACGTCCTTGTTCCTGATATGATAAACTCATCTAGTTGACTTTAGTTTTAATTTGTAGAAAGAGGTAATGATTTGAAAATTGCAGTAACTTACGAAAATGGACAGGTGTTTCAGCACTTTGGACACACTGAGCAGTTTAAGGTATATGAGGTTGAGGATGGCAAGGTAGTATCCTCAGAGGTTATTGGAACAGACGGAGCAGGACACGAGGCTCTTGCAACTCTTCTTTCCGGAAAAGAGATTGATGCGCTTATCTGCGGTGGTCTCGGTGGAGGCGCAATGGCAGCCCTTGAAGGCAATGGAATTGAGGTTGTAGCAGGCGTAAAGGGCGATACAGATGCAGCTGTTGAAGCTTATCTTAAGGGTGAGCTTGAGAGCACAGGAGTTAACTGTGATCACCACGATCACGAGCATGGCGAGGGCCACGAGGGTGGACACTGCGGACATCATGGTCACGAGGAATCAGAAGGCGGATGTGGCGGATGTCACAGTGATGCAGAGGATGATGGCGCAGGTTGCGGCGGATGCGGCGACTCAGAAGGTGGCTGCGGTGGATGCGCAGGATGCCATGGCGGAGCGCCTATCATGGAAGGCAAGAATGCCGGCAAGAAGGTTTCAGTTCACTATCGAGGCACTTTCAATGATGGAACTCAGTTTGATGCTTCTTATGACAGAGGCGAGCCTATCACCTACATTTGCGGAACAGGCATGATGATCCCAGGTTTTGATCTTGCAGTTGTAAACATGGAGAAGGGCGATATCGTAGACGTTCATCTTACTCCAGACCAGGCCTATGGCGAGTACAACGAGGACTACGTTGTAGTTGTAGATGCTGACGAGTTCCCTGCTGAAGAGGTTGAGAAGCTTGGGGTTGGCGACAGAGTCTTTTTACAGGATGGCTATGGACGAGCATTCCCTGTTGTGGTAAAAGAGCTTGCTGATGACAAGATCACTTTCGACGGCAATCACGAGATGGCCGGCAAGGAACTGAACTTCAAGATCGAGCTTGTAGATATATTTGATTAATAGACAAGACACGGGGACGGTTCTATTTCCTGACACGGGGACGGTTCTTTTGTCAGGTTTTATCTGAATAAAACCTGACAAAAGAACCGTCCCCGTGTCAGGAAATAGAACCGTCCCCGTGTCTTGTCCGTCCCCACTGACTCACTCAATCAGCTTTTTATACTGCCACTTCCCGGAATAGTATCTCACCACCGGGATCACGCATCCGCAGCCCCAGGACAGCGGTGTTGACAGCCAGATGCCTGTTGCTCCGATAAATGGAGATAGGAGATAAGCGAAAAAGACCTTTCCCGCCAACTCAGTAAGCCCCGCCACCATGCAGGTGTTCACGTCTCCGGCGCCTCTTATGACATTCTGGTAGCTTTGCATAACAGCGCAGATAAGGTACGCAACCCCAACGATGGACAGGTACTGGGCGCCTGCTTCCAGCGCCAACATTGAATCCTCCGGGTCAATAAAGAGCTCCATTATATTGAATCTGAAAACGTAGGCACAAACTGCAATGATACAGGCACTGATCAGCATTACAACCTGAGATTTTTTAAGAGCAACCTTCACTCTGTCAACTTTGCCAGCTCCAATATTCTGTCCTGTAAACACGCACAGTGCATTTCCCACAGCCAGTATCACCTGTATCGCCAGTGAATCCACCTTGCTGGCTGCAGTGTACCCGGCCATGACGTCTGCACCAAAAGAGTTTATGAGCCTTTGAACGCTGATTCCACCTATGGAGATCATGCAGGACTGGAACGTAGATGGAATGGAGGTTTTCACCACCAGCCACATGTTGTGAGCATCGGGGAAAAGAGCTCTTTTGTCAAATCCATATTCATCCCTGGTTCGCAGTAGCACAAACAGACAGATAAACCCGGATATAAACTGGGAGAACACAGTTGCAATGGCAGCTCCGCGAACTCCAAGGTCAAACTTTATAATAAGAAGAAGGTCAAGCCCAATATTGATAAAAGAAGCTGCGATCAGTGCATACAGAGGCGTCTTGGAATCGCCAACGCTTCGAAGTATGGAGGAAGCCCAGTTATAGATCACCATTCCACCGGTAAAAGCGAAGATGATCTTGAGGTAAGAAACTGAGTATGGCAGAACTTCCACAGGAACCTTCAGCATCCTTAGGATTGGCTCGCACAATAGGTATCCGCACACAGACAGCACTACTGCCAGCACAGCCATGAGCCAGGTCATGGCAACTATGGTCTGCCACATTTTCTTTTTATCGTGATTGCCAAAGCACTGAGCGATGATGAGCCCGCCGCCATTTCCCATGCCAAGAGCAAGGCTCAGCAAAAGAAATGTCAGCATCCCTGTAGCGCCTACCCCCGCCAGGGCATTACTACCAAGATACCTTGAAACGATCAGGGTATCGACGGCGGAGTACAGCTGCTGGAAGATGCTGGAAATCAGCATTGGCACTGCAAAGCCTATTATGAGGGGCAGAGGCTGCCCATTGGTCATGTCCTTGGTTTCTTGTCTCATGTTAAATATTCTGTTCCGAAATGACAGAAATTATCAACTTCAAATCCCTCATTTTTCGGTATATTTCAACCAGAAAAAAACCTCTTTACTTTATATTTGTGCTATGCTATAATTTCCTTCGTCGGCGCGATAGAGCATGTTCGGGAGCCCTTACGGCGCCGTTTAAATATAAAGGGGAATCATACAATGGCTAGTATCACGGTCTCCAAAACCGTTCATGCGGGTTCGAATCCTGCTTCCCCTGCTCTTGATGAAAAGACTGAAATCCAGATAATTACTGGTGTTTCAGTCTTTTTTGTTGTTATAAATCTTTTTGTTGTAAATGTCTGTTTTGGTTCAAAAAAGTACGTTTTAGAACTATAAATTTAGGGTGATTTTAGGGTGGAGAACATCGCATAATAGTTATATACATCAATGGTTTTAGAACAAATCTCATGAGTTTGGAAATAATAATATGTTTGTAAAAAAAGCCCACTTGGAATCAAGTGAGCTTAGAATCTAAATATGCTTTTACATGCTGATAAAAAACTTCTGCTGATTTTACCAGCTCTTCGGTAGTTTCTTTTGACACAATGTAGAAATCATCATAGTCACTGGCGTTTCTTATTTCGCTCGCAGACATTATAGTATCTGAGTCTTCGCTGTTAAACTTTCCTGTTTTAACATACTCCTTTTGAAAATACTGTATGTTTCCAGAGTGCCTTTTAAATTCGATACCATCTAACGCGATTACAGCCCTGATAGCATGATAGATACAGTAATATGCTCTGTTATTAGCACTTCTATAGCTTTCGCTTCTAAGCAGGTTTTCTGCGTCTTTCAACATTTCGTTTGATTTTTCGATACGATGTTTTGATAATTCAATGTGTTCCTGTTCAAGCATTAAGGGTGATTCCCTCCTTTTCTATGTTTTGATAATAAGGATAGGCGTTTTTGAATCTATTGAAGCGTTCTAAAGGTATGCTGTGAATACTTACAAGCTTATCGTATTCGCGCATGAATCTGCTGGACTCTTTGACCATTGCTTTATGGTGCTTCTGCAGTTCCTGATCGGTTTCATTTGCGATAACTGCAATATCAATATCGCTTTCCTCATCAAAGTCACCACGGGCATAAGAACCATAAAGAACTACACGATCCATATTCTTACCAAATATGATTACCATACTTCGATATATGTCTTTATACAGTTTTTCCATATCTGCAACTGAATTCATAATATAACCTCTCTATTAGTTATCGGAAATAGAAAAGCAAAACAACACCATCTATGCTATAAGATGGCTTTCTACATGATTATTATATCATTTTTTGCATGGAATAGGCTGAGGTTTAGCTAAAGAAGACAAGAGTCACAACTATCTATTTTCACTAAGGGGCTCGAACCCACGACTCATGGTTTAAGAAACCATTACTCTCCCAGCTGAGTTACAATTTCTATAGCAAATGGTGGGGACAATTCTCCAAGTGGGGATTATAGACCAATTATCTCTGGGATTTGGGTAAACACTTCATATTCAGAGCAGACTGAAATTCCATAGAAAGTGTCTTGTTTCTGCAAGGTTGTAAATTCTTGTATAAACAGGAACCTGCCTGAGTATTCATTGGAATTTATGTAGGACACAATGCTGGAAGTATGCGCTTTGGTAGCGTGTTTGCCATTCTGCGCTCTTTTCAAAATGATCTTCTTGGGCTCAAGAGACAGACCCTTACCTGTGTACTTCATGACACTTTCCTTCATGGTCCACATGCGGGTGTAGACATGGTCAAAAGAGCTATCGCCATGCTGGGCAGGATCGCCCCAAAGGCCTGAATCAGTCAGTTCAGCCATAAGCTCCTTAGCAAGTTCCTTATCTTCTATATTAAAAACATGATCCACCAGGGAATCATTAAAGTGCTCAAACTTCTGGATATCTATGCCAACTTCCCTGTCAGAGACTGCAATCGCTGCTATGTCTCCTGAATGGGACAGGTTAAAAGAAAAGCCTGGAAGCCCCTGGATATAGGGCTTGCCCTGAGGCCCTGTGGCAATCTCGTAATCTACTAAGGAGGGAAACTGCTTGCTGCCATCTGCAGACAGGTATTCTCTTAGAGCTCTGTCCAGCAGTATCCCTGCTCCAAGACAGAGCCTCTTTGAGCCTTCTGGCTTTAAGGCATCTATTTTCTTTTTGCGCTCTATAGGCATCTTCTCATAAAAATCCCTAAAGATTTCTTCATCTTTAAGAACTAAAGTGTCTAATAACAATAATCTGTTGTCTGTTTTCATTTATAAAACTCCCATGAAATCTATATAACCCATTATCCCACATAAGTAAACCAATAATTAAATTATTAAAATTTTATAAATTTCATAAACAGAATTTTATGAAAGAATTACATAATTTCGTTTAATTATGATGGGTCATATGATGAGTCATTTTTTATAATGGGGACCATGAAAGGATATGATCATGGGAAAAAGTGATGCTACAAAAAAAGGAACTTTCATCGTGAAAGTTGAATATTGTCAGAACGAAACCTGGCAGGGACAGGTGGTCTGGGCTGAGGAAAACAGATCAGTTCGGTTCAGAAGTGCGCTTGAGCTTATGAAGCTCATGGATGAAGCCATGGCAAGTGGCAGGGCAGTCACATTTGAACGTGAACATTCAGCTTCGTAACCATTAATTAAGTTGTTTTCACATGTAAACTTTTTTATTACTTTTAGGGAGGCGTAAAATGCTACGAACATGTAAGAAACTCTTAGCTTTCTTGTTGGCTTTAGCTCTTGTATTCACTACATTCACTAGTGATTACACATCAGCTAAAGTTTTTGCTGAGGGCGACACCACAGAAGAGCAGGGCAATCCAGAGGAAGAACAGGGAGAGCCCAAGAATGAGTCTGAGGATGAGGGAGAATCCGAGGATGAGGAAGAGTCTGAAGAGGAGTCTGAGGACGAGGAATCTGAAGACGAAGAAGAATCAGAGGAATCAGAAGAGTCTGAAGACGAGGAAGAGTCTGAGGACGAGGCTGAAGATGCTGAATCAGAAGAAACAGAAGAAGAATCAGAGGCTTCTGAAGAGGACGAGGAAGGCCGTATCGTAATTACTTATGTAGTTGATGGCGAAGGCGGTTCTGTTTCTAATGCAAAAGAATCTTTTGATCCAGATAGCGAAGAGATAACTCTTGATGGTGCCACAGCAACACCTGATGTAGGATTTGAGTTTGTGAGCTGGACAGGTGGTTATCTTGAGAATTATACAGATGCTACTTTGGTTCCTGATTATACAAAGATTGAAGAAAACGTAGAGTTTACTGCTAATTTTAAGGCTGTAGAGGCTGAGGAAGAAGAGGCAGAAACGGAGAACGATATTGATGAAACAATATCTACTGATCTTGCAACTGTTTTAGTCCAGGCTGGAGAAGGTGTGTTCCCTGAAGGGACAATAGTAAAGGTTTCAGATGTTGATAGTTCTAAGGCATTTGATATTGCAAAAAAAGAGCTTGATGGCGTGACTGCAGCTAAGGGCGTAGATATTTCTTTTGAAGATGCTGATGGTGTGAAGGTTCAGCCAGCAGATTCTAAGAAGGTACATGTTGAGATCAAATTAAGTGAAGCCCTTGAAGGCGATAGTTTTGTTTTACTTCATGAGCATGATGGCAATGTAGACAATCTTGGAGCAGCTAAGGCAGATGGGGCAAGCTGTGACGTATCAAGCTTCTCTCCATTTGTGATTGCAGCTGTTGAAGCTGAGGAAGAAGTTGAGTATCCTGCAAAAGATTTTTCAGGATCAGCGAATGGCCTTTATGTTAAGGTAAGTGCACCTAAGGGAGCATTCCCTGCAGATACAGAGATGGTGGTTACAGGTGTTGATTCTGCAAACAGAATCGGCGCTATCAATAAGGCAATCAGTGGTATTGCTGGTTCTGTAAAGGTTGTTGATATTTCATTCTACCTTGACGGCGTTAAGATTGAGCCCGAAAAGTCTGTAGATGTTTCAATCACCTTTTCTGGTGCAGATTCTGATGCTAAATATAATGTAGTACATATTGAAGACAACGGATCAGTTGAAGTTGTAGCTGATGAATATGACATAAGTGGTAATGTTGCAAACTTTGAAACAGACAGCTTTTCAGAGTATGGTGTAGTAGGACTGTTAGCATTCACTATTCAGTCTGCTTCAGATTCATTTGTAATGAACAGTGAAGGAGCAGATGTTTACGCGGTTATCGATCCGGTATCTTCAGTTACTGATACGAAGGTCAACTGGGAGATAGTCAGTGATAAGACCACAGCGCCCGGGGCAAAAGTTCTTCCATCGCAGGGCGACAGAGCTAAGGTTACAGCAACCGGAGTAGGCACAGTAGTTGTAAAGGGATCTCTTAATCAGGATTCAACTTACTTTGATACTGTAGAGATTCGCGTTACACCAGTAATGGTAACAAAGATTTCAGTAAGTCTAACAGCTAACGGAAAGACCTATGATCCTTCAAAGAGTTCTTCATATGTTGTAGGAAATAGCAAGGGAACAAGCACCGGAATAGCAAAAGCAACAATAGCTCCGTTGAATGCTGCTGATAAGACTATAACCTGGACTACAACTGATGAAGGACTTGCTAAGATAACAAATGTGAAAAGTGATGGTAGCGCTGAGATTAAATTTGGTACCACTCCTAATCTGGACGGAGTTGTAACTATTTATGCTACCAATGAGGCATCAGACGTTATGGGGTCTGTGAAAGTGAGGGTATTAAGCCAAAATCCTTATACAAATCTTACAGCAAATGCCTTTCAAACTAATCAGTTCAAGAAAAAAATTACAGGACTTGTAGTTCCAGCAAGCGTAGATGGAACTCTTGTATCAGATATTTTTGAGAGCAATTATGTAATTGATAACATTACTTACTCTTTTACTGGCACAGTTTACTACAATTCTAATAACTACACTAATCAGCAGAACTGGGCAGACATGAAAACCTGGACGCAGGTTGAAGCGGTAAGGTGGTACGATAATAAGCTTCAATATAAGGCAAAAGGAGCAAATGGCTTTTCTGATCTTAGGGGAACTCTTTATCCTATCCTTGTCAATGCTGAAGGCGGTGAGGACACCGAGAATATAGGAATTGGAATAACAGACTGGGGATATAAAAATTCTGATAAAGATGCTAAAGGATACATAAAGAAAACTCTGCAGCTTTCTATGTATAATACTTTAACAGGAAGCGTTATACTCGATCCAGCCAAGGTGGGCGAAAAAGATGGATCAGGTGTTTTAAGATTCCATGATGGTGTTAAAGGAGAAGGTGTAAGAGTATACGGCGGAATTTCTCTAGATGCAGGTGATTCTGATTATGATAGTGAAAAGTATCTGATATTTAAGTCAAGTGGTAGCTATGACTATGATAACCTTCAACAAAATGTTGATCTTATTAAGAAGCTTTACAATAATGGTACTGCAGGGTATGGCGCTTGGAAATATGTGGAAACAATTGATGGATCAGGAACAGCATCTGTTACTTTTGAAGATATTACATCTCAGGAGCATTATATCGTAATATGTGTCATTGCACCTAAAACCATCAATATCAGTTATACATCTTCTATTGAGGCATCACCAATGCCTGAAAATGAAGCAGGCGTAAAGGTTCTTGATAAAGATGGAAGCGCAGCAGTAGAGAGAAAGTATACAGTATCAAATGTAGAACCTGTAGATGCGACAGGAAAGCATATCTTTGTAGGATGGATCTACAACAACCATCTTTACAGAGGCGGTGATGTGATAACTGTTCCTCACTCAGATATCGTATTTGAAGCAAAGTGGGCTGATGCTGCGCAGGTCATTGGATACAAGGTTGCACCAGGGCAGGAGAGCTGGGGTAGCATAGATAAGAGCAGCGAAGTTATCAAGGCTAACATGCAAGGCTCATTTGCATCACCGAAGGAAGGATATTACTTTGAAAACTGGAAAGCCCAGGACGGTACTACTGTAGTTTCTTCTACTAATCATTTTACACCTGCAGGTGATCTTCTTAAGAGTAATGCGATTTACTATGCTTACTTTAAAAAGAACCCCAAGATTACTGCAACTGTAACTAACGGAGTATTGGAGGGCTCTACAGAGACCTCTAAGACGTATTCAGTAGCGTATAATGGCGGATTGAACATAGTCGCTACTCCAAATGAAGGATATGTGCTTGAAAGTATCAAGCTGGATGACAATACAGTTGACATAACAACAGGAACACATGGAATTGTTACGGTTAGCGAAAATGGTAAAGTATCTGTTGCATTTAGAAATGTTGTAGACGATCATTCTCTTGAGGTTAAATGGAAGCAGAAAAATGTAGGATATACTGTTAAGTGGTTTGATGTAGATGATAAGACAGAACCAATCAAGATCGATCAACGAACAACATCAAATGCAACAGCATCTGTAACAACAGAGGATAAGACGCTGGCAGGCTATAACTATCAAGAAGTCATTGGTGAAACAGTTGAGAGCGCCACAGTAAATCCAGATGGTTCAACTGTGCTTAAACTCTATTTCAGTGCAAATAAGCATAGTGTTACCTACAAGCTGGTTGATAACACGCCTGTACCAGACGGATATCAAGGTCCTGATCCACAAAACGATGTAAAGTTTAATGCTAAGGTCGATAAAGCGTCAGATACTGATTATAACGTATTTGCCGGATATACATTCAGCGGCTGGACTGGTAAGACCACATCAGGTGAGACAGTTGCCGTAGATAACACCGGTAAGTTTGTAATGCCAGATGAAGATGTTATCTTTACTGGTAGTTACACAGCTGGGGATGTTAATTATACAGTTAGGTGGTTTGAGCTGCTGGACAATGGAGATGCGGAACCGCTTGCTCATAATAAAGAAGGAAAAACTGAAGAAATACGTACAGAAAAAGCAGGTTCAAATGTAGAGGCTAGTAATGCTGATAAGACTGTCGAGGGTTATGAATATATAGAAGTTGACACTACTAAGGCCAAGACTATTGATAAGATTGACAAGATAAATGGCGATGGTTCATCGGAACTTCATCTTTACTTTGAAAAGAAGACAGTACAAATACATTTCAGATATGCAAAAGCTGCACCTGCTGGTACACAGCCGGAAATAGCTGAAGCGCAGGTAATATCAAAGAAATACAATGACCAGATAACCTCATCAGAGCTTCTTGATGTTAAAGCTGCTGCAGGCTACACATTCTCCGGCTGGAAAGCTGAGAATAACAGCCTTAAGGACAGAGGTATCGAGGACGGCGCTGTTGTTGGTGATTTCCACATGCCAGCTAATGATGTGTATCTTGTAGGCGATTTTGTTGCAAATGATAACATACCTTTCACAGTCGAGTACTGGATCCAGAATATTGATGACGACGACTATACAAGGGATGATAATAAGACTGTTTCTGATAAGAAAGGTACAACCGGTCAATCTGCGAAAAAGTTCTTTACATATGATGAAAGCAGCTTTGAAGGATTAACTATTGTAGAGGATAAGACAGAGTATGTAAGTGTCAAAGATGGTAAAGTTGTTGATACGATGGATGATGACGAGATTCTAGGAGATGGATCTTTAGTAATAAGACTCTACTACAATAGACAGGAGTTCAAGGTTTCGTATCAGTATAGTGATGCTTCAGGTCAGCCCAAGGCTTCTGACATTACTCCAACAGCTGCAGCACTTAACGATAATGGCGAGTACGCTGGAACATTCAGATATGGCGCACTTGTTCCAGTTGTTGATACTAAATCTGTTAAGGCGATTGGATATGAATTTGCTGGCTGGAAGTATAAAAGCTGGTATGAGTTTGAAACAGAAACAAGAGTTACTACTCTTTTTGCAAGGCTTCAAAAGCTGGTAAGCGGAAAGTATGCACCTGCAACGCAGACATATTTCGAGATGCCTGCAGGAGATGTAGTAATTGAAGGATCTTTTGTGCCAAATACAGATACGAAGTACGTTGTAGCTCACTATCTTGAGACAACTGAAACAGGCAAGTATGAACTTGGTGCTGTTGATAAGATCCAGGACATAACAGCAAATCCTGAAAAAAAGACAGGAACAACAGGAAAAACTCTTGAAGCTAAGGACTATGTTCGAGAAGTTAAGGGTTACAAGCGTAATACAAGTGTAAAGAAAGATGAGTTCAGAGCAGGCGCTGATGGTAAGACCGAGCTCATAGAACCTGTCATCCAGGCGGATGGAACTCTTCTTATCAATGTATACTATCAGCATGATATGGATAAGGTTGAGTTCTATGTGCTCCTACCAAAACAGCCTATTCCGGCAGATGGATCACCAAGAGATTCAAAGAACTATTATCCATATAATTCAGGTGCTTCATCTGTTAGTTGGATTGGACAAGCAGACAATAAGGGCGTTTCATTCCCGTTGTATGACACTAATCCTGACCGCTTAAGTAATGCTGTAGAAAAGGTAATAGTTTCAAGACCGAAAAGTGTTATTAATAATGATGCTACCTTTAAGAGCTTGTATCCTAATGTCACTGAATCAGACATCGTGTGGTATGTATACAAGCATGAAGGCAGTGTGAGTCATATCGACGGATATATTAAGAACCAGTCAGTTACTGTAACTTATAACAAGAACGATGGTTCACAGACTCCTGCATATCCTGATAAGAACGCCAAGACTGGTAATTACACAGTTCTTGGAGCCGAAAACAATTCTGTTGAGGCACTTATGTCCAGAGAGGGCTACAAGTTTGAGGGATGGAGCCGTAATAAGGATGGTTCTGGAGATGTGTACAAGCCTGGCCAAAGCATCGTCGTAATGGACAGCATCGACCTTTATGCAATATGGTCAAAGAAGAATTTCAAGGTTCAGTACGTGTACGATAAGGTACCTACAGGAATGACTCCTCCTCAGCTTCCTTATGGTGGACAGGAAAAAGATTTTGAATTTGACTCTGATGTATCAATAGAAGCTGATCCAGAAGCACCAGAAGGATATGTATTTACAGGTTGGGAATTACCTGAAGGTGTGGTAGTTGATACAGCGACAAATACATTCAAGATGCCAGCTAAGGAAGTTGTTATAAAAGGCTCTTTTGCTGAAAAACTTAAGATCAAACTGGTGCTTAAGTCTGCTACAGAAGGTGATGGCCTTGAGACAACCTATAACGGACAGCTTCAGGCTGCTAAGGTAACTGTAGACTTCGATGTTGAAGGATATAATGAGAATTCCGGCATCATGAGCTTCATAAATAGCATGCTTGGATTATTCATGATCAGATCCTATGCGGCTGAGGATGATCTTGAGAATGCAGCAGAAAAGCATGGCATAGTCGTTTCAGGATGGGAGCTTTATGGAGGTGAAGGAATTGATGCCAATAAGGATCTTCCTGGAACTGAAGAAAAACTTCTTGAGGAGCATAATAGGGACTATCCTGTAATGCTTGATCTTGCAGGCCTTAATATAACTAAGGATGGCAAGGACATCACAGATTATGTTGATGTAACTGTTGTTGATGCAGATGGAGAGGAGGTATCTGATCTTGAAGAAGCTGTTACAGTTGGATACTTAACTATCCTTCCAAGAAAGGTAACATTCAGAACAAGTTCTGCTTCAAAGACAGCTGACGGAACAGCTCTTACAAGTCCAGCTTATGAGATTTTGGGAGATGGATTTGTACAGGCTATTGGTGAAGATGAGAAGATCGGTGATGAGGTAACAAATATTCATACTACAGGATCGATCACAACACCAGGTACAACAAAGAATACCATTACCTTTGATAAGGCTGATCACTTTAGACAGGATACTAACTATGTGATTTCTTATGAACTGGGTGATCTTACTGTTAATCCAACTCCTACACCAGGACCATCAGATGATGATACACCAAGTGATCCGGGAACACCTACAACAACAATTCCTGATGCACCAGTTGCAACAGCACCAGCACCTACTGGAGCAGTACTTGGAGCACAGAGAGATGTTCCTGTTGACGGACCTGCAGTTCTCGGTGCAAGAAGAGCTGGCACTGACGATTCTACAAACAGGGCGGCAAGAGCATTTGTGATCCTTGTTTCAGCAGCAGTAGCTCTTTCACTGTTGATCGCAGGGAAGAAGAAAAAGGAAAATTGAGATAGAAAATCTCCGATTTTCGTGATCGAAGTTTGTTCTGGCGAGCGGAGCGAGAGCAGAACTTCCTTATAGAAATGCAATATGATCTAATAAAGGCGACTGACCGTGTAATGCGGCCAGTTGCCTTTTTGTAGTGTGCAAAAAAGAAGACACAATTCGTTCAATAATGTGAATTTTGTGTGAAAAAACGAAATATTACAAAGGATGTAACAAATACATATAAATACGTAGTATAATCACACTTAGGGGGAATATATGTAGGCTGTTGATGTAGTTGTGTGAGGGTATGGCATCATGGGGAAGAGCACATTTATCGTCAAGATCGATAATCATCAAAAGGACACATGGCAGGGAGAGATCATCTGGGCTGATGAGAATAAGAGGAGGCGCTTTAGAAGTTGCCTTGAGATGCTAAAACTAATGAATGAAGCCTGGGAGAATAGTGACAATAAGGAAGTCAAAAAGACAAATTGACAGGAAATTGAATACACAATAATAAAAGCTAACCAAAAATTATAAAAAATGGTTAGCTTTTTTCTTTTTTGTTGTAAACTTTTTGATTTTTCTGCCGATATAATTAATGTCGTATGGGTTGTTAATATAAATAAATGGTAAATCATTAATTTTTTATTATATTACCATCAATTGTGTTAACAATTCATCATGAAGGACTATAATATATTGTAAGTTCCAAAAATATGATGGAGGTGTTACGAATGGCAAAGGATGGTAAGGAGAAAGGTAAAAACAAGAAAGGATCAGTCAGTTTTAAAAACAGCATCAGAACAAAGCTGATTGCTGTAATGCTGATAGTTGCAATTGTACCTCTTGCAATTGCTGTTATCGTAAGCTATAGCACATCTACTAAAAAAGCAAAGCTGGATGCAATTGACTCACTGGACTGGCAGGCATGGTACATTGAGTCTGAGTTTGAGACCAAGGTTACTGAAAATATAAGATCATTGCAGGCAGTTGCTGCTGCTCCTTCAACTGTTAATTTTATGCTTCATCCTGAAGACCAGGAAGCTATGACCAAGACTCTTAACTACTTAGGTAGTGTTGATAAGAATCTGGATGATGGAAATATCACTGTTTTGACTGGACCTGATGGAATGCAGGTTTTAAGGGCAACAGGTAAGCTTGTTGACGTTTCAAAGAGAGAGTATTTCACCCAGGCTATGGCTGGTAATGCATACTGCTCAGATATCATTGTATCTGCGTCTACAGGTGTAAGACAGTGTACTTTTGCTGTTCCAATTTATGGCGATGGTGGAGCAGTTATCGGAATTGCACAGAGGAACTATGACCTTAATGACTTCCATAAATTCCTTGCAGAAGAGTCTGAAGACGCCTTTATCGTTGATACACAAGGTATTGTAGCAGCACATTCTCAGTATGAGATCGGTGTTGATGACGTTGATGACAGAAGCCAGTCGACATTCATGACCAGTGGACTGGATAATGGTTATTATGAGGTGGCTAATACCGGTAAGGGGTATGGAGCTCTTGTGGCGTATGTTAAGTCTCCTACAACCGGGTGGACGATCTGCACAGCTGAAGATCTTAAGGTTGTAACAGCAACGGCAAGATCAACAGCAATGATCGTTGTTATCATTGGAGTTATTTTGATTATAATTGCTGCCATCGTTTCATTCCTCATGGCAAGGAGCTTTGTGGATCCTATCAAGTATGTCAACGATTCAATTGCGCAGCTTGCTGATGGACGCTTTTCTAAGGTTGCCAAGCACATTCAGAGAAAAGATGAATTTGGCGTAATGATTGGAAACACAAACGCTGTTATCGACAAACTTGAAGAGATTGTTACCAGCATAAAAGAGTCAGCTTCTAATGTTGGCATGAATTCTGAAGAGCTTTCAGATATGGCTAATCAGATTTCACAGACTGCAGAAGATGTATCAAACGCAGTTCAGGAGATTGCATCAGGTGCTACACAGCAGGCTGACGAAATCCAGAATGCTTCCATGAATGTAGGCAAAATTGGCGATGCAGTTGGTGATGTGCAGAGTTCAACTGGTGATCTTTCAACACTTGCAGACAAGATGAAAGAAGCTTCGGAAGTATCCAGCAAGTCTCTTACATCACTTCAGGATTCTTCAAATGAAATGACTGCAAAGATTGACGACATTTCAAACACTATCCAGGCAACACAGGATGCTGTTACAAATATCAATGGCAAGGTTGAAGGCATCGCTTCAATCGCTACACAGACAAACCTCCTTTCCCTCAACGCTTCTATCGAGGCAGCAAGAGCAGGAGAGGCAGGAAAAGGATTTGCAGTCGTTGCGGAAGAGATCGGCAAGCTTGCTGATGATTCCAAGCAGATGGCTGATGATATCAGAAAAGAGATGGATATCCTCCTTGAGCAGTCTAAGGCAGCAGTTGCTGCAGCTGAAGATGTTCGTCAGGGCAACATGGATCAGCAGATGGCACTTGGTGAGACACTTGAGGCAGTTAACGGAATGCTTTCCGATATCGGCAGCACAGTTGGCGGCGTACAGCTTATTTCTCAGGGCGCTGACACATGTGAATCAAGCAAGAATGCGGTTGTTGATACTATGAGCGCACTTTCAGCTATTTCCGAAGAGAATGCTGCTTCTTCTGAGGAAACAGGTGCTTCAATGCAGGAGCTTTCTGCTACAGTTACAACCCTTGCTGGATCTGCAAATAACCTCAAAGACATCGCTAACAAGCTCAACGACGAGATGTCATTCTTCAAGAACTGATCATAACACCTTTCATATGAAATAATATAATGCGCCGGTGGAACGCTTATAAGCTGTTTCGCCGGCGCTTTATTTTGTGGTAAAATCAAAGGATAGCAAACTATGAAAAAGAGGGTATGGGTATGGCAGAGCTTAAGTGTCCACATTGCGGACAGGCATTTACAGTTGATGATACAGAACTTAGCAGCATTGTTTCACAGATAAGGGACAAGGAATTTGAAAAAGACCTTTCCCAGAGAACTTCTGAACTTGAGAGGCATCTTAAAGAGCGCCATGAGCTGGAACTATCTGCAAAGGAAAACGAACTACGTGTTTCTCAGGCAAAAGAAATTGAAGCCCTCAGGGAACAGATAAGAAAAATTGAAGAGTCCAATACCAAGCTTAAGCTTGAACTTGATAACGTTGATGATAAAAAGAAGCTGGCAGTCCTTGAGGCAGTCAAGAAGGTCGAGGATGAAAAGAACGCCCTGGCTGACGAGCTTTCTGAGAAAAACAAGGATCTGGAGACAGCTCTTTTGCAGGAAAAAGAGAGAGGTAAGATCCTCCTTGCTGAAAAAGAGCGTGAGGTGGAGTTCTACAAGGACCTTAAAACCCGCATGTCAACCAAGATGGTAGGTGAGACCTTAGAGCAGCACTGTGAGATACAGTTTAACCAGATCAGGGCCACAGCCTTTAGAAACGCCTATTTTGAAAAGGATAATGACGCAAGGTCTGGTAGTAAGGGAGATTACATCTTCAGAGAAACTGACGAAAACGGCGTTGAGATAATTTCCATCATGTTCGAGATGAAGAACGAGATGGACGAGACTGCCACCAAGCACAAGAACGAGGACTTTTTCAAGGAGCTTGACAAGGACAGGAGGGAAAAGAACTGTGAATATGCGGTACTTGTATCCCTTCTTGAGAGTGATTCAGAGCTCTATAATGCTGGAATTGTTGATGTTTCCTACAAGTATGACAAGATGTATGTGGTCCGTCCTCAGTGCTTTATACCAATAATTACGCTCCTTAGGAACGCGGCTTTAAATGCTCTTTCCTACAAGCAGGAGCTTATGGAGGTCCGCAATCAGGACATCGATATTTCCAATTTTGAGGACAGCCTCCTTAAGTTCAAAAATGACTTTAGCAGCAACTATGAGAAGGCCCACAGCCACTTTGACAAGGCTATAGAGGAGATCGACAAGACGATCCAGCATCTTGAGAAGGTTAAAAAAGAGCTTCAGGGCTCTGACAATCAGCTCAGGATCGCCAACAACAAGGTGGACGACGTTTCTGTGAAGAAGCTTACAAGGAATAATCCCACCATGAAAGCCAAGTTTGCAGAGCTTAAAAAGAGCGAGACTTGACACTGGGTGTATCATAAGTAAAACGCAATAAAATTGTACAAAAGGAAAATTAATGTCTAGTCAAAAGAATCAGAGCAGAAGAGAATTCATGACACAGACACCAGTACCCAAGCTGATACTGACACTGTCTGTGCCAACAATAATAAGCATGCTGGTCACAGCAATCTACAACACAGCAGATACTTTTTTCGTTGCCAGAGTGTCTACAGACCCTGCAGTTAATACCGCTGCCACCGCCTCTGTAGGACTTGTATTTACCGTGATGGCCATAATCCAGGCATTTGGATTTTTTTGCGGACACGGATCAGGCAATTACCTTTCAAGAATGCTAGGAGCAGGCAACCACAAGGAAGCCAATGAGATGGCATCCACAGGCTTTGCCATGGCCCTTATTCTTGGAGTTATATTCGCTGTTGTCGGGAATATTTTTGTTACACCCATAGCCCAGTTTCTTGGGGCTACAGATGCCACCATGCAGTTTACCAAGGACTACATGAGGATCATCTTATTTGGTGCGCCATTTATGATGGCCCAGTTTGTAATAAACAACCAGCTGCGTTTCCAGGGCGCTGCCACCTATGCAATGATAGGTCTCATGTGCGGCGCTGTCATGAACATGGTTCTTGATCCGCTTCTTATCATGGTGTTCCATATGGAAGTCATAGGCGCAGGAATTGCCACTGTTATGGGACAGATCACCAGCTTTATCGTGCTGCTCATAGGAACCAGCAAGGGCGAAAACATCAAGATGAGCTGGGAAAATGTTCACATAAACAGGCACTACATTTATGAGATAATCAACGGCGGAGCACCATCTCTTTTCCGTCAGGGCCTGGCTGCAATATCAACGCTTCTCCTCAACAGGATGGCAGGAGCAGTTGGAGCTGCCACAGTTGTGACGATCGCTGGAGCAGAGCAGGTTATTGGAGCTGAGTCCGCAATTGCCGGAATGTCAGTGGCAGGAAGGCTCATGATGATGATGGCGTCAGCCCTTATAGGATTTGGACAGGGCTATCAGCCAGTCTGCTCATTTAACTACGGCGCAGGCCTTACAAAGAGAGTTAAGGAAGGCTTCGTTTTCTGCGTAAAATATTCAACCATTTTCCTTATAGGAATTGGAGCTGTATGCTTTGCTTTTGCGCCAGGTATCGTTTCCCTGTTCACCAGACAGGAAGCAGCCCATATTGTAGGCGTTTCAGCCCTTCGCTTTATGTCGCTATCCCTTCCGCTTTCTGGAGCCATAGTTATCAGCAACATGATGCTCCAGTCAATTGGTAAGGGCTTTAAGGCATCAATCACAGCATCAGCCAGAAACGGCATCTGCTTTATTCCGCTTATCCTGATACTGCCTCAGTTCTTTGGCATAACAGGTGTTGAAATGACTCAGGCCTGTGCTGATGTTTTATCGCTGTTTATCGCAGTTCCTTTGGCGATTTCGGAACTTAAGAAATTTAACGACTAACTTGGAGATCTTATGTTTAATGAAAAAACACTGGAGCTTCTCATAAGCTCTTTCCCCAAAATATTAGAATTTGGACTTAAAGTGACATTGCCTCTGGCGGCCATAGCCTTTGTGCTGTCCACAGTTATCGCGGTGCTTGTTGCCATGGTGCAGTACGCCAAGACTCCGGTACTGTCACAGATCTGCCGCATCTACATCTGGATAATCAGAGGAACGCCGCTGCTGGTTCAGCTCATGGTGGCTTTCTATGGGCTTCCCCTTCTTGGGATCCATTCCAATCCCTTTGTGATGGCGGTAATTGTCTTTTCTATAAATGAAGGCGCATATTCTGCAGAGACCATGAGAGCAGCCATGGAGGCGGTTCCTGCGGGACAATTGGAGGCGGGCTACTGCGTTGGCATGAACTATATGCAGATCATGTGGCACATCATCCTTCCACAGGCCTTCAGAACAGCGTTCCCATCTTTGTTCAATGCACTTATCAGCATGGTAAAAGACACATCTCTTGCCTCAAGTATCACCGTGGTTGAGATGTTCACAAGGACCAAGCAGATCGCAGGTCAGTCCTACAACTACCTGCCACTTTACATTGAAGTTGCACTTGTGTACCTGATCTTCTGTACAGTTCTTACATTTATCCAGAAGAAGGGTGAAAAGATCCTTGGAAGCTATGGCGTGCGCAAGTGACGGATTCTATTTTTGAAAAGAAGATCAGGAGGAGCATATGGCTCTTTTAGAAGTAAAACAGATAAAGAAGGCATTTGGAGACAATGGCGTACTTCTTGGAATTGACTTAACTGTGGAAAAAGGCGATGTGGTATCGATCCTTGGACCATCAGGTTCAGGAAAGACTACGCTCCTTAGGTGCATCAACTTCCTTGAGAAGGCAGATGGAGGACATCTTTCCTTTGAGGGAAAAGAGTATGATCTGTCTGGGATCACCAAGGCTGAGATAGCGGAAATAAGGAAAAAGACAGGCTTTGTGTTCCAAAACTATAACCTGTTTGCCAACAAGACAGTTCTTGGAAATGTGACTTTGGGCCTTACTTCTGCAAGGAAGGTTTCAAAGGCTGACGCTGAGAAAAAAGCCATGGACGTCCTTAAAAAAGTTGGAATGGCAGAGTTTAAGGACTACTATCCAAGCCAGTTGTCCGGTGGACAGCAGCAGAGAGTAGCTATAGCCAGGGCTCTTGCCACAGACCCAAGCATCATCTTCTTTGATGAGCCCACATCAGCTCTGGACCCGCAGCTAACTGCAGAGGTTCTTGAAGTCATGAGGGAGCTGGCTAATGAGGGCATGACCATGATAGTAGTGACCCACGAGATCTCTTTTGCAAAAGAGGTATCAACTCATGTGGTATTCATGGCAGATGGAAATGTGGTGGAAGAAGGCAGTGCGGCTGAGTTTTTCGAGCATCCTAAAATGGACCGCACAAAAGAGTTCTTGCGTTTGACTGAAAATTGATGTATTATACACAAAAAAATTGTGCAAAATATTTGCGGCGAAATGGAGTTAATATTACGCTTCAATAGCTGCGCAGATCTACGAGGAGGATAAATTATGAAGAAGAAATTAGCTATGTTACTTACAGCAGTTCTTATGACTGCATCCATCACAGCTTGCGGAGCTGCAGCTGATAATGCACAGGCTCCAGCAGAGACAGCAGATAGCCAGGAGGCAGAGGCTCAGGCTCCTGCAGGCGAGGATCACCTTGCTCGCATCAAGGCGGCAGGCAAGATCACAATCGCAACTGAAGGCGTTTGGGCACCATTTACTTATCACGATGAGACAACAGATGAGCTTGTTGGATTTGATGTTGAGGTTGCTGCAGCAATCGCAGAAAAGCTCGGTGTTGAGGCTGATTTTAAGGAAGTGGCTTTTGACGGCGGTCTTACAGGTGTAACAACCGGAACCTTCGATATGATGGCCAACGGCGTTGATGTTACAGATGACAGAAAAGAGACATACGACTTCACAGAGCCTTATGCCTATGACCACGCTGTAGTTGTAACTCTTGCATCTAACAGCGACATCACATCATTTGATGACTTAAATGGCAGGACAACAGCCAATTCAGCAGGTTCAACCTATGAGGCTATGGGTAAAGAGCACGGCGCTACAGTATCTAACGTTGATACTCTGGGCGAGACCATGACTCTTGTACTCAACGGAACAGTTGATGCTACTATCAATGCCAACACTTCAGCTCAGGACTACTTCAACACAACAGGTACTACGGAGCTCAAGGTTGCAGCAACAGACCCTGAGGTTACAATGTACGCTGTTCCTCTTGCAAAGGGCGCTGACAACGATTCCTTAAGGGAAGCCATCAACGAGGCTATTGCAGAGCTCAGATCAGAAGGTAAGCTCAAAGAGATCTCTGAGAAGTACTTCGGAGCAGATATAACATCAGATTGATATTTCTTTATTATTAGTACTTGATTTAATTTAATATTGTTGCTATATTATACATAAAATGTATAAATATACAGAATTTGTGTATAAAACAGGAGGAGAAAATTATGAAGAAGAAATTTTTATCAGCCTTTGTAGCAACAATGATGACCATGGTCTTTCTTTGCGGATGCGGCGCAGCTACCGCTGGAGAGGCTGACAATGGCGGAGAAGCTTCAAAGGAGACCCTTATTGTAGGAACCAACGCAGCTTTTCCGCCTTTTGAATATGTGGGCGATGATGGCAAGCCTGATGGATTTGACATTGCTCTTATCAAGGCAATCGGTGAAGAGATCGGCGTTGAAGTTCAGATCCAGGACATGGAGTTTGATTCACTTGTATCATCCATCGGTAACAAGATCGATGTTGCTATCGCAGGAATGACAGTTACAGAAGAGAGAAAGAACATGGTTGATTTCTCTGATCCATATTACGAGGCAGTTCAGGCTGTTGTTATTCCTAAGGGAGCAGCCATTGCTACAGCAGATGACTTAAAGAACAAAAAGATCGGCGTTCAGCTTGGAACAACAGGTGAGTTCATCGCTGATGAGATCGAAGGTGCTGAAGTTTCAGCATACAACAAGGCAGTAGATGCAGTTAATGACCTTAACAACGGACGTGTTGACTGCGTTATCGTTGACAAGAACCCTGCTGAAGTTTTTGGCGCACAGTTTGCTGATCAGGTTGAAGTTGTAGCAGGTGAGAACTTTGACTTTGAGCCTGAGAACTACGCTATTGCACTTCCTAAGGGAGATGAAGATCTTGCAGTTAAGATTAACACAGCTTTAAAGAAGTTCAAGGACAATGGAACATACGACAGTCTTGTTAAGCAGTACATTGAGGAGTGATTTAGGTAAATGACCATTTCAGAACGTTTTGCCGCAGCCTTTATTACAGGTGAGCGCTGGAAACTTTATATTTCTGGTCTTGGGATAACCTTGGAGATAGCTCTTTTCGCAGGAATCCTTGGAATCATCATTGGTACGGTGGCGGCTCTTATGAAGCTGTCCACAACTGAAGACGGTAAGCCCACAGTGCTTAATTACATTGCCACAGTTTATGTTGATGTTATCCGCGGAACACCGAGCGTTTTGCAGCTCCTTATCATGTGGTTCATCGTAATGGAGTCATCCAACAATGGAATTCTGGTTGCGTCTCTTTCCTTTGGTATCAACTCAGGAGCCTATGTTTCCGAGATCGTAAGGGGCGGTATCCTGGCAGTTGACAAGGGACAGATGGAGGCAGGAAGATCCCTTGGACTATCCAAGGCTAAGACCATGCGCTACATCGTCCTTCCCCAGGCAATGAAGAATGTTATTCCACCTCTGGGCAACGAGTTTATCACTCTGGTAAAAGAGACGGCTATTGTAGGATATGTATCGCTGTCCGACCTTACACGTGTTGCTAACCAGATCGCATCAAGGACCTATGACGCATTTATGCCTCTTATAGGTGCAGCTGCTATCTACTTTATCGTGATCAAGATCCTTACGATACTCCTTGGAAAACTTGAAAGGAGGATGCGAAGAAGTGATATCCGTTAAGAACCTTACAAAAGACTACACCAGGGCTGATGGCAATCATATAAGAGTTATAGAGGGCCTCAACTACGAAATTGAAAAGGGAGAAAAGATTGTTATCGTTGGACCTTCGGGTTCAGGTAAGAGTACCTTCCTCAGGTGCCTCAATCTTCTGGAAAGACCTACAGCAGGACAGATCTTTTTTGACGGCGAGGAAATAACCGCCAAGGGAACTGATATCAATAAGGTCAGAGAGAGGATGGGAATGGTATTTCAGAACTTCAACCTCTTTAACAACCTTACCGTAATGCAGAACCTCACACTGGCTCCTGTGAAGCTTAAGATCATGAGCGAAAAAGAGGCCAGGGAGAAGGCAACTGAGCTCCTTAAAAGAGTTAATCTGCTGGAGAAGGCAGACGTTTATCCTGCATCTTTATCCGGTGGTCAGAAGCAGAGAATAGCCATTGTTCGCTCTCTTTGCATGAACCCCGAAGTGATGCTCTTCGACGAGCCCACATCGGCTCTTGATCCTGAAATGGTCGGAGAAGTTTTAGATGTTATGAAGCAGCTGGCAGATGATGGCATGACCATGGTAGTTGTTACCCACGAGATGGGCTTTGCCAGAGAAGTTGCCACCAAAGTCCTGTTCATGGACGAGGGAATCCTCCTTGAGGAAAACACCCCCGAAGAATTCTTCGAACATCCAAAAACCAAGCGCCTCCAGGACTTTTTGTCCAAGGTACTGTAATATATTGCACACAACAAGACACGGAGACGGTTCTGCTGACACGAGGACGGTTTGCTGACACGGGGACGGTTCTACTGTCAGGTTTTATCTTGATAAAACCTGACAGTAGAACCGTCCCCGTGTCAGCAAACCGTCCTCGTGTCAGCAGAACCGTCTCCGTGTCTTGTTTTAGTGGGGTATAAGGAAAATTTATATTCACCTATAAGATTAGTATGTTTTACATTTGCAGTGGGCTAAAGCATAATCCTAAATATCAAATACAGAAATCCAAATTCGAGGAGGACGAATATTATGAAAAAGAATACTTTAAGGAATTTATTTACATCAGTACTTGCGGCATCATTTGTTACTGCCAGCCTTGCAGGATGCGGTCAGGCAGCTAATACAGCCGCTGCAGAAGCTGCAGATACGAAAGAGGAAGCTCAGGCTGAAGCGCCTGCTGAGACAACAGAAGCAGCACCTGCTGACACAGTAGAGGTTAAGACAATCAAAGCTGCTACAGGCGGCGGACCAAAGCCATACGTATACGTTGGTGAAGATAACCAGCCCACAGGATATGACATAGAAGTACTTAAGGCAGCATTTGATCTTATTCCTGAATATGATCTTGAGATTGAGGTCACAGATTTTCCATCAGTATTTGCAGGACTTAATGCAGGTAGCTACCAGATTGGTGTTAACAACTTCTCATACAACGAAGAGAGAGCAGAATCTTACCTCTACTCACTTCCTTATGACAAGGTAAGCTACGTATTCGTATTTGGTAAGGATGCTACACCAGTAAAGAGTTTTGCAGAAGCAGCTGGTCTTTCATTTGAAGGCGGTGCTGGCGTATCAGTAACAAACGCTGTTGAGTCATGGAACGAAAAGAACCCAGATGCACAGATCAATATCACATACACAGAGGCAGACACAACGGTTCAGCTTCAGCACATCCAGGATGGACAGACATCTTTCGGAATCATTGATGGCCCTATGTATACAGCTTATGTAGATGAGTACGGATTTGATATTGGAAAATATGACATCCCAGAAGAAGAGACCAAGCTCATTGCTGATAACCTCTATGCTTACTACATCCTTCCTAAGGATGAGACAGAACTCAGAGACAAGATTGATGAGGCAATAAAAGAGCTTAAGGCCAACGGAACACTTAAGACTCTCTCAGAGCAGTTCTTTGGCGGGGTTGACCAGTCACCAGAAGACGAGGTTTTAAACGCAGGAAAGACTAACTGATAACCTATGGATATAAAGTATAAGATCACAAAAGAAAATATAAACTGGGAAGAAGTTGCAGGAGTGCTAAAACGATCTCATTTGTCTGATCACTCCGCAGCCCAGCAGAAAACAGTATTTGAAAATAGCTACGCCGTCGTATTCGTATACGACGGCGATCGCATAGTAGGAGTTGCCAGAGCACTGTCCGATGGACTGTTCCAGGCTGCTGTCTACAACGTGGCACTTGATGAAGAATATCAGGGTCTGGGCATAGGAAGAGAACTTATAACAAGACTTCTCGACCAGCTCAAAGGGCAGAATGTGATCCTTTATACTCATCCTCACACAGTTGAAATGTATGAGAAGTTTGGATTTAGAAGAGCAAAAACAGCACTGGAGCTGTTCCATGGAGGACAAGATGAACTGGGCTGGATGGAAGATGTAGGATTCTTTCTTCCAGAGGGGTACAGGTTCGAAGATGAGAAGGACAGATCTGACATGAAAGGACCAACCTGGAGAAATCCACAGTCCAGGATAGAAGTATAAAAATTTTTGGGAGGATAAAGATGCCTGAATTAGAAGCAGCTGCATGCTCACTTGCAGCCCACAGACAAAAGTTAGCACAACAAAATAAGACAGAAAATGAGGGAACATCAGAGTTTGGGAAGGTTGTTACTTCCGAAACTAAAGGAGAGATTGCCAGCAACGGAGCATTTGTCAGACAAAAGAACAGGTTTGATACTCCCTTTGGTGATGGCGAGGGACAGCTTCCGGTAGAAGCAGGAAGATACAGACTTATCTGGACGCCTCTTTGTCCCTGGGCAACAAGACAGGTGATCGCTTTTAAGCTTCTTGGTATCACTGAGGATGTTATCAGCATTGGAAAAGTTGCTCCAACAAGAACTGATAAAGGATGGGAATTCTCCCTGGACAAAGATGGGGTGGATCCAGTACTCGGCATCAGGTATCTGCCTGAAATCTATGCATCAACTGACCCTGAATACCAGGGAAGAGCCACAGTTCCAACAATCGTTGACTTAAAGACCAGAAAAGTTGTAAATAACGACTACCACAAACTCACCAATTACTGGGAAACAGTCTGGAAACCATTCTGGAAAGAAGGAGCACCTGACCTTTATCCAGTTGAACTTCGTACAGGTATCGATGCTCTTAACGAGATCCTCTTTAATGAGATCAACAACGGAGTTTACAAGGCCGGCTTTGCAAGGTCACAGGAACAGTATGAACTCAATTATGATCTGGTGTTTGACAGGCTTGACTGGCTTGAGGAGCATCTCTCATATAACAGGTTTCTCTTTGGAGACCGCCTTACAGATTCTGATATACGCCTGTATGTAACTTTGGCCAGGTTTGATACTGCATACTACTTTGGATTCAGACTCAACAAGAAGCGCATCAGGGACTACGAGAATCTTTGGAATTATGCAAAAGAGCTATATTCCATCCCGGCATTTAAAGAGGCAACAGATTTTGATGCCATTAAGAGAGGATACCTTCTTGGTGCAACGGAGAATCCAGATAATGTCCTGCCTCTTGGACCTGACAACAGCGTGTGGGAGGAGCCAAACAATAGAAGCAAGAAGTTTGGCAAACTGAAAATCTGAACTTGGAGGAGATATACATGGCAGTAGTTGATCATGTTACAAATAAAGAAGTACAGCAAAATGGCAAGTTTGAAAGACAACCAAACCGTTTTACAACGCCTTTTGGAACAGGTGAGGGTGAACTTCCTGTAGAAGCAGGCAGATACAGACTTTTATGGGCACCGGTTTGCCCCTGGGCAAACAGATCAATAATCGTAAGGCAGCTCATGGGACTTGAGGACGTGATATCAGTTGGAACCCTGGATCCAATAAGACCTGATGTTCCCTGGTCGGACTGGTCCTTTACTCTTGACGAGAACGATGAGGACCCTGTTCTTAAGATCAAGCTCCTCAGTGAAGCCTACAAGAAAGCGGACCCTGACTATGACGGAAGATTTACAGTGCCAGCTCTCGTCGATCTGAAAACCGGGGCAGTAGTAAATAACGACTATTTCAATCTGACACTCTATTTTGAGACTGCCTGGGAGAAATTCCATAAACCGGATGCACCCGACCTCTACCCGGAGGAACTTAGAAAAGAGATTGACGAGCTCAACGCATTCATTTTCCACGATGTCAACAACGGTGTCTACAAGGCCGGATTTGCCAAGAGCCAGGAGGCTTACGAAGAAGCGTATAACCTGGTATTTAATGCCTTCGATAAGTTGGAGGAGAGACTTTCGGAAAAGAGATTTCTTTTCGGAGACTACATTACCGAATCCGATGTAAGGCTGTATGTAACCCTGGCAAGATTTGATGTGGCGTACTTTAACGGATTTAGGGTAAACAAAAAGATGCTCAAGGATTATCCCAATCTCTGGGGATACGCAAGAGATCTCTATGAGGAAGAAGCATTTGGCGGTAATACCAATTTTGATGCCATCAAGAAACACTACCATCTGTGCTGCCTTGCGACCAATCCTTTGAACATTCTTCCAAAGGGACCTGATCTTTCTGTTTGGAAAGAACCCCATCACAGAGCAGCTCTCAGCAGAGATCCTGAGCACAAGTACAGGATAAAGAAAAAGTAAAATATCAGACAGGAGGCCCATATGTCATATATTGTGCCATTTCAGAGTGTAGACCTCTTTGAAAATACATTTAAAAGACAGATCAATAAAACTACGGGAGAGGTTGAAAACAGAAAATTTGTTTTTGACAAACTATTTGGAGAAGGACCGGATAAGCTCCCGATTGAACCAGACAGGTACAGACTTATCTGGATGCCTGGCTGCCCACACTCCAATAAAGCTGTGATAACTTTAAGACTCTTGGGTCTGGATCGAATTATCAGTATTGGAGAATGCGGAGTCTTAAGAGACCCAAGAGGATGGGTGTTTTCTGAAGATATTGGAGAAGTTGATCCGGTGCTCAAGATCCATTATCTGGACGATGCATACCTTAAGGGTGATCCGGAGTTTACTGGAAGGTCCACAGTTCCCGCTATCGTTGATGTTACCACAGGAGCTGTTGCCCAAAATGATCCTGTGAACATTCCAAAGTATTTTGTCAGGGACTGGAAAAAATATCACAAAGAAAATGCCCCGGACCTGTATCCGGAGGAGCTCCAAAAAGAGATTGATGAGTGGAGTGATTTTATCAATAAAGAAGTAAATGCTTATGGATGCGGCTTTGCAAGGAATCAGGAGACCTTTGATAAGGCTTTTGACAGCTATTTTGAGGCTCTTGATACTCTGGAAAAAAGACTGTCAGACAGGCGCTTTGTAAATGGTGATCACATCACATTGTCAGACATACACCTTTATGTAGCCCTTATCAGATTCCATATCAACTATCATCTTGTATTTGGTGTTAATAAAAAGAGACTTCAGGATTATCCAAATCTCTGGGGATACACAAGGGACATCTACCAGACTGAAAGCTTTTATGAGTATACCAAACTTGAGTGGATCAAGAAGCACTATCAGCTTTCACCTCACATGAGGGCTAAGCTTGGAAATGTATATGGACTTGTGGGAACAGGACCAGATAACAGAGAGCTTCTTACCCCTACTGGAAGAGAAAAACTTTCTGAGGATCCTGATAACAAGTTTGTATACGAAACAAGTAAGAACCCGCTATTTTTCCATAACAATGTCTATGGTGAAAAAGAGTATCTGGAGTATGCACTTCTTACTCCCATAAGAAAAGCAGGAGAAGCTACATTCCAGACAGATCTTGAAAGATGGGCACATCAGGAAGAGGATGCGTTTAAGCAGATAGATAAAAGACTTAGCTCAAGCAGATACCTTCTTGGTGATAAATTGTCAGAAGCTGACGAGATACTTTATAAAACTCTTCTTCGACACGATCATATTTATTACTACCAAAATAAACTGAATTTTGCAAAGAGCTTTGATTACCCCAATATCAGAAGATACGTGGATGACCTTAAAAATATAGATAGCATCGCAAATTCAATAGATATCGTATCAGAGAAGGAACAGGCTTTTAAAGAGCTTGATGAAAGTAGAAATCCTTACGGACTGATATTCAGAGGACCAGAGATCTAAGAAAGAATTACCAGGAGGCTTAACAAATATGGACGCATACAGGATCACAAAGGATTCTCCAGATTGGCAGCATAAAGCCTATGAATATGCAAGGACGGATGCCTTTGTTTTTGGACAGGGAATCCCTCTGGAAATAGAGTACGGGCATGATGAACCAATTGGTGATGATTACAAAGCTGTTATCTTAATGGATGAAGGCAAGCCCGTTGCTGGATGCAGGATCACTTATCCTGCCGATGATATCGGAAAGATAGGAAGAGTGTGCGTGGCGAGACAGTATCAGAAAAAGGGCATAGGCAGCATCCTTATTGAGGAAGCAGAAAAGTGGATCCAGGAAAGAAAGGTTACAAGAATAGTGATAAACAGCCAGGACAGAGCTCAGGGCTTTTACGAGAAGATAGGCTATGAGCTGGTTCCTGGAGTTGATCCTCACCCTTTTGAGGGCAGGCTTACAACAGCCTATGAAGACATCCCAAGAGACTACGTTCCTAAGAAGAATCCATTGGGATTTGCCTGTGTTCTTCTTGAAAAGAAGACATGTGCCCTTCGCTAAAGCATAATGCATTTAACACAAGAAAAAACGAGGTAAACGCTATGGCTACTTTATTTGATTTCAAACTAGTGTTTTCACAAATTCCAGAACTTCTAAAGTATCTTCCTATAACACTTGAACTATCTATCATCTCCATGGTGCTTGGAATCGTACTTGGACTTATCCTGGCGATAGTCAAGATAAGAGAGATTCCAGTACTTAAGCAGATAGCAACATTTTATATATCCCTGATACGAGGAACGCCGATACTGGTACAGCTGTATATTGCGTACTTTGGAATACCAATGTTTTTTAAATGGCTCAGCATAAGGAATGGAACTGAATACCAGCCAGCTGACATATCCGGTTTTGTTTATGCAGTTATAGCTCTTGGAATAAACACATCGGCCTTCAATGCAGAGATCATCAGAGCAGCTCTTTTGTCAGTAGGAGAAGGTCAGATCGAGGCAGCAAGTGCTCTGGGAATGACATATCTTCAGACCCTAAGAAGGATCATCCTTCCGGAAGCTATCACAGTAGCTCTTCCATCCCTTGGAAATTCCTTCATTTCAGTAATAAAAGGAACCTCGCTTGCATTCACCTGTGCGGTAGTTGAGATGACAGCCCAGGGCAAGATCCTTGGAGGAAGGAACTACAGATACTTCGAGGTGTATGTTAGCCTGGCGATCATCTATTGGGCGATCACTATCATAATCGAGCAGGCACTTAAGTATTTTGAAAAGAAACTGGCAATACCGGAGCAGGTTGCAAACTATGTGCCGGAAAGTGAGGAAAAGGCATGATCAAGGTAGAGGGACTTTCAAAGAGATATCACGACAATATAGTTTTAGAGAATGTGGACCTTGAGATAAATGAAGGCGATGTAATAGGAATAATCGGACCTTCAGGCACAGGCAAGTCAACGCTCCTTAGATGCATCGATCAGCTGGAGATTCCTGAAAAGGGATCCATAAATCTTGGAGAAAGAGATGTGGACCTTTCAAGGAAAAACAGGAAAGACATTAACGAGATCAGACAAAATACAGGAATGGTGTTTCAGAGGTTTAACCTTTTTGAGAAGAAGACAGCTCTGGAAAATGTCATGGAAGGCCTCATCGTTGTAAAGAAGATGAATAAGGAAGAGGCAAAAAAGATTGCCCTTGAAGAGCTTGCAAAGGTTGGAATGACAGCCTGGGCAAATCACTATCCAAAGCATATGTCTGGCGGTCAGCAGCAGAGAGTTGCTATAGCAAGGGCACTTGCCATGAAGCCAAGGCTCCTTCTTTTGGACGAGCCTACATCAGCTCTTGATCCTGAACTGGTGGGAGAGGTTTTGGATGTGGTAAAAGATATTGCTTCTAAGGGCTACACAATGCTCCTGGTATCCCACGAGATGAATTTTGTAAGGAATGTATCAAACAGAGTCATCTTCCTTGATAAGGGACATATTGTTGAGGACGGTACACCAAATGAAGTATTTGAACACCCTAAGAACCAGAGGACAAAAGAGTTCTTTGCAAAGATGAATCTGATGAATCAGCCAGATTACATCATTTAAATATTAAAGCAATAAGAGGAGGAAAATGACATGAGTAATGCATGCAGCATAGCTGATCACAGAGCAAAAGTAAATGGGGGAGTCCCTGAAAACGGCTATACAGACGAGCTCGCTGAAAAGTTTGCGCAGGAAGTTGGCGCTATTCCAAGACCAATGGAAACAAAAAATGAGATTGACGAAAGAGGCGCTTTTGTAAGACAGCCAAACGCATTTATAGCTAAAGCTGGAGACGGAGAAGGAGAGTGGAAGCCTGAGGCAGGAAGATATCAGATCTACTGGATGAAGGGATGTAACTGGTCAAACAGACCTGTGATAGTAAGAGACATCCTGGGACTTACAGACGTTATCTATGATATCAGAACCTCCCACAGCGGACAGTCCAATAAATACGGTCATGGTTTCAGCGACCAGGAAGGTTTTAAAGATCCTAAGACAGGAGCATACTTCCTCTCCGAGTTTTATAAGAATGCAAACCCTGATTACAAGGGAAGAGCTACAACACCAACTATCGTTGATATCAAGGAAAAGAAGGCAGTCAATAACGACTACCACAGAATGACCAACTATCTTGAGGTTAATTTCAGGGCTCTTCAGCCTGAGGATGCACCAGATCTTTATCCTGTTAAATACAGGGATGTGATCGATGAGTTCAACGACTGGCTGTTCCCTCACGTTAACAACGGACACTACAGAATGGCTTTTTGCCAGTCCCTTGAAGCTTACGATGAGGCCTTTGAAGATTTCTACGCTTCAATGGATAAGCTTGAAAAGAGACTTTCAGAAAACAGATTCTTGTTTGGAGATTATATCACCGATTCAGACATAAGGTTCTTTGTTACCATAGTTCGCTGGGATACCAGCTACTTTAAGAATGTAGGCCCTGTAAGAAGAAGGATAGCTGATTATCCAAACATTTATGCTTACATGAAGGAACTGTACAATATTCCGGCGTTTAAGAACGCAACCTTTGTGCATGATCTGGTACTTGGACCTCCAGCAGATAAGGAAAAGCTCTTTGCAGACTGGAATACAAGGATCGCAAGCCAGATAGACTATGACAAGCTTTGGGCAGATGATGGCAGCAGGGCCAAGCTTTCATCAGATCCAAATGGTGATATCTATTTAAGACATCCCAAGGGAGAAACTGTTGAGGACTATCAGAGTGAAATATCTGTTTCTCACTGGAATTCTGAGGCGCAGGCAGACAGGGATCCATCAGATCCAAAGAACAGTGTACTTAGAGTGGATGCAAGCATCAATCCGCTTAAAGGACTTTTGAAGAACGAATAAGGCAATTGCAGGAGAACGCCATGGATCATAAGGCAGGGTTAGATGACAACAGAATAGTTAAGACGTTTGAGGATTTTGCCATTATCGATGGCGTCTCCTATAAAGAGAGGGCGGTTGCGGATCATCTTATAGCTGCCTGGAATAAGCTTGGAGTTGAGCTTACAGAGGATGACGCTGCTGGAAAGATTGGCTCAGATACTGGTAATCTGTATGGTTTCATTGAGGGGAAAGGAAGTTTAAAGAATGCTGAGCCAACTCTTTTTTGCGCCCATATGGATACGGTATCTCCGGGAATAGGTAAAAAAGTCATAGTCCATGACGATGGGAAGATAACCAGTGATGGAACAACGGTCCTTGGAGCAGATGACAGGGCAGCCCTTGCAGTGATATATGAGGGATACAGGGAGCTAAGGGAAAATGCAGAAGACCATCCCCCAATTGAACTGTTATTTACTCCATGCGAAGAGGTATATACAGTAGGGGCAGCGGCCTTTGACTACTCCAGGGTGAAGTCAAGGATTGCTTATATACCGGACTGCAGCGGGGACTACGGAGTTTATTCATCTCAGGAGCCAAGCCTTATCTATTTTGAGATCACCATTGATGGAAAGGCAGCACATGCAGGGTTTGAGCCTGAAAATGGAATAAACGCAATAGCAATTGCAGCTTCATCCATCAGCAGGATAAAGCAGGGATGGACAGATGATCACACCACTTTAAATTTTGGAAGCATTGAAGGAGGAACGGTCAGCAATGCAGTTCCTGCCAAGGTTCTTATAAAGGGAGAGATCAGGAGCGCAGTACATGATGATGCTCTTAAAACCTGGGATAGGATAAAAGAAATATTCAAAGAGGAAGCAGATAAGCCGGGCGGTAAAGTTTCTTTTGCCCATGACATAAGGTTAATAGCATATCAAAAGCAGGAAGGAGCCGTGTATGATCCATCACTTGAAAGATATCGAAGAGCACTTGAAAAGCAAGGCGAGAAACCCATATCTAAGAAGTCTTTTGGCGGAAGCGATGCAAATGTCCTTATCAGAAATCATATTGATGCCCTATGCATCTTCAATGCCATGCATGACATACATACCACAGGTGAATATACCACTGTTTTTGAACTTATCAAAACAAAAGAGCTGATCAAGCTTTTAATGAGAGGAGAGTAGATATGGCAAAAGTATATGACAGCATTCTGGAACTTGTTGGAAAGACCCCTATTGTGCAGCTTCACAAGCTGGAAGAGAAGGAGGGTTTAAAGGCGCACATTTATGCCAAGCTTGAGTTCTTTAATCCAACTTCAAGTGTTAAGGCAAGGCCAGCACTTAATATGGTGGAGGAAGCAGAGAAGGATGGAAGGCTTAAGCCTGGGGGAACCATCATTGAGGGAACAAGCGGAAACACCGGTATTGGCCTGGCTGCTGTGGCAGCCGCCAAGGGCTATAAGTGCATAATCTGTATGCCGGATAACCTTTCAAAAGAGAGACTTCTGACCCTTAAGAGTTTTGGGGCAGAGGTGGTATTTACAGATGCTAAGCTCAATATGGCCGGAGCCGGAGCTAAGGCTGCAGAGATTCTTGAAAAGACGCCGGGTGGTGTGATCATGGGACAGGGCGGAAACCCTGCAAATCCAGCAGCTCACTATAAGACAACCGGTCCTGAGATCTGGGAGGACATGGATGGTAAGATTGATATCTTCCTGGCAACGTCAGGAACAGGAGGAACTATCTCAGGAGCTGGTGATTACTTAAGGGAAAAGAAATCTGATGTTGAGATCATTGCTGTTGAACCAAAGGGCAGCGCTGTACTTAACGGCGGCGAGCCAGGCCCACACAAGATCCAGGGAATCGGTGGCGGCATGACACCACCAGTTACTAAAGTTGAGCTTTTCAATGAAGTAATTGATGTTGCAGATGAAGACGCATACGAGTATGCAAGACTTCTTCCAAAGCTTGAAGGATTTTCGGTAGGAATCTCATCTGGAGCTGCACTCTGGGCAGCAGTTCAGATTGCTAAAAGGCCGGAAAATGAAGGTAAGAATATTGTCATAGTAATACCTGACAGCGGCGACAGATATCTTTCAGGTGACCTATACGAATAATAAATGAGTCGCTGGAAACAGTGCCACGGGGATAATCCCCGTGACTTGTTTCCTCAGTGACTCAATTTCTTTGTATAATAGGATCATACTAAAGATAAAAAAGGGGATAATCCATGGGACAATACGATTTTGATACCTATATAGACAGACGTGGTACTTCCTGCATTAAGTGGGATTTTGGAATGGAGAGAAAGGGCAGGGATGACCTTTTACCACTTTGGGTTGCAGATATGGATTTTAAGCTTCCTGATGAGATTGTAAGTGATATTACAAACAGGGCCAGTCAGGGAGTCTTTGGCTACACTGACCCCAAGGCTGATTATTTTGACGCAGTAAATGGCTGGTTTGAGAGGCGCCATGGTTTTAAAGTGGATCACGACTGGATCACCATAACTCACGGAGTTGTCTACGGGATCGTACTTGCCATAAGGGCATTTACTGAGCCGGGAGAAGCTGTAATGATCCAGCAGCCTGTTTACTATCCATTTGCGGAGTCGGTGAGAGTTAACAAAAGAAAACTCGTCAATAACCAGCTTGTATATAAGGATGGAAAGTACGAGATTGATTTTGATGACTTTGAGAAAAAGATAGTGGAGGAGAAGGTCAAGCTGTTTCTTCTTTGCAGCCCCCACAATCCGGTAGGACGAGTGTGGAGCAGGGATGAGCTTATCAGGATCGCAGACATCTGCAAGCGCCACGATGTCTATGTTTTTGCGGATGAAATACATTCTGATTTTATCTACAGCTCTTTTGCCCATACCTCTTACATGACACTTGGAGATGGGTACAGGGATAAGCTGATCCTTGGAACGTCACCAAGTAAAACCTTCAATATGGCAGGACTTCAGGTGGCAAACATCATCATCCCCAATAGGGATGTAAGGGAAAAGTTCAGGTACGAGAACATGATCACCGGCTATAGCCAGTGCAATGCTGTGGGCCTTGAAGCTACAAAGAGCGTCTACACCAAAGGTGATAAATGGGTTGATGAGCTAATAGAATACCTTGAGGGGAACCTTTCTTTTGTCAGGGATTTCTTAAAAGAAAAGCTTCCTAAGGTTAAGCTTGTTGAGCCCGAGGGCACATACCTTATCTGGCTGGATTTTTCGAAGATCACAGACAGTCACAAGGAGCTTGAGGACCTTATTGTAGATAAAGCACATCTGTGGCTTGATCCTGGAATAATATTTGGAAAAGAGACTTCTCTTTTCGAGAGGATCAACATCGCATGTCCACGCAGTATCTTAAAGCAGGCAATGGAGCAGCTTTATGAAGCTATTAGCAACGCTGATAGCAAAATATAAGTATTCCTTAATTGTATAGCCGTGGAAACGCGGCTATTATTTTTTTATCAGATATGAGGAGCAGACAGATTATGGGAAAAGAAAGATCATCAGGTTACAGTATTGATACGAAGTGCCAGATTGTTGATAAGGACCTGGCAGACAGGTGGGGAGCCGTAAGCTTTCCGATTTATCAGTCGGCAACGTTTGCACATCACGGCCTTGGAGGAAGCACCGGGTATGATTACACAAGGATGCAGAACCCCACCAGACAGCAGCTTGAGAGCGTGGTGGCAGATCTTGAGAACGGAATTGATGCCCTTGCCTATTCAAGTGGAATGGCAGCAGTTGCAAATGTGATGGAACTCTTTAAACCCGGCGATCATATTATTGTTGACGAAGATCTTTACGGCGGAAGCATAAGACTCTTTGAGGAAATCAACAAAAAGAATGGACTGGAGTTTACTGTAGCTAATCTTAGCAGGGAAAATGTACTTGACTATATCAGGGACAATACCAAAGCAGTTTACCTTGAGACTCCCACTAATCCCATGATGAATGTGACAGATATTGAAAAGCTGTCAAAGCAGGTCCATCAAAAAGGTCTCATCCTGATAGTAGATAACACCTTTTTATCTCCTTATTTCCAGAATCCATTAGATCTTGGGGCTGATATAGTGATCCACTCAGGCACTAAGTTTCTTGGAGGTCACCACGACACCATCGGAGGGTTTGTTGTTGTTAAGGATGAAAAGATAGATGAAAGGCTAAGGCTTATATATAAAACAGTAGGGGCGGGGCTTTCACCCTTTGACAGCTGGCTGATACTAAGGGGCATAAGAACACTTTCAGTAAGGCTTGAAAGAGCGCAGGAAAATGCCATCAAACTGGCTGAGTATCTGAAGAATAAAGAGCATGTCACAAGAGTTATTTATCCGGGACTGCCTGATCATCCGGGATACGAGATCATGAAAAAGCAGGCCAGAGGATTTGGTGCGATGCTTACTTTTGAGGTTGACAGTGCTGAGTTTGCAAAACAGATACTTGATAATGTTGAACTGATCTACTTTGCGGAAAGTCTTGGGGGAACAGAAACACTTATTACTTATCCAATAACCCAGACACATGCTGAGGTTCCAAAGAGTCTTCTTGATAAGAACGGAATTACTGACAGGGTGCTAAGGCTTTCAGTGGGAATAGAAGGAATTGAAGATCTAAAAGCTGAGTTTGACAGAGTTTTTGAGATAGCAGCTCGTTAGATGGTTGAGAATTTGTACGACAATGATAAGCGGTCATAAGAAGAGGTAATGATATGGGAAGCATACTGGCATTTGGCGATTCTAATACCTGGGGACTGATTCCTGGAACTAAGAAAAGATACCCTTGGGGCGTTAGATGGACAAGTCTTGTCCAGGAAGAGCTAAAGGAAAACAGAATAATCGAGGATGGCCTCTGCGGCAGGACAACAGTGTTTGAGGATCAGCTTCGTCCCTTTAGGAAAGGAGCAGAAGTCCTGCCTCTTACCCTTGAGGGAAACTATCCTTTGGATGGTGCCATTATCATGCTTGGGACCAATGACTGCAAGACAATGTTTAATGCTTCCGAGCATGTTATTGGACTTGGACTTGAGAAGTGCCTTGATGAGCTTGAGAAATATCTTTTGCCAGAACAGATCCTTGTCATATCTCCGATCAGCCTTGGTGAGGATGTATGGCGTCCTGAGAAGGACCCTGAGTTTGACTCTTCATCTGTTGAGACAAGCATCAATTTGAGACATGAGTACGAACGTATTGCAAAGAGGCGCGGAAACAGATTCCTGGCGGCATCAGATGTGGCAGGTGCCAGCACTGTTGATGATGAGCACATGGACGAGGAGGGCCATAAAGCACTGGCCTTTGCAATTGTTCAAAAACTTTCTGAGATGAATATAGCCTGACAGATAGCGTTGTGTTATCATACTCTTAAGTTTTTTCGGGGAGGGTGATAACATGACTATACTGCAGCTTAAATACGTTATAGCTATAGATGAGGAATGCTCCATGAGGAAGGCGGCCGACAGGCTCTACGTGTCACAGCCGGGACTTTCAAGTGCGGTCCGTGATCTTGAAAAAGAGATAGGGATCCAGATATTTGAAAGAGTCCACAACGGCGTTGTGACAACTTCTGCTGGGGCATCTTTTATTGCTTACGCCAGACATGCGGTGGAGCAGTTTGAGATGATCGAAAACAGATATGTAAATGGTGCTGGTCAGAAGGAAACTTTCGCTGTTTCCATGCAGCACTACACTATAGCTGTTAATGCCTTTATTGATACTGTAAAAGAGTATGATCTTCCCGAGTACCAGTTCTCAATCCGTGAGACCCAGACAAGCGAAGTTATAGATGATGTAAAGAACATGAAGAGCGAAGTAGGAGTTATTGCTCTTAGTGATTTTAATAAGAACACATTCAAAAAGATCTTTGCGGATGCATCTCTTGAGTTCCATGAGCTCTTTACCAGAGACACATACGTATATCTCAGTAAAAAGCACCCGCTTGCCGGAAGGAATGAGCTGTCACTTGAAGAACTTCAGGACTATCCCTGCATGGTATTTGATCAGGGTGACAACACATCTTTCTACTATAGAGAAGAGGCCCTTGCTACCTATGATTACAAGAAGGTCATCTCCACCAACGAAAGAGCCACCAACATCGAACTCATGCTTGGACTTGATGGCTACGCTGTAGGAGCAGCTATGCTTGGCGAGGGCAAGACCTCTTCCGAGATCAAGGCAATCAAGCTAAAAGAAGAAGAGACCCTGACCTTTGGCTACATTGTCAGAAAGGGCTCTGAGCTGTCCGACATGGCCCGGTCCTTTATCGAAAAGCTTTCAAGGTAAACAAGACACGGGGACAAGACATGGGGACGGACAAGACACGGGGACGGTTCTACTGTCTTATTGCGCGCAATAAGACAGTAGAACCGTCCCCATGTCTTGTGCCTTAAGCAGAGTTTATCGCTATCTATAAATACCATTTTGTTGCCAAAGTTGGTTAATGGGAGTAAATTAGTAAGAAATCAGAAACACGTTACGAGGAGGAAAAAGTATTATGAAAAAGAACGTATTGGTAAGCCTTGTGCTTGCTGCTACTCTTGCAGTATCTGCTCTTACAGGATGCGGCGCAGGTGCAGCAGACAGCGCAGCAGATAAGACGATCAAAGTTGGTGCAACACCTGTACCTCACGCAGAGATCCTTGATAACATCGTTAAGGAAGTTCTTGCAGAGGACGGATGGTCACTTGAGACTGTAGTTTTCTCAGACTATGTTCTTCCAAACACATCCCTTGAAGAGGGTGAGCTTGATGCCAACTACTTCCAGACTCTTGGCTACATGAACCAGCAGAACAGCGATGCAGGTCTTCACCTTACAGCTGTTGCAGGTGTTCACATTGAGCCAATGGGAATCTACTCAGAGAAGTACACTTCTCTTGCAGATCTTCCAGATGGAGCTACTATCGGTATTCCTAATGATCCTGATAACGGCGCAAGAGGACTTGACCTTCTTGTTCAGAAGGGACTTCTTGTATCAAAGGGTGATTTTGGAACAGATCCAAACTACAATGAGGATGCACTTACAAATGACGCTGAGGCAAACCCTCACGGATATGTGATCACACCTCTTGAGGCTGCAAGCCTTCCACTTTCACTTCCTGATCTTGATGCTGCTACTATCAACGGAAACTACGCGCTTGAGGCTGAGCTTCCATCCAAGTATCCAGCACTTGAGATTGAGTCATTTGATTCTGAGACAACAGTTAAGAGAACAAACTTCCTTGTAGTTAAGGATGGCAACCAGGAGTCTGAAAAGACAAAGGCCCTCATCAAGGCTCTTCAGTCTGACAAGGTTCAGAAGTATATCGATGAGACCTACAAGGGCGCTGTTATCACATCATTCATTGATGCACAATAATAAGTAATGTAATATAATACTTGTTGAGCCGCTTGTAGATGCAGGCGGCTCAATTTAGTATATACAGTGGGCTTTGGCCTTTAAAAAAACAGAAATGAGAAATACGCGATGATCAAGATAGCAAATGTTCAGAAATCTTTTAAGGACACAGAGGTCCTTAAGGATATTTCCTTTGAGATCGAGGATGGAGAGATCTTTGGAATAATCGGTCAGTCGGGCGCCGGAAAGAGCACCCTTCTTCGCTGCATCAACGGCCTTGAGTCCTACGACGGCGGTACTATAACTGTTGGAGATAATCTTGTAGATATTAAGAATAAGAAGAACTTAAGAAGTCTTCAGAAGAAGATGGGAATGATCTTTCAGAGCTTTAACCTTCTTGAGAGACTCGATGTCTACCAGAATGTTGCACTTCCTATGAAGTTCTGGGGGATTCCTACAAACACTCCTGCAGCAAAAGAAAAGATCATGAACCTTATAAGACTTGTAGGCCTTGAGGAAAAGATTCATGCAAAACCCCGTGAGCTTTCAGGCGGACAGAAGCAGAGAGTTGCCATAGCAAGGGCCCTTGTTCTTGACCCGGAGATCCTTCTTTGCGATGAGGCAACAAGTGCGCTGGATCCAGAGATCACCAAGGGAATCTTAGCTCTTTTACAAAAGATCAACAAAGAGATGGGGATCACCATCGTTGTTGTTACTCATCAGATGGAAGTTGTTAAGCAGATCTGTCAGAGGGTTGCATTCCTTAATAAAGGTCATGTCCTTGCAATTGGAAGACCTGAGCAGCTCTTTGTATGGCCCAAGGAGAGGGAGATCAGGGATTTCCTCAGGGAAGAAAGTGACAAGCTTCCAGAAACTGGCGTGAACTTAAAGCTCTTTTTCTATGGAGAAGGCAATCAGAGGCCAATCGTCACCCAGATGGCTCAGGAACTGCACACGGATTTCAATATCTGCTGGGCTAAGCTTGAGGACTTCAGGGAAGATGTCTATGGAAGCCTCGTGCTTAACATGGAGGAAAAAGACCTGGAGAAGGCCTGTGCATTTCTGGATTCCAAGGATGTTACCTGGGAAGTTATCCGCTGAGCACTTTATAGATTTAGATTTGAAGGAGATTTGAGATGTCTGGAATTTTATCTACCACTGGCATGTACACTATAATATTGAATGCATTTAAGCAGACACTTTATATGGTGTTCTGGTCCACACTTTTTTCAGTGCTCATAGGATTTATCCCTGCGATAATCCTGACACTTACAGCACCTGACGGACTTAAGCCCAACAAGATCGTATATGAGATCCTTAGCTTTATCGTGAATGTATTCAGAAGTTTTCCGTTTATTATCCTTTTGGTTATTATTATCCCATTTACAAGAATGATTGTTGGTAAGTCCATCGGAACAACTGCGCCTATCGTTCCGCTTACTGTTTCTGCAATTCCCTACATCGCAAGGGTGTTTGAGACAAGTCTTCGTGAGACCAATCCAGGTGTCATCGAGGCGGCAAGGAGCTTTGGAGCAAGTAACTTCCAGATCCTTATGAGGGTCTATGTAAAAGAGTCAATACCAAGGATGCTCAACGGCGTTGTACTTCTTGTTATTTCGCTTGTTGGATATTCAGCTATGGCAGGAACTGTCGGAGGTGGCGGTGTCGGCGATATTGCCATAAGATACGGTTATCAGCAGTATAGGACGGACTACCTGGTTGTCTGCTCTATCATACTTATTGCCTTTGTTCAGTTGATCCAGATGATCGGAAACCACATGTACAAAAAGATGAGCTGATCTTTGGATCTGCCTCGGGTATTTCTTTTGATCTATGGCCTGTGGCCGGGAGGATGACATGACTGCAACTGCAAATGCAGCGCAACTTGAAAAATACAACAAACTCTTGTCCATTCTTTCTTCTTATGGAAGCGCCGCTGTGGCTTTTTCAAGTGGAGTGGATTCGACTTTTCTTTTATATGCAGCAAGGGCTGCCCTTTCTGACAAGGTGATAGCCATGACAGCTTCCTCCGGGGTGTTTCCTAAGAGAGAGCTGGAGGAGGCGCGGGGTTACTGTAAGCGCCTTGGAGTAAAACACGTTGTCCTTAACATCAACGAGATGGAGATTGAAGGTTTTGCCCAGAATCCCAAGGATAGATGCTATCTTTGCAAAAAAGATCTTTTCCAGCATTTCCTTGAAACTGCCAAAAGCGAGAACATGGCTGTGGTTGTGGAAGGATCAAACCTTGATGATGAGGGTGATTACAGACCAGGACTTAAGGCTATCGCAGAGCTTGGCATAAAGAGTCCTCTTCGCGAGGCGGGGATGACCAAGAAGGATATCAGAAGTTTGTCCCAGTATTTTGGACTTCCTACTTGGGACAAGTCATCCTTTGCATGTCTGGCAAGCCGCTTCCCATATGGTGAGAATATCAGCGACCGCAAGCTCGATATGGTGGACAAGGCAGAGCAGCTGATGATGGAGCTTGGGTTTAAACAGTTCCGGGTTCGCATCCACGGTAATGATATCTTCCTTGCAAGGATCGAGCTGCTTCCAGATGATATCGTTAAGCTTATGGCAGAGGAGCTTAGAAAAAAAGTTCATGATGAGCTTCGGAAGATTGGATTTACCTATGTTTCTCTTGATCTTTATGGATACAGGGCTGGAAATATGAATGTGTTTCAGGAAGAGAATGAGTGAGAATTTATGAGATTTTTGAAGGCTCGTTTTAATATGAAAATGATCGTAGGCGCTGCAGTGGCTGTAATGTCACTGACAGCGCTTTCTGCATGCGCTTTTGGCAGGCCAGTGTTGAAGACCAGTAGCCTTTTTGCCATGGACACAATTATGGAGATCCAGGCAGCAGGTGATGAGGAGCTGCTTACTGGCGCAGAGACCATGATCCGTGACCTTGAAAAAAAGCTCTCGGTGACGGATGAAGAGAGCGAGATCTATGCGCTTAACAGGGATGGAGAGGCAGTTGTTTCCTCTGACGTGGCAGATATCATGACCCAAGCTCTGGCAGTATGCGATGAGACCGATGGAGCTCTGGACATTTCTATCTATCCTGTGCTTAAGGCCTGGGGCTTCACTACGGGCAGCTACCGGGTTCCTGAGGCGGATGAGATCGATGCTCTACTTGAAAATGTAGACTACCGAAAGGTGCAACAAGACACGGGGACGGTTCTGTTGTCTCCTCCCTCTGATGCTGAGGCTACGCTGGTTACCATCGCTCCAGGTATGCAGGTAGACCTTGGCAGCGTAGTTAAGGGCTACACAGGAAGTGCTATTGCACAGTACCTGCGTGACAACGGCGTTAAGTCTGCGCTTATCAACCTTGGGGGAAACGTCGAGTGTATCGGTAAAAAGCCAGACGGGAACAAGTGGAAGGTCGCCATAAAGAGCCCCTTTGCTGACAGTAAGACTGGGATCTTTGGAGTTATCGACGCAGAAGATATGGCGATAATCACTTCCGGCGGCTACGAGAGATACTTTGAAGAGGATGGAAAGACCTATTGGCACATTCTTGACCCAAAGACTGGATATCCTGCTGAAAATGGTCTTGTGTCTGTTACCATCATTGGCAGCGACGGCCTAAGGTGCGACGGTCTTTCCACAGCTCTTTTCGTCATGGGGCTTGATAGCGCTATAGACTTCTGGAAACAGTCAGGGGACTTCGACGCTGTATTCATTACCGAGAGCGGAGAAGCCTACATAACTTCGGGCATCGCAGACTCTTTTACCCTGTACAGCGAGTACTATGACGCTCCGCTCCATGTCCTCAGCCGGTAACGACAAAAACATGACACGGGGACGGTTCTACTGTCAGCTTCAGCCCAGGGTCTTCCCCACCGGCAGCTTGCCCATTGGTCCGTGACGCGGGCCAATGGGCAAGCTGCCGGTGGGGAAGACCCTGGGCTGAAGCTGACAGTAGAACCGTCCCCGTGTCATGTCCCCATTGACTACCGGCAGCGAAAGTAATAGAATTATGTAAACGTTGTGGCAAATATAATTGTGCTAAATTGGTAGGAGAGTATCTATGAAGTACAGGAATGACAGACATGGTGAGCCCATATCCATCCTTGGCTACGGATGTATGAGGTTTACCACAAGTGGCGGTCGTATTGATATGTCCAAGACTGAGAAGGAGATCATGGAGGCGTACAATGCAGGTGTTAACTACTTTGACACTGCGTATGTTTATCCTGGCAGCGAGGCGGCTCTTGGTGAGATCCTTGAAAAGAATGGTATAAGAGATAAAGTAAATATCGCAACTAAGCTTCCTCAGTACCTGATAGGAAGCAGGGCAGCAATTGATAAGTATTTTGATGAGGAGCTTCGGCGCCTTCGTACTGACCATGTGGACTACTATCTCATGCACCACATGACAGCCATGAACCAGTGGGACAAGCTTAAAAAGGTCGGTATTGAGGACTGGTTCAAAGAAAAGAAAGCAAGCGGCCAGATCAGGAATATCGGATTTTCCTACCATGGAAATACTGAGGACTTCATTGGAATCCTTAATTCCTACGATTGGGATTTTTGTCAGATCCAGTACAACTACGTGGATGAGATCACCCAGGCAGGTGTTGAGGGCCTTAAGGCTGCGGCAGCCAAGGGGATTCCTGTCGTTATCATGGAGCCCCTAAGAGGTGGCAAACTTGTAAACCTCCTTCCTGACAAGGCAAAAGAGCTGATCGCATCGAAAGAGACCGGCTACACTCCGGCAGAATATGGACTTCGCTGGCTTTGGAATCAGCCGGAAGTTACCTGCGTTCTTTCGGGAATGAACTCAGTTGAGATGGTAAGAGAAAACTGCAGGATTGCATCTGATGCAGAGGCTGGAAGTTTTACAGAGGATGACTTTGACACCATCGCCAAGGTAAAAGAGATAATAAAAGAGACTGAGCTTGTAGGATGTACAGGCTGCAGGTACTGCATGCCATGTCCAAGGGGTATTGATATACCTGCTCTGTTTAGAAGCTACAACCAGACAGCTCTTGAGAGTAAGAGTGCAGCTCGTTTTGAATATGCTCAGACAGTAGGTCTTAAGAAAGAGCCTGCATTTGCTACTCAGTGTATTGGATGCGGCAAGTGCGAGCAGCACTGCCCTCAGAGCATCCCAATAAGAGAAAAGATAAAAGAGGCAGACAGAGTTGTTCGTCCTCTTCCATACAAGATCGGAATAAACATTGTCCGCAAGTTCATGCTCAGAGGCTGACACATTTTGGATGTAAACTTCGCTCCCTATGCTATAATATGGCGTAGGGAGCTTTTGCTACGTGGCAAAAGCTCCTTGAAACGGAAGGTGAGAGCGTATGACTTTACACGATTTTTTAATGTTCCTTCAGGGAACAGATCATATAGCAGTTGCCATAAGGCTCATCATGGCCACGATATTTGGCGGCCTTGTGGGCTGGGAGAGAATAGTCACCCACCACAATGCAGGCATCAAGACCTTTGCCCTGGTGAGTCTGGGAAGTGCTGTGGCCACAGTGCTGAACATATACCTGGCATATCTTCCTGAGCTTGAAGCTGACGTCAGCAGGATTCCAGCCGGAGTAGTAAGTGGTATTGGTTTCCTTGGTGCAGGAACTATCCTTGTCACAGGCAAAAAACAGATCAAAGGTCTTTCAACTGCAGCGACCCTCTGGGTTACAGCCTGCATGGGAATGGCAATTGGCGCAGGATTTCTTAATGCCGGTATTTTGACATTTCTCCTTATCGTATTTGCCAATGTTGTCCTCCTTCAGATATCCGACAGGGTTGAGAACAACAGCAAGTACATGAGCATCTACATTGAAGTTCCCAAGAACCGCGGTGTCAACAAGCTCACCAATGCCATCAACGAGCAGGGCTTTTCTATCATGAGTATGGAAAAGAGTAAAGAGAAGCCTCTCCAGAGCTCAGATGCAGGACTTATCATTGATATAGCTCTTGATAGAAAGAGATCTCACAAGGAACTTATCTCAATGTTTAATAATCTGGACTACGTCAATTACGTAGAAGAAGTATAAAATGTATTGAAGGGACGGATCTATAATTTGAACGGCAAGAAAAAAATACTCTCAAATAAACTCTTTTTATACCTGACAGAATTCTTTGCAGGTATGTCAGTTATGGCGGTCGAGCTTGGAGCCAGCAGACTCTTAGCGCCGTACTTTAGCTCATCTCAGATAGTCTGGACTATCATCATCGGAACCATCATGATCGCCATGGCTCTTGGAAACATCTATGGCGGAAGGAAGGCTGACAAGGACCCGGATCCGGGTAAGCTCTATCGAAGGATCCTTATAGCGGCCATCTGGATCGCACTTATTCCGGTTCTCGGCAAGTATATAATCATTGCGATTTCAGCAGTTTTAGTATTTGCAGTAAACAGCAATTTCCTCATCATAGCTGCTTTTGCAGCATGCATGATAGTGTTTGTGTTCCCTCTTTTCCTTTTGGGAACCGTAACACCAAGCCTTGCTAAGTACACCACGGATTCACTTGAAGACAACGGCAGGATCATTGGAACCCTTGGCGCTTACAACACAGTGGGCAGCATTATCGGAACCTTCGTGCCAACCTTCGTGACGATCCCTGCTGTTGGAACAGCCATCACATTCCTTATTTTTGCAGGAATACTTATGGCTCTTTCTATCCTGTACCTTGTAAGTCCCTATGATGAAGGCACAGTATCAGCTCAGGCAGGAGGCAGTGAAAACGGAAAAAAATCCCTGGCCAAGGGTGATGTCAGAAGAATTATAGCAGGTATGCTTATCTTTATCCTGTGCGTCATCTTTGGCCATAACACAAGCTTTGCGTTCTGGGAAAATGACCTGACCTACGAGGGAGAGTCAGTCTACAACTACCTCCAGGTCAAGGAGACAGATAGTAGCGTCATCCTTTCAACCAATGTTTTGTTTGGCGTTCAGTCAATCCTTATGAAGGACAGCGCCCTTACAGGAATGTATTACGACTACGCCATGGCAGCGCCCTACATGGCTGGCATCAAGGAAAAAGAAAAGTCCGGTGAAAACCTAAATCTCCTTATCCTTGGCATGGGCTCCGGAACCTACGCAACCCAGCTCTCAAGGTACTTTGACAACATAAATGTTGAGGGAGTTGAGATCGACGACAAGATCACAGACCTTGCCCACAAATATTTTGAACTTCCGGATACTACTAAGGTCACAACCTACGACGGAAGGGCCTATCTTGCAGCAATAGACGGACTCTATGATGTGATCATGGTGGATGCATATCAGGACATCACCATTCCCTTCCAGATGTCCTCTGCAGAATTTTTTACCATGGTAAAAGAGCACCTTGCTCCCGGAGGAGTAATGGTGGTCAACATGAATATGTACAGTGACGGCGACGGCACTGGTTCAGGGGACGGCCTTGGAGATACCGCATCCATCAACACCTACCTTGCAGATACCATCAGTAGTGTTTTTGAGGATGTGGTCACAGTTAAGGTACCAGGCGCAACAAACAGAGAGCTCTTTGCAACTGACGATCCATCATTTATGGTAAGGCTGTCTGAGAACGTTGCTATGGAAGACAACGAGACCCTGAGGACTATGATGCAGAGAGTCCTTGATACCTACGTAAGATACGACAGCACAGGTCATATCATGACTGATGACAAGGCTCCGGTCGAGCTTCTTGGAATGAGACAGATTGATTCCATCATCAAAAATGAAGTATCTTTTTATAAACAGGTATACGAGACCAAGGGGCTTGAAGGACTTCTTGAGCTTCTGTAAAATCGTCTTATAATATATGTAAAAGAGATTATGGGAGAAACCATGCAGGAACCAAATGAAGTCGATTTGGAAAATAAATACAGAGACAAGATGAAGGCATGGATGATGATCCAGGTCATTGGTCAGACCAGCGTGAATTTCCTCAATGTAAAAAAGCTTTCCAAGGAAATGAAGCTTTATCTGGCAATGCTCCTGGGGCAACCTCAATTTGATCACTTTAACGGATACGCCAATCAGGACGAGGCTATTTCTGATCTTATTGAGTTTGCTGAGTATTTCATTGACTCCTGCAAGGATTCCAAGTCCTACAGGGCTGCAATCTTTGGCACGATGTCCATGAGTGATGCAGGAGCTGCAATGAGGCTTGCAGAAGATATTGACCAGATCACTGGCAGGATCCCCGAGAAGTTTGGGCTTGCTGAGTCCTTTGCTCCGGTCAGAAGAGCTTTTTTCATGGTATTTAAAAATAAAATATCAGGCGCAGAATCTATATTAAGTGAGCTTGGTATAGAGTATTTATGATAGAATAGTACTTGCGCTGAACGTAAGGCGAACATAAACCATAGTTATTATTGCAAATCAACGACCGTATGAGGAGATGCAATGATCAAGAATAAGAAACTGGTAGCTCTTTGCACATATAGAATTTATGAACCAGGAGAATTTGCGTTCATTTCGGAACTTAACAGACTCCTGAGAGAAGAGGACTGTGCTTTTTTCATATATGCGCTCAATTCTGAGATAGGCAACAGTGGCAACGAGATTGCTGAGACTGCTGTCTTCGATGTTATTCCCTATGATAAAACTGATGCAATCGTGATAATGGATGAAAAGATCAAGAGCCGCAAGGTGGTCCAGAGGATCATTGACAAAGCCAAAGCTGCGGATGTCCCTGTCATGGTCATAGACGGAAACTATAAAGATGTTTCTTCTGTATGGTTTGACTATGGCAAGGGCTTTGAGCGTGTTGTTGAGCATATAATTCAGGATCACAAATGCAAAAGGCCGCATATGATGGCCGGCAAGAGAAACAATTCTTTTTCCGACGAGAGAATCCAGATCTTTAAAGATGTGATCAAAAGAAATGGCATCGATTTTAATAACAACATGATCAGCTATGGAGATTTCTGGACAAGTCCCACTAGAGCTGCCGCTGTGAAGCTGCTTGAAAGGGAAGAACTGCCTGACTGCGTGATCTGTGCCAATGACATCATGGCTCTTAATGTAACTGATATCTTTATGTCTGCAGGGGTCAGGGTTCCTGAGGATGTTTTAGTTTCTGGTTTTGATGGCATCGAAGAAGCATTTATGTCAAAGCCTGGAATAACCACTTCCAAGTGCGATGGTACAGCCCTTGGAAAAAAGGTTATGGAAGTTCTTTTGCGTATGCTTGCAGGTGAACGCAATATAAAAGATTTCATTACTCCGGACTTTATACCCAATGAATCCTGCGGATGCCCCAGAAACACATCAGTTACTTTCGACAGCATTTCTGCTCTTAATAACAACTTTTATCATCATCAGGATGATATCCATATGCTGCAGGAACTTACCTACAAGGTAATGAACGACAACGACATTCCGGGACAGATGCGGTTCCTTAAAAAAGGTCTCGCGCAGAATGTCTGCGTTGTGGTTGAAGAGTCATGCTTTGACCTTGAGAAAAACTACTTCTTTGACGACGTTAAAGGCGGAGCCAAGATGGTGGTCTATGACTTCTACAAGGATGATGAAGCACCTTACCCGTACAATCCAGAGGAAGTAATACCACATCTGGATGTGATCCTTAAAAAGGGCTTCCCTGTTATATTTAACGGCCTTGAGTATATGAATAAATGTCCCGGGTTTGTATGTTTTTCATTCCCAGGCATCAATCTTATAAATTACACACAGACATCCGGGATTACCAACACCTTTGGAATGGCTGTGGGAGGATATGTCACCAACAAGTACCAGAAGTACCTTCGTGACAAGCTTCAGGAGATGTATCAGACAGATGCTCTTACAGGGCTTCTTAATAGGACTGCATTTCTTGATAAGATGGTCAGGATAAGGGAGACCCAGGCTAACGAAGGACGCAAGGTCAACATCATTGCATCTGACCTCAACTCACTAAAATATATCAACGACAACTTGGGACACCTTGAGGGTGACAAGGCTATTACCGCTGTGGCCCACGCTCTTAAAAAAGCCTGTCCCGAGGATGCACTTTGTGTTCGCACCGGAGGCGATGAGATGTTTGCCTTTTTCTTTGGGGTCTACGACCTTGATAAGATCATGGCAAATGTGGACAAAATGCTGGAGGAAGCCACCAAAGAGCTTGGCTACACAGTTTCAGCAAGTATGGGGACATACACTACCTTTTTTGACAAGGACCTTAATTTTACTGAAGCACTGAACATTGCCGATGAGCATATGTACGAAAACAAGAGGCAATACAAGGAAAGAATGAGCAATGCCTAGACACGTAACAATAGGAATCCTGGCCCACGTAGATGCAGGAAAGACAACTCTCTCAGAGGGATTTCTGTATTTATCCGGCGTCATCAGAAATATAGGGAGGGTGGACCACAGGGACACCTTCCTTGATACATATGAACTTGAAAGAGCCCGCGGAATAACTATTTTTTCCAAAGAGGCTTCTTTTGATTATGGTGATTTTTCTTTTACACTGCTTGATACCCCTGGCCATGCGGACTTCTCTCCGGAGATGGAGAGAACGCTGCAGGTACTTGATATGGCAATACTGCTGATAAGTGCTGCAGATGGCGTCACAGGCCAGGCAAAGCTTCTTTTTGAACTTCTAAGGCACTACCGCATTCCCACCATTATTTTCGTAAATAAGATGGATCAGGTCAGAGACTCTTTTGATATCGCGTCAAAAGAGATAATGGCAAGCCTTAAGTCGTCCCTGTCTACTCACATTGTCAGCATTCAGGATGGCATTTCGAATGACGAAGTGCAGGAAGAACTGGCAGTTTGCGATGACGAGCTTCTGACTGGATTTTTCGAAGGGAAAAGAGTTACTCCTATTGACGTAAAAGAATTGGTAAACAAAAGGAAGTGCTTCCCTGTGATCTTTGGCTCGGCCCTTAAGATGGACGGGGTAAAAGAGCTTTTATCTGCAGTTTGCGACTATGTAAAACCAGTGACAGAAAAGGAAGGAAGCAGACAGGGTCAGAGTGGTGATAAGGACCTGCAAAACGAGCCCTTTGGAGCCAGGATCTTTAAGATAAGCAGGGACGCCAGCGGAAACAGGCTGACCCACCTTAAGATAACCAGCGGAAGTCTTAAGGTAAGAGACCAGATAGGCGAAGAGAAGATAGACCGCATAATGGTCATCTCAGGAGATAAGACCCAGGCAGTAAGGGAAGCAGTAGCAGGCCAGGTGGTGGCTGTAATGGGACTGTCAGGCAAGAGGGCAGGCGAGGGCCTTGGCGTCCTTGAAGGAGATACGGTTTCAGAGGTGCTTCAGCCCATCCTTTCCTCGGTGCTGATCCTTCCGGAGGGAGCAGATCCAGCCATTGTCTATCAGAACTTAAAGGCGCTTGAGGATGAGGAGCCAATGCTTCTTGTTTCCTACAACGAGGAGACCAAAGAGATCCTGGTAAACCTCATGGGAGAGGTGCAGAAAGAGATCCTGACCCACCTTATAAAAACCAGATTTGGCCTCGATGTTAAGTTTGGCAAGGGCAATATAGTCTACAAGGAAACCATACTTGGTCCTGTGGAGGGAGTTGGACACTTTGAGCCTCTTCGCCACTACGCAGAGGTACATCTTCTTCTTGAGCCATTAGAGCCAGGAAGCGGCCTTAAGTTTGAAACAAACTGTAGTACCGACGATCTTTCCCTCAACTGGCAGAGGCTTATATTAACTCATCTCGGAGAAAAGAAACATCGAGGAGTCCTTACGGGTTCTGAGATTACAGATATGAAGATCACGGTGATCGCTGGAAAGAGTCACGTCAAACACACAGAAGGCGGAGACTTCCGCCAGGCCACCTACAGAGCTGTGAGACAGGGACTTATGATGGCTGACAGCGTTTTGCTTGAGCCGGTTCTTGACTATCGTCTTGAAGTTCCTGGAGACTGCGTTGGAAGAGCGCTTACTGACCTGCAGCGCATGAATGCCACAGTTTCAGGTCCTGAGATTGTGGGTAATATGTCAGTTATAACAGGAAGTCTTCCTGCAGCTTGTTTTGGGGATTACGCCGGGGATGTATCCTCCTACACCAAGGGCGAGGGCAGGATATTTACTACCCTTAGCGGATATGCTCCCTGCCACAACGCTGAGGAAGTAATACTGGAGAGGGGCTATGATCCCACACTTGATAAAAGAAATTCTCCGGACTCTGTATTTTGCATGCACGGAGCAGGAACTGTGGTGCCCTGGGATCAGGTCCGGGACTACATGCACGTTGACAGCGGCTATAACCCAAAGACTCACAAGGTGGAGACAGATCTTTCTGACAACATAGATATGGAGGCGCTTCGCGAGCTTCAGAACAGGCTGAAAAATAAAGATAACGCCGAAAGGTCTTTTGCCGAAAGGGAAAAAGAGCACAGGGCGGCAGAAGGTGAGCTGATGGCCATCTTCGAAAGAACCTACGGAGCAGTTAAGCCCAGATATGTGGAGACCGAAACAGTCTACGAGGGCATGACAAAAGAGGAAAAAGAGGCAAGAAGAGACCACGAGGTTGAGCAGCAAAAGCGCGAGAAATACGAGAATGTAAAGCCGGCAGATGAGTACAAAGAGTACCTTCTGGTGGATGGCTACAATATTATTTATGCATCAAAAGAGCTGTCAGACCTTGCAAAAACAGATCTAAAAGCAGCCAGGGACAGTCTCATCGACATGCTTATTAACTTCCAGGGATTTCGCAGAGAGCGGGTACTCTTAGTGTTTGACGCCTACAAGGTACCAGGCGGAAAAGAGCACGTGGAAGACAGAAACGGTCTTTTGATTATTTATACAAAAGAGGCAGAAACCGCAGATCAGTACATTGAAAAAGCAGCCCACGAGATCAGTAAAAAATACAAGGTGACAGTAGCGACTTCTGATGCCATCGAACAGGTCATAGTCATGGGGAGCGGCGCAATAAGAATGTCAGCCAGGGATTTTTGGGAAGAGATAGAAAGGACAAGAGAGCTTATCAGAGAAAAAATTGATAAGTGACAGAATTGATAAAGTAGTAACAAATTATCTAAAAAAAGTATAAACTTTCGCAATTTTATATACTCTTTATACTAAACGCAATATAATTATTATACGAGTTTCGGATTAAGGAGGTAGCATAATGAATCAGAAGAATAGTTCAGGTTTTAAAGCACCGCTCGGCGCGATCCTTCTTGGTGTGACTGGTGTACTTATCATCGCACTTATAGCAAGTATCGTATTTAGCGGCACTCAGATGAGATCCATAGAAATGACCGATGAAGAGGTCTACTATGATATGCTCTACACCATAAGCACAGATCTTATCAATGCTGACAGAGATCTGTACCAGGCAATGCTGGCAGCCACAAGAAAGCTTGCTTATGCAGACTATGTTGGTCCAGAGGGCGTTGCAGTATATGTGGATGATTACAAGTCCAATGCACAGCAGGCGCTTGATGGTGTAAATGCAGCAGCAGAGCTTGCCAAGAAGAATGACTATCTTTATAACCAGCTTAAAGATGATGATGGCGATACCTTCGGCAAGCTGGCTGAAGGCTTTGCATCTCAGTATTCTAAATGGATTAGCAGCTACGATGTAAAAAACGGAATAGGCGATATCGCAACATTTGATACTGAGTTTGATGCCACAAGAGATTATATCAGTGATATGTCTGATATTGTTGAGGCGTGGGCTAGCCAGGAAAAAGAGGCTAACGAAAAGGCTATCAACCACAAGATCCTTGTTTCTTCTATGACATTCATTGTTATTGCTATCGTTCTTTTAGTTGTAACTATATTTGTCATCGCTGTCATCCTTAAGACTCTTAAGAGAATGACTTCTGATGTTAAGAGAATGTCTGAAGGTGATTTCGTAACCAAGGTCAATGCTAACAGCTTTATTGTTGAGTTTAACAATATCCTGACAGCTCTTGAGAGCATGAGACATGAGCTCAGGAATGCTCTTGTAAAGGTTATTGATCACGCAGATACAGTTAATACCAAGGCTGAACTTGCCAAGGATTCAATCTCAAGCTCTCAGAAGACAACTACTGATATCAGCTCTGCAGTTAATGATCTTGCAACTGGCGCTACAGCCATGGCACAGGATGTACAGAGTACATCTTCTGTAACAGTTAATATGGGAACTTCAGTAGACAACGTTCTTGAGTCAGCCAACTCCAACCTTGATAGAGGTCGTCAGGTTTACGACGAGTCCACAAGAGTTAAGCAGCAGCTTGAACAGATCAAGGAACAGGATCAGAAGAATGACGAGATGGCTTCACAGGTTGCTGAGTCAGTTAACGAGACAGCAAATGTTGTTGCTCAGATCACAACAGCAGCTGAGTCCATCATCTCTATTGCAAGCCAGACCAACCTCCTTGCTCTTAACGCATCCATTGAGGCTGCAAGAGCAGGCGAAGCAGGTAAGGGATTTGCGGTAGTTGCTGACAACATCAAAGACCTTGCTGGTGACACAAACAACCTTGCTGGTGAGATCACCAACATGCTTTCAACAATTACTGATTACTCAGACAAGAATAAAGAACTAACAGAGGCAATCAAGGGCGCTATCACCAATGAGACTGCAGCTCTTGAGGAGATGAGTGAGTCCTTCGATCAGATGCTTGCACTTCTTAAGGAAACTGAGGAAGGCAACAGACAGATCGTTGAGCTTGTTGAGACCATGAACTCCGACAAGGAAGACATTCTCAATTCTGTTGAGTCCCTGTCAAGTATCTCTGAGGAGAACGCAGCATCAACACAGGAGACAAGCGCATCACTTATGCAGCTTGATACCAACATGGAATCTGTTGTTGAGCAGGCAAAAGACCTTCAGAAGATCGCAGAGGAACTTACAGCCAATGTTAAGTACTTCAAGGTTGAACTTCCTGCTGAAGAGACATCAGAAGAATAAAGAGCAAAATTATAGGCCTGGGGCAAATGTGTGCCTCAGGCCTTTTTTTAACAAGACACGGGGGTCTACTGACAAGACACGGGGACGGTTCTACTGTCTTATTGCATGCAATAAGACAGTAGAACCGTCCCCGTGTCTTGTCATATCATTTATTCCTGCGAAGGATTTCTGTGTAAGCAAGGATAAGTGGAGCTACACCCTTGGCTTCATTTTCTACAACAGGCTCTGAGAAGTAGTATTCAAGGGAGCCGTCTCTGTGCTGGGCTCCTCCAAGACCTGCTACAAGGCAGATGCCGCCAAGCTGTGGTGATCCGTCTTCATTTCTTGAAAGGTACTTTTCTGTGATGCCATCAAAGGCCTTCATGGCCACATCTTCAAATCTCTTAGGAATATATCCAAGTCGCACACCCTTTAAAAGTCCATAGGCGATAAGTGCTGTTCCTGAAGTCTCAAGGTAATTGCGAGGGTCTCCCTTTTTGTCCACAACCTGATAGAACATTCCGCTCTCGTCCTGGAATGGGATAAGAGCATTTGCCAGGTTCTCAAGCATGGTCTGAAGATATCTGTACTCGTAGTACATGGACTCGTCCATGGCCTCAGCTGTATCAACCAGTGCCACAGTGAACCATCCAAGGGCCCTTAACCAGAAGTTTGGAGAAAGGCCTGTTTCCTTGTCTGCCCAGTACATGTCCCTGCTCTCGTCGTATCCGTGGTAGTAAAGGCCGGTCTTTTTATCCTTCATAAGAGCCTCTACGTTCTTGAACTGTTTAAAGGAATCAAGACAGCCCTGCATCTTGTTGTATCTCTTTTCATATTCCATGTAGAAGGGCTGTGCCATATACATTCCATCAAGCCATACCTGGTAGGGGTAGATCTTCTTGTGCCAGAAGTTCCCTGCGTTTGTTCTTGGCATGGTGGTGAGCTGGCTTCTTGCTGTATCCATGGCCTTTCTGTATTTTTCTTTTCCAGTAAGGTCATAGAGTTTGAACAGGTTCTTGCTGGGATTTATGTTGTCGAGGTTGTATTCGGCAGGATCGTAGGTCTTGATAGAGCCATCTTCCTGTACAAACCATGAGACAAAAGAGTCTGCAAAATCCAAATACTTTTTATCACCTGTCATGTCGTAAAGAGAAAGGACAGCAGTGATCATGCAACCGTCAATATAGTTCCAGGTGTTGGGCTTGCCCTGAAGGATCTTCTCTTTGTTCCAAAAGGGGTGTTCAGCATCTGACTGCTCCAAAAGATAATCAACGTATTCTGAAAGCATCTTAAAGGTTTCTTGTCTTGTCATGGGATTCTCCAACTCTTTTTGAAATTAAACTGTTGTTACGATATTGCTATAGGCTGCGATAAATGTAAGTGCTTACATTTTAACATATTGTAGGAAAATATGGTATACTGTTTTTTCAGCGAGGTGGCAAAAATGAAAGAAAATACAACTGAAAAAATGCTTGCTCTTATAGATGCTTCACCCACAGCCTTTCATGTGGTGGACAACATCAAAAAGGAGCTTTTGAAAAAGAAATTTACAGAGCTTAAGGAGACTGAGGTCTGGAGCCTTAAACCAGGTAACTACTTTGTTACAAGAAACGAATCAGCCATAATCTCTTTTAAGATACCAAAAAAAGACTTTAAGGGCTTTAACATGATCGCATCCCACAGCGATTCTCCTTCCTTTAAGATCAAGGAAAATCCTGAGATGGCGGCTTGCGGAGCCTATGTGAAACTCAATGTTGAAAAGTACGGCGGAATGCTGTGCGCAGAGTGGTTTGACAGACCTCTTTCCGTAGCAGGAAGGCTTGTAGTGGATAAAAAGGGCAAGGCAGAGACAGTGCTTGTAAACGTGGACAGGGATCTTTTGATGCTGCCTGCACTTGCTATCCACATGGACAGAGAGGCCAACGATGGACACAAGTACAACGCCCAGACTGACATGCTTCCACTTTTTGGAGATGAGACCTCTGAAGGGAAGTTCTTTGATATTGTTGCAGAGGCTGCAGGAGTTAAGAAAAAAGATATCCTGAGCCATGATCTGTTTTTGTACAACAGGGTAAAGCCAACATTCTGGGGGGCAAATAATGAGTATATCTCAAGCTCTCGCCTGGATGATCAGGAGTGCGTATTTAGCAGCCTCTTTGGATTTTTGGACTCTAAGCCAACGGATCATGTTTCAATGCATCTTGTCTTTGATAATGAAGAGGTTGGCAGCACTACCAAGCAGGGCGCAGCCTCATCATTTCTTAAGGACACCCTTGAGAGGATAAATGATGGCCTTGGCAGGAGCAGGCAGCAGTACCTTTCAGCAATTGCAGGAAGTTTCATGATCTCTGCTGATAATGCTCACGCAGTTCATCCTAATTATCAGGACAAGGCAGACCCTGTAAACAGGCCTGTTATGAACAGGGGTATCGTGATCAAGTACAACGCCAATCAGAAATACACAACAGATGGAGTATCTGCGGCTAATTTCAAGCTTTTGTGCAAGGAGGCAGGTGTGCCATTCCAGACCTTCACTAACAGGTCAGATATGCCTGGAGGATCAACACTTGGAAACATCTCTACCACTCAGGTGTCTGTAAATACAGTAGATATCGGACTTGCACAGCTTGCAATGCACTCACCATACGAGTCAGCAGGAAGCAAAGACCCTGAGTATCTGTCAAAAGTAGCACAGGTTTTCTATAGTAAGTAATAGTTTTTGGAGGAAGTAATGGGAATTTTTGATGTTTTCACCAAGGCTAGGAATGAGGCTAAGGCTGAAGAAGAACAAAAAGAAAAGGAGCTTTTAGCTAAGAAGGAAAAAAGTCTTGAGGAGCTGAAGGCTTCATATGAGGGACTTGGCTGGCCGGTGATCGGAAGGCTGAACCCTGTAAATATCAAGGGCGCAGAGGATAGCGTCATGAAGGAGACTATCTCATCTGAGAGGAAGGACGAGATCGGACAGATGGTATTTGATGAGGATATCTCACCAGACACCCTTAAGTTCTTTTCGCCCCAGGAGCTGTTATTTCTTTTGTCTGCCCTTGAGATGTACCACAAGCATTCACCACTTCCCGGGTTTGAAAAGAATCACAGGAAGGTTTACAACGAGATCCTGGACCGTGTAAGAAATGCAGAGTACCTGCAGGTTCTCTACGACATGAACACCGGATATCCATTTATCGATCACGGTTTTGCCTGCGTTTATTTTGACAAGGATATGGCCGAGGAGGCAGCTGCTCTTTTCGCCAAGCAGTACAGAAAGCTCGCTGTAAGACAGTGCCTTGTGGAGGATAAAGAGAACCCTGGCAAGATCGGATTCTTCGATTTCCTGTACTATGTGGGAATCGAGAACCTCATTGTTGACAACGGTGCATACAGAGCCAGGTTTAAGAGAAACGAGATCCTGGCAGCACCTGGCGATTGGGGACAGGACAAGAATAAGATGCCTTCTAACCCAGCCCTTAACTTCGCCATGCTGGACGCCGTAGCAGAAAAGAAGTGGCCTGTATCCTACGAAAAGAGGGAAGAAGTTGTTAAGGCCAAGGAAATGAGGATGTTCAGCCTCATGAGAGCAGGACACTTCATTGTGCCCATGAAGCACGAGGGACCGGCAGAGGTTCTGGAAGATGGCAGGATCAAGATAGACAAGGACTCCAAGATCGAGTTCCTGATCATCAAGACTCAGGACGAGAAGCAGTTTTTGCCTGTCTACACTGACGGCTTTGAATTTGCCAAGAGGAACAAGGGAAAAGAGTGGAACGCAGGTGTGTTCCGCTTTGCAGACATTATAAGATTTGTCGGAGACAGAGACGGTGTGATCTTCAATCCGGACGGACAAGGGGTAATCCTGACAGGCCAGCAGATGATGGCCATCGAGGTTGCAGCACAGCAGGCCGAGGCCCTCAAAAACAAAAAAAGCTAAGGATGCCACTGGGGACGGTTTTCATGACACGGGGAGGTTCTGCTGACACGGGGACGGTTCTACTGTCAAGTTTTATCAGAATAAAACCTGACAGTAGAACCGTCCCCGTGTCAGCAGAACCTCCCCGTGTCATGAAAACCGTCCCTTATTGACTCCCTCTTGTTTGTGTGCGGAATTTAGTCTAAAATTGAAATGTAGTCTAGTTATCTTTTACCCAGAGTTCATGTGATGCGAAGGAGCAAGAGATATATGTTAGATCGTTTGATGGGAAGTTATCTTGTGGAGCAGGGGCTTTTGACAAAGCAACAGCTGCTTGAGGCCTATAAGGCTCAGGATTCAAGCCGCGCTAAGCTTGGAGTCATTGCTGTGGCAGAAAAACTCATGAGCATTGCCCAGGCTGAGCAGGTCAATATGATGCAGGCTTCCATGGACATGCGCTTTGGCGACATTGCCATCGATCGCGGGTATCTGAATGAGGCTCAGGTTTCAAGACTTTTGGAGCTTCAGGGGAACACCTATCTTGCATTTCTTCAGTCCATTGTGGATAAGGGTTTTTTGACCATGCAGCAGCTTGAAGAGGCTGAGAACGGGTATCAGAGCCTTCACGGTTTTACTGAGAGCGACATGTCAGCTCTTAAGACGGGAGACGTTTCTCAGGCTGTTCCTGTTTTCGTAGATACCGATGATCCGCTGTACAAGGGCATGTTCACCATGGGAATCAAGAGCATGTACCGTCTTGTGGACAATCACTTATATATTGGAAAAGCTTATACAGCCAAGGTCATGAAGGAAGAGGTTTTTGGTTACCAGAAGTTCCACGGTGACAAGAGCGCAGTTGTGGCAATTTCCGGAAAGTACGACGATGTTCGAAAAATGGCCATTGCCTATACCAAGGAAGAGTTCATTGAGACCAAGGAGGATGCCCTTGACGCTGTATGTGAGCTGATCAACTGTATCAATGGTCTTTACGCAACAGAGCAGAGTCAGTCAGATATAAGACTGGAACTTGAGCCGCCTAACTTCTCAGTGAATTTTGCACAGGCTTCCAGCGAGGAAATGATCGTTTTGCCGGTCTACATCTGCGGCGGCGAGATCAAATATATGATTGCTGTTTCCAAAGACTTTGCACTTTGTTAATGGGGGATAAGAGATGAGTAGCAGCGTACTTATAGTAGATGATTCCAGAACTTCACGAAGAATCTTAAAGGATATCTTAGAAAGCGAAGGATTTAAGGTTGCAGGCGAAGCCATAAACGGTAAAGAGGGCGTGGCTTATTATGTAAAATTCAAGCCGGACATTGTTACCATGGATATCACAATGCCTGAGATGGACGGCATTGAGGCCCTTCGTCAGATAAAAAGAGAAAATCCTGATGCCAAGGTCATCATGATCACGGCAGCAGGACAGAAGGACAAGATGATGGAGGCAGTTAAGCTTGGCGCAGCTGAGTTTATTTCAAAGCCCTTTGTTGAAGAGACAGTACTTGAGGCTTTGAGGCACTGTTCACAGACAGAATAATATGGTGATCTTTGGGCCGGGGGCTTTTGCCTCCGGTTATTTTTATGTATAATTTTTCTAACGCTTTTTCTGTGATTAATGGAGTTTATATGAAAAGAAAAGTACTCATAACAGGGGCAAGCAGAGGCATTGGAAGGGCTATTGCCATTTCTTTTGCAAAAGAAGGCGACGACCTGTTTTTAACATGTAAAGATAATATTGAAATGCTTAAGGATCTTAAGAAGGAGCTGGAGGAAGAATTTGGCATCAGTTGCAACGTATACCCCTGCGACATGTCGGATTTTAACAGGGTAAAAGAGCTTTCGGATGAGATTGGGGATATAGACATCCTTGTAAACAACGCAGGTATCGCATGGATAGGTCTTTTGACTGACATGGAAGTGGCAGACTGGGACAATGTGATATCAAGTAATCTGAGCAGCATATTTTACACCTGCAAACTCTTTGTGCCTTCCATGGTGAGAAGACAAAGCGGAAGGATCATCAACATTTCTTCGGTATGGGGGAATGTTGGAGCATCCTGTGAGGTGGCTTATTCTGCATCAAAGGGCGGAGTAAACTCTTTTACCAGAGCCCTTGCCAAGGAGCTGGCACCAAGTAACATCCAGGTCAATGCCATTGCATGTGGTGTCATCGATACAGATATGAACAGGAAGCACCTGTCAGAGGAAGACCTTGATGAGCTGGAGGAAGAGATCCCTGCAGGAAGAATGGGTGACCCCCTTGAAGTAGCAGATCTGGTCCTTCGTATATGTGAGGGCCCTTCATATCTTACAGGGCAGGTGATAACCCTGGATGGAGGCTGGATTTAACAAGATTTAAAAAAGTTCTTTACAAAACATAAAAATGTGATACTATTTAATTGCACACAATCTAATATTTAAATCAAATCAGGAGGAATACTTTATGTACGATCTTATTATCATTGGCTCAGGCCCTGCAGGACTTTCAGCAGCTGTTTACGCTAAGCGCGCAGGCCTTAACATGCTTGTTATAGAGAAAAATCCAGTTAGCGGAGGTCAGATCATTGATACCTACGAAGTGGATAACTACCTTGGAATCCCAGGAGTTAACGGATTTGATCTCGCCATGAAGTTCAGAGAGCACGCAGACAAGCTGGGTGCAGAGTTTGCTGATGGCACAGTCACATCTATCAAGTGCAAGGAAGAGGGCACAGATACTAAGGCTCCTGTATTTACAGTTGTTACAGATAACGGTGAATATGACACTCACACAATCCTTCTGGCAACAGGTGCTCACCACTCCAAGCTTGGAATCCCAGGTGAGGAGGAATACATCGGAAAGGGCGTATCCTACTGTGCAACCTGCGACGGCGCTTTCTATAAGGGCAAGGTTACAGCTGTAAACGGCGGTGGAGATGTTGCTGTTGAGGATGCTATTTTCCTTGCAAGATTCTGCGAGAAGGTATATCTCATCCACAGAAGAGACGAGCTTAGAGCAACCAAGGTCCTTCAGGACGAATTGTTCTCACTTCCTAATGTAGAAGTTATCTGGGACAGTGTAGTAAGAGAGATCAAGGGTGAAGATAAGGTAAAGACCCTTAGAATAGAAAATGTTAAGAAAAATGAAGAGAGCGATCTTGATGTGGATGGCATCTTCGTAGCCATCGGAATTCATCCTTCAACAGATCTTTTTGCAAGTTTTGTAAACTGCGATGAAGGTGGTTATGTGATCGCAGGTGAGGATGGCGCAACCTCAGTACCTGGCGTATTTGTAGCAGGTGATTCAAGGAAAAAGCGCTTAAGACAGATAGTTACAGCTGTAGCAGATGGCGCAAATGCGGTAACTTCTGTACAGGATTTCATGGTCGGAAAAGAGAAATAAGGATAAAAAAGTTGACAAAAAGGCATTTGTGGCGTATATTTTTAAAAGATGTAACAAATTCGTAACAATTTGGAGGTCGGTTTTGAAAAAGCCATTTATGCAGCTTACTGCTTTATCTATAGTAGCTGCAATGACATTCACAAACTTAGATATAGTCGCATATGCGTCAACTAATAAGGTAACAAGTGTACTGCCACAGGCAGGTTTCACTTATGCACTTGGCAACAATCAGGTTTCTCTCTCAGGACTTCAGGAGACTGTTGAGACTGAGATGGCTGAGTCTGAGGAAGCTTCTTCAAACATCAGCAAGTCTACAGCAGAGGCTGCAGAGTCAGAAGAGACAGTTACCAACGTAACACCACTTGCTTCAACTGTTACAGACAGTATCCTTTCAGATATCCAGAGCGCTACCGGTGCTATCATCAACAACTCAGAGATAGCCAAGGAGGTAGAGGAGGACTCAGAAGAGGAACTCTTTAAGACATTAGTTATTGCCAAGGTTAATGATTATGTTAACGTAAGAGATCTTCCCAGTGAAGAGGATGGCGAGATCATTGGTAAGCTGTACGACAAGTCTGTTGGTACTTTTATTGAAGAGGACAACGGCTGGTACAAGATCAAGTCAGGCTCTGTAGAGGGATATGTTAAGGGAGAGTACTGCGTAACAGGTGATGACGCTGTTGATCTGGCCAAGGAAGTTGGAACAAGGATCGCTACAGTTACCACAACAACTCTTAAAGTCAGAGGAGGCCCAAGCCTTGAGGATGAGGTTCTTGGCCTTGTACCTATAGAGGATCAGCTTGTAGTTGAGGAAGAACTTGACGGATGGGTTAAGGTTAGTATCGAGGAAGGTGACGGATACGTATCACTTGACTATGTAACACTTTCTACAGAGTTCGTTAAGGCTGAGTCCAAGGCAGAAGAGGAAGCACGTCTTGCAAAGGAAAAGGCTGCAAGAGAAGCTGCTACTAAGGCTGCTAAGGCTAGTACTTCAACCAAGAGCTCCAGCTCAGGATCTACAAGCTATAACTCAGCAAGCTCATACACAACAGCTACAAGTTCAATTGGTAGCGCTGTTTCACAGTTTGCTCAGCAGTTCGTCGGCAATCCATATGTATATGGTGGTACATCACTTACAAACGGTGCTGACTGCTCAGGTTTCGTTATGAGCGTTTATTCAAACTTTGGTGTAAGTCTTCCACACTCATCTGGTGCAGACAGAAGCGTTGGTGCAGCAGTTGACGGACTTGCCAATGCACAGCCTGGTGACATTGTTTGCTACTCTGGTCACGTAGCTATCTACATTGGTAACGGACAGATCGTACACGCATCAACAGCCAAGACTGGTATCAAGATTTCAGATGCTAACTATCGTACAGTATTGGCGGTACGAAGGATCTTCTAAAGATTTGATATGTGCAGACTCGGAATGCAAGCATTCCGAGTCTGTTTTTTGTGGCGACGCGCACTTTCTCCCTTATGCACATAAATCTGAATGTCAACAGTAAACGTTTACTTTTTTCAAAAAAAGTTATCCACAACGTTCAGAATAAAAATGGCTATTTTTCGACTTATACACGAAGTTATCCACATTGTCCACAAAAATGTGGATAAAAAGTAGGTTTTACACAATAGAAAGCAATAGCTATTTTTTGTGCACTTTTAACAAAAAGTGATATTGGAGAAAAAGAAAGTGATTCATTTTCTCTAATAGTGTCTTTTAAATGTTATAATTATCTCAAACATAAACGTCTTTCATAGACGCAGTAAAGGGGATGATTGCATGAAATTTACTATCGTAGGCAAGAATATTGATGTAACACCCGGACTTAAGGCAGCTGTAGAAGACAAGATCGGTAAGCTTGAGAAGTACTTTACCCCTGATACAAATGCCGAGGTAACACTCAATGTAGAAAAGGAGAGACACAAGATCGAGGTTACAATACCTGTTAAGGGCAAGATCATTCGTGCAGAGCAGGTTAGCAATGACATGTATGTTTCTATCGACCTGGTTGAAGAGGTTATAGAGAGACAGCTCAAGAAGTATAAGAGCAAACTGGTTGACAAACAGCAGGCAGAGGCCAGCAACTTCAAGAAGGAGTACATCGAATCTGACTTCTTGGACGATGAGGACATCCGCATCGAGCGTATGAAGAAGTTCGATCCAAAGCCCATGTACGCAGAGGATGCATGCGTTCAGATGGAGCTTCTTGGCCACAACTTCTTTGTATTTGTAAATGCAGAGACAGATCAGGTTAACGTAGTGTACAAGAGAAAGGGAAATACTTATGGTCTGATTGAACCAGAAGTATAAGTTAGTTAACATTTTATCAATTTATAGATATTTTATAAAATAGCTCCCCCCGGGGAGCTATTTTTGTTGCATTTGCCTAAGGGCTGTGCTACAATAAATCTGTTCTGATAAAAATTTATCAATCAGAATGAGGAGAGGTTTTCACAAGAAAAGACGGGCGTTAGCCCCAAAAAATGGAGGTAATACAACATGGCACAGAAAGTAGTTTTAGCTGGTGCAGTAAGAACTGCAATCGGCAAAATGGGTGGAGCACTTTCAAATACTCCAGCTGCTGAGCTTGGCTCAATTGTTATCAAAGAGGCACTTAACCGTGCTGGAGTTAAACCTGAACAGGTTGACGAAGTACTCATGGGATGCGTTATCCAGGCTGGCCTTGGACAGAACGTTGCAAGACAGGCATCTATCAAGGCAGGTATTCCTAACGAGATCCCTGCAGTTACTATTAACGTAGTTTGTGGCTCCGGTCTTAACTGTGTCAATATGGCAGCAGATCTCATCAAGGCTGGTGAGGCTGATATAGTCGTAGCTGGTGGTATGGAGAACATGTCAATGGCTCCTTACGCACTTCCTAATGCGCGTTTCGGATATCGTATGAACAACGGAACAGTTGTAGATACAATGGTAAACGACGCTCTTACAGATGCATTCAATCATTATCATATGATGATCACAGCAGAGAATATCTGCGACAGATGGAATCTTACAAGACAGGAACTTGATGAGTTCTCAGCTAACTCTCAGCAGAAGTGCGAGAAGGCTATGGCTGAAGGCAGATTCAACGACGAGATCGTTCCTGTTCCTGTAAAGGTTAAGAAGGAAATGGTAGAGTTCAAGGTTGATGAGGGTCCTAGAGCTGGCACAACAGTTGAGACCCTTTCAAAGCTTAAATGCTGCTCTGGTAAAGAGGGTGGACTTGTTACAGCTGGTAATGCTTCAGGTATCAATGATGGTGCTGCAGCAATCGTTGTAATGAGCGAAGAGAAGGCTAAAGAGCTTGGTATCAAGCCTATGGCCACATGGGTAGGCGGAGCTCTTGCAGGTGTTGAGCCTGAGGTTATGGGAATTGGTCCTGTAGCTGCAACAAGAAAAGTACTCGGCAAAACTGGTCTTGATCTTAAGGACATCGACCTTATTGAGGCTAACGAAGCATTCGCAGCTCAGTCAGTAGCTGTTGCTAAGGACCTTGGCTTTGATATGAGCAAGGTTAACGTAAATGGTGGTGCTATCGCACTGGGACACCCTGTTGGAGCATCAGGATGCCGTATTCTTGTTACACTGCTTCACGAGATGGCTAAGAGAGACGACGCTAAGAAGGGCCTTGCAACTCTCTGCATCGGCGGTGGAATGGGATGCGCTACAATAGTAGAGAAGTACGAGTGATATTAGCGATATAGGGATTCAAACTGAAGCAGTCTATCGTGCTTGCACGAAATAGGCTGCTTTAGCTTGAAGACCGAACGGAAATGAGGAAAAAAGATATGCGAATGTATATGAGCATATCGATTTCCGAATTTCCGTAGCCTGACGGGAGCGTAAGCGAAGTCAGGCGTATAACGCAAAATAATATAAACATTCATACAGGAGGAATTTCAAAATGGGTTTTGTTAATTGTGAAGTAAAAGATAAGATCGCAGTGATCACCATCAACAGACCAGAAGCTTTAAATGCTTTAAATTCACAGGTTCTTGATGATCTGGATGCAGCTTTTTCAGGACTTGACCTTGACGTTGTAAGAGCTGTTGTTCTTACAGGCGCTGGAGAGAAGTCATTTGTTGCAGGCGCAGATATCGGTGAGATGAGCACACTCTCTAAGGCTGAGGGAGAAGCTTTTGGTAAGAAGGGTAACGATATCTTCCGTAAGATCGAGCAGTTCCCTGTTCCAGTAATTGCTGCAATCAATGGATTTGCTCTTGGCGGTGGATGCGAGATCTCAATGAGCTGTGACATCCGTATCTGCTCAGACAATGCTATGTTTGGTCAGCCAGAGGTTGGTCTTGGAATCACACCTGGATTTGGTGGAACACAGAGACTTGCTCGTCTTATCGGCGATGGAATGGCTAAACAGCTTATCTACACAGCTAAGAACATCAAGGCTGACGAGGCTCTCAGAATTGGCCTTGTAAACGCTGTATATCCTCAGGAAGAGCTCCTTGCTGCTGCAGAGAAGATGGCAGGTCAGATCGCAGCTAACGCTCCTATCGCTGTTCGTGCATGCAAGAAGGCGATAGGCGATGGCCGTCAGGTTAACATCGATGAGGCTCTTGTGATCGAAGAAAAGCTCTTTGGTTCATGTTTCGAGTCAGAGGATCAGAGAGAGGGTATGGCTAACTTCCTTAGAAAGAAAGATGATCCAGCTAAGGTTAAGGTAGTTAACTTCCAGAATAAATAACCTATTTAAAATACAATTAAATTTTAGGAGGAACTGAAAATGAAAGTTGCTGTTATTGGCGCAGGTACAATGGGATCAGGCATTGCTCAGACATTTGCTCAGGCTGAGTCTGTAGAGAAGGTTTATCTTTGCGACATCAAGACTGAGTTTGCTGAGGGCGGATTTGCTAAGATCAAGAAGGGTCTTGATAAGCAGGTTGCTAAGGGAAAGAAGACACAGGAGGAAGCTGACAAGATTACAGCTAAGATCCAGACAGGTCTTAACGACATCTGCAGTGATGCTGATCTTGTAGTTGAGGCTGCTCTTGAAGTTATGGATATCAAGAAGAACCTCTTTAAGGAGCTTCAGGACAACATCGTTAAGAATCCTGATTGCATCTTTGCATCAAATACATCATCTCTTTCAATCACAGAGATCGGCTCAGGCCTTGCAAAGCCTATTATCGGAATGCACTTCTTCAACCCAGCTCCTGTTATGAAGCTCGTTGAGGTTATCCAGGGTGCTAACACTCCTGATGACATGGTTGACAAGATCAAGAAGATCTCAGAAGACCTTGGCAAGACTCCTGTACAGGTTAACGAGGCAGCTGGATTCGTTGTTAACAGAATCCTTGTTCCTATGATCAACGAAGGTATCTTCGTATATTCAGAAGGCGTTTCAGATATCGCTGGTATCGACACAGCTATGAAGCTTGGATGTAACCATCCTATGGGACCCCTTGAGCTGGGCGATTACATCGGTCTTGATATCGTTCTTGCTATCATGGATGTTCTTTACTCAGAGACTGGTGATTCCAAGTATCGTGCTTGCCCTCTTCTTCGTAAGATGGTCAGAGGTAAGAAGCTCGGTGTTAAGACTGGCATCGGTTTCTACAACTATGCAGATGGAAACAAGGTTCCTACAGATCGCGCGTGATAATAAAAAAATAATTAGTGGAGGTTTATATCATGGATTTTCAGCTTGATCAGCAACACGAAATGGCGAGAGCTCTTTTTAAAGAATTTGCAGAAAAAGAAGTTAAGCCAAATGCTATAGAGGTTGATGAGACAGAGGTTTTCCCTATGGAGACCGTTAAGAAGATGCAGAAGTACGGCTTCATGGGTATTCCTATTCCTAAGGAGTACGGCGGACAGGGATGCGATCCTCTTACATACGTTATGTGTGTAGAGGAGCTTGCTAAGGTATGTGGTACAACAGCAGTTATCGTATCTGCTCACACATCACTTTGCTGCGATCCTATCCTTACATATGGTACAGAGGAGCAGAAGCAGAAATACCTTGTTCCTCTTGCAAAGGGCGAGAAGCTCGGTGCATTCGGTCTTACTGAGCCTATGGCTGGTACAGACGCTCAGGGCGTTCAGACCAAGGCTGTCCTTACAGAGGATGGAAAAGAGTGGGTTCTTAACGGATCAAAGTGCTTCATCACAAACGGTGAAGTTGCTGATGTTTACATCATCATCGCTTACACAGATATCGTAGAAGATAAGAAGGGCAGAAAGCAGAAGAAGTTCTCAGCATTCATCGTTGAGAAGGGAACACCTGGATTCACATTCGGAACAAAAGAGAACAAGATGGGTATCCGTGGATCTTCTACTTATGAGCTTATTTTCCAGGATTGCCATATTCCTGCAGAGAACCTTCTTGGCGCTAGAGGAAAGGGATTCCCTATCGCTATGCATACACTGGATGGCGGACGTATCGGTATCGCTGCACAGGCTCTTGGTATTGCAGAAGGCGCACTTGACAGAACAGTTGAGTACGTAAAAGAGAGAAAGCAGTTCGGACGTGCTATTGGCCAGTTCCAGAACACACAGTTCCAGCTCGCTAACATGGCAACAAAGTGCGAGGCTGCTAAGCTTCTTGTTTATGCAGCTGCAGACGCTAAGAAGAAAAAGGACGTTTATTCAGTAGAAGCTGCTAAGGCTAAGCTTTTCGCAGCAGAAGTTGCTATGGATGTTACAACTAAGGCTGTTCAGCTCCATGGTGGTTATGGCTACATCAGAGAGTACGAAGTAGAGAGAATGATGCGTGATGCTAAGATCACAGAGATCTACGAGGGTACATCTGAGGTTCAGAGAATGGTTATTTCCGGAGCTCTGCTTAAGTAATCACTTGGCGAGGTTCTTTCGAGCCTAGTGTACTACTTGTTCTGGCGAACACCTTTAGGTGTGAGAGCAGAACTTCCTTATGAACAGAAAACTAAAAAGGAGAAAAAATAATGAAAGTTGTAGTTTGCATTAAGCAGGTCCCTGATACAAAGGGCGGCGTTAAGTTCAAACCCGATGGAACATTG
>SVGB01000044.1 GCA_015056565.1 Butyrivibrio sp.
CATTGATTGCTACTTTTACTGCCATTTTAAGTTCCTCCTAAAATGAATTTAATAAATAGGTTGCTGTTCCTATATCAATCTGAATTGATAATAATTTATCAGCAATCTCTATTCTATTCGACTTTTAGCCATAAATCAAGTGAGAATATTAAAAATATGCTAGAATAACTAAAGAAAAATTATAAGAAAAATGGAGACACCTATGCCAGTACATTCCGACTACCATATGCACACTCATAACTCAGGAGACAGCAATGCTCCCATGGAGGATATGATCAAGCGTTCCATAGAGCTTGGTCTTACTGAGATCTGTTTTACTGACCACCTGGACTATGATTATCCTGCCTGTTACGATCTGCCTGAAGATCCCTTTAACCTCGACGTTTCTTCGTATTATGAGGAGTACAAAAAATACGCGGACATATATAAGGATAAGATAGCTGTAAGGTTTGGAGTTGAAGTGGGCATGCAGACTCAGGTTGCCTCTGATAATCTCTCTTTTGTAAAAGAAAATGGCTTTGACTTTGTCATTGCTTCCATTCATCTTGTGGACAAAAAAGATCCCTTCTACCCTGACTTCTGGCAGGGGGGCAGCGTAGAGAACATATTTAAAAGATGCTTTGACACCACCCTTGAAAACATAAAGCTCTTTGATGACTACGATGTCCTTGGTCACCTGGATTATATAAGACGCTACGTTCCGGAGGGTGACACCACCTACTCCTACGAACGCTTTGCTGACCAGATAGACGCCATCCTTAAGTACCTCATTGCCCATGACAAGGGACTTGATTTTAATTCCAAGGTCCTTGGCAAAGATCCAAATGGTGATCCAAATCCATGCCCTGCTGCCCTTAAGCGCTTTAGAGAACTAGGAGGCAGGATCATCACCTTTGGTTCAGATGCTCACAAGCCAGAGACTATCGCCTGCGGGTTTGAGAGAATGCGCCAGATAGCACTTGACTGCGGATTCACAGAGTACTTCACCTTTAAAAAGAGAAATCCCATTCCTCATATGCTTTGATTAGATACCTTAAATATAGTAAAATAGTTACTAGTAATCCGAACACTAAAACCAGCTGGGAGAAAGTCCATGAAGCCCGAGTTTTATAACACAAGCAAAAGAGCTAACGTCTATAATTCAATCTTCATCTACAAGATAATTTCTTTGATAGTGGCTGTCGTACTGGCGGTCACACTGGCAGTTCTCTTTATCCGGGACAAGGCTCTTTACAAGGAGTTTACAGACAGTCATCCCACAGCTTTTTTCATAGTAGTAGCAATCTTTCTTGCAGTTTATATACTGTCCATCGTTATTGATTTCTTTATCCTGCACCACACCGTATCAATTAGAAGAAGACTCAACAACCTGGCCTTTCTGGATCATCTGACAGGCCTTCCAAACAGATACAGCTGTGATCTTTTAATAGAAAGCTTCAACGACGAAGAGCATCTTCCGGATACAGGATTTTTCCTGATGCAGATCTCAAACCTCGGCAACATCAATGTCAATGAAGGTCACAAAAATGGCAATTACTTAATTTCAGAGTTTTCATCTATCCTTGAGGATGTGGCAGAGGCCTACGGATACGTAGGAAGAAATGGCGGCAACGAATTCATTGTTCTTTTGGAGGACTGCGATCACGACAAGGCTGATCGTTTCCTTTCAGAACTCTCCAAGAGGATCCGCGGCTACAACGATCTTAACGTAGGAGCTCCTCTTGAAGTAAGATATTCAAAAGTACTTAATAAAGAAGCAAACAAGGAAAAAATCTCAGAGATCATCTCTTTGGGATACCAAAAAATAAGAGAAATGCCACTGGCACTTTCGTAAAGCATGAATACTTTTTTCACAAAGAAAAGAAAAAGATCATACGCACTGCTTTGTGTATTCATGGGTATTGCCATGACTTTCCTTAATGGATGCGGACAGGAAGAGACTCCTATCGGTGTCTCCACCACCAAGACCGCTCCACCTCAGTACAAGGATCCGGAAGTAACGAGGGAAAAAGGAAGTCGCGATAATACTCCTGTTTGTCTTGTGCCGGAAGCGCCGGGGGAGATTGTCTACGAGAATGAATACGCAAGGCTTGATGCATCCAATGCCTCCGAAGGTTACGTTGTCGTGACCTACATCGGAGAATCCCCTAAGGTCAAGCTTCAGATTACAGGCCCGGGTCAGAGGACCTACACCTACGACCTTCAGTCAGGTGTGCAAAAGCCTGAGGTCTTCCCTCTTCAGACCGGCAATGGTGAGTACATGATAAACGTCTTTGAAAACATTCAGGGAACCCAGTATTCCCAGGCATTTTCACAGCTGATCGACGTGACCATCACCAATGAATTTTCGCCGTTCCTTTATCCAAACCAGTACTGCACCTTTGACAGCTCCACAAAGGCTATAGCCAAGGCTGAGGAACTTGCTTATATTTGCGACTCAGATATCGAAGTGGTTTCAGAGGTTTACAACTACATAATCGCCAACATCGAATATGATCACGAGGAGGCAGAAACTGTAGAGAGCGGATATCTCCCCAATGTGGATGAAGTTCTTTCCACCAAAAAGGGAATCTGTCTTGACTACTCCTCTCTTATGACCGCCATGCTAAGAAGCCAGCGGATTCCCACAAGAATGGAGATTGGCTACGCCGGAACTGCTTATCACGCATGGCTAAGTACCTACATCGAGGACATCGGATGGGTCAACGGAATGATCGAATTTGACGGAACAGAATGGTCACTTATGGATCCAACCTTTGCATCCAACACCAAGAACAAGGAACTTAAGGAATTTATCGGAGACGGTGCAAACTACTCTGTAAAATATATCTACTAATGAAGATAAATTGGAGGGCACAATGGGCGCTAACTCTAAACTCAAAAAACTAAACAGCTACGAAATCTCAAGTTTTTGCAGGGAGATGGCACTGCTTTTGCAGGCAGGTATCGCTCCCGGGGATGGAATTGATATTCTGGCGCAGGATACACAGGATGCTTCCGCAAAAAAGATCTACGACTCCATAAGCCAGGTACTCCACAGCGGAGAAAAATTCCATGTTGCTCTTTCCATGAGTGAAGTTTTCCCTGACTACGTCATCCACATGGTGACCATCGGTGAAGAATCAGGAAGCATGGACACTGTTATGGAATCCCTTGCAGATTACTACGACAGGGAGGAAAACATTGAATCCAGCATAAAGAGCGCGGTCAGCTATCCTCTTATCATGGTGTTCATGATGCTTGTTGTTGTGCTGGTACTTATCACCAAGGTCCTTCCAATCTTCGACCAGGTATTTGCACAGCTTGGAACCAGCATGAGCGGCTTTTCACAGTCTCTTTTAAACCTTGGAAATGCCCTTAACACCTACTCATTTATAATGATCGCAATCCTGGTTGTTTTGGCAATTTGCTTTATATATTTTGCAATGACAGAAAGCGGCAAGACGAACCTCCGAAAGCTCCTTAGAAAGTTTGGTCCAACCAAGAGACTTATGCAGGAAATAGATACTGAGCGCTTTGCAAGCGGCATGGTACTTACTCTTTCAAGCGGTATGGACACCTATGAAGGTCTTTCTCTTGTAAAAAAGCTTGTAGCATCCGATGAACTTAAGGAGAAAATAGAAACCTGCAGAGGCCTTCTGCTGGATGGCGACAGCTTCCCTGAAGCCCTTGAAAAAGCCAGGATCTTCGGCTCTTTCTACTCACAGATGGTATCTGTTGGATTTAAGTCAGGTTCAATGGATCAGGCAATGAAACGTGTTTCTGAACGAATTGAAAGAGACACACAAAAGAGGATCTATGCTCTTATCTCAGTTCTTGAACCAACCCTTGTTATCATACTTTCAGTAATTGTAGGAATGATCCTCTTGTCTGTGATCCTTCCTCTTCTGGGAATCATGTCAACTATCGGTTAATGAGGCAAATGTATGGCAAACAGATTTGATAAAACAAGCATTTCCATATTGCCCTCTGACAATTTTTACAGAGTGATCTCCGTGGTGATCTTTGTACTTATTGCCGTGTTCTTTATTCAGGCAGTTGAGTACTCAGGAAGAAGCTCTATAGAAAAGGAGCAGGAATCCCTGGAAAATGCCATTTCCAGAGATATAGTCCAGTGCTATGCCCTCGAGGGCATGTACCCTCCTTCCCTGTCCTACATGGAGGATCACTACGGACTTACCTACGACAAGAACGTTTTCTTTGTGGACTACCAGCCTATAGCTGCAAATCTTTATCCGGATTACACAGTGATCCTGAGGTAAATAAATGAAACAGGACCAGAAAAAAAATCACACAATTGATACGGTATTTGTAATCTGCCTGCTGCTTTTATTTGTGCTGTCATCTCTTTCAGTGATAGCCATAGGAGCAAGCATATACAAAAAGAACGTGAGGGAAATGGCGGACAATTCCTCTCACAGGATAGCCTGCGCCTATATCACGGAAAAAGTAAGGCAGGCTGATGAAGGCGGGCAGGTCAGGGTTGAAGAGATATTTGGAGAAAACGCCCTGGTCCTTACCAAGGAGATCAATGGTGTCTCCTACAACACCTACATCTATGACTACGAAGGTAATCTCATGGAGCTATTTGCAAGATCTGACCTTGGAAGCTTCTATCCCCAGTCAGGACAAAAGATCCTTAAGATAGACTCTTTTGATATTAAAGAAATATCCGACGGCCTGTTCAAGGCAGACGTAGTAATGTCTGACGGCCTTGAAGATTACCTGTACATAACAAGAAGGAGCAATTAAGCATCCCCATGGAAAACAAACGTAGTTCCCAGTTAAGTTTGTTCCTTATGGAACTCATAGTGGCAATCATGTTCTTTTCCCTTTCTGCAGCTGTCTGCGTAAGGCTTTTTGCTTCTGCCCACATTTTAGCTGAAAAGACAGGGAACCTGGAAAGCGCCATCATGTGGACCCAGAATCTCTCTGAGGTCTACGTGTCAAAAAATGGAGATCTTGAACAGATTGCAAGCCTTTATACTGATGCTTACCTCAGTAAACCTTCTGAAGATGACACCACTTCAAGCCTGATCCTCATATTCGACAAGGACTGGGAGCCCATGGAAAAAGGCTTATCCGATGCTGCCTACGAAGTGATCCTCTCATCATCAGTAAAAGACGCAAAAGATGTTTATGCCGATGTAAATACTTATGGCGTTGAGCTTGTTGGCAAGGCCGCAAGTGGTACTATTGCAGTTCTTGATATCCGCAGCGGATCTGAGATCCTGTCCGATATTCCCAAGGACTCTTCACTTATCTTTTACCAAAGCAGCATTGACACCTATATCGGAAAGGAGGAAGAATAATGAGCAAAAATGAATCCTCTGGTTCTCACGTGGGAACAGCTTCTATCCTTCTGATATTCACGGTTTTATCAATCATATCTTTTGCCACACTTACACTAGTGAACTCCAAGGCAGATTACAACCTCAGCAACAACCTGGCTGAGCGGCAAAAGAGCTACTACAGCGCCTGTCACCAGGGCAACGCATTTGTGGCTGCTGTAAATTCAGGCTATGAAACTGGTGCGGAAGATGGTATAATTAGAGAAAGTATACCAATTAACGATAACCAATCTCTTGATATTGCGTTAATTATAAATAGTGCAAAAAAATCGCTCAATTCAGACAATAATGAGAGTATTGTGCAGTGGCAAGTGGTAAACAATGCTGATTACGATTACAATACAACTCTCCCTGTCATGAAGTGACCTTCATATGTTTTTAATGGGTTTTGTGCAATTTATCAAATTTTTATTTTTGACATACCGATTTTACGTGCATTACTGAAAACATGTGGTACAATATATTATGTATCATAGTAAAATACAAAAGTAATTGCTTTAATTTTTTCAGCAACTAAAAATACTTTTTGGAGGTTCAACATGGGAAAAAGAATACTCATTACAGATGACGCCGCTTTCATGCGCATGATGCTTAAGGATATCCTTTCCAAGAATGGATATGAGATTGCTGGCGAAGCAGAGAACGGAAAAGTCGCAATCGAGAAGTATAATGAGTTGAAGCCCGACCTTGTAACTCTTGATATCACAATGCCTGAGCTTGATGGTATCGGAGCCTTGAAGGGAATCAAGGCTGCAGATCCTAATGCGGTTTGCATCATGTGTTCTGCTATGGGTCAGCAGGCAATGGTTATTGAATCTATTCAGGC
>SVGB01000045.1 GCA_015056565.1 Butyrivibrio sp.
TGCTCGAAGTACTTCTTACCAACTTCCATAACAACGTCTGAGAACATCTGGATGAAACGACGATATGAATCATATACGAAACGCTCAAAAGCAGGATCAGGATTGCCCTTGATCATTGCTGCTACAACCTCGTCGTTAAGACCAAGGTTAAGGATTGTGTCCATCATACCAGGCATTGATGCACGAGCGCCTGAACGAACTGAAACAAGGAGAGGATTCTGAAGATCACCAAACTTCTTGCCGTTGATCTCTTCCATCTTCTTAACGCCTTCCATAGCCTGAGCCATGATCTCGTCGTTAATCTTACGGCCATCCTCGTAATACTGTGTGCAAGCCTCTGTTGTGATTGTGAATCCCTGAGGTACTGGAAGGCCAATGCTTGTCATCTCAGCAAGGTTAGCACCCTTACCACCGAGAAGGTTACGCATTGTCATGTCACCTTCGCTAAACATATAAACCCATTTGTTCGCCATGTTTTTACCTTTCTTACCGGCCTCTAGCCCGGTAACCTTTCATATGTACATTTATTTATAACTACCAATTTTGATAACGTGATCAATATTGGGAATTACCTATATGATTTGTCTTCTGGGATAAAGCTGTCAAAGATATAAATATCAAAGTCCTCTGTAGCCTTATCCAGCTGCTCCTGGCTCTTGATAGTCCAGGCTGCTGTCAGGCACTTGTATAAATGCCTGTTAATCCAAAGTGATATGCTCTTTGGATACTTCCTATTAAATGCAATAAAGTCAGGCTTTGTCAGGAAGTTAAAAAACAGATGTGTCAAACCAAAATACAGTATTGTATTAAATTCCTTAGGGTCCTCTTTATGGAATTCATCAGAAAGCTGTCCTCTCATAATATGCGGACGATTCTTCCTGTACCACAGCACTCCTAAAGGATTAAAGGACTCTATGCAGTAAACTCCCTTGTAATCACTAAGGAGCTTGTCAACTGCAGGACATACAGAAAGGTCCTTAAGCTCAATCTTGAGTTCAACAATAAGTGGTACTCTTCCATCAACAAGCTTAAGGAAATCTTCAAACTTAGGAATCTTCTCATCGGAGCCAAGCAGATGGAACTGCTGCAGCTGTTCATAAGTGTAATTGCTGATCTTGCCGGGTACTGACACGCTGCCATCTTCATTTAAAGGTCCATCTCCAATGGCCTGCCCTTCAGCATATCTTGCTACTCTTTTTAACGTAAAATCATGAAAAATAACAGGGATACCATCTCTGGTCAGCTGCACATCACACTCGATGCCATATCCAGCTTCCACTGCCTTCTTAAAAGCTGCCATGGAATTCTCCGGAGCATCAGAAGAGTTATCATGAAGTCCCCTGTGAGCATAAAGAACACTTATGTGTGGTTCTCTATCAGGTCTGCCTGTCATCCTGGGCATTATAATGAGCAGGTACAAAACCGCTAAAATTCCCAAAATCACGCATAAACACTGAATTATTGACATTAAAACCACTTCCTAATTGATAAATTTATAACTTGTCCGCCAACTATTTTACATTGGTTTTTATTTTAACGCAACTAATAAAGCGCTTACATGTTATAAAAAAGTATTAAATTGAAGCTAACCTTTAATAAATGTAGCGAAAAATGTATAATATTCTCATAGTATTAAACTATAAAACGTATGAAAAAAGGGGCTTGGGGTTATGAAACTGAATTACAGACGTACTATCCTTATTGGACTTGCATTTCTTTCTATCACTGCCTTTTGGCAATTCTACGACAATGAAATTCCCAGAATACTAAAATACACCTTTAACCTTGGTGAAACTGCAACTGGCGCTGTGATGGCAATGGATAACGTATTTGCTCTGGTACTTCTTCCCATGTTTGGTATCCTATCCGACAAACACAATGGACCTTTTGGAAAAAGGATGCCATTTATTGTCCTTGGAACAATTCTTTCTATAATACTGTTTCTTGTCCTTATGTTTGTTGCCAAGCCAAGTGGTAACATCATGTTTTTCTTCCTGGTACTCCTTCTTCTTTTAGTTGCCATGGGAACCTACAGATCTCCTGCAGTTTCTCTTATGCCAGACTTAACTCCAGCACCGCTTCGCAGCTCAGCAAACGCTGTAATAAATCTTATGGGCGCTCTTGGAGGAGTCTTTATTTTGGTCATGACAATGCTGGTTCTAAACAGGCCAGAGGATCCTGCAGACACAGATTATACCAGGTTGGTATTGAGCCTTGTTATCTGCATGGCTGTTTCCATCATCATCATGATCTTTACGGTTAACGAGAAGAAGATAAAAAAGCAGATTGAAAAAGAAGGGGGACTTAAATCCCTTGGAGATAAGATTGAGAGCGAAGAGGCAAAAGAAGAAACAAATAAGGCTCTGGACAACAAAGGAAAACGCCTACCGCCTGATGTAATGAAGAGCCTTACCTTCCTTCTTATCTCAGTGGCATTCTGGTTCATGGCTTACAACGCTGTTACTACCGCATTTACCAGATATGTCAGCGAAGTCTGGGGACCAGAAGGAGGAAGCTACGCAGGAGCTTTGATGGTTGCAACTGTCGCTGCTGTCCTTAGTTATATTCCTATTGGTGTTCTTTCAAGTAAACTTGGAAGAAAAAGAATCATCCTTGCAGGCGTGGTTTTAATGAGTGCCTGCTACCTGGGAATAGCCCTTATGACCAACTACTCTCCACTTCTTAACCTTTTCTTTGTACTTATAGGAATTGGCTGGGCTGCAATCAATGTAAACTCTTACCCTATGGTAGTTGAGATGAGTAAAGCTGGAGACATCGGAAAATACACAGGAACCTACTACACCTTCTCAATGGCCGCACAGGTATTTACACCAATACTTTCAGGCCTGCTTCTTGAGAATATTTCTTACAGGACTCTTTTCCCGTATGCTTTTGTATTCTCCACCCTGGCATTTTTTACAATGCTGCTGGTAAAACATGGAGATTCAAAGCCGGAAGCTAAAAAGAACCTGCTAGAGCACTTTGATGTAGATGATTAAATAGCATTATAAAAGGCGGTTTGCTGACACCAGCAAGCCGCCTTTAAAAAATCAAAATTTATTAAACTGAAAGCTCTTTTCCTGTAAGGAGCTTGTAAGCCTCAAGGTACTTGGCTATTGTCTTGTCGATAACATCCTGAGGAAGATCATAGTTGCAGTCAGGATTAGCCTTGAGATAGTCACGTACAAACTGCTTGTCAAAGGATGGCTGACCGTGACCTGGCTCATATCCTTCTACTGGCCAGAAACGTGAGCTGTCAGGAGTGAGCATCTCATCACCAAGGACTACCTCACCATTTTCATCAACACCGAACTCAAACTTGGTGTCAGCGATAATGATTCCCTTTGAAAGCGCATAATCAGCGCATTTCTTGTAAAGAGCTATTGTGTAATCTCTGATCTTTTCAGCATATTCCCTGCCCTTACCTGGGAATTCTTTTTCAAGTACTTCTACGCTTCTCTCAAAATCGATGTTCTCGTCGTGGTCACCGATCTCAGCCTTGGTACTTGGTGTATAAATAGGTTCAGGAAGCTTGTCGCACTCCTTAAGTCCTTCAGGGAGCTTGATACCACATACTGTTCCGTTCTCCTTATAGCTGTTCCAGCCACTTCCTGTGATATATCCGCGAACAATACATTCAACGGGGATCATAGTGAGCTTTTTGCAGAGCATGCTGTTACCAGTAAACTGTGGGGTTCTGAAGAACTCTGGCATATCAGCGGTATCAACGCTTACCATGTGATTTTTTACAATGTCCTTAGTGTAATCGAACCAAAATCTTGACATCTGAGTTAAGACTGAACCCTTCTTGGTCACCTTGTTCTTAAGGATAACGTCAAAGGCCGAAATTCTGTCGGTGGCTACCATAATAAGGTTCTCACCTACATCATAGATTTCTCTAACTTTTCCTTCTTTTACTGGTCTGTACTCCTGCATAATTACTCCTCCTTGTATATGAAATTAAATTATCAATCGTCCTCTTCTTCATCAGCTGCAGCAGTATATACTGTACGCTTTCTTGCCATCTCATCACTGTCGAGGTACTCATCATAAGTAGATCTCTTATCAACCAGCGATCCGTCTGGAAGTATCTCCATGATCCTGTTGGCTGTAGTCTGAACAACCTGGTGGTCACGGCATGCGAACAGCTCTACCCCCGGGAATTTGATCATTCCATCGTTGAGGGCTGAAATTGATTCCATATCCAAATGGTTTGTAGGCTCATCAAAGATGAGGCAGTTTGCACCGCTTATCATCATCTTGGAGAGCATGCAACGTACCTTTTCTCCTCCGGAAAGGACTTTGACCTTCTTGATACCGTCCTCACCTGCAAATAGCATACGTCCAAGGAAACCTCTTACATAAGTTGCATCCTTGATCTCCGAGTAGCCAGTAAGCCACTCTGTAATATTGTAATCGTTGTCGAATTCTCTTGAGTTATCCTTGGGGAAGTAAGCCTGGGATGTAGTAACTCCCCACTTGTAGGTTCCCTCATCTGGCTCAAGCTCTCCCATGAGGATCTGGAAAAGAGTGGTCTTAGCAAGCTCGTTGCCTCCAACAAAGGCGATCTTGTCATCGTGCTGTACAACAAATGAGATGTTATCCAAAACCTTCTCCCCGTTAACTGTCTTGGAAATACCATCAACAGTAAGAACCTCGTTACCAATCTCTCTTTCTGGTCTGAAGTCGATGTATGGATATTTTCTGCTTGATGGCTTGATGGTATCAAGCTCGATCTTTTCAAGGGCACGCTTTCTTGAAGTAGCCTGCTTACTCTTACTTGCGTTAGCAGAGAATCTTGCAATGAACTCTTTAAGTTCCTTGATCTGCTCCTCTTTCTTTTTATTAGCTTCCTTCATCTGACGGATCATCAGCTGACTTGACTCGTACCAGAAGTCGTAGTTACCAGCATAGAGCTGGATCTTGCCATAATCGATATCTGCTATATATGTACATACCTTATTAAGGAAGTAACGGTCATGGGATACAACGATGACTGTGTTATCAAAGTTGATAAGGAACTCTTCCAGCCATGCGATAGCATCAAGGTCCAGATGGTTAGTAGGCTCATCTAAAAGAAGAATATCGGGATTACCGAAAAGAGCTCTTGCAAGGAGCACCTTGACCTTCTGCGCGCCATCAAGTTCCTTCATATATTTGCGGTGAAGCTCTGTCTCAATTCCAAGTCCGTTTAAAAGGCTCTCAGCATCTGACTCAGCTTCCCATCCATTCATTTCAGCAAACTCTGCCTCAAGGTCACTGACCCTTATTCCATCTTCATCAGTGAAATCCTCTTTTGCATAGATGGCATCCTTCTCTCTCATTACCTCAAAGAGTCTTGCGTTACCGCCCATAACGGTATCAAGGACTACTTCCTCATCATATTTAAAGTGGTCCTGCTCAAGGAATGAAAGTCTCTCGCCATCTGAGATAACTACATCTCCATTGGTGGTCTCGATCTGTCCTGACAGGATCTTAAGAAAAGTTGACTTACCTGCGCCGTTGGCACCGATGATACCATAGCAGTTACCAGGGGTGAACTTGATATTAACATCTTCAAAAAGAGCTTTTTTACCAACTCTCAAAGTTACATTATTTGCACTGATCATTTACAAAACCTCATATAAAAAACTATTCTTTGCAACAGTTCGTATTATATTTGATAGCCAGATAAAATGCAACGGCTTTACACACAAAATGACAAGACACGGGGACGGTTCTGTAGCGGCAGGGGTGGACCATGGGGACGGGGTTAGTGGTTCATTGGGATGACTCCCAATGAACCACTA
>SVGB01000002.1 GCA_015056565.1 Butyrivibrio sp.
TACGGAAGATTAACCAAACGGAGGTATTAAAATGAGCGTTGTATCAATGAAACAGTTACTTGAAGCAGGTGTACATTTTGGACACCAGACAAGAAGATGGAACCCTAAAATGGCTCCTTACATCTTCACAGAGAGAAACGGAATCCACATCATCGACCTTCAGAAGTCAGTTGTAAAGGTTGACGAGGCTTACAAGGCAGTATTTGAGATTGCACAGCAGGGTGGAACAATCCTTTTCGTAGGTACTAAGAAGCAGGCTCAGGATGCAGTTAAGACTGAGGCAGAGCGTTGCGGAATGTACTATGTAAACGAGAGATGGCTTGGTGGTATGCTCACAAACTTCAAGACAATCCAGAGCAGAATCGCAAGAATGAAAGCTATCGAGAAGATGCAGGAAGATGGAACATTTGATGTTCTTCCTAAGAAGGAAGTTGCTCAGCTTAAGAAGGAGCTTACAAAACTTCAGGCTAATCTTGGCGGAATCAGAGACATGAAGAGAATTCCTGACGCTATCTTCGTAGTAGACCCTAAGAAGGAAAGAATCTGCATCCAGGAGGCAGAGGCACTTGGAATCACACTTATCGGTATCGGCGATACAAACTGTGATCCTGAAGAGCTTGATTTCATCATTCCTGGTAACGATGATGCTATCAGAGCTGTAAAGCTTATTGTTGGCAAGATGGCTGATGCTGTTATTGAGGCTAACCAGGGTGCTGAGGCTGATTCAGCAGCTGATTATGTAGCAGAGGGCGCTGAGGCTGAGGCTACAGACATCGAGGAAGTAGCAGCAGAGTAATTCCTATAAATATAATATCAAGCAGATTTTCTGCATATAACGGAGGATAAATAGATGGCTATTACAGCAGCAATGGTTAAAGAGTTACGTGAGTCTACAGGCGCTGGAATGATGGAGTGCAAAAAGGCTCTTACAGAGACTAATGGAGATATGGATCAGGCTGTAGAATACCTTAGAAAAATGGGTATCATGAAGTCTGAAAAGAAGGCTAGCAGAATTGCAGCTGAAGGTCTTACAAGAATCGCTGTTAAGGATGATCAGACAGCAGCTGTAGTTGAGGTTAACTCAGAGACTGACTTCGTTGCACAGAATGAGAAGTTCCAGGCATTTGTTGAGGCAGTTGCTAAGCAGGCTGTTGAGTCAAATTCACAGGATCTTGAGTCTTTCATGGCTGAGAAGTGGAATCTTGATCAGTCTAAGACTGTTAATGATGCTCTTGTAGAGATCACAGCAGTTATTTCTGAGAAGATTTCAATCAGACGTTTCGAGAAGGTTATAGCTCAGAATGGTATTGTTGTTCCTTACGTACATGGCGGCGGAAGAATTTCTGTTCTTGTTGAGGCTACAACAGATGTTGTTAACGATGACATCAAGGATGCTATCAAGAATATCGCTATGCAGGTTGCAGCTCTTAATCCTAAGTTCGTTTCTTCTGAAGATATTTCAGAGGAGTACAGGAACCACGAGAAGGAGATCCTTCTTGCTCAGGCTATGAAGGAAAACGAAGAGCTTCCTGAAGGAAAGAGAAAGCCTCAGGAGATCATTGAGAAGATGCTCAATGGACGTCTTGTAAAAGAGTTCAAAGAGATCTGCCTTAACGAGCAGGTTTATGTTAAGGCTGAGGATGGAAAGCAGTCTGTTGGTCAGTATATCGCTCAGGTTGGCAAGGCTAACAATGCAAACATCAAGATTGCCAGATTTGTTCGTTTTGAGACAGGTGAAGGTATCGAGAAGAAGAACGAGAACTTTGCTGAGGAAGTTGCTAAGCAGGCAGGACAGCTTGGCTGATAACGCTGTATTTATTAGGGCTCTGGTTTTTGCCAGAGTCCTATTTTTTTATGGAAATTTTGGCCTATTTGTCTTATACTAGTGTAGTGCGTTTTGGGAATAAAAGACGCAAACGTATGAAAAAGGTTGGGTGATCACAAGTTGGAGCAAACTGTTACTATTAAAGGCACCAAGTCCGGAATCATTTTGGTTTTGGATCCTGGTCCATCTTTTGATTCTATCTTAAAGTCTATTGCTGAAAAATTTGGGGAAGCAGCATCATTTCTTGGAAAAAACAATATGGGTCTTCTCGTAAGGGGCAGGAGCCTTTCAGATGGCGAGATTGATGAAGTTGTAAGAACAATTGAAAAGAATTCTGATCTTACTATATCCTGTATCATCGATGAAGAATCTGATTACGAAAGATTGTTTTCTGGAAAGGGGTCAGATAGTGAGATAAAAACACCTGCTATGAACGAAGCAGTTATGGAATCCATCAAAGATCTTCAGGACAGCGCATTCATCTATAAGGGCAATCTTCGTTCTGGTCAGGCTATATCAAACGAGAAGAGCATTATTATTCTTGGTGATGTTAAGCCTGGTGCTAATGTTACATCCTTTGGCAGCATTTTTATCCTTGGGGAACTTAGAGGAAATGCATTTGCTGGAGCTTCCGGTGATAAAAACAGTATTATAATGGCTCTTGAACTTGATCCAATCCAGCTAAGGATTGCTGAAACTATAGCAATTTCTCCAGAGGCTGAAAAGGGAACTAAGATTAAGATCAAAAGGAAAAAGCTGCTTAAGGATTCCACAAGTGGACCGGAAGTAGCATATATTGAAAATGGTCATATTGTTAAAACAAATTATGGCTCATCATTTTTAAGACAATTCTACAAAATCTAAATAAGGAGGAAAGTATGGGAGAAGTAATAGTAATAACATCAGGCAAGGGAGGCGTTGGTAAAACAACTACCACAGCAAACCTTGGAACAGGACTTGCCAAGCTTGGTAAAAAAGTAGTTCTTATTGATACAGATATAGGACTTAGAAATCTTGACGTTGTAATGGGACTTGAGAACAGGATAGTTTATAACCTGGTTGACGTTATTGAGGGCAATTGTAAGAGAAATCAGGCACTAATCAAGGACAAGAAGTATGAGACTTTATTCCTTTTACCTGCCGCTCAGACCAAGGATAAGACCAGTGTAACACCTGAGCAGATGAAGAAACTTACAGATGAACTCAAGGAAGAATTTGACTATATCATCCTTGACTGTCCTGCTGGAATTGAGCAAGGCTTTAAGAACGCTATAGCAGGTGCAGACAGAGCTTTAGTTGTTACAACACCTGAAGTCTCTGCAGTAAGAGATGCAGATAGGATCATTGGCCTTCTTGAAGCCAACGAGATCAAAAAGCCTCAGCTTATCGTAAACAGACTTCGCCCAGATATGATAAAGAGAGGCGATATGATGTCCGCTGAAGATGTTGTGGACATTCTTGCAATTGAACTTATTGGTCAGGTTCCTGACGATGAGAATATCGTTGTTGCAACAAACAATGGTGAACCACTTGTTGGAGATAACTCTCTTGCTGGACAGGCTTATATGAATATCTGCAGAAGAGTAACTGGAGAGAACGTACCATTTTTAGATCTCGAAGCCAAAAAAGGTATTTTCTCATGGTTCAAAAAGAAATAATTGGAGGGCAAATAGGTGAAGATCACAGATATTTTCAAGAAAAAGTCATCTAGCGATGTCGCAAAAGATCGCCTTAAGCTCGTACTTGTTTCTGACAGAGCCAGCTGCTCTCCTGAGCTTATGCAGAGGATCAGAAGCGATATTATAGAGGTTTTATCCAAGTATGCTGAGATTGATATGGATGGTATCGATATCAATTTCACGCAGATGGATACAGAGGACAATACAACAGGTACTGTTCCCGCTCTTTATGCTAATATTCCCATAAAAAAAATGAACCACAACGTTAAATAAAATGGACTATTTGAATGTAGGGCTTACCCAGCAGGAGGCTAAAAGCCTCTATGAAAAGGGTAAGGGCAATGTACAAATCGATAATATAGGCAAGACAAATATTGATATTATCAAGGAAAATGTATTTACATATTTCAACTTGATATTCTTTATTATGGCTGTGCTTCTAATTATATCGGGAGCTTTTAATTCACTGACCTTTCTTCCGGTTATTATTTGTAATGCACTTATAGGTATTTTCCAGGGGATAAAGGCTAAGAATGTTTTAGATAAGCTTAAGGTCTTAAATCAATCATCTGTTCTTGTTATCCGTGATGGCAATGAACAGATGATATCGATTGACAAGCTTGTTCTTGGTGATGTGATAGTTCTTACTGCGGGAAGTCAGATCTGTGCAGATGCAGAAGTTATTGATGGTGAGATAACTGTCAATGAGGCACTTCTTACAGGTGAAGCTGATGAGATAACCAAGAAAAGCGGTTGCGAGCTTATGTCAGGAAGCTTTGTGGTATCTGGTAAGTGTCTTGCAAAGCTTACAAGAGTTGGAATGGATTCATACATTTCGAGACTGATGTTAAAGGCAAAAAAGATGCCTTCCTCAGAGCAGTCAGAGATGGTTAGATCCATAAACAAGATAGTTGCATTTGCCGGGATCATCATTATTCCCATAGGTATATCTCTTTTTATACAGAGCTTCTATATTCAGGGCAATTCCTTTGCCGAGAGTGTTCCATCAATGGTCGCAGCTCTAATTGGAATGATCCCTGAAGGGCTATATCTGCTGCTAAGTATCACATTAGGGCTGAGCACAATGAGGCTCGCTAAACAAAAAGTCATGCTACATGACATGAGAAGCATTGAGTCTCTTGCCAGAGTTGATACTATCTGTGTCGACAAGACAGGAACTATTACTGACAACAGTATGTTGGTTGCAGAGACAGTTTTAGCTGATGGAAGTGATGACCCAGAATCCATAAGCTATTATGACAATCTTATAGCTGACTATATTGGTTGTGTTCCAGATGATAACATAACAATGCGTGCTCTGGAAGACTATTTTCCTATCAGGAACAGCAGAACCTGTATTTCTTTCCATGCTTTTTCTTCAAAGTATAAATACAGCGCTGTACAGTTCACTGATGGCACATATGTACTTGGAGCGCCTGAGTTTGTGTTAAAGGAATGTTATAGCAAGTACGAAGAGATAATTTCAGGCTTTTCGAAAAGGGGACTAAGGGTGCTGTGTTTTGCCGCATATTATGGCGGTGCTGATGGAAGCAGTATTATAGATGAAAACGCAGACAGCATTTCTGCCTCAGTTCCAAACACTTCATTGGATGGAGCAAAAACCGTTCCGCTTGTATTTATTCTTTTGCAAAATCCAATAAGAGAAGCCGCAAGATCAACATTTAGGTATTTTAAAAAGCAGGGCGTTGAAGTAAAGGTCATCTCTGGAGATAATCCTCTTACAGTTTCCGAGGTCGCTAAAAATGCGGGAATTGATAAAGCTGAGAGATATGTTGATGCCAGCATCCTTGAAGATGAAGATATAAAAGATGCTGTCAGAAAATATAACGTATTTGGCAGGGTATCTCCTGAGCAAAAACAGAAGATCATAAGAGCTTTGAAGAAAGATGGCCATACTGTTGCAATGACCGGAGATGGAGTCAATGATATCCTTGCCATGAAGGATGCTGACTGCTCAATTGCCATGGCTGCTGGATCAGAGGCAGCTGTTCAGGCAGCACAGGTAGTTCTTATGGATTCTGACTTCGCTAAAATGCCAAAGATTGTAGGCGAAGGCAGAAGAAATATCAACAACATTGAAAGAACTGCAACACTGTTTTTGGTGAAAAACATTTTCTCACTGCTTCTTGCTGTTTTCTCCATTATAAATGTGTGGACATATCCGCTTCAGCCATCACAGATCACTATGGTCAGTCTTGTAAATATAGGTATTCCAGGGTTCTTTTTGGCAATGGAGCCCAACAATAAAAGAGCCAGAGGTCATTTTCTTATTAAAGTGCTGTTAAAAGCAATGCCTGCAGCTCTGACAGATTTTTTTGCGATAGCAGCCCTTGTTGTTTTTGGAAATACTTTTGGTGTATCTCCGGATGATGTTTCGGTTGCTGCCACATTTCTTTTAGCAATTGTAGGATTTATTATCCTTGCAAATGTAAGCGCGCCTCTAAACGGGTACAGAATTAAGGTAATATCAGGCTGTATAGTTGTAATGATACTAGGAGCGATTTTCTTCCATGATCTGTTCTCAATAAGCTATGTATCTGTAGAGTGCATAATGCTTTTTGTGCTTTTTGCAATAGCAACTGAGCCATTTATGAGATATCTTACATTGATATTTGGAGCAGTAGAGCACAGAATGCAGAAAGTTTTTAATCAAAATAAAGCAAAGATTTAACCATATTATTATTTTGTGTTATAATAAATAGCATAAAATTCAATTCAGGAGTATGTTGTAATGGATAATCAGGATAAATATGAATCATTAAAGCTCAGCAATCAGCTTTGCTTCCCACTCTATGCATGTTCAAAGGAGATCATCAGAAAGTATAAACCATATCTTGATGATATTGATCTTACTTATACTCAGTATATTGCCATGATGGTTCTTTGGGAGAAAAAGACTGTAAATGTAAAGATGCTTGGTGAATGTTTATATCTTGATTCCGGTACACTTACACCTGTGCTTAAAAAGCTTGAGTCCAAGGGCTATATCACAAGAGTCAGATCCAGTGAGGATGAGAGGAATCTTGTGGTTTCTATTACTCCTGAAGGAGAAAAGCTAAAGGATAAAGCTTTGTCTATTCCACCTTCTATGGGATCATGTGTAAAGCTTACAGCAGAAGAGTATCAGGTACTCTATAAGCTTTTATACAAGATTATTGGAAATGTTAGATAATCTTTATTGATTTTTTGTCCCCATGATATATAATGATATTCGGTCAGTTGTGCGTTTTCTGTGACTTTTTATTTCTTTGCGCAGCAAAGTCAAAAAATTAACAAAGACGCACATTATTTTTGGAGGTTTTTTATGAGTTCTCATGTACCTAATGAGAGCGCGGGCCACGAGCATCATCATCACCATGATCCTGAGCATATGAAGGCCATTGTCAACAGGTTATCCAAGGCAATTGGTCATTTAGAGTCTGTCAAGAAAATGGTCGAAGATGACAGGGACTGTGCTGAAGTTCTTGTACAGCTTGCGGCGGTTCGCTCCGCAATCAATAACTGCGGAAAAGAAATACTTAAGGAACACATGAGCCATTGTATTGTTCATGCAGTTCAAGACGGCGACGAGAAGGCTATATCCGATCTCAATGAAGCTGTTGATAAATTTATGAAAAACTCATAAGTGTTATGAGATTTTAAGTGAAAGGGGCGAAACACCTTGTCTATTCCAATTTTAAGTGTAGTAAACTTTCTAATCCTATTTCCCTTTATCATGGCAGTATTGATATTCCTCTTAAGGGAGGCAAGTCCTCTTAGGAGTGCTATTATCATGCTGGGCGGATTTACTATTATGGCATGTGCTATATATGTTGCCGTTAATGTATTGATTTCAGGGGATGCGTCACAGTTTGTGTATCTTGAGCATACACATATTCCAGATACTCTGGCTGTGTGCGGCGAAGTATTTCTTATGCTTCTTGTATGCTTTTTATCAATAAAATACAAGAAATACTATGCGATCATCTTTTCACTGGCAGGAACAATCCCTGTTCTCTGGATGGATCTTACTGGCAGAGCAGTAGAGGGCAATCCTCACGTAAGAATTGATACCTTTGCAGCTGTAATGTATCTCATTGTAGGTGTTGTTGGTATTCTTATCTGCATCTATGCATCAGGTTATATGAAGGATTATCACCATCATCACACTGATGTTGCTGACAGATCCAACTATTTCCTTGCTCTTATGTTTGTATTCCTTGGAGCAATGTTTGGACTTATTTCATCTGATTCACTTTCCTGGATCTACTTCTTCTGGGAGATCACATCAGTATGTTCATTCCTCATGATCGGTTATACAAGAACTCAGGAAGCTGTTGATAACTCCTTCAGAGCTCTTTGGATGAACCTTCTTGGTGGATGTGGATTTGCAGCAGGTCTTATGATCTGCAATATGGGACTTGGAATTTCTAATCTTAGCCAGGTAACAGAGGGTGGAGCTGAACTTATTATTGTTCCAGTTACCCTGTTTGCCTTTGCAGCTCTTACAAAGAGTGCACAGTTCCCATTCTCGAGATGGCTTCTTGGTGCCATGGTTGCACCTACACCATCAAGTGCACTTCTTCACTCAGCTACAATGGTTAAGATCGGTGTATATATGCTGATCAGGCTTTCACCTGTAATGTATGGAACACTGACAGGTGTTATGATCACTGTCATTGGTGGATTTACATTCTTTGCAGCTTCACTTCTTGCTATCACAGTAAGCGATGGCAAAAAGGTACTTGCTTATTCAACAATTTCAAACCTTGGACTTATTACTGCATGCGCAGGTACAGGTACACCTGAGGGTGTATGGGCAGCTGTTATGCTGGTTCTTTTCCATGCTGTATCCAAGTCACTTCTGTTCCAGACAGTTGGTGATATTGAAAACTGCATGCACAGCCGTGATATCGAGGATATGCATGGACTTATCATCAAGCTTCCAAGACTTGCATTTATCATGATCATTGGTATCTGCGGAATGTTCCTGGCTCCATTTGGTATGCTTGTTTCCAAGTGGGCAGCACTTAAGTCATTCGTAGATTCAGGTTCTGTATGGCTTGTTCTTTTCCTTGTATTTGGTTCAGGAAGTACTCTGTTTTACTGGGCTAAGTGGCTGGGCAAGATCTGTACAGTAATCCATCAGTCATTTGAGCTTGAAGATATTACTCCTAGAAGTGAGATGGTATCAATTTTCCCTCTTACTTCACTTATCATCATCATGTGCTTTGCATTCCCATGGATGTCAGGAAACATGATACAGCCTATTCTCGATGAAGCATTTAACACCAGCATCCCTGATGTTATCGGTGGTTCTGATGTTATTATCATGATGATCATGGTTGCTATGGTATTCATGATCCCAATTGGATCCAGATTCCTGTCAATCGGTAAGAATTCAAAGATGACAATGTCTTATGTGGCTGGTGTAAATGCCGGTGATGACAGACATTACATTGATTCATTTGGCAAAGAGAGAGCTCTTTACATGTCCAACTGGTACATGAGAGATTACTTTGGAGAAAACAAACTCCTTAATCCTTGTATTTGGGTAGCAGCTGTACTTGTGGCAGTAATGCTTATCGTAGTTGTAGGAGGTGCTATCTGATGGAATACGGATTTATTATCAAGGCTATACTTTATTTGATCTTAGCTCCGCTGATTGGCGGATTATTATCAGGAACTGACAGACTCTTTGCAGCTCGTATGCAGGGAAGACAGGGCCCACCTATCATTCAGCCCTTCTATGATGTAAACAAGCTCCTTCACAAGCAGACAACCGTTGTTAACAGTATCCAGATTCTGTTTGTATCTGGTTACCTTATTATGACAGTATTTACCGGATGCCTGTTCTTTGGAGGCGGAGATATGCTCCTTGTATTCTTCGCGCTTTCAATGTCAGAAGTACTTATGGTCATGGCTGCTTTTTCAACCAATGGACCTTACAGTATCATGGGTGCCCAGAGAGAACTTCTGCAGATGATGTGCTATGAGCCTATGACACTTCTTGTAGCTATTGGTTTTTACTATGCACAGGGAAGTTTCATGGTAGCAGACCTTGTAAAGGCTGATGCACCAGCAATCATCCAGCTTCCTGGCTTCTTTATCGGATTTGTATTCATCCTTATAATCAAGCTTCGTAAGTCACCATTCGACCTTAGTACATCTCATCACATGCATCAGGAGATGGTAAAAGGTCTTACAACAGATCTTTCCGGAAGCAACCTTGCTCTTGTTGAGATCGCTGAATGGTATGACACAGTACTTATGATGGGTATCGTTGGAATGTTCTTCATTACAGCAGATCCTATCAGCAGAGTGTGGGCAGTAATCGCCATTATTGTTGTATTCTTCATTGAGACACTTATTGATAATATATTCCCACGAGTTAAGTATATTACAATGCTCAAAGTAACATGGGCTGTAATCCTTGTATTTGCGGGAACAAATCTTTTGATTCTTAATGTACTTAAGTAAATGAAAGGGATGCAAATCAATGAATATAGCTAAATCACCATGGGTGTTACATTATGATGGATCCAGCTGCAATGGCTGTGACATAGAAGTTCTTGCAACAATGACTCCAATGTATGATGTGGAGAGATTTGGAATTATCAATACTGGTAATCCTAAGCATGCAGATGTTCTGTTTCTTACAGGTGGAATCAATGCTCAGACAGCTCCTGTAGTAAGACAGCTCTACAATATGATGCCAGATCCAAAGGTTGTTGTTGCATGCGGAATCTGCGCTTGTGACGGTGGTATCTTTAAGGATTGCTACAATATTTTAGGCGGTGCAGATAAGGTTGTTCCTGTTGACGTATACGTTCCAGGATGTGCTGTAAGACCAGAAGCGCTAATTGAGGGTGTAGTTAAGGCTGTTGGACTTCTTGAGGAAAAGAGAAAGAAACTCAAAGAGTCACTTAAGCAGGGATACTGCTCAGTCGATTATAGCAAGATGGCAATTCACATGACTGCTGATGACTATGACCCAAGTAACCAGTATGACGCAGTTCTTACAGAAGAAGCTCTTCGCCAGCAGGCAGAAGAAAAGATCAAAGTTTCTGCAAAACCTGCAGCTTTAGCTGCTGCAAAACCAGCTAACCCTGCACCTGCAGCCAAACCAGTAAATTCAGCGCCTGCACAGGCAGCTCCTGCTGAGAAAGGGGATAATGCATAATGAATACAGAATTTATCAATGTAAATCCTGAGAGCATCATTGATGAGTCTCAGAAGCTTAAATTTGCTGGTTATCATCTTATTCAGCAGTGTGCTACAAGAGTTCCTGATGCCTATGAGCTTATATATACATTTGGCAAGGATCTGGAGATGAAGAATCTTAAGATGACACTTCCTGAGGATCAGGAGATCTCAAGTATCACAAGCATTTATCCATGTGCTTTTATTTATGAGAACGAGATGCATGATCTGTTCGGTGTACAGATCAAGATGATCAACATAGACTATGAGGGTAAGCTCTATAGAACAGCTATAGAGACACCATTTAAATAATCGGAGGGAAGAAATGTCAACAAGAAGTGTAATTCCATTTGGACCCCAGCATCCGGTTCTTCCAGAACCAATTCACCTCGATCTTGTTATGGAAGACGAGAAGGTTGTAGAAGCAATTCCTTCAATCGGCTTTATCCATAGAGGTCTTGAGAAGCTGGTAGATAAAAAAGATTTTAACGAGATGGTATATGTTGCAGAGCGTATCTGCGGTATTTGTTCACTTGGCCATGGCCTTGGTTATTCAGAGGCAGTTGAGCACATCATGGATATTGATGTACCTTCAAGAGCTAAGTATCTTCGTACAATATGGTCTGAACTTTCAAGAGTACATTCTCACCTCCTCTGGCTTGGACTTTTAGCAGATGCTTTTGGTTTTGAGAGCCTTTATATGGAGTGTTGGAGACTTCGTGAAGAAGCTCTTGATATGTTTGAGGCTTCAACCGGCGGACGAGTTATCTTTTCTGTAATGAAGGTTGGCGGTATCAGAAGAGATGTATCTGATGAAATGCTCAAGGACTTCTATCAGAGAATTAACAAGATGGAAGAACAGCTTAATACTATTGCTAAGCCTTTCCTTAATGATGCAGCTGTTCAGACAAGGCTTCGCGGTGTAGGTATTCTTACTGCTGAGCAGGCTGACGCACTTGGATGCGCAGGCCCATTCCTTCGTGCCAGCGGAATAGCAAGAGATATCCGTACAACAGGTTACTGTGCATACGGTGATGTTGATTTCGAGCCAATAATCAGCACAGAAGGCGATTCATATGCAAGAACAGAATGCCGTATAAAAGAGATCTTCCAGGCCTTTGACATCATACGTCAGTGTATTGACAAGATGCCTGCTGGCGATATTGATGTACCTGTAAAGGGAATGCCAAATGGTGAATATGTCATGAGGATCGAGCAGCCTCGTGGTGAAGCAATTTACTACATAAAGGCTAATGGAAGTAAGTTTATAGACAGAATGAGAGTCCGCACTCCCACATTTGCTAATCTTTCTGGTCTTGTTGAAACTCTTAAAGGTTGCGATCTTGCTGATGTGCCAATTCTTGTACTTACAATTGACCCATGTATCAGCTGTACTGAGAGATAACTTATAGATGGTAGGATGAGAAGGAGTATAAGATGGCTTTAATAAACTTTAACAAAACTGTATTACATAACCTTGTGTCAAAGCCTAAGACAAGAAAGGCTGAGAAGGAGTATCCTGTTGGCACAAGAGGACATGTTGAAAATGATATGGACCTTTGCATTTTATGTGGTCTTTGTTCAATCAAATGTCCTACTCATGCAATCACAGTTGATAAAAATGAAAAGACCTGGTCAATCAGACCTATGAGCTGTATTCAGTGCAGATGCTGCGTTGATAATTGCCCTAAGAAATCACTTTCAATGGGACTTAGGTTCCAGGAGCCAGGTACTGAAAAGATTACTAAGACTTTCAAGCAGTCTGAAAAAGCTATAGCAGCTCAGGAAGCACTTATGAAGGCGGCTAAAGAGCGTGCAGCAGCTGCAGCAGCGGCAAAGGCAGCGGCAGCACAGGCAGGTAATGCACCTGCGGCTGCAGCATCAGCAAATGCACCTGCAGCACCAGCTCAGGATCAGAACAAAGAATGATAAAAGAAATATTGGTTAAAGGGGCGGTACAGGGTGTTGGTTATCGCCCCTTTATTGCTTTTAAAGCAGAAGAACTAAATATTTCAGGTTTCGTTAAGAACATTGGGGCTGCAGTTATGATCCTGGCCATTGGTCCAGAAGAAAAACTGGAGGCTTTAATTTCGTATATAAAAACAAATACACCAGCTGGCTCTTTTATTTTGGATATTCAGGTAAAAGATCATGATCATATTCCTGACCCATATAAGGAGTATGAATTTTCTTTTTCTATAATTGACAGCACTGATCTTGACCTTTCGTCTGATATTCCCGTTTTTTTACCAGATATTGGAATATGTGATGACTGTAAAAAAGAACTTCTTGAAACAAATGGGAGAAGATACAGATATTATCTGAACAGCTGCGCAGTTTGTGGTCCAAGGATCAGCATTTTAAAGGCTCTGCCATATGACAGGCAAAACACAACCATGGGAAGATTTAAGCCCTGTATGGATTGTGACAATGAATACAAAATAGGAAGAAGGCGCTACGCTCAAGGCCTTTCCTGTAGTAATTGCGGACCTTCAATTCGCTTTAACTATAAAAAGGGTAAACACTCATTTGAAGATAACGGCGAAAAGGCTGTAGATACTGCAATAGAAATCCTTAAAGAAGATGGGATCATCGGACTAAAAGGAGTTGCAGGATATCAGCTTGTTTGTAAGCCAACAAGAGAAAATGCCATAAGATTAAGAAGTATAAAACATAGAGAAAACAAGCCATTTGCCATAATGTTCTTTGATGAAAATATGGTAAATGAATATGCATATATGTCTGATCCAGAAAAAGAGCTTTTAAAGTCAGAAGCAAGGCCAATAGTTCTTTTAAAAAAGAGATATGACTTTGATGATGAAATCGTAAAAGGAAGCAGATATATAGGAGCTTTTTTGCCATCTGCAGGGATACACTTAGTGCTTACCAAAGAACTTGGACCTTTGATCGTTACAAGCGCCAATTCATCTGATGATCCAATTATCATTGAAGATGATAAATTTATGGCTTCGTTTATAGATGTGTCTGATGATAAAATGATTGGGGTTGATGGCGTTTTATATCATAATCTGCAGATAAATATGCCTATGGATGACTCCGTGGCATTTGTGATATCAGATAGTTTTGGTGATAAGTCGCAGTTTATCAGAAGAAGCAGAGGATATGTGCCGCTTCCTGTCCTTATAGATGATAACAAAAAAGCATTTTCAAAAAATAGAGTAGTACTTGCCTTTGGAGGAGATCTTAAGAGCACTTTTGCGATAGGACACAATGATAAAGTTCTATTAAGCCAGCAAATTGGTGATCTTGAAGATTATGCATGCCAGCTTAATTATAAAAAGCTGCAGGATCAGTATGCTGATTTGTTCAAGCAGATTCCTGATGTTTATGTCTGCGACCTTCATCCTCTTTATTATTCATCGCAGATAGCAATGGAGATGGCAGAAAAAAATAAGTGTAAGCTACTTAAGCTTCAACATCACTTTGCTCATATTTACAGCGTGATGGCTGAAAATTCCTTAGAAAGTGCTATTGGATTAGCTTTTGATGGAACAGGATATGGCACAGATGGAAGTATCTGGGGCGGTGAGTTTTTGTATTGTAATGGCACTTCGATGGAGCGAATGGGACATTTATCTTATGTCTCAATGGTTGGAGGCGATAATGCCTCAAAAAATGCGCTTCAGACAAGAAAGTGTTATGAGCATAGAGCTCTTTTGCAGGGATTTATTGATAAAGCCACATCATTAAACGAAAAAAGTGATGCCATTTTGCATGCTGCACTTAATGATCAAAAACTATGCTATAATTCTTCAAGCATGGGTAGGCTATTCGATGCAACAGCTTCACTTTTGGGAACTGGCGACTATAATAGCTATGAAGGTGAGTGCGCTATAAATCTTGAAAAGCTTGCCTGGGAATTCGAAAATAAGAAAAGTGATCAGTGTCCAGATTTAAAATTTGATATTAAAATGACCGAAGATGGATTTATAGCTGACCAGACCAAACTATTTTGTGACGTACTTAAATGTACTATGGCAAAAGAATATGATGCGTCTTCAATAGCTTATGGTTTTCATATGGCTATCGTTGACATGATAGTAAGAGTATCTGTCTTATTAAGAGATAAGACTAATGAAGAAAAAGTTTGTCTGTCAGGAGGAGTTTTTAATAACAGACTGATTCTGACTAAGGCTATAAAAGCTCTTTTAAATGAGAACTTTAAGGTCTTCTGGAATCAGAAAGTCCCTCTTGGAGACGGCGGTATTTCGCTTGGACAGGCTTATTTTGGCTTAATGTATGAAAAGGAATAAAGATATGTGTGTAGCAATACCAGGAACAGTAATTAAACTTGATGGAACTAAGGCCACTGTAGATTTTAGTGGCAATATCGTAAATGCTGAAGCAGGACTTGTTAATGTAAAAATTGGAGACAAGGTTTTAGTCCATGCTGGATGCATTATCCAGACAATGGACGAAGATATGGCAAATGAAATGGAAGAGCTCTACAAAGAAATTGAGGACCTTGCATAATTTATGGAAAAAAGAAATCTCGACAGAATAATTCAGGAACTAAAAAACTATGATGGTCCAAAGATCCGTCTTATGGAGGTATGTGGAACTCATACAGCGGCAATTTCAGAAAATGGCATCCCATCTATTTTATCAGACAAGATACAGCTGATTTCAGGACCTGGATGCCCAGTCTGCGTAACTGTAACAGCTGTGATCGACAGGCTTATTGAACTGTCACTTATGGAAAATACCTGTGTTCTTACATTTGGAGATCTGATCAGGGTAAAGGGAACTAATGGATCTCTTGCTGATGCCAAGGGTGATGGCGCAGATGTTAAGATGGTCTATTCCCCTATGGACAGTATTAAGCTGGCAGCTGAGAACCCAGCCAAAAACTTCGTCTTTGCGGCTATTGGCTTTGAAACAACAACTCCTGTATACGCTCTTTTAATTGAAGAGGCTAAAAGAAAAGGACTTAAGAACCTTAAGATTCTCACTTCTTTAAAAACAATGCCGGAGGTGATCAGGTGGGTTGTTAAAAATGGAAGTAACATAAATGGATTTATTGCCCCCGGTCATGTGGCAGCAATAACAGGAGGCAAGGTTTTTGAGGACCTTTCAAAAGAACTTGGTATTCCCTTTGTTGTTTCTGGTTTTGAAGGGGAACAGCTTCTTTTTACTATTTATTCCCTTGTCAAAATGGCGGGTAAAGGCGGATACAAAAACCTGTATAAGTCTGTTGTAACAGAAGAGGGAAATGTTTCTGCAAAGGAAAAGGTTGATAAATACTTTAAGCAGTCAGATTCTTCCTGGAGGGGAATGGGCAAAATAAAAGGTTCAGGAATGACCTTAAGACCTGAGTACATGGAATTTGATGCTGGAAGCATCGGACTTGATGAAGATCATGAGCCCGCTGGCTGCAGGTGTGCAAGTGTCCTTGTGGGCGCCATAAGTCCCCATGAGTGTCCATTATTTGGAAAAAAATGTACTCCTGACAACGCACATGGCGCCTGTATGGTTTCCACCGAAGGCAGCTGTTATAATTACTTTATTTCCGGGAGATAAAAATGAAGATAACGATGGCCCATGGAAGTGGCGGAGAATCTACTTCCAAGCTTATAGAAGATGTTTTTGCAAAATATTTTAATAACGAATATCTGTCTGAACTCTCAGACTCTGCTGTTGTACCGGGAGCAGGAAAGCTCGCCATAACAACTGACAGTTTTGTTGTTACACCTATTGTTTTCCCAGGCGGAGATATTGGAAGGCTATCAGTTTGCGGAACGGTGAATGACCTTTTGATGAGTGGTGCAATACCAAAATATATTACCTGCGGATGTATTCTTGAAGAAGGCCTTGATAGAGAAGTTCTTGAGAAGGTTATCAGATCCATGGCAGAGACAGCCAAAGAAGCTGGAGTCTTAATTGTTACAGGAGATACAAAGGTTGTTGAAAAACATAGTGATGTATCAGGCCTTATAATAAACACGTCAGGTGTAGGATTCATTCCAGAAGACCTTGATGTTCCAGGCCCATCAAAGCTTGAAGATGGAGATAAGATAATTGTGTCTGGAAATTTGGGTGATCATCACGCAACAATACTTGGAAGCAGAATGGGTATTGAAAATGATATCATCTCTGATAATGCACCACTTGTAGAAATGACCAGAAAGCTGATGGATGCGCACCTTTCCATCCACGCCATGAGAGATGTTACAAGAGGCGGACTTGGAACTGTACTTAATGAGTTTGCCAATGCCTCAAAGTGTTCAATAGTGCTTAAGGAATCAGAGCTTCCGGTGTCAGCTTCAGTAAGGGATTTTTGCGGAATATTGGGACTTGACCCAATATACATGGGCAATGAAGGCAAAATGGTGATCTCTGTCAGTGTTGCTGATGCAGATAAAGCTCTTTCGCTGATAAAAGAGTCTCGTTATGGCGAAAATGCTAAGATAATTGGAGAGGTTAAAAAAGATAAGGAAAGTACCGATAATATTAATGTGGTCGTGACTACGAAAATTGGCGGAAAGCGCGTGGTTGGGCCAATGTATGGCGAGGGACTTCCAAGAATCTGTTAATTGTGTTATCATACGGCAAGAGACTTTTAATTTGTTTATAGGTGAAAAATGGAATTTAAGAGAATCGATAAAGATACAGTAAATTGCATCATCACTGAAGATGATATGTTTGAACAGGGCATCAGGCTCGAGGACCTCTTTGAAAAGAAAAAAGAGGCCATGGACTTTTTGCACGAAGTCATGAAGAAGGCTGAGGAAGAGGTGGATTATAAGCCTACAGGCTCATTTATGCCACTTCAGATCACAGTTCTTCCAGATCATTCAGTATCACTTACACTATCTGAAAATGCTTCAGCTTCATTTAGTGAGATACTCAAAAACCTTACAGATAAGGCTGGTATCAAGCTTCCTAAGCAGGTTCTTGAAGATATTGGAGATTCTGCTAATGAAGAGAGGCTCAACAGACTCAACGAGTATCTTAAGAGCCTTAAACAGATAACCAATTCTGTTAAGGACATGATAGAAGAAAACGACATTGTAAAAGATAAATCAGACAAGATAGCATTAAACGGCAATGCCACAGTCGAGAGTTCAGGTAAGCTTGCAGACAAGCTGACTACTAAGGCTCCCAAGAAAAATGCAGGGGATGCTAAGGACAAGGATTTAGGCAGACTTAAGTTTCATGAATATGTATTTACTTTCAAGGATCTTAAGACTGTTTCAAGGTTCTGCTTAAAGGTTCCAAAAGGTGTTAAGATCGAGAGCTCTTTATACAAGAATGAGGCTGATAGTCAGTACTATCTTGATCTTAAAAGAGCCAATGAAGATCCTAAGGTATTTGCTTCGCTGTTTACGATGGCCTATGAATTTGGCCACTTCCAGGCTAGTAATCCTTATGTGATATCACATATTAAGGAAAACTACGACTGTCTTATAGATGCAAACGCAATTGAACAGTTGTCATCCCTTTCTACTATGTGATTTTAGTCATATTAGGAACGGTCCATAAAATGAGACCGTTCCTTTTCTTTATAGTGATATAATTGGAAAAGAGTCTATGCGCCTTAATAAATACATCTCTTCCTGCGGAATTTGCTCAAGGAGAGAAGCGGACAAGTTAATAGCAGATGGCCATATTAAAGTAAACGGGCAAGAACCTATGGCAGGAGATGATGTCACAGAAAATGACATTGTATGCCTTGATGGAAAAAGGATAAGTCCAGTTGACAAGCTTACATATCTGGCATACTACAAGCCTGTTGGAACTGTATGTACAAAAGATGACCCTCATGCCAAGAGAACAATATATGACGACATAGGAAGTTCTGGTTCCTTATCCTATGCAGGAAGGCTTGATAAGGACTCTGAAGGGCTTCTTATCATAACAGATGACGGAAAGCTCATAGACGCCATGATGAGGAGCAGAAATGCTCACGAAAAAGAGTATGTGGTAACCATAGACAAAAAGATAAACAGCGATTTTTTATCTAAAATGGAAAATGGTGTATACCTGAAGGACCTTGATAAAACCACAAGGCCATGCAAGATCTGGGCTACATCAGATAATTCTTTTCACATAGTACTGACACAAGGCCTTAACAGACAGATAAGGCGCATGTGCTCAGAACTTGGAGCAACAGTATGTAAACTAAAGAGGATCAGGGTCATGACAGTAACTCTTGATGACTTTGATCTAAAACCAGGGGAGTTCGTCAATTTATCTGACGAAGTTGTAAAACGACTATATCAGGAAACTGGTATTTGATGGGGAGGCCAAAATTATGGCATCAGAAGAGATAAAGAGAGAATATTCCGAACTTGTAAAGACCATAAGACATCATATGGATCTTTACTATAACCAGGATACTCCTGAGATTTCTGATTATGAATATGATAAACTCATGCAGCGCCTTAAGGCTATAGAAAAGGAAAACCCTGAGCTTGTTACCAAAGATTCTCCAAGCCAGGTTGTTGGTGGAACTGCAAAGCGTGAAGCAGGGGTCAAGATAACACACAATGTTCCTATGCTTTCAATTGAGGATGTTTTTAATTATGACGATGTTAAAGCTTTTGTTAACAGAGTCCATGAAAAGCATCCAGGCGCTAAATTCTCTGTTGAGCAAAAGATCGACGGTCTTTCATTAACTCTTAGATACAATCACAGTGAAACAGACGGAAAACTTCATTTATCGCTTGCGGAAACAAGAGGCGATGGACTTATTGGTGAGGACGTTACATTAAACGCCCTTGTTATTCCTGATGTTCAAAAGATCATTGATCTTCCTTATGACTATCTGGAATTAAGAGGCGAAGTTTACATGTCCCATGATTCTTTTGAGGCATTTAATGAGGCTCAGGAGCGCTATGGGAAAAAACTTGCGGCTAATCCAAGAAACCTCGCAGCAGGAACTCTTCGCCAGCTGGATCCGGAGATAACAAAGAGCCGTGGACTTAAAATGTTTGTCTTTAATGTTCAAGATGGACCAGCGGATTTTCGTTCTTCCCACTGCATGTCAATGGATCTTCTAGGTCAAAAAGGTATAAAAACTGTATTTCATAAGCTTTGCTCAAACTCAGATGAAGTTATCTCTGCTATCGAAGAGATTGGAGAGATGAGAAAAGACCTTGAGTTTGATCTTGATGGTGCTGTTGTAAAGGTTGATAACGTTGAATGGAGGAATGATTTCCCTGCAGGAAGCAAATATACAAGTGGACATATTGCATATAAATATCCGCCTGAAGAATGCGTTGTTGAAATGGATGAGATCCTGGTAGATGTGGGAAGAACCGGTAAACTTACATTTACAGGAAGCTTTCATGATCCAAATACAGGTAAGCCGGCCAGACTTTGTGGTACAAGCGTATCAAGGGCAACGCTCCACAACCAGGACTACATCACTGATATGAAGATAGGTATTGGAGGCCATTATAAGCTCTTTAAGAGTGGAGAGATCATCCCTAAACTAAATGGCTGTGTAAAAGAACCTCAGGTGGTATATAAAGCCCCGGAAAAATGTCCTGTATGTGGAGGCCATCTTGTAAGAGAAGCAGATACTGCAGATATAAGATGCATAAATCCTACATGCCCCGCCCAGATAACTAGAACAATTGCATACTTTGCTTCAAGAGATGCAATGAATATCATGGGACTTGGTGATACACTAGTAGAAGCACTTGTAGGTGACGGATATCTTCATAGCTATGTAGATATCTACAGGCTACGGGATTACCGCGATGAACTTATAAGTAAAGGTATTATTGGAAAAGAGAAAAACACCGACAAACTGTTATCGGAGATAGAAAGATCAAAAGAAAATGATCCTGTAAGACTTCTTACTGGTCTTGCGATAAGAAATGTTGGAAAATCAACTGCAAGAGAGATCATGAAGCATTTTGAAGACCTCTTTGATCTTACGAAAGTCACAAAAGATGGCTTTTTGCAAATTCCTGACATAGGTGAGACTACTGCAGATGATCTCTATGAGTTTTTCCATGATGAAAAGACTCTTTTAATCCTTGAACAAATGAGAGAACTCGGTCTTAACATGAAAGCTGTTAAAGATGAAGGAGCCTCGGATAAGCTTGCTGGTATGACAATAGTTGTAACAGGAACACTGCCTACTCTTGGAAGAAAAGAAGCTGAAGAACTGATAGTTAGAAACGGTGGAAAGGCTTCAGGAAGTGTTTCTAAAAAGACAAGTCTTGTACTTGCTGGTGAAGCTGCAGGCAGCAAGCTGACTAAAGCTAACGAACTTGGAATAAGAGTAATTGACGAACAAGCTTTTCTTGATATGCTTAATTCATAAATTCTAGAAGCGGAGAGACTAAAAATGCCTATCAAAGTACAGAATGACCTGCCAGTCAGGGACATATTAGAAAAAGAAAACATATTTGTGGTTGATGAAAACAGGGCTATGCATCAGGACATCAGATCTCTTCAGATCTGTATCCTTAATCTGATGCCCCTTAAGGAGGATACAGAGCTTCAGCTCCTTAGGTCACTGTCTAATACACCTCTTCAGATAGATGTTTCCTTTATGCAGATGAGCTCTCATCATTCATCTAATACGTCACCAAACCATCTGAACAGGTTTTACAACACCTTTGATGAGCTAAAAGATAATACTTACGACGGACTGATAATAACAGGAGCACCTGTTGAGCAGATGGCTTTTGAAGAGGTAGATTACTGGGATGAACTCTGCAGAGTCTTTGAATGGTCAAAAGTAAATGTCACATCTACTTTCCATATCTGCTGGGGAGCTCAGGCTGGCATATATTACCACTATGGTATTGATAAAAAACCTCTTTCAGCTAAGAGATTTGGCATATATCAGCATAGGGTGCTTAACAGAAAAGTTCCTCTTGTCAGGGGATTTGATGACGTGTTTTTAATGCCTCATTCAAGGCATACTGAGACTCCTGCAGATGCGATCCATGCATGTGATGATCTTGTAGTTCTTGCAGAATCAGAAGTAGCAGGTGTATTTCTTTGCATGAACAGGTCAGGAAGTCAGATTTTTGCCATGGGCCATGCTGAGTACGACAGACTTACCCTGGATTCAGAGTATAAGAGAGACCTTTCAAAGGGACTTGCCATCGATATGCCAGTTAATTACTATCCTGACAATGATCCAAATAATAAACCGGATCTTGTCTGGAGAGGTCATGCTAACAATCTTTATTCAAACTGGCTTAACTACTACGTATACCAGAACACACCTTATAAATGGGGACAGATCCTTGATGAGGAAAAGAGAAGACAGGCACATAGTAAACTTACTTTGGGTGATATAGGATTTACTGAAGGCGCCGGAATATGAGAAAGGTATAAATTTATATGTCTAAGATACGTAAACTTCGCAATATTTACACGACTTTTCCTGAGGGCAGGCATAAGGTTCTTACACTTAGCTACGATGATGGTAAGATCCCGGACAGAAAGCTTGTAGCTCTTTTTAATGAGCATGGACTTAAAGGGACATTTAATGTAAATTCCGGCCTTGAGAAAAATAAGTTTAAAAATGATTATGATGAACGAATTCCAATGTCTGACTATAAAAAGCTTTATAAAGGCCATGAAGTAGCCTGCCACAGTGTACTTCATCCGACTATTGCAAGAAGTCCAAAAGAGCAGATGGTAAGACAGATAATTGAAGACAGGCGCGCACTTGAGGAAGTTATGGGGTATACAGTAAGAGGTTTTGCTTATCCCAATGGTTCATACAGTGATGATGTAAAAGATGCTCTTAAAGCCTGCGGAATAAGACATGCAAGAACTGTAACTTCAACTCACAGCTATGATATGCCTACAGATTTTCTAAAATGGAATCCTACATGTCATCATGGTGATCCTGCCTTTGAAGATATTTACAAGGACTTCATTAAAGTACATAAGAGGCAGTACCTGTACATGCTTTATGTATGGGGACACAGCTATGAATTTGAACGCGATAAAAACTTTGACATAATCGAAAAGTTTTCTAAAAAAATTGAGAACAAGTCTGATATCTGGTATGCGACCAACATAGAAATTGTGGATTATCTGGACAGAGCACAGCGAATCCAGGTCTCTGTTAATGGGGATTTTGCTTACAATCCAAGCGCAGAAAGTGTATGGCTTGAAGTAGACAAAAAAATAGTTGAGCTTAAGGGCGGAGAACGCACTGAGTTGTAATTTTCTTTTTAATAAGTTAAAATATATATGTTAAGTCGTTAACTTTAAAAAAGGAGAATTGCTTATGCCTCTTAATATTGAAAACGATGATGCTGCAGTAAAAACTGAGGAGCTAAAGAAAAAACCTACTAAGAAGACCAAGGAGATGCTTGAAGAAAATTCAAAGCAGATCGAGGAACTTGAGGCTTCACAGAAAGAGTTAGGCGATGAACTGGCAGCTCTTTTGAAGGAAGAAGAGGCTCTTGGGGATAAATCTGCACTTAAGATGAAGGTTTCCCATAAAAAATATGGTGAAGGTGTTGTTACCAGCCAGGATGGTAAGTACATTGAGGTAAAATTCTCAGATGTGGTCAAGAAGTTCGTTCTTCCTGGCTGTATTGCAGAGAAATATCTTGAAGTAGATGATGATGCCATTCTCGATTACTACATTAAGTGCAACGAGATCCATCAAAAGAAGATGGCTACTGAGCTTAAGATCAAGTCAGCAACTTATGCTATCCAGAGACATGAGGATGCAATAGACAGACTTAAATCAAAACTTAAATAATTATAAATAAGACACGGGGACGGTTCTTTTGTCTCCCTGAAGTGCAGGGGAGACAAAAGAACCGTCCCCGTGTCTTATTTTATGCTAATTTCTGTGTCTTTTTGTTATCTGAATTAACCTTTTTCTGAGCAGTAGAGAGCATGAGTTTAATCCTGTTAAGCTGGTTAACTTCAGATGCACCTGGATCGTAGTCTATGGCCACAATGTTGCAGCCAGGGTACATATGTCTCATCTGCTTGATAACTCCCTTACCAACGACATGGTTTGGAAGGCATCCAAAAGGCTGTGTGCAAACGATGTTTGTTGCGCCTTCTTTTATAAGCTCAACCATTTCACCGGTCAAGAACCAGCCCTCACCAGTCTGGTTACCAATTGATACAATAGGCTCTGCATATTTTACAAGCTTATAGATGCTGGTAGGTGGATCAAAATGAATACTCTTTTCAAAGGCTTTGCTTGCAGCACCTCGAAGTTTTTCAATACCCCAGATAGCAGCTCTCATTAAAGCAGCAGTTTTCTTGGAAGTACCAAGTTCTTTTGCCTTATAAATCTGATTGTAGAAGCAGTAGAGCATAAAGTCGATAAGATCAGGTACAACAGCTTCAGCACCTTCAGCTTCCAAAAGCTCAACAAGGTGGTTATTGGCTGCTGGAGCAAATTTTACAAGGATCTCACCAACCACACCAACTCTTGGCTTAACTTCGTCAGTAATCTCTATCTTATCAAAATCCTCGATTATTTCTCTGCAGAGTTTATTAAATGCAATTAAGCTCATGTGCTTTGAAGTGACAAATTTTCTTGCTTCGATGAGCCATTTCTGATGGCATTCATCTACAGAGCCTTCTTTTTGCTCATAAGGACGCATTCTATAGACACATTTCATGAATACATCACCTAAAATAGCGCCATATGCAGCTCTTTGAAGCATTTCAAAGTTAATATGGAAACCAGGATTGGCTTCAAGCTTTGAGAGGTTAAGTGAAACAACAGGTATCTGATCCATACCGGCTTTTTTAAGAGCTCTTCTTATGAATCCAACATAGTTAGTGGCTCTGCAGCCACCTCCCGTCTGGGACATTATGACAGCAGTTTTATTGAGGTCATATTTGCCTGAATGAAGCTCATCCATGATCTGACCAACAACCCAGAGGGAAGGATAGCAGGCATCGTTGTTTACATATTTAAGTCCCATGTCAATTGCGTGCCTATTATCATTTTGCATTACTACAAAGTTGTATCCACATGCTGCGAATGCTGGCTCAAGGATATCAAAGTGTATTGGTGACATCTGAGGGCAAAGGATAGTGTAGTTTTTACGCATATCCTCAGTGAAAAGAACTCTGTTGTTGGCAGAAGATCTTATAGTGCGATCTTGTGCTTTTTGCTTACGAACCCTGATAGCTGCAAGAAGGGAACGGACTCTTATCCTTGCGCTGCCAAGTGAGTTAACTTCATCAATCTTAAGGCAGGTATATATCTTGTCTGAACCAGAAAGAATGTCATTAACCTGGTCAGTAGTAACAGCATCAAGTCCACATCCAAATGAATTGAGCTGAATGAGATCAAGATCTTCCCTTGTACGTACAAAGCTAGCTGCAGCATAAAGCCTTGAATGATACATCCACTGGTCTGAAACAATAAGTGGTCTCTCAGGCGCTCCAAGATGTGAGATACTGTCTTCAGTAAGCACTGCAACACCATAAGAGCAGATCATATCAGGGATACCATGATTGATCTCTGGGTCTACATGGTATGGACGACCAGCAAGTACAATGCCGTGTCTGCCATTTTCTTCCATCCATTTTAAGGTTTCTTCACCCTTTTTCTGAACGTCTTTTCTTGCAGCTGCCATTTCATCCCAGCCATCTTTTGCAGCCTTAATGACTTCTTCAGCAGGGATTTCAGAAAACTCTTTTACAAGAGCATCAGTTACTGTCTCAAGGTTTGTAAAAGCCATGAAAGGATTTCTGAGCTTCATCTTGCCTTCAGTTATAGCTTCCACGTTGTTCTTAATATTCTCAGAATAAGATGTAACAATAGGGCAGTTGTAATGGTTTGTTGCGCCATCAACTTCCTGTCTCTCATAGAAAATGCCAGGGTAGAAGATGAAATCAACCTTCTGACCTATAAGCCATTCCACATGGCCGTGTGAGATCTTGGCAGGATAACACTCAGATTCACTTGGAATTGACTCAATTCCCATCTCATAGATCTGATGAGTAGATCTTGGAGAAAGAACTACCTTAAATCCAAGATTTGTAAAGAATGTAAACCAGAATGGATAATTCTCATAGAAATTAAGGACTCTTGGTATACCTACAGTACCTCTTGTTGCTTTGTCAGCTTCAAGAGGCTCATAGCCAAATATTCTTTTATATTTATAGTCAAAGAGATTGGGAATTCCTTCAGCATTCTTAACCTTACCGATTCCGCGTTCACATCTGTTTCCTGAAATGTGCTGACGGCCACCTGTAAACTTGTTAATGGTGAGACGGCAGTGGTTTGTGCAGCCCTGACAAGTTGTCATGCTGGTTGAGTACTTAAGTGCGTTGATCTGATCGATGGAGAGCATTGTTGTCTTATAATCTGCAGTTTCTCCAAAGCGCTCACGGGCAATAAGAGCAGCTCCAAAAGCACCCATGATACCTGCGATATCAGGGCGAATAGCCTCAGCACCAGAGATGATCTCAAAAGCTCTAAGAACTGCGTCGTTATAGAAGGTTCCTCCCTGTACAACAATGTGATCACCAAGATCCTTGGCATCAGATACCTTTATAACCTTAAACAGAGCATTTTTAATAACTGAATATGCAAGTCCTGAAGAAATATCTGCAACGTCAGCGCCTTCCTTCTGGGCCTGCTTGACTCTTGAGTTCATAAATACAGTACATCTTGTACCAAGATCTACTGGAGATTTAGCATATAGGGCAACCTTGGCGAAATCCTGAACAGAATAATCTAGGGATTTAGCAAAGGTCTCAATAAATGATCCACATCCCGAAGAACAAGCTTCATTAAGCTGAACTGAGTCAACAGAATTATTCTTGATATGGATGCACTTCATATCCTGTCCACCGATGTCCAGGATGCAATCAACCTTAGGATCAAAAAATGCAGCTGCATTGTAGTGCGCAATAGTCTCAACTTCGCCGTCATCAAGAAGAAGCGCTGACTTAAGAAGAGCCTCTCCGTAACCTGTAGAGCAGCTTCTTGCAATCTTTACGCCTTCAGGCATCAGCTTGTAAATTTCCTGTATTGAAGATATAGCTGTTTTTAGAGGACTTCCGTTGTTGCTTGAGTAGAAGGAGTAGAGAAGATCACCATCTTCACTGATAAGAGCGCATTTTGTAGTTGTTGAACCAGCGTCTATACCAAGGAATGCGTTACCTTTATAATCATCAAGCTTTCTGGTCTTTACTCTGTAATTGTCCTGCCTTGCTTTGAAGGTCTTGTATTCATCTTCGCTTTTAAAAAGAGGATCAAGTCGGGAAACTTCAGCCTCCATAACGATTTTTGATGATAACTTATCAGTCATCTCATCCATTGAATAGAAAACGTCTTCTTTTGCATTCATGGCTGAACCAATAGCAGCAAAAAGATGAGAGTTATCAAGTTCTATTGTGTGCTCAGCATCAAGATTAAGAGTTCTTACAAAAGAAGCCTTGAGCTGATCCAGGAAGTGAAGAGGACCACCTAAAAATGCCACATGACCTCTTATTGGCTTACCACAGGCAAGACCTGAAATGGTCTGGTTTACAACAGCCTGGAAGATAGAAGCGGAAAGATCTTCTTTTGTAGCGCCTTCATTGATAAGTGGCTGGATATCAGACTTGGCAAATACACCGCATCTTGCGGCAATTGTATAAAGTGAGTTATAGTTTTTGGCATACTCATTAAGACCAGTTGCATCTGTCTGAAGCAGTGAAGCCATCTGGTCGATGAATGAACCTGTACCACCGGCGCAGATACCATTCATACGCTGTTCAACGTTTCCGTCTTCAAAATAAATGATCTTGGCATCTTCACCGCCAAGTTCAATTGCAACGTCAGTTTTTGGAGCAAGAGCCTTTAATGAAGTGGATACAGCAACAACCTCCTGCTCGAATGGAACACCAAGGTGACCAGCAAGAGTAAGTCCGCCAGAACCTGTGATGACAGGATGGAGTGTAATGTTTCCACACTTTTCTTTTGCCTCGTTTAAAAGATCTGACAAAGTTTCCTGTATATTTGCAAAATGTCTTCTATAATCAGAAAAGACAATATTCCTGTCTTTATCTAAAAGTGCAATCTTAACTGTTGTAGAACCTATGTCAATTCCAAGTGTGTAATCCTTTGAAATCATATTAAAACCTCTTCTTATTATTAATGACAATCTAAATGATTATATAGCAGGGTTGCGAAAAAAGCAATGAGAATAGATTGCATAAAATATTTACAACAAAAACAGCAGATGTTAAAATTTTAAAGTTAACGGAATACATAAAAAGGAAGGTTAGGCATTTAATGAATAGCTTTTTAAATAATCTTGAACGAAAATTTGGTAGATATGCTATAAGAAATATCACGGTCTATATCATTGGGCTTTACATTTTTGGATACATCCTTCAGTTTGCGCCTTTTAAGGTGAATATTACAAGTTACCTTACGCTTGATCCGTATCTTATCCTTCACGGACAGGTTTGGAGGCTTTTTACCTGGATCCTTATTCCGCCTCAGGCCCTTAGTATATGGATATTCTTTACTTTATATCTCTATTACTTCATGGGCACTACAATGGAGAGGACAATTGGCACTTTTAGATACAACGTATTCATATTTGGCGGAATACTGTTTATGATCCTTTCTGCATTCCTTACATATCTGGTTTATTTTCTTTTATCAGGCGGTAATGAGCAGCTCGTTGCAGCATTTATGTACTCTCTGTCAGGAGTTTTTAGTACATATTACATTCAGGAGGCTGTATTTCTCATTTTTGCCATCTGTTATCCTGATATTCAGCTGCTTTTAATGTTCATCATTCCTGTAAAGGTTAAGTATCTTGGTATCCTTTACGCAGGAATGCTGGCCTTTAGCGCTATTTATAATGGTCTGATCAGCGGTAATTATGCTGTATTTTTTGCAGTGTTCTTCCAGTTTTTGAATGTTTTCCTTTTCTATCTTTCTCTTGGAAGACTGAGCCACTTAAGGCCAAAAGAGATAAAGAGAAGACAGGAGTTTAACCGCAGCGTCAAGATGAGACCACAGGGTGTTACAAGGCATAAATGTGCCGTTTGTGGCAGAACAGAAGAGACTAACCCTGAGCTTGAGTTCAGATTCTGCTCCAAGTGTAACGGAAACTACGAGTACTGCCAGGATCATCTGTTTACTCACCAGCATGTGAAATAATCATAGAAAAGAGATAAATCTTAAATGGGAAATATTGATAATAAAGAAAAAGAATTTGCAGAGATCTTAAAGCTGGTAACAAGAACAGCAAGAGAGAACAAAAACACTATATCAAAAGAACAGATAGATATGGCTTTTTCAGAGCTTGATCTCGATGAAAAACAGCTAACAATGGTCTATGACTATTTAAAGAGCCACAAGATAGGTGTTGGCGAAGATGTAAGCTTTGACGAAGATCTTACTGAGGAAGAGAAAAACTATCTTGATGATTACATTGAAAGTCTTAAGTCTATAGATAAGCTTTCTGACGGAGAACTTGAGGCTCTTCAGATGTCCGCAATAGCAGGAGATAAAAACGCTCAGGATAAACTTATTGAAAACTATCTGCCTCTTGTTGTTGATGTTGCCAGAATGTATTCAGAGCAGGGCGTTTTTATTGAGGATCTTATTGGTGAAGGAAATGTTGCACTTACTAAGGGAGTAACAATGCTCGAAGCCGTAGGAGAACCCCAGGAAGTTGAAGCTTTTCTCTACAAGCTCATACTTGACGCCATGGAAAAGATAATTCAGGAAAATCTCTCTGAAGATGCTGGAATGCAGAAGGTATTAAACCTTGTAAATGAAGTTGCTGACAAGGCAAAAGAGCTGTCTGAGGACCTTAGAAGAAAAGTTACCGTAGAAGAACTTATGGAAGAAACAGGGTGGGATGAGGACAAGATCCGAGATGCCATCAAGTTTTCCGGAGACAACATTGAGGATATTGACAGTGGAGAAAAGAAATAAGAAACATGAACAATATTGTTAATGAAAATGACTTCAAATACTACATGCAGGATATCGAAAGATACTATTTTGGAGCCCGCTACAGCTATAGCGAACTTTTAAACAACGAAATGGTTCCTTTCAAATATAAGACCATAATCACTAAATACCTGAAGGATGAAGTTGATTATGAAACAACTTTAGAATCCCATCTGTATTATATGAATAGTGAAGGTTTTGATTACAGGATCTATAAACAGCTAAGATCAAGAGTCAGAACAAGCTTATACAAAGATCCTGCAAAAAGAGAAAAGGGATTTAAGGAAAAAGTTTACACGATAGAACAGCTTGTAAAGATAGATAAAGAAGAAAAAGAAAGACTTGGAATAATAGTAAGAGAACTGATTGTTTCAAAACTTGCACTTTTTGGATTTTCGGCATAAAAAAATCACCTGGAAAACCAGGTGATTTTATTTTTTGTTTGAGTAGCGATCAAGCTCTCTCGACTTTGTTAGATCTAAGGCAACTTGAGCAAACATTCATTCTCTGTGTGTTTCCGTTAATCTTAACAGCAACATGCTGAACGTTAGACTTCCAAACTCTGTTAGATCTTCTATGAGAATGGCTTACGTTGTTACCGAAATGAACGCCCTTGCCACAAATTTCACATTTAGCCATTTTGACACCTCCTTATAAGCCATGTTTGTTCTAATAGCAATTTTACGCAGAATTATCCGCAACATTGATATATTAGCAAAAAACAATTTGGATTGCAAGTGAAATATTAAAAATAATGGTTTATTTTTTTTATTGCTTCATTTATAATTCAATGTGGTATGCAAAAACACTGCATAAAGGAGGACATATATGAAGGCTTCAGTATTAAATACTCACATGGGAAATATTTCCATTGATAATGAAGTTATTGCCCAGTATGCTGGCGCTGTTGCCATGGAGTGCTTTGGCATCGTTGGTATGGCCAATGTAAATGTTAAGGATGGACTTGTAAGTCTTTTGAAACTTGATTCTATGACAAGAGGTATCAATGTAACACTTGATGAGAACAACAAGTTAAAGCTAGATTTTCATGTAATTGTTTCATACGGTGTTAGTATTTCAGCTGTTTCAGAAAACCTTATCGATACCGTTAAGTATAAGGTAGAAGAGTTTACAGGTCTAGAGATAGAGAAGATCAATATTTATGTAGAAGGCGTTCGCGTCATCGACTAAACAGACCGAAGGTTTATGGAGGATATTGTTTTGAGTAATAATTCTATTGACGCGAAGATGCTCTCTAAGATGTTCCTTAGTGGAGCGAAAAATCTTGACGCTAAAAAAGAGTGGATCAACGAACTGAACGTTTTCCCAGTACCAGATGGAGATACAGGTACTAACATGACAATGACCATCATGTCAGCAGCCAAGGAAGTTCAGTCACTATCAGATTCTTCCAATATGGAAGCAATCTGCAAGGCGATTTCATCAGGTTCATTAAGAGGTGCCAGAGGTAACTCCGGTGTTATCTTATCTCAGCTCCTCAGAGGTTTTACCAAGGTGGTAAAACAGCATGATGAACTTACTGTAAATGTTCTTGCTGAGTCATTTGAAAAGGGCGTTGAGACTGCATACAAGGCAGTTATGAAGCCCAAGGAAGGAACTATCCTTACTGTAGCAAAGGGAGCAAGTGAAAAAGCTCATGAGCTTGCCATGGAGGGCTGCGATGATATCGAGACCTTCTGCAGACAGGTAATTGATTACGCTGATGAAGTTCTTAGCAAGACTCCTGATATGCTTCCAGTCCTCAAACAGGCTGGTGTTGTTGATTCAGGTGGACAGGGCCTTGTTCAGGTAATGAAGGGCGCTCTTGATGGCTATCTTGGAAAAGAGATCGATGTAACTATTACAGAAGAGGATGTTAAGCCTGCCAAGGATTCATCCAAGTCTCAGGCTACTGAAGATATCAAGTTTGGCTATTGTACAGAGTTTATTGTACTTTTAAACAAGCCTTTAAACGTTAAGCAGGAGATTGATTTCAAGGCATTCCTTGAGTCAATTGGTGACAGCATTGTAATGGTTGCAGATGATGAGATCTGCAAGGTTCACGTACATTCAAACGATCCAGGACTTGCAATCCAGAGAGCTCTTATGTATGGCCAGCTCTCAAATATGAAGATTGACAACATGTGGATGGAGCACAGGGAGAAGCTCTTCCATGAAAACACTGATGGCTCCTGGTCAGAAATAAAAACTGAAGTAAACGGAGCTGCTGAGATGACACCAACATACTCAGCAGGGGATGATATTCCTCTTGGAGACAAGGTAGAGCTTAATGATACTACAGAGGAAGTTCAGACAGGACCAAGGAAGGATGTTGGATTTGTTACTGTTTGTGCCGGATCCGGACTTGCTGATATTTTCAGAGGTCTTGGTGTTGACTACGTAATAGAAGGTGGTCAGACCATGAACCCAAGTACTGCAGACATCCTTGATGCTGTAGCCAAGGTAAATGCTGACACAGTAATTGTTCTTCCTAATAACAAGAACATCATTCTTGCAGCTAATCAGGCAGCTATTATGTCTGAAGATTTTGAAGACGGCAAGAAGATAGTGGTTGTACCAAGTAAGACAGTACCGCAGGGAATCACAGCAATCATCAACTACGTACCAGATGCAGCTCTTGATGACAATATTGCTTCTATGAACGATTCTCTTTCAACTGTTGCAACCGGTGAAGTTACCTATGCAGTAAGAGATACTGTTATTGATGATGTCACCATCAAGCAGGGCGATTACATGGGAATCGGCGACAAGGGAATCCTTGGCGTAGGCTCAGATATTGCAGATGTTGCCTTTGATATGCTTGAAAAGATGATGAACGATGATAAAGAGCTTATCAGCGTTTACTACGGTGATGAGGTTAAAGAAGATGATGCAAATGGTCTTAGAGACCGCATCGCTTTCAGATTCCCAGACTGTGATGTTGAGCTCCAGTTTGGTGGTCAGCCTATTTATTACTATATTGTATCTGCTGAATAAAACTATTAAGCCGGGCTTTGTGTCCGGCTTTTTGTTTATCTGAATACTTTAGGGGATTATTTTGGGGAAAAGAGAACTTGAAGAAAGCATAATTTCATTAAAGGGTATCGGAGATAAGACAGGTAAACTCTTTAACAAAGTTGGGGTCTATACCTGTGATGATCTTATTCACTATTTTCCAAGAGGCTATGATAAGTTTGATGCTCCTGTAAGAGCCTGTGATCTTAAGCCTAATATTGTCATGTCATCAAGGCTTACAATTATTGGGAGCATAACAAAAAGACGCGTAAGAAACCTTTCGATCACTGCCTTTGAAGCTGCTGATGAAACTGGCAGGGTGAAAATAGTTTTTTTCAATGCACCTTATCTTGCAAGTTCGCTAAAAGCTGGAACAACTTATATATTCAGGGGAATGGTCAGAAAGAAGGGGAATTTCTTTTCCATGGACCATCCTAAAATGTATAAGGAAGAGGAGTATGCGCCTCTTGTGGGTAAACTTCAGCCAAGATATCCACTTACGAAAGGTCTTTCTAATAATACAGTGAAAAAAGCTGTTGAAAAGGCTTTTATAAACATAGGATCCATGGAAGAGTTTGTTCCTTCTGATATTCTTGACAGGCTTTCGCTTGTTGGCTACTTAGATGCAATAAGGGGAATACATTTTCCAAGTGGTGATGGAAGTCTTGAGGATTCAAGAAGAAGGCTGGCATATAATGAATTTCTTCTATTTGTCTTAAGGCTTCGTTTTCTAAAACAAAATTCTGATGAAGTATCAAATACTTCAAAGATGATCGAAGTAGCGCAGACCCAAAGGCTCATGGAGCAACTACCATATGAGCTGACAAAAGCTCAGAAAAGAGCCTGGAATGATATACTTTCAGATCTGTCAGGTCCTTATGTTATGAACAGGCTGATTCAGGGTGATGTTGGTTCAGGTAAGACAATCCTTGCTTTTTTAGCTCTTTTGACGACTGCGGGAAATGGTTATCAGGGGGCGATGATGGCTCCTACTGAAGTTTTAGCCGCCCAGCATTATGAGACATTTAATGCACTTATTAAAAAATATAATATAAAGAACTTCAACGTAGCTCTTTTGACAGGCTCACTTCCTGCCGGAGCGAAAAGAGAAGTTCAAAGGCGAATAAGCGATGGTGAGGTCAATTGCATTATTGGTACAAATGTTCTTATACAGGACAAGGTTCAATATAAGAATCTTGCTCTTGTTGTAACTGATGAGCAGCACAGATTTGGAGTAAGACAGAGAGGTGCGTTGTCAGGCAAAGGTCTTAACACCCATGTTCTTGCTATGAGTGCAACTCCAATACCAAGGACCCTGGCTATTATCCTTTATGGCGATCTTCATATATCAATTGTAGATGAGAAACCTTTTGGAAGGCTTCCTGTCAAAAACTGTGTTGTAGGTCCTTCATACAGAGAAACAGCCTACAAGTTTATTGGAGAACAGGTTTCAAAAGGTCATCAGGTATATGTTATCTGTCCAATGATCGAGCAGGGCGAACTTGACGGTGTTGAAAATGTCACGGACTATTCTGAGATGCTCAGATCCACATTACCACCAAGTGTACGAATTAGCGTCCTTCACGGTAAAATGAAACCCGAAAAGAAGGATGAGATCATGGAGTCCTTTGGCAGAGGCGAGATCGATGTGCTTGTTTCAACTACAGTTATCGAGGTTGGCATAAATGTTCCTAATGCTACAGTGATGATGGTAGAAAATGCAGAGAGATTTGGACTTTCTCAGCTTCATCAGCTAAGAGGAAGAGTAGGACGAGGTGCTGATCAGTCCTACTGTATCTTTATCAATTCTTCCGACGATGAAGATGCTGCAAAAAGGCTTGATATAATGAACAGGTCAAATGACGGTTTTGTTATTGCAGAAGAGGATTTAAAACAAAGAGGCCCAGGAGATCTTTTTGGTGTAAGGCAAAGTGGAGAAATGAATTTTAAAGTCGGTGATATCTACCACGACAGCGACCTTGTGAAAGAATCTGCAATGGATGCTGACAGGATATTATCATCTGACCCTGATCTGTCTCTTCCACAACATGCTGTACTTAAAGAAGTGCTTAATACAAAATCTGCAAATTTTGTTGACTTTACAACTTTATAAAAGTAAACTTAATCTATCATATTAGTGAAAATAGGAGGAATGTCGGCATTTGCCGGCTTATTGACATGTCTAAGATTGCAATAATTACAGACAGTAACAGCGGAATAACCCAGAAACAGGGAGAAGAGCTCGGGATTTTTGTTGTACCAATGCCATTTATGATAAATGGTCAGGAGTTTTTTGAAGATATCAATCTGACCCAGTCCCAGTTCTATGAGAAACTGGCTGAAGATGCAGATGTATCAACAAGCCAGCCAACACCTGATTCTCTTATGACTCTCTGGGACAAGGTGCTCAAAGACTATGAGCAGATAATATATATTCCAATGAGCAGTGGACTTTCTGGTTCCTGCCAGAGCGCATATATGATAGCCCAGGAAGAATATGAAGGAAAAGTTTTTGTTGTCGACAATCAGCGGATTTCTGTTACCCAGAGACAGTCAGCCATTGATGCAAAAGATATGGCTGAGGCAGGTTTTTCTGCTGAAGAAATAAGAAATAAACTTCTGGAGACCAAGATGGAGTCCAGCATTTATATAATGCTTGATACTCTTCATTATCTCAAAAAGGGTGGAAGGATCACTCCAGCTGCAGCAGCACTTGGAACTTTGCTTCGCCTAAAGCCTGTGCTTCAGATACAGGGAGAAAAACTCGATGCGTTTGCCAAGGCAAGGACCACAGCCCAGGGTAAAAGCATCATGATAAATGCCATTAAATCCGATATTGAGACAAGGTTTGGAGGCATGGAAAATGGTGATTTCTGGATTGCTGGTGCTTATACCAACAATCTTGAAGCCGCTACTGAGTGGAAAAAGGAAGTTGAAGCGGCAATTCCTGGTTTTGATATGCATCTTGATCCACTTTCACTTTCAGTTGGATGTCATATTGGACCTGGTGCACTTGCAGTTACTGTAACCAGAAAGATCCATTTCTGAATATAAATGTATGAAAAAATGTTTTAAAGGGGTTATCTAATGTCATTACAAGAAAATTATGATGCTTCCAGCATTACCGTCCTTGAGGGCCTTGAAGCTGTAAGAAAGCGCCCTGGAATGTATATTGGAAGTGTCACCACCAGAGGACTTAATCATCTTGTCTACGAGATAGTGGACAATGCAGTAGATGAGCATCTGGCAGGTTTTTGTACAAGAATCTATGTATGTCTTGAGGCCGATGGCAGTGCAACTGTAGAAGACAACGGACGAGGCATTCCTGTTGGTATGCACGCTAAAGGTATTTCTGCTGAGCGTGTAGTTCTTACCATGCTCCATGCAGGTGGTAAATTTGATAATAACGCTTATAAGACAAGCGGAGGACTTCACGGTGTAGGTTCTTCGGTAGTTAATGCGCTCTCAAAGAGAATGAGCGTAAGAGTTAAAAAAGATGGCTTTATCTATGAAGATGCTTATGAGCGGGGAATTCCCACTGTAGAACTTATAGGCGGACTCCTTCCTTCAGTAGGAACTACCAAGGATACTGGAACAGCTATCAATTTCCTACCTGATGATGAGATCTTCGAAAAGACAAGATTCAGAGAGGATGATATCAAGTCAAGGCTTCACGAAACAGCCTATCTTAATCCCAAGCTCACAATAGTATTTGAGGATAAAAGACCTGGCGTTGAGGAGTATATCGAATTTCATGAACCAGATGGAATTACTGGATTTATCAGAGATATGAATAAGTCCAAGGAAACTGTAACTGACGTTATATCTTTTAGCGGAGAGAGCGAAGGAATCGAGATAGAAGCAGCTTTCCAGTACGTCAACGAATTCCACGAAGAGGTTCTTGGTTTTTGTAATAACATTTATAATGCTGAAGGTGGTACACATCTTACCGGCTTTAAGACTATGTTTACCAATATCATCAATCAGTACGCAAGAGAGCTTGGTATCCTTAAGGACAAGGATGTTAACTTTACTGGTACTGATGTAAGAAATGGTATGACAGCTGTCATTTCGATCAAACATCCGGATCCAAGATTTGAAGGTCAGACCAAGACCAAGCTTGATAACCAGGATGCAGCCAAGGTAGTATCTAAGATCACCGGCGAAGAAGTCAGCAGATTCTTTGACCGAAACCTTGAAACCTTGAAGGCCGTTATCGGATGTGCTGAAAAGGCTGCCAAGATCCGTAAGACAGAGGAAAAAGCTAAGACAAACATGCTTACCAAGCAGAAATATTCCTTTGATTCAAATGGTAAGCTGGCTAACTGCATCAGCAAAGATTCATCCAAATGCGAGATATTTATCGTAGAGGGAGATTCAGCCGGCGGTTCAGCTAAAATGGCAAGAGATCGTAACTATCAGGCTATCCTGCCTATTAGAGGAAAAATCTTAAACGTAGAGAAGGCAAGTATTGATAAGGTTCTTGCAAATGCTGAGATCAAGACCATGATCAATGCCTTTGGCTGCGGATTTTCTGAAGGCTATGGCAATGACTTTGATATAAACAAACTTCGCTACGACAAGATCATCATCATGTCTGATGCGGACGTAGACGGTGAGCATATTGCGACACTTCTTCTGACTTTGTTCTACAGATTCATGCCAGAGCTCATATTCCAAGGACACGTGTATCTTGCTATGCCGCCTCTTTATAAGGCTCTTCCTGCCAAGGGAAAAGAGGAGTACCTTTATGACGATGTAGCTCTTTCAAAATACAGAAAGACTCATAAAGGGAATTTCACTCTTCAAAGATACAAAGGTCTTGGTGAAATGGATCCCGAGCAGCTCTGGGAGACAACACTTGACCCTGAGAGACGACTCCTTAAGCTTGTAGAGATTGAAGATGCCAAGATGGCATCACAGATGACAGAACTCCTTATGGGAGTTGACGTTCCACCAAGAAAAGAATTTATACATCAGCATGCAACAGATGCAGAGCTTGATATTTAATGATAGGAAACGGTGACAATGGAAGATCGTATTATCAGAACCGAATATTCTGAGGTTATGCAGAAGTCATTTATTGACTATGCCATGAGCGTTATTGTGGCAAGAGCCCTTCCTGACATAAGGGATGGTCTTAAGCCTGTTCAGCGCAGAACTTTATATGACATGTACGACCTCGGCATCAGATATGACAGACCCTATAGAAAAAGTGCGAGAATTGTCGGTGATACCATGGGTAAATATCATCCTCATGGTGACAGTTCTATCTATGACTGTCTTGTTGTAATGACACAGGACTTCAAGAAAATGGTTCCCCTTGTGGATGGCCATGGTAACTTTGGAAACATTGAAGGCGATGGCGCTGCTGCCATGCGATACACAGAAGCAAGGCTTAGCAAGTTAACCCAGGAGAACTTCCTTGAAGATCTTGATAAAAATGTAGTTGATTTTGTTCCTAACTTTGATGAGACTGAAAAAGAACCTTCAGTTCTTCCCGTAAAGATACCTAATTTCCTGATCAACGGATCAGAGGGTATTGCGGTTGGTATGGCAACAAGTACGCCTCCTCACAATCTTGCAGAAGTAATAGATGCTGAGATTGCATATATTCAGGATGACTCCCTCACAACCAAAGACCTTATGAAGTATATCAAAGGTCCAGATTTCCCTACTGGTGGAGTTGTCATCAACAAAAACGAGCTATTATCCATTTATGAAAGCGGAGTAGGCAAGATCAAGATCCGCGGTAAAGTAGAAACTGAAAAAGGCAAAAACGGCCATACAAACCTTGTTATTACTGAGATTCCTTATACTATGATCGGGGCTGGAATTGGTAAGTTTATGTCAGATGTTGCTGAACTTGCTGAAAAGAAGGTAACCAACGATATCGTTGATATTTCAAACCAGTCTTCAAAAGAAGGCATCAGAATTGTAATTGAGCTTAAGAAGGATGCAGATGTAGAGAACTTTACAAACCTTCTTTACAAAAAGACCAAGCTGGAAGACACTTTTGGCGTAAACATGCTGGCTATTGATAACGGAAGGCCAGAAACCCTTTCTTTAAAAGAGATCATGAGAGCCTGTGCTGATTTCCAGTTTGAGATCACTACCAGGAAGTATCAGACTCTTTTAAAGAAAGAGCAGGATAAAAAAGAAATCCAGGAAGGTCTTATAAAAGCCTGCAATGTAATTGATCTTGTCATAGAGATACTTCGCGGTTCAAAAGACAGACCAATGGCGAAAAACTGCCTTGTAAATGGCGTAACTGACGGCATTAACTTTAAATCAAGAGAGTCCAAGGCCATGGCGGCACAGCTTCTTTTTACAGAGGCTCAGGCAGATGCCATCCTTGATATGAGGCTTTATAAACTCATTGGTCTTGAACTTGATGCACTTGTTAAAGAGCATGAGCAGACAGTTGCAAACATCTATAGATACGAAGATATCTTAGAGAGCCATGAGTCCATGTCTATGGTTATCCAGAATGATCTTATAAAGATCAAAAAGGAATACCAGCAGGAAAGAAGAACTATCATCGACAACAGAGAAGATGCGGTTTATGAAGAAAAGCCTGTTGAAGAGATAGATGTAGCATTCATAATGGACAAATTTGGCTATGCCAAGACCATTGATGCATCAACCTATGAAAAGAACAAGGAAACTATTGAGAATGAGTTCAGATTCTCCTTTATTATGAAGAACACTGGCAAGGTATGTTTTTTTACCAATACCGGCAATCTTCACACTGTAAAAGCAATGGATCTTCCTCAGGGCAAGATGCGTGACAAAGGTGTTCCTATAGACAATGTCAGCAACTTTGATACATCAAAAGAAACGATAGTAATGGCTGCAAGCCAGTCAGATCTAAATCTTTACAGGATACTGTTCACAACCAAGCTTTCAATGATGAAGATCGTTGATGGCGGAGAGTTTGATGTATCAAAGAGAACTGTGGCAGCTACCAAGCTGCTTGATGCAGATGAAGTTGTAAATGTAGAGATCCTTCATACTCAGAAGACTGTTGTCCTTCAGACAAATGACGGATATTTCCTCAGATTCCTTGTGGAAACTGTGCCTGAAAAGAAAAAGGCTGCAGTAGGCGTAAGAGGAATGAGGCTTTCTTCCAAGGATTACATCAGAGATGTTTATTATCTTTCAGATATGGAAGAGAAAAAGATAGAACACAACGGCAAAGAACTTAACCTTGGACATCTTAAGATAACCAGCAGAGATACCAAGGGAACAAAGGTGAGATTATGAGAGTAATTGCGGGAACTGCAAGAAGACTTAGGCTTGTAACCCCAGAGGGCAATGATACCAGACCAACCCAGGACAGGATAAAAGAAACTCTTTTCAACATGATCCAGAATCAGGTCCCTTCAGCGGTTTTCATCGATCTGTTTGCAGGAAGCGGCGGAATCGGTATTGAGGCTCTTTCCAGAGGTGCAGTAAGAGCTGTCTTTGTTGAGAACAACGCAACTGCATACAAGTGCATTCTGGAAAACCTTAAAACCACACATTTTGAGGAGCAGGCCACTGTACTTAAGCAGGATGTTGTTCTTGCACTTAGGAGTATAAAAGAAAAGGAGGCAGATATAATCTTTATCGATCCTCCTTATCATGGAGAGCACTATGAGAGAACTCTTTCACAGCTTTCAGAAATGAGCTATGTTACAGCGAATACCATGATCATTGTGGAAGCTGACCTTAAGCAAGACTTTTCTTTTGCTGAAAACTACGGTTTTGAGATTAGAAGAGAAAAAGAGTACAAGACCAATAAACATGTTTTTCTTTACAGAAAGGAATCACAGTAAATGAAAATAGCTGTTTATCCTGGTAGCTTTGATCCGGTAACCTTCGGACATTTGGATATCATAAAACGCGCATCCAAGATGTTTGATGAAGTTATAGTGGCTGTGATGTGCAATTCAGCCAAAACTCCATTGTTTAGTCTTGATGAACGTGTTAAAATGTTACAAGAATCTGTTAAAGACTTATCTAATGTAAAGATAGAGTCTTTCAGTGGACTACTTATTGATTACTGTAAGAGTGCGGATATTCATATTGTTATCAGAGGCCTTCGCGCCATAACTGATTTTGAATATGAGCTTCAGATAGCACAGACCAATAAGGAATTGTCCCACAATCAGGTTGATACCGTATTTTTGACAACAAGCCTTAAGTATTCATATCTTAGCAGCTCAGTTGTCAAAGAGATTGCCAGCTATAATGGGGATATATCACCATGTGTGCCAGAATTCATAGCTGAAAGGCTCTATCAGAAATACGGATTTAAGTAAATTCAGGGGGATTTATTATTATGACCAGCAGGATTGAACAGCTGATAGATGAGATTGAGACCTATATTGATAATTGTAAGCCTCAGCCTCTTTCACAGACCAAGATCATAGTCAACAAAGAGGAAATTGATGAACTCTTGAGAGAGCTTCGTAGCAAGACTCCAGAGGAGATCAAGAGATATCAGAAGATCATCAGCAATAAAGAAGCCATTTTAAATGATGCCCGTAAGAAAGCTCAGGAGCTGATCGATGAAGCTACAGTTCACACAAACGAGCTTATAAACGAGCACGAGATCATGCAGCAGGCATATGCCCAGGCTAATGAAGTTGTATCTCAGGCTGCTATGCAGGCAAAGGGAATTCTTGATAATGCCATGATGGAAGCCAACGAAATGAAGGCTGCTGCAGTTACTTATACTGATCAGCTGCTTGCAAATGTTGAGAGTATTATCGCACAGTCTATTGACGCTACAAGCAAACATAACGATGAGATCATCGAATCTGTTAAACAGAACAGCATCAACATTGTAAAAGAAGTTGCTCAGAATAATGACAGCATCTTATCAGCCCTTACTCAGTACAGTGAAGTAATAAGATCTAACAGGGCAGACCTTAAGCAGCCTGTTAATACCAATGTTTCATCAAGCGCAGCTGCACCTTCAGATATTGGTGAGCAGTTAGATGCTCAGGAAGATAACATCAATCTTGATATGATCAACTAATTTTGTTTTACCAGCTGCCGCTTTTTAGCGACAGCTTTTATCTTTTAATACGAGAGGGAAAGTTATGAAAAATATGTCTGTTGTCGCAAAAAAGTTCATTTCATTTCTTTTAATGATGGCTTTTACGATATCCGTTTTTGTTATTCCAACATTTTCAATTGAATCTTGCGCTGCCAATAAAAACGTTGTGGTAGTTATTGATCCAGGGCACGGTGGAACTGGAGATAGAAATCTTGGAGCGCAGTATAATGGACTTTCTGAAAAAGAGCTTACTTTACAGCTGGCAAATGTATTAAAGGCTGAGCTTGAGAAATATGAAGGCATTACTGTATATCAAACCAGAACTACAGATGTAATTATGTCTTTGGAAGATAGGGCAAAGTTTGCACAAAACGTAAATGCTGATTTTGTTTTCAGTATCCATTTTAATGCATCTTCTGAGCACCTGTTTTATGGTTCTGAAGTATGGACATCTACCTTTGGTGCATACTATCAAAAGGGATATAACTTTGGCCAGATAGTATCAGCTGAATGGAATGGACTTGGACTTTACCAAAAGGGTGTAAAAACAAGGATTGGTTCATCTGGCAATGATTACTACGGAATAATCAGGCAGTGCATTTCAAGAAATATGCCTTGCGTAATTTTAGAGCATGCTTATATTGACCACAGTAATGACGTCTCATTAGTAAAATCGAATGGTTTTATAACAAAGCTTGCCAAGGCTGATGCAACTGCCATCGCCAAGTATTATGGTCTTAAGTCCAAGACCTTAGGAACCGACTATTCAGGATTTACATACAAGTCAGTTAAAAAGCCAACAGGTAAGCTGTATCAGGATGAGACAGGACCTGACCAGTGTGATATCAAGGTTCTTGGCTATGATGTATCAAGCGGAAACATTCTTGTAGAGCTCACAGCAGTTGATAAACAGAGTCCAGTTATCTACTTTAGCTACAGCTTTGATGGCGGTAAGACTTTCTGCCCGTTGCAGATGTGGGACAGAACTAAACAAACGCAGTCGTTTAATGTGAAGGTTCCATCTGGTACAACTAATCCAACAATTGTTGTAAGAGCGTATAACAACTATGAAAAGGATTCAACCAGTGCACCTGTTACTGTAAATGCATCTTTTGCATATTGATGGAGTATTTTATTGAGACTTGATAAGTATTTAGGTGACCATAATATTGGCACAAGAAAACAGATAAAAGAATATGTAAAAAACGGAAGATGCAAGGTAAATGGAGTAGTAGCTTTAAAAAGTGATATCCATATTGATGAAAATAAAGACGAGATTTCTTTTGACGATATCATTTTGAGCTATAGAAAATTTCACTATTATATCTTAAACAAACCACAGGGAGTTGTTTCTGCAACTATAGATGGCAAGAATACCACAGTTCTTGACCTTTTAAAAGATGAGAATGTAAAGGGATTAAGTCCCTGTGGAAGACTTGATATTGATACAGAGGGGCTTCTTCTAATAACTGACGATGGCGGACTTATTCACAGGCTATTGTCACCAAAAAAACACGTAGATAAGGTATATGAAGTTCATTTAGGAAAAAAACTTTCAGATACTGATAAGTTCAAACTGGAAGAGGGTGTAGATATAGGTGATAAAAAGGATGATGGAACCATCGATTTTACGCTTCCATCAAAAATAACTTATGGTCCTGATGATGAAGCCGGAAGACCTGTGATTTTCCTAACAATTCATGAAGGAAGATTTCATCAGGTGAAAAGAATGCTTGAAGCTGTTGGAAATGAAGTATTGTTCTTAAAAAGAATATCAATGGGACCAATAAAGCTTCCAGACGACTTAGAAAAAGGATGTTACAGACCTCTTACAGACCAGGAAATAGATTTATTAAACAGTTAAGGATATATATGTCAAATATAGATATAAATGATTTTCAAGCAGTAATTTTTGATCTGGATGGATCACTCGTTGATTCCATGTGGATGTGGAAGGCTATAGATATTGAGTATCTTAAAGGCTTTGGTATTGAGGCTCCCAAGGACCTTCAAAAGGAGATTGGCGGAAGGAGCTTTATAGAAACTGCAATCTATTTTAAAGAGAGATTTTCATTACCTGATCCAATTGAGAAGATTGGCGATGATTGGAACAAAATGGCTTTTGATAAATACACCCATGAAGTTCCACTTAAGGATGGAGCATTTGATTTCTTAAAGCTTTGTCAGCAGAAAGGAATCAAGCTCGGAATAGCATCTAGTAATTCCACTGAACTTATTGAACAGGTACTTTCTTCACATGGTATCAGAGATAAATTTCAGAGCATAAAATCAGGGACAGAGGTTCTAAAGGGCAAGCCTGCTCCTGACATTTATCTTACCGTAGCCAGAGAGCTTAATGTAGCCCCTTCAAAATGCCTTGTTTTTGAGGATCTTGTTGATGGGATCAAGGCCGCAAAAAATGCAGGTATGACTGTTGTTGCTGTAAGTGACGACTACTCAAGACACAGCGATGATATAAAAAAAGAATTATCAGATTTATACATAGAAGATTACTGGGGATTTGTTTCATGAAAAAAAGCTATAAGGGTGAATTTGGATATATCAAATACAGAAGGCAGATTGGAATGCTGAGGACAGGCTTATTTTTGCTTGTTATCTTTGCACTTTTCCTTTCAGGCCTTTTTATTTTTGGTTCCAGCAAAAACTATTTAAGCATAATTGCAGCTCTATTATGTCTTCCTGCTGGTTGGAGTGCAGTAAATCTCATTATGTTCTTGAGAGCAAAAGGCTGCAGCGATAGCTCTTTTAACAAGATTGAAAGTGTAAAGAACGGACTGTTGATCCGCTACGATGAAGTGATCACATCCTATGATAAAAACTATAATGTAGCCGCTTCAACTGTCCTTGATAAGAACATTTGCTGCTATGTAGAAGATGACTCTGTAGATCTTTTGGATCTTGAAAAACACATAAAAAAAATGATGTCTCAAAACGGCTATGGAAACTACAGTATAAAGGCCTTTAGCAAATTGGATGATTTTTGCTCAAGACTTTCTCAGCTTGACAGACTCAGGCAGGATAAGAACATTGATCCCAAGGCAATAGAAGATGCCTGGGTTCCAGGTACACAGGAAACTGCTGCATCAGTACTACTTTCTATATCTTTGTAAGGAAAAGACCTATGCGCGAGATTGTGATCGGCCCCAATGAAGCTGACAAGAGACTTGACAGATTTTTGACCTTTTATTTCAAGGAAGCATCTTCAGGTTTCATATATAAAATGCTAAGAAAAAAGAATATTACTTTAAACGGTAAAAAGGCTGATGGCACTGAAAAGCTCAAAAACAGTGATGTCATCAAAGTTTTCTTTTCTGATGAAACCTTTGAAAAGTTAAAAGGCAAAAATGAAGCAGCAAGGAAAGAGGGGCTCGCACTTGAGAAGCTCGGAAACATAAGTGTTATTTATGAAGATCAAAATGTTGTTCTTGTAAATAAGCCCTTTGGAGTTTTATCTCAAAAGGCCAAGGCTGATGACATTAGCCTTAATGAGTGGCTTATTGACTATCTTTTGGATAAGGGCGATATAACTGCAGAAAGCTTATCTTCTTACAGACCATCTATATGCAACAGACTTGATAGGAATACCAGTGGACTTGTTATATGCGCCAAGTCTTTACAAGGTGCCAGAGTAATGAATGAGCTTATAAGCTTAAGGAACATAGATAAATACTACAGAACCGTTGTGTGCGGGCATTTGACTAAGGCCATGTCATTAAAGGGGTATCTTAGTAAAGATGAAAAGCAAAACAAGGTAGATATAAAAACCAAGGATCCTGGTGATGGATACTCCTACATTGAAACTGAATATGAACCACTACAGTATATTAAAGAGAAGGATCTTACGCTTCTTGAAGTTAAACTTGTAACGGGTAAGCCACATCAGATAAGAGCTCATTTAGCCAGTATTGGACATCCGATCATTGGAGATGTTAAATACGGCGGAAAAAAAGTTAGTTCATTAAATCACCAGCTTCTTCACAGCTACAGAGTAAGATTTCCAGAAGGCTTAGATGAGCCTTTTGATATTTTAGCCGGCAAGGAATTTATAGCAAAGTTGCCAAAAGAATTTGAAAAGATAACAGGTTGATCTATGCCAACATGGAATTCAAGGGGCCTTAGAGGCTCAACTTTAGAGGAACTCATAAACAGAACCAATGAGCGCTATGGTGAGCTTGGTCTTTGTCTTATCCAGAAAATTCCAACTCCTATAACCCCCATTAATATCGATAAAGAGACAAGACATATAACTCTTGCCTATTTTGACCAGAAGAGTACCGTTGACTACATTGGTGCAGTACAGGGAATTCCTGTGTGCTTTGATGCAAAAGAATGTGCTCAGGAAACCTTTACTTTAGAGAACATCCATCCTCATCAGGTCAGCTTTATGGAAAACTTTGAAAAACAGGATGGCATAGCCTTTTTTCTTATCTACTATACTGGGCTTAATGAATTTTACTATCTTCCATACAGAGACCTTAAAGTCTTTTGGGACAGAGCTCAAAGCGGTGGGAGAAAAAGCTTTAGACACGATGAACTTGATATGAAATATGTAATAAACACAGGTCATGATGCAGGAATTTTTATACCTTATCTTGATGCATTGTCTGTTGATCTTGATTCAAGAGAAGAAAAAGATTGACATAGATATGTCAATAATGTAAACTCTTTTCTGTAGTAGCATATTAGCATAGTAGCACTGTGCATTACTAAAGTGAGGTTTATATGAATAAAGTCTTATTACATACACCTGATGGAGTGAGAGATATCTACGGCACTGAGTGCAGCGACCGTATCCTTATCAAAGATAAAATTTACAGTAAGATGAAGAGCTTTGGCTTTCAGGATATTGACACCCCAACGTTTGAGTTTTTTGATGTATTTTCTGATGAAATAAACGCTTCTGACGCCAAGGAGCTTTATAAGTTTTTCGACAAGGAAGGTAACACTCTTGTCCTTAGACCTGATTTTACGCCTTCTATTGCAAGATGTGCATCCAAGGTAATGTTAGAGGACTCAGAGCCTGTACGAGTTGTATATCAGGGCAAATCTTTCCTGAACACATCTAATCTCCAGGGAAAATTAAAGGAAAATTATGACATAGGCGTAGAACTTCTAAATGATGATTCTGTTTATGCAGACGCTGAGATGATAGCTCTTTTGATTGAATCATTAAAGAGCTCAGGTCTTAAAGAATTTCAGGTAAGCATCGGCGATGCTGATTATTATAAGGGCTTATGCGAAGAGGCTGGCATAGATGAAGAAACCGAGGAGATGGTAAGAGAACAGATCCTTCAGAAAAACTATTTCGCAGCTGAAAATATTATGACTGAGAGACTTATTCCTGAGAAATACAAGGAACTCATTGTCAGATTCTCAGAATTTATTGGCTCAGATGAAGCCCTTGACAGAGCAAGAGATCAGGTCAGTAACGATAGATCCATACAGGCGATTTCAAGACTCAAAAGACTGTATCAGGTATTAAATGAATATGGAGTAAGTGGTTACGTTTCGTTTGATCTTGGAATGCTAAGTAAATTCAATTACTACACAGGCGTGATCTTCAGCGCATACACTTATGGTGTTGGAGATGCCATAGCAAAGGGCGGAAGGTATGATTCTCTTCTTGGTAAATATGGAAAAGATGCACCTGCCATTGGATTTGTCATACTGCTTGATGATCTGATGTCCGCTCTTTACAGACAGAATATTGAAATAGATCACGAAGATAAGCCTATAGTTATAGAATATGATGAAAACTCATTTTCAGAGAGCCTCAAAAAAGCTGGTGAATTAAGATCAAATGGCAAAGCTGTTGCTCTCAAAAATGTAAAAAAGAGAGGGTGAGACAATGAGATATCTTACTTTTGCTCTTGGTAAGGGAAGACTTGTTAATGACACAATGGAGCTCCTTGCAAAATGTGGTATCCATTGTGATGAGATCCTGGATAAAAAAACAAGGAAATTGATATTTACCAACGAGGAATTAAAACTTAAATTCTTTCTGGCTAAAGGACCTGATGTTCCAACCTATGTAGAATATGGTGCAGCAGATATAGGAATTGTTGGAGCTGATACCATATTAGAGGAAAACAGAAGAGTCTATGAGGTACTTGACCTTGGATTTGGAAAATGCAGAATGTGCGTATGCGGTCCGCACGAGGCAAAAGAACTATTAGAGCACAGGGAGATGATCAGGGTTGCAAGTAAATACCCTGGAATTGCCAAGGATTATTTCTTTAATAAAAAGCATCAGACCGTTGATATCATTAAACTCAATGGCTCAGTTGAGCTTGGGCCTATTGTGAATCTTTCGGACGTGATTGTTGATATTGTTGAAACCGGATCCACACTTAGAGAAAACGGGCTTGAGGTATTAGAGGAAATCTGTCCACTTTCTGCAAGAATGATAGTCAATCAGGTAAGTATGCAGATGGAGACAGAGAGGATACGCAAGCTGATCAGTGACATGAAGGAGAACTTAGGCTGATATGAGAACACTTAAGCTGACAGAGAATACAAAAAAAGAACTTCTCGGAAATCTTTTAAACAGAAATCCCGGTAGCTACACAGAGTACGAAAACACTGTAAATGAAATAATCAATGATATTCGAAATAATGGCGATAAAGCATTGTTTGAATATACAGCAAAATTTGATAAATGCACTCTTGATGCATCCTGTATTAAAATAACAGATGATGAGATAAAAGAGGCTTATGCTGCCCTTGATCCTGAATTCATCGAGGTTATGAAAAAGAGTGCAGAAAACATTAAAGTCTTCCATGAAAAGCAAAAGAGAAATACCTGGATCGATACAAGAGAGGATGGCAGCATTCTCGGACAGAGAATTCTTCCCATCGAAATTTCAGGTGTTTATGTACCTGGAGGAAAGGCAGCTTATCCAAGCAGCGTTCTTATGAATGTAGTACCAGCAAAGGTTGCAGGTGTAGAAAAGATTGTCATGTGCACACCTCCTGGAAAGGATGGAAAGGTCAATCCTGGAACACTTGTAGCTGCAGATATAGCAGGTGTTACTGAAAGCTATAAAGCAGGTGGAGCGCAGGCTATTGCAGCCATGGCCTTTGGAACAGAGAGCATACCTAAGGTTGATAAGATCACAGGTCCAGGCAATATCTTTGTAGCCCTTGCAAAAAAGGCCTGCTTTGGCCATGTATCAATTGATTCAATAGCTGGCCCAAGTGAGATACTGGTACTTGCTGATGATTCAGCAAATCCAAGATTTGTAGCTGCTGACCTGTTATCACAGGCAGAGCACGATGAGATGGCAAGTGCTATTTTAATTACCACATCACAGGATCTTGCAGATAAGGTTTCAGCAGAAATTGATGAATTCCTTAAAACCTTATCAAGAGCTGATATAATTAAGAAGTCCCTTGAAAACTATGGATATATTTTTGTTGCTGACAATATGGATGATGCAATAGAAGCTGCAAACGCAGTTGCTTCTGAGCACCTTGAGATAATCACCAGGAATCCTTATGAGACTATGACCAGGATTAAAAATGCTGGTGCCATTTTCCTTGGGGATTATTCATCAGAACCACTGGGAGATTATTTTGCTGGTCCTAACCATATTCTTCCTACAAACAGGACTGCAAGGTTCTTTTCACCGTTATCAGTTGATGATTTCGTAAAGAAAACAAGTATTATTTCGTATTCAAAACAGGCTCTATTTAATGCACACAAGGATATCGAATTGTTTGCAACCAGAGAAGGACTAACTGCACATGCAAATTCTATTGCAGTCAGATTTGAATAAGGTTATTAGAATTTTACAATAATGACCGGTATGGATAATACCGATAAAATCACATTTGTAATTGTGTAAAATGTGTAAAAAATGCAAGTTAACTTTCTAAAATGAAAATGAATTGCAAGTTTACATAATGTTTATAATTGAAAAAGACAACATTTAGTTACAATTTTCAAGGAGTCACAAGTTATGGTAACAAGACAGGCCACAGTAACGAGAAAAACGCAAGAAACAAATATAAAAATTTCATTAAACCTTGATGGGACTGGAGTTTCAAACATCGAAACCGGTATAGGATTTTTTGATCATATGCTGACCGGATTTGCAAAACACGGTCTTTATGACATGGATGTCAGAGTATCTGGAGACCTTGAGGTAGATGGTCATCACACTGTTGAGGACACTGGTATTGTTCTTGGACAAGCCATTGCTCAGGCTCTTGGAGATAAAAAAGGTATAAAGCGATATGGAAGTATGATCCTTCCAATGGATGAAACCTTGGTAATGAGCGCTGTTGACCTGTGCGGAAGGCCGTATTTTGTTATGGATGCTGATTTTGATGCTCCAATGGTCGGAGATTTTGATACTCAGCTTGTAAGAGAATTCTTCTATGCGGTATCTTATTCAGCTGCTATGAATCTTCACCTTAGAGTAATTACCGGGATGAATGATCACCACAAGATTGAAGCAATGTTCAAAGCATTTGCGAAGGCTTTAGATGAAGCTTCCACATTTGATCCAAGAATAACAGATGTACTAAGTACTAAAGGAGCTCTTTAATATGCAGGATACAAGGAAAAAGGTAGCAGGATATATATTTCTTTTAGACAAAAAAATCGTATCTTCAAAAGACAGAAAAACTGTAATCAGTGATGATCCTGTTTCTTATGCAGGCAGTATCTCCGACAATGGAGCTGATGAAATAATTGTTTTTGACCTGTCCGAGTCAGGAAATGACGCAGCCCACGAAGAGGCTCTTGATGTCATAAAAGATATCTGTAAAGAGGTTGATGTGCCTGTTACCGGTGCTGGAAATGTAAAGAGAATGGAAGATATTAAAAAGCTTCTTTATGCAGGCTGTAAAAAAGCTGCCCTTAACTTTACCAAGCCTGGTAATATAGAAATCCTTAAAGAGGTTTCGGAAAAATTTGGTAAAGAAAAGATCGTTATCTGTTATGATGATCCAAAAGTCATCGACAATAACAAAGACATTGTAGATACATTTTCTTCAGAGCTGATACTGTTTAAGGCTCAGGACGGAGCACTTCTTCCAGCAGCTGAAAATGATGAATACTTCTTTTACGATGGTCTTGACATTATCGAAAAGGATGTAACTGACAGGTCCTTAGAAAGCTCTTTTGCCTGGGCAGACCTTAAGAAAAACTCAGACGGAATGGTTCCTGTCATAGTTCAGGATTATAGAACAGATCAGGTTCTTATGCTGGCTTACATGAATGAAGAGGCCTTTAACAAGACTCTTGAAACCGGCAAAATGACCTATTTTAGCCGCTCAAGAAATGAACTTTGGATAAAGGGAATGACCAGTTCACATTTTCAGTATGTAAAAAGCCTTACAGCCGATTGCGATATGGATACGATCCTTGCCAAGGTCAAACAGATCGGGGCTGCATGTCATACTGGAAATTATTCCTGTTTCTTTAATGACATTGCCAAAAAAGACTATTGTGAAAAGAACCCTCAAAAAGTTTTAGACAGCGTCTATGAAGTAATAAAGGACAGAAAAGAAAACCCAAGAGAGGGGTCATATACAAATTATCTTTTTGATAAGGGCATTGATAAGATCCTCAAGAAGGTTGGGGAAGAGGCTACAGAAATGGTTATCGCTGCCAAGAACCCAAATGACAATGAGGTTATTTACGAAATGTCAGATTTCCTGTATCATATGATGGTCCTTATGGCTGTTAAAAATGTCAGCTGGGAGGATATAACAGACGAATTGTCAAGACGATAAAGGAAAATGAAATGAATTCAAATTTAGCTTTGTCAGATGAGACATTACTCAGTATTGAGAAGCCCGAAAGATATATTGGAGGCGAGGTTAACTGCGTGATGAAGGATAAAGAGAAGGTGGATATAAGATTCGCCTTTTGCTTTCCTGATGTCTATGAAATTGGTATGTCTCATCTGGGAATACAGATTCTTTATGGAATGTTCAACTCCTACGATGACGTATGGTGCGAACGTGTCTATTCACCATGGATGGACATGGATGCATGCTTAAGGAGTCAGAACATTCCTCTTTTTGCGCTTGAATCCCAGGATAAGGTAAAAGACTTTGACTTCCTTGGATTTACGCTCCAGTATGAGATGTGCTATACCAACATTCTTCAGATACTGGATCTTTCTGGAATCCCTTTTAAAACTTCAGACAGAACCTGGGATGATCCAATTGTTATTGGGGGCGGTCCATGTACCTATAATCCTGAGCCAATAGCTGATTTTTTTGATATTTTCTATATCGGAGAAGGTGAGACCAGATACAGGGAACTCTTTGATCTTTACAAAGAGCTTAAAAACAGCGGCATTTCAAGAAATGAATTTCTTCATCAGGTAGCTAAGATACCTGGCATGTATGTGCCGTCTCTTTATGATGTCAGATACAAGGACGATGGCACGATCCTGTCCATGGACCCTGTTTTTGATGATGTTCCAAAGACTATTTATAAAGAGATGTGCCTTGATCTTTCAAAAGAGTTTTACCCTACAAAACCAGTGGTTCCCTATATCAAGGTGACCCAGGACAGGGTTGTTTTAGAGATCATGCGTGGCTGCATACGAGGATGCAGATTTTGCCAGGCTGGTCAGCTTTATAAGCCTTTGAGAGAAAAGGATATCGAGTATTTAAAAAAGATTGCTATTGAATCCTTAAAGAACACAGGTTATGAGGAAATATCTTTAAGCTCTTTAAGTTCCAGTGACTACTCAAAACTTCCAGAGCTCTTAGACTTTTTGATAGATAAATGCAACGAAAAGAAAATAAATATCTCCCTGCCAAGCCTTAGAATCGATGCATTTTCTCTTGACGTCATGAGTAAGGTCCAGGACGTTAAAAAAAGCAGCCTTACCTTTGCTCCAGAAGCCGGAACCCAAAGAATGAGAGATGTTATCAACAAGGGACTAACAGAAGAGGATATCTTAAGGGGCTCTGAACAGGCGTTTCTTGGAGGATGGAATAAGGTCAAGCTCTACTTTATGCTTGGTCTTCCAGGAGAAACAGATGAAGATATTCTTGGAATTGGTGATATAGCCAACAAGATCGCAGCTCTTTACTTTGAGACTGTTCCCAAGGAAAAGAGAAATGGAAGAACAATTGATATTGTTGCCAGCACCTCATTTTTTGTACCTAAGCCATTTACTCCATTCCAGTGGGCAAGAATGAACACCAAGGAGGAGTTCCTTGATAAAGCAAACAAGACAAGAAAAGGAATTATGGCCCAGCTCAACCAGAAGCACATCAAATACAACTGGCATGAGGCTGATGCAAGCATGATGGAGGGTATATTTGCAAGGGGTGACAGAAAACTCTGTGATGTGATCCTTAAGGCCTATAAAAAAGGCTGCATTTTCGATGCCTGGAGTGAATTTTTCGATTTTGAAAAATGGATGGAAACCTTCAAAGAATGCGGTATTGATCCATTTTTCTATACAACAAGAGAAAGAAAAGATGACGAGATCTTCCCTTGGGATATATTAAACTGTGGCGTAACTAAAGAATTCCTTTTAAGAGAGTGGCATACTTCCCAAAAAGGACTTCCTTCAACCAACTGCAGAAAGGGATGTCTTGGATGCGGCGCAGCATCCTATGGCGTTGGTGTATGCAAGGAGGAAAAGATCAGTGAATAAATTACGTCTGAAATTTTCAAAAAATGGTCCAATAAAGTTTATAGGTCACCTTGATCTTATGAGATATTTTCAAAAAGCCATAAGAAGAGCTGATATTGACATTAAGTATTCTGAAGGTTTTAGCCCACACCAGGTGTTATCTTTTGCACAGCCGCTTAGTGTCGGCGCAACAAGTGATGGTGAATACCTTGATATGACTGTAAACTCCATGATCTCAGCAAAAGATGTAATGGACAGACTAAACAGTGTCATGAATGAAGGTGTAGAAATTTTAGCCATTACCGAGCTAAAAGAAGGCGAAGACAAAGCCATGACACTTTCTGCAGCCGCAAAATACTCTTTAAGATTAAGACCCAGTTGTGATTTTCCAGAATGGACTTACAAGATGGAGGAGTATTTGAAAAAAGATACACTCCCTGCTATGAAAAAAACTAAGAGTGGCGAAAAAGAGATCGATATGAAACAGATGTTATTTGATTACTCTTTTGATCACGAAAACAGCTCAGTAGAGATGCTTCTTAGCATGAGCAGCAAAGAGACTCTTAAGCCAGCTCTTTTGTATGAATACTTTTTCAAAAGCGCTGGCAGAGAATTTGATACTAAGTTTCTTGATATACACAGGATTGATATTTACAGATCTGTTAATGATGGTGACAAGACTTATATAGAGCCATTTATAACAGATGATATTAATGAGAGAATATACATAAATGGCTGATATCTTTGTTTCTGAATATAAAAACTATCCAGTAGTGTCTGTATATATAGATGACAAGCTATCCTTTCTTTCTCTGGTAAGGGAGTCTGACCTTGGTAGTATATATCTTTGTCGTGTTGACAATATCATCGATAATCTGCAGGCTGCATTTGTAAGATTTGCAGATGCACAGATAGGATATGTGCCATTTAAAAGCATTTTACCTTCCTGTGTTGTGAATCGAAGCATTAATTCTGCAAAAGATATCAGACAGGGAGATGAGATAATACTTCAGGTCGATACAGAAGCAATCAAGCTAAAAAAAGCGAAGCTCACATCTAATATTTCAGTTTCCGGGAAATATTCAGTTGTAACTCTGGGAAAAAGCGGTGTTGGTGCTTCTCTTAAGTTATCAGATGATATTCGAAACAGCATGATAGCAAATATCAAAAAAGAGTACAAGAGCCTTTTAGAGAAGTGCGATCTATTTTGGGCTGATGCTGGATTTGGAATAATAATACGTACAGAGGCTGGCGATCTGGATCCAGATAACGCTATTTCTGAAATCCTTTCTGATATAGAGGCTTCTATCAGTGAACTTTCACAAATACTTGATGAAGGCAGAAAAAGATCCCTCTACTCATGTATAAAAAAGAGCAAATTGGGAGATGTAAACGAACATATCACTAAGGCTAAAAACTTCTTAAAATCCCGAAACATAGATGAATTTCAGATAATTAATGATTCTGTAGTCCACAGTATAAAACAGGATATCGAAAAACTTCTTAGTAATAAGGTTTGGCTTAAAAGCGGTGGTTTTTTGATAATTGAGCAGCTTGAGAGTTTTAATGCAATTGATGTAAATTCAGGAAAAGCCATAGATAAAAAGAAAGATTCCATATCAAAGATAAATTATGAAGCTGCTGATGAGATTTTCAGGCAAATACGTCTTCGCAATCTATCTGGCATGATACTTATAGATTTTATCAACATGAAAAGCAGCGAAGATACTGAAAAACTCTGTAGCTATGTCAGGGCACTTGCCCGAAAGGAGCCTGTTCACACGGAGTTTATTGACATAACAGGTCTGGGTATCATTGAGCTGACCAGAAGTAAAAATGATAAAACGTTAAAAGAAGTTCTGCAAAATACTATAAATGCTGTTGACAAGCCTTAAAGGCTATGTTAATATACCATGGTATGCCGCTTAACTAGGCATAAGTGGGCCTTGCCCCGCCGAAGTTAGCGAGTTTTTTTGAAGAAGGAGGTAACTTATGTACGCAATTATTGTAACTGGTGGTAAGCAGTACAAAGTTTCCGAAGGCGATGAGATCAAGGTAGAGAAGCTTGATGTAGAGCCTGGAAAAGAAGTAACATTTGATAATGTTATTGCAGTAAACGATGACAAAGCACTTAAGGTTGCTGGCGATGTATCTGGTGCTAAGGTTAGCGCAACAGTTGTTGAGCAGGGCCGTGCAAAGAAGGTTATTGTTTACAAGTACAAGAGAAAGACTGGCTATCACAAGAAGAACGGTCATAGACAGCCATTTACACTTGTTAAGATCGACAAGATTTCAATGTAATTTTTGGTTTGATATACCATGACTATTATTACGATCACCAAATCTTCAGATGACAATTACACAGAAATTGAATGTAAAGGTCATGCTGGATATGCTGAATATGGAGAGGATATTGTTTGCGCAGCGCTTTCAGTGCTTACCATCAATACCGTCAATTCGATTAAGCAGCTTACAGAAGACAAGATAAAGGTTTTTGAAAGTGAGAATGATGGTATCATCAGGATGACTTTTAAGGATACTCCATCAAAGGAAGCCGATTTGCTTCTTAAGTCTTTTGAACTTGGTGTAAAAGGTATATCTGATCAGTATGGTAGTAAATTTTTGAACATTAAATTTAGGAGGGTATAAGTCATGATGAATATGAACCTTCAATTTTTTGCTCATAAGAAGGGTGTTGGATCTACTAAGAACGGTAGAGATTCAGAATCCAAGAGACTTGGAGCAAAAAGAGCTGATGGACAATTCGTAAAGGCTGGTAATATTTTATACAGACAGCGCGGAACACACATTCATCCAGGTGTAAATGTTGGAATCGGTAGCGATGACACACTCTTTGCACTTGTTGATGGTATTCTTAGATTTGAGCGCAAGGGCAGAGACAGAAAGCAGGCCAGCGTTCATCCTGTAGAGAATAAGTAATTAGTTTTTATCCAGGCTTCAAACCTTTTTCGTTTGAAGCCTATTTTTTTCAAAACATATTGAGGTAAACATATGCCTGTATTTGTTGATAAAGCAAGAATATTCATTCAAAGCGGGAAAGGTGGCGATGGCCATATCTCTTTTCGCCGTGAAAAATACGTGCCAAACGGTGGCCCAGATGGTGGCGATGGTGGAAAAGGCGGAGATATTATCTTTGAAGTAGATAAAGGTATCAACACCCTTGCAGATTTCCACTATGGCGGCAAGTATAAAGCAGAAAATGGTGAAGATGGAAATAAGAGGAGGATGCACGGTAAGAACGGATCCGACCTCATTATCAATGTGCCTGAAGGTACAGTTATAAAAGAAGCAGAGAGCGGTAAAGTTATCGCTGATATGAGTGGTGAAAACACCAGAGCTATAATCCTAAAAGGTGGTAAAGGCGGAAACGGCAATATGCATTATGCAACATCTACTATGCAGGCGCCTAAATACGCACAGCCTGGACAGCCTTCAATGGAACTTGAAGTTCTTTTGGAGCTTAAGGTTATTGCTGATGTAGGACTTGTTGGATTCCCTAACGTAGGAAAATCCACATTCCTTTCAAAAGTATCAAACGCAAAGCCAAAGATTGCTAATTATCATTTCACAACATTATCTCCTATGTTAGGAGTGGTTGATCTTAATGATGCAAAAGGCTTTGTAGTCGCCGATATTCCTGGACTCATTGAAGGAGCATCAGATGGAGCTGGTCTTGGACACGAGTTCTTACGTCATATCGAGAGAACAAGAATGATGATCCATGTTGTTGATGCTGCTTCTACAGAAGGAAGAGACCCTCTTGAGGATCTTGAAGCTATAAATAACGAACTTGAGCGCTACAATGCAGATATAACCAAAAAAAAGCAGGTTATTGCTGCTAACAAGATAGACATGCTTCCTGATGGTGAAGATTCAGAAATAATCAGGAAGATAAAAGAAAAGTATGAGCCCCTGGGAGTTAAAGTCTTTTCCACATCCACCCTTACTGGAAAAGGCATTAAAGACTTGTTATACTATGTAAGTAGGACCCTTTCTGAGACTGAATCTGAGCCTTTAGTATTTGAACAGGAATATTTCCCTGAGCAGGAAATTAAGAATACAGATGAATCATTTAGCGTATACTATGACAGTGAAGAAGCTGAGTACGTTATTGAAGGCCCTAAGATTGAGAAAATGCTTGGTTACACCAACCTTGATTCTGAGAAGGGCTTTGCGTTCTTCCAGAAATTCCTATCCGATAATGGAATTCTTGATGAACTTGAGAAGCTCCATATTGGTGAAGGCGATACAGTAAGGATGTACGGCTACAGCTTTGAATATTATAGAAATGCTGATACACAGCCTGTTGAAGATACAGATGATGACTATGAGGATGAAGAATAATGACATTAACCAGTAAACAAAGAGCATATTTAAAGAGTCTTGCTGCAGACCTTGATCCTGTTTTTCAGATCGGTAAAGGCAGCGTTACTCCAGAAGTGATAGATGCGATCGCAGAAGCATTTAATACCCATGAACTTATTAAGATAACTGTATTAAAGAACTGCCTTGACGATGTAAAAGAGGTCGCAATAACAGTTTCTGAAAGATCAAGATCAGACCTTGTTCAGGTTATAGGCAGAAGATTTGTACTGTACAAACCATTTAAGGATGATCCAAAGATCATTTTACCAAAGAGCAAGAAGAATTAAGTCAACTTACTAATGGAGGCACAATATGGAATGCAGAAAAATTGGTATTCTCGGCGGAACTTTTGATCCAATCCATAATGCTCACCTTCTTCTTGGTGAGTCTGCAAGAGAACAGTTTGGTCTGGACAGGATAATCTTTATTCCTAATAATCTTGCACATTTGATCAACAGAAAAGAAGTCACAAACGGTGATATTCGTTATCAGATGGTAAAGATGGCTATCTCTGACAATCCATATTTCACATGCTCAAGGTTGGAAATCGACAAACCTGAAGGCATTTATACTTATGACACAATACAGGAACTTAAGCTTATGTATCCAGGTGATGAGCTTTATCTGATCCTTGGAGGCGATTCTGTCATTGGAATCGATACCTGGTATAAGGCAAAAGAGCTGCTTCAGTCATGTATAATACTGGCTGCAGTAAGAGCTGACGACGATATAGCTGCCCTTGATAAAAAACAAAGAGAATTATCTACCCGATTTGGAGCTGACATAAGGCTCATGACCTTTAACAGGATTGATATTTCATCTACTGAGATCAGACAGAGAGTCAAAACTGGTCGTTCTGTAAGATATCTTATGCCTGAACAGTGTATTGAATTTATGTGCATAAAGGGGCTTTATCGATGAAGACCATAGAAATATCCCAGAAATTGCGAAAATCTCTGGAAAAGGAGCTAAAACCAGATAGATTTGAACATACTCTTGGTGTAGCTTACACTGCAGCTAATATGGCTTTTATTCATGGAGCAGACGTAGAAAAAGCTCTTATTGCAGGCTTCCTGCACGATTGTGCTAAATGTATGTCTCATGAAGAGCAGGTGAAGATCTGTGAAAAGAACAAGATTGAGATCTCTGAAGTTGAAAGACGAAACCACTCACTTCTTCATGCAAAAGTAGGGATGTATCTTGCACGAACAAAGTATGATGTTTACGATACCGATATCTTAAATGCTATCAGATGGCATACTACAGGAAGAGAAGATATGTCTCTTCTTGAAAAGATAATATATATTGCAGACTTTATTGAACCCAATAGAAAACCATTGGAAGATATGGATACTATCAGGAAAGAAGCTTATTCTGATATCGATAGATGTCTTGCGCATATTCTCCACAATTCTGTAATTTATCTTAAGACAATCGGCAAAGAAATAGACGATGCTACTATGATCGCCTATGAGTATTATAAAGACAAATATAAATAATAAGAGGTGTACATGTCAGACTTAGAAAATTCAAAGAAAATGGCTGCTCTTGCAGTTGATGCATTAGAGGACAGAAAGGGTGAAGATATCAAGGTTTTGGATATCAGCAGTATTTCTACCCTTGGTGATTATTTTATTATAGCTGCAGGAACCAACAGAAACCAGGTTCAGGCGCTTGCTGACAACGTTCAGGAAAAGCTTGGCAGGGAAGGATATCTTACTAAGAATGTAGAAGGATATGATGGTGCCAACTGGATCCTTTTGGATTTTGGTGATATTATCGTCCATGTTTTTGACAGCGAAAACAGAATCTTTTATGACCTTGAAAGAATCTGGAGAGATGGAAAAGTAGTAGATACTTCAGATCTTAAGTGATCTTTTAGACTATTTAACTATTAAAATCCCGCTAACATATAACATTGTTAGCGGGATTTATTATTTAATAAAATCTCATAACTCCAAAAACCTTACCAAGTATCTTGCAATCATCAACTATTATGGGATCCATTGTATCGTTTTCAGGCTGAAGTCTAATATGGCCCTGCTCCTTGTAGAAAGTCTTAACAGTAGCAGAATCATCGATAAGGGCTACTACCTGATCACCATTTTTAGCAGTATTACAAACCTGTACAAAAAGCTTGTCTCCATTGTAAATACCAGCATTGATCATAGAGTCGCCTTTTACATTAAGTATAAAAGCATCTGATCCCTTAGGACACATCTCAGCAGGAATAGGAATATATGAATCAATATTCTCTTCAGCTAATATTGGTGTTCCAGCAGCTACCTGACCTATAACAGGTATGCTGACAATCTCTGTTCTGACCATATTAAAGCCATCGTCGCATATCTCGATTGCTCTAGGTTTAGTAGGATCTCTTCTTATGTATCCATTTTTTTCCAAAGTTTCAAGATGTGAATGAACCGAAGAAGTGGACTTCAAATTTACTGCTTTACAAATATCTCTTACAGCTGGTGGAAATCCTCGAGAGAGTGTCTGCTCCTTGATATATTCAAGAATTTCTTGCTGCTTGGGTGATATCTTACCTTTTGACATAGGCCCCTCCTGATATATGAATCTCTTACTAAAACAAAGTATAGCACATTCATAGCGATTAATGCAAATGTTTGTTCGGAAAATATGTTCGAAAAAATATTGACAACAGAAAATATGTTCGATATTATATTTATAGAACAATTGTTCGCAACAAACGTTCGCATGGAGGAATTATTATGAGTGATGCAATGAGAGCAGCTGCAAGTTTATATAATGATCCAAGATATTTTAGCGCAAGTGAAGTACGTATACGCAAGAACAAGTTAAGGAGAGCAAGGATCTTTAGAAGACAGGTCTTTCTTCTTTTTGCAGCAATAGCAGTTCTTATATTTACTGGTATATTGTTTGCATCAACAATTAAATCACACGCTCAGTCAGATGAATTTGTACCAAGTTTCAAGTATTACAAAACAGTAACTGTTCATACAGATGATAATATGTGGTCTATAGCCAGAGAAAACTATTCACCTGATCATTATGATGATGTTAAAGCCTATATTACAGAAATCTGCTCCATAAACAACATTTCTGATCCTGACAGACTAAGTGCTGGTGAAAATATTGTAATTCCATATTATTCTGAAGAATTTAAGTGATACAGCTTATCTATTTTTCTCCCGTAATTTAAGATATAATAGGTCACGGGAGACAATATGAAATTATCAAGCTTATTAAAATATAATTCAATAGTAATTCAGTGTCATGACAATCCTGATGCAGATGCCATCTGCTCAGGATATGTTTTATATAGATATTTCAAATCTCATGATAAGAAGGTTAGATTCGTATATTCTGGCAATTTCGAGATTAGTAAGAGTAATCTTGTCTATCTTATAAAGAAACTCCATATACCAATTGAATATGTTACCTCTTTAAAGGTGAAACCTGATCTGCTCCTCATGACAGATTGTCAGTATGGCGAAGGCAATGTTAAGAAATTTCCTGCAAAAGAGATCGCAGTGATCGATCATCATCAGGTATCAGCAAACCTTCCAGGACAAAATGAAGTAAGAAGTAATCTTGGAAGTTCATGTACAGTGATCTGGTATCTTCTTAAAGTTGATAATGAAGAGAAGATTATTGATAAGAAGATTGCAACTGCTTTGTATTACGGTCTTTACTCAGATACTAATGCTTTTTCTGAGATTTCACATCCTTTAGACCGCGATATGATCGACTCATTAGAATATGACAAATCACTTATTCTAAAACTCAAGAACATGAATCTCACCCTCAAAGAGGCTAAGATTGCCGGAGTAGCCATGCTAGGGGTTGAATATCACAAGGATAACCGCTATGCGATACTTCGAAGTGAACCATGTGATCCTAATATTTTAGGTCTTATTGGGGACTTTATTGTTGGTGTCGATACAATTGATGTTTGCATAGTATACAGTGTATTGTCATTTGGAATCAAATTCTCCATTAGGAGCTGCGTTCCGGAAACAAGAGCAGATGAGCTAGCTTCCTTTATTTCAAAAAAAATTGGTTCAGGTGGCGGACATACAGAAAAAGCTGGTGGACTTTTAAAAAATGAGCTCATTAAAAAATGCTATCCAAATTACAATGTACTTGATGATGATTCCTCTGAGTTTTCTATTTCTAATATTATCCAGTCCCGAATGAATGACTATTTTGAAAACTCCACTATAATCTATGCAAATAAGACAAAACTTGACACTTCGTCTATGACAAAGTATGTAAAAGCGCCTCTTGTAGTTGGCTATGTTAAGCCTCAGGATCTCATTCCATCCGGTAATATGGCCATAGTTCGTACGTTAAAGGGCGATAATAATATTGAGATCAAGGACAATACAGTTCTTATAATTGGAAATTCAGGGGATGTTTCTGTAATAACTCAAGAGAAATTTGCCAGTGCTTATACCATAACTGGCAAAAAATTCAAACTAAACGTGGATTATACTCCCACCATTAAAAATGCTGATACAGGCAAGATAATATCACTAATGCCAGAAGCAAAAGGCTGTATTTCAACAGGAGAGATCAACGTATATGCAAAGAAGCTAAACAGCTTCACCAAAGTTTTCCCTTACTGGGATGAAGACACTTATATGATTGGCCAAAAGGGCGATTATATAGCAGTAAGTGTTGATGATCCCCAGGATATTTTTATAATAGAAAAGGCCTTCTTTAAGAAGACCTATAATATAGCCAGGTGAATATTATTTTTTGTTTTCTCTTAGTTTGACCATTCTTGCTGCCCGGCGTCTGTTTTCGTCATCCTGGGCTGCATAATGCTTACGTGTTGTATTGACATCCTTGTGTCCAAGAACGTCTGCAACAAGGTAAATATCACCAGATTCTTTATAGAGATTTGTGCCAAAAGTGCTTCTAAGCTTATGAGGTGTTATTTTCTTAAGCGTAGTTACATTTCTGGCATATTTTTTTACCAGATTTTCAACAGCCCTTACTGTAATTCGTTTATTCTGAAGAGATAAAAACAGCGCATTTTCGCTGCCTTCACAGGGAATAATTAGCTTCCTCTGTTCAAGATAATCTAAAAGAGCGTCTCTAACTTCATCAGGGAAATAGATAACAGTGTTATATCCGCCTTTTCTGTGAACACTAAGACCATTATTTTCAAAGTCTATATCATCAATATCTATGCCAACGCACTCAGAGACACGAAGTCCAGTCCCTAAAAGAAGCGTTAGTAATGCGACATCACGAAGCTTGGTTTTTTCGTGATATTTTAGCTGTGATTTTGTAAGCTTTTCCCCAGCCTCAACCTGATCAAGCAGAGTCGCAACCTCATTTGGCTCAAGTCTTATGATCTCATGCTCATGGAGTTTGGGCATATTGATAAGCTCTGCTGTATTTCTTTTTATCATTTCTGATTTGTAGAAATAATCATACATTCTGCGAAGAGCAGACATTTTTCTCTTTTTCCCCTGCTCGGCGTTTGTTATCTCTTTTTCACCCTTCTCGTATAGGGATAAATATTCCATATACTCCTCAAGGTCTTCCCTTTCTATCATATCAAGCACATCAATCTGATAGTCTTTTATGTCAATCTTGGAAAGAGAAGGGTTCCTACTATGTAAAAACTCAAAAAATACGCGGATATCATAAGCATAACCAAGCCTGGTCCTGGCGGAAGTAGTTGGTTCAATACCTCTAAAGAACTGTCGGCAGAATCTTGGCAGTTCATCTAAAACATCGCGCATTTTTAAAATATTCAGTTTATCCTGTTCCTCATAATACTTATCATAATTACTATTATTCATGCACTCATTATAGCATAGATAAGAAACCCTATTATACAAATTATTGTATGAAATAACGATTATTGTATAAATATAGTGCTTTTATATTGATAGAAGCCTGCTCAAAATGATAAGATTATTTCGTTCCATTTATTTTGGGGGGTTTATTATAAGTTGGGCACAAGAGCAAATTATAGAAAAAAAGATGGATCAAGGCTTTCAGCTTCTGAATATAGGAAAAGAAGGAAAAGGGAGATATATTTCCATATCAGCCTTGTGGTTTTAATTCCCATTCTTCTTATTTCATCTATTATCGTTGTTATCCACAAGGTAAAGCATAAAAATGAGGCTCCAGTTCATCCTGTAGAGGTTGAAAATTCAACCGAAGAGATCAGTATTATTGATACAGTAATAGAAGATGTTGAGATAGAAGAGGAAAACCCATATCTTACAAAATCAACTGATTCTGAGAGCTTTTTTGAAGGTTATGATTTCCAGATAGATTCTGAAACAGTAGGAATTACCAGCGAAGAAGTATATAGCACTTACGGCCTTTTGGTCAATTTAGATACAGGCAAGGTGATTGCTTCAAAAGAAGGTAATGTCACTATAAATCCTGCATCAATGACCAAAATTCTTACATTGCTGGTTGCTGTGGAACATCTTGATGACATTGATAATACTTTCACAATGACTCAGGAGATAGGGGATTACGTATTTAAAAATGATTGTAGCCAGGTGGGGTTTGTAGTTGGTGAAGAAGTTCCAGTGAAGGACCTTTTATATGGCACGATCTTGCCATCAGGAGCAGATGCTGCAATGTGCCTGGCTGAATACATAGCTGGATCCCAGGAAGCATTTGTAGATATGATGAACGAAAAATTAGATGAACTTGGCCTTTCTGATACAGCGCATTTTACCAATTGCATTGGTGTATATGATAAGGATCATTATTGTACATTACTTGATATGGCTATGATATTAAAGGCCGCAGAAGAAAATGATCTTTGCCATGAGATTTTAAATGCAAGGACCTATTTAACAACACCAACTGCAGAGCATCCAGAAGGCCTCCAGATTTCCAATTGGTTTTTAAGAAGAATTGAGGATAAAGATACTCATGGAGATGTCGTTGGAGCAAAAACCGGATTTGTAAATGAATCTGGTTGTTGCGGAGCATCTTATGAAATTTCAAACGATGGAACTCATTACATATGTGTCACAGCAGATGCCTGGAGCTCATGGAGATGCATATATGATCAGGTTGATATTTACAGTACATTCTGTACCTGATTGCTTATTTGAGACTTATTTGAGTTATACCTTTATACTGTACTATTCGTAAAACTGACGTTTTGCGAATAGTTAAATATCGGTCACAAAGCCAAAATTCACTTGATCAATGTTCAATCCAGCAAAAAATCCCTGATGAATCATTACTCTTCATCAGGGATTTTTACGTTGCGAATACTTAATACAAATTATGCCTGAACAAATGCTGGTGTATCTGCAGGTGCATCAAGATACTTTTTAAGTTCATCATCAAGTTTAAGAAGTGTTATTGAGAAGCCTTCCATATCAAGAGATGTCATATAGTTGCCAACAAGAGTCTTGTAAACCTTGATGTTCTTCTTGGACAACTCTTCCGAAAGATGCTTATTTGCTACAAAGAGCTCCATAAGAGGTGTTCCGCCCATTCCATTTACCATAACAGCAACTTCATCACCAGAATTGTAGATGCCCTCTGCAAGTATCTTGCCAAGGAGCTTATCTACAATATCGTTAACAGGACTGATCTTTTCACGATGTGTTCCTGGCTCACCATGGATACCAATTCCAATCTCAACCTCATCTTCTGCCAGATCAAAACTTGGCTTTCCAGCTGCAGGAACTGTACATGCATCAACAGCCATTCCCATTGAACGAACATTAGCAATCACCTTTTCTGCAACACCTTTGACAGTTGCAAGGTCTCCACCAGCTTCAGCACAGGCACCAGCAAGCTTATGAACAAAGATTGTTCCAGCGATTCCTCTTCTGCCTGTAGTCCAGGTACTGTTTTCAACAGCAACGTCATCCGCTGTGATAACCTGATCAACTTCGATTCCTTCATCTCTTGCCATGTCAGCAGCCATTTCAAAGTTCATAACATCGCCAGTGTAGTTCTTGATAACAAGAAGAACTCCCTTACCGCCGTCAGCCGCTTTTATGGCCTCAAATACCTGGTCGGGTGTAGGTGAAGTAAATACTGCTCCAGCAATCGCTCCGTCAAGCATTCCCTTTCCTACATAGCCGCCATGTGCAGGCTCATGTCCGGAACCACCACCAGAAACAAGCGCAACTTTCCCCTGTGAGCCGCCAGCTCTTACGACAACATCAAATCCATCAAGTCTCTTAAGATACTGAGGATAAGCAGCTATCATGCCATCCAGCATCTCATCAACGATGTTGTCTACCCCATTGATTAGTTTCTTCATGTCCAGCCTCCTTTTTTCCTTTAGTTTATTTTTTTTACAGCTTTTGTTTGCTCCGCCGCTGTAATAACTTCCTCCAATTTGCTTCCACAAGCCGCCGTGACTGCGGCAGCTATGGCTCCTTCAACTATGGGTGCGTCAACAAGTCTTGCATTGATATCTTCGCCGTCAAGCAGTTCTATTGCCGTTTCTGCTGACATTATTCCGCTTCCAAGGTCAGCCAGGATCACTACTCCATCACCGGTTTCAGCTTCCTTTATAGCCTCAGAAATCCTTACTGCATCAGTACCGATGCTTTTATCCTCCATCCCTCCTGCAGCAATTATTCCTTTATGTGTTGGTGCAACCTGATCCGTAAGATCTTTAATTCCTTCTGCAATCTTATAACTGTGAGATACTATAACAAGTCCTACCATGTATGTTTACCCCTTAATAAAATCTCTTATAGTTTCAAGTGTAAATGTAAGCGATGTCGCTCCAGGATCCTGATGTCCTATACTTCTGTCTCCTAGATAGCTTGCCCTTCCTTTGGTTGCAGCTATTGTCTTTGTAAATTCGATTCCCTCATTTGCTGCTGCGCAAGCTGCATCAAGAGCATCTCCAATTGATGATCCAGCATCATTTTTTTCACAAAATGCATCATAAGCAGGAATAAGTGAATCCAGCATGGTTTTTTCACCTTTTTCTGCTTTACCTCTCTTCTGAATACCAGCTATTGCGGCTTCTAAAGCAAGCCTAAGATCATCTGCTGATAATGTTTCTTTTCCCATAAGGACTTTTCCAGCTTCCATAAATGCAGTTCCATATAAAGGCCCTGATGCACCGCCTACAGTTGATAAAAGAGTCATACCCGTTTTCTTTAAGCATGCTCCAATATCTGGGTCATCCTGAGAAACCTTCTCTATGACAGATTGAAAGCCTCTTGCCATGTTAACACCATGATCAGCATCTCCAATTTCTCTGTCCAGATCAGTCAAAAAATCCTTGTTTTCAATGATCTTATCTCCAATAGCTTTAAGGCAATCATAAACTCGTGTAGACATATGCAATTTGTCCTCCCATATTTGTAGTATTTAAATCCTGCTTAGTATATTATAACAAATTGATATCATATTTCCATACAGTTTATGTCGTAAATACACAAATGTATTATCAAAACATTAAATTGTATTCGTTATTTTTGCAATATACAAAAAAAGCTCCCTGCCTTAGCAGGAAGCTTTAAAAATCATTCTTTTGTTTTATCAGATAAAATACTGTTTATCAGATCGTCTACTGAGCCACTTCGATACGAATTACCATTCATATCTGCAAAGAAATTCAATTTTCCGTCATTACCAAAAGAAATACCAAAGTTTGAGATCTCATCCTTTTCATCAGTATTTTCTGAAATCTTATTGCCAAGATCAGTAACCATTTTCATAGCGTCATCTATCTGTCCAAGAAGCTTATCTTTAGCATCTTTATCATTTGGATCATCTGAAGCTAAAAGTTTCATCTCATCTTCAGATAAAATGATGCTGTATTCCAGATCACCGCCTATCTGAGACAGGTCCTCATCTGGACCGGCAACGAATACATCTGCATTGTCATATTTCTTTTGCAGAAGGTCAACAACTCTTCCATACATCTCAACTTCAGGAGAAAGCTCAAATTTTACGCCCTCGCCAAAGAGATTTTTGGCTGCTGATGAATCCCTGGTCTCTGTTTTTGCTGGAGTGCGGGCATTCTTGTTTATTGTTCCACTTCTGACATTTACAGGTTCTTTGCTGGTAAATAATTGATTAATACCGCTGCTTACACCACTTGCCATAGCTTTTCCTCCTTGAAAAATCTTCGCAGAATCCATTCTGCGGACATACTCGTCTATTTGGGTTTAATATAACACATATTATTCTTACAAACGATTAAAAAAGAATAAAATATTATATTAAAAGAAAAAAACTTCCAGACAACTAAATGTTATCTGAAAGTTTAAATCTGCATGTATTATAAAGCAATTACTTTTTAATCTGCTCAAAATCTTCAATATACTGGATAATAAACTTAACTGTACCTTCAATACCCAGTTTCGATGAATTGATGCAAAGATCGTAGCTGTCTGCTCGTCCCCATTTCTTGGACGAGTAGTAATTGTAATAACTCTGACGCTGCTTATCTTTTTTACTCATCATGTCTTTTGCCTGATCATCTGTTTTAACATCATCAAAACGTTCTTTTATCCTTTTGATCTTGGCATCTTCATCTGCATATATGAAAAGGTTTAATACATTGTCATAATCAGATAAAGCATAATCCGCACATCTTCCAACTATTACGCATGGGCCTTCATCTGCAATCTTCTTGATGGTATCAAACTGTGCAAGGAAAACCTTGTGGCTTATTGGCATATCAACAAAACTTGAAGCGTTGTAGCCAAAGGAATAAGTATCCATAACAAGGTTGTATAAAAAAGAATTAGTTGGTCTCTCATCGTGATTCTGTATCATCTCCTCACAGAATCCGCTTTCTTTAGCTGCTCGGCTAAGGAGCTCTTTGTCATAGCACTTAATCCCGAAGTGCTGGGCTACCAACTCGCCTATTTCTCTTCCGCCTGAACCAAATTGTCTTCCTACTGTAATAATAGTATTCATAGGGCAATTCTCCTTTATGTTTACTACTTTTATTTTATACTATTTGAGAATCTCAATCAAATGAGAAAAATATTCCGGAAGAGGTGCATCAATCTCAATATATTCCCGTGTTGTTGGATGGATAAAGCCAAGGGTCTTAGCATGGAGACATTGTCCATTTGTATTAAATTTTGATTTCCTGCCTGGAGCATAAACCTCATCACCAAGAAGCGGATGCCCAATATGGGCCATATGAACGCGAATCTGATGTGTCCTTCCTGTTTTCAGTCTGCATTCGATATATGTGAAATTATCCTGTTCAAAGCGCTTTAAAACTCTGTAATGTGTAAAAGCATTTTTACCGCCTGAACTAACAACAGCCATTTTTTTCCGATCTGTACTACTTCTTCCAATTGGCGCATCAACATCGCCTTCATCTTCTTTTAAGATCCCATAGCATATAGCATGGTAGACTCTGTTTATTGAATGCTCTTTTAGCTGATCAGCTATAAATTGATGTGCACTGTCATTTTTACAGATAATTACAGATCCTGTAGTGTCTTTATCAATCCTGTGAACAATTCCTGGCCTTAAGACTCCATTAATACCAGACAAATTGTCTTTGCAATGGAACATCACTGCATTTACCAGTGTGTTTTCATAATGTCCGGCAGCTGGATGAACAACCATATCTTTTGGTTTGTTGATAACTATTACATCATTATCTTCATACAGAATATCAAGTGGAATATCCTGAGGTAAAATCTCAGGCATTTCTGCAGGAGGTATATCCATATGGATCTGATCCAGTTCAGTTACCTTTAGACTTGATTTAACAGCTTTTCCATTACATGTCACAAGCTTGTCATCAATCAGCTTCTGGATATATGAACGTGAAACATCACTTATAAGCTCACTTATAAGTTTATCAATTCTCATACCTTCATATTCATCTGTAACTGTAATATCAAAAGATTTATATTCAGCCATTACTTGAATTCTCTAAACTTTTTCTGCTGCTTAAAGCTAAGGAAACTAAAATCATTTTCATTGTAATAAAAAAGGAACAAAACAACGAAAAGGAAAGTTGAAACAGTAACATAAATATCAGCCACATTGAATATTGGGAAATTTATGATAACAAAATATATAAAATCAACTACGTAATCCTGTCTCACTCTGTCAATCATATTTCCTGCTGCTCCACTTGCAATCAGAACAAGCAAAAAATGCATGACATTATATTTTTTATCATCAGGCATTCTGAAAAGAACATATGCAATGATAATAAGAATTAAAACAGCAACCAGGATAAAGAAAACTTTTTGATTTTGGAGCATTCCAAATGCTGCTCCACTGTTCTTTAGAAAATTAAGTTCCAGAATCCCATCAATTATCTTAAATGCCGGTTTATCCTGCAGATATTCACAAGCAAGATATTTGGTAAACTGATCCAGAGCCACTAAAAGAACTACCAAAATCACATCAACAATTAAAAAAATCTTTTTCTTCTTTGACAATTTATTCATAGCAAAAAATCCTTTTATTTTCTATCAATCATTATTCTCGATATATATTATCTCATCGAGAGCTTTATCCATTTCTTCCCTTGATACAGTATCATCAACAAAAGCTTTACCAATCTTCTTAAGAAGAACAAATTTAATCTTGTCAGAATCTGACTTCTTATCAGATTTTGTCAGATCAAGTACAGCTTCTTTATCAATATCTTCAATAGATATTGGAAGGTTAAAAGGTACAAACATATCCCTTATTTCATAGTATTCCTCCATTGAAAGAAGACCTCTTTTCCATGAAATAAAGGCAGCTGCTATTGATCCAAGAGCAACGCATTCACCATGAAACATCTCAAAATCTTTATGTTTTTCAATGGCATGACCAAGTGTGTGTCCGAAATTAAGAAGCATTCTGTCAGCTTTTTCAGTAGGGTCTTTTTCTACAACTGCTCTTTTGATATCACAACTGCGCTTAACCATTTCGAGAACAATTTCAGGATCTTTGTCATTAATTTCGTACATATTATCAATGAGCCATGTATAGAAGTGCTCGTCCTTGATTAGACCATATTTCATAACTTCAGCAAACCCTGAAGCATACTGACGATCATCTAATGTATTAAGTGTTGAAACGTTCATATAGACAAGTCTTGGCATATAAAAAGCGCCTACCATGTTTTTTACACCGCCAAGATCAACGCCTGTCTTCCCACCGACACTACTATCTGTCTGAGAAAGAAGTGTTGTAGGAATCTGTATAAAAGAAACTCCTCTTAGATATGAAGCGGCTGCAAAACCACACATATCGCCTACAACTCCGCCGCCCAGTGCAAGAAGAAGGTCGTGTCTGTCAAAATGCCTCTCCATTAAAAACTCGTAAATCTTTTTGATCTCATCAAGATTTTTGTGTTCTTCACCAGCTGGAATTGCATATGTGACAACAGTGTCAAAATCATTACCAAGAGCATTAACTACTTCATTAGCATACAGCTTTTCAACATTGGTATCTGTGATCACAGCAATTTTTCTTTTCTCAAATCCAAGATCTGATATCTCATCCTTAAGGCCAGAAAAATCAGAAGCAAAAACAATATCGTAGCAAGGTTTGTTATTGTAGTTTACTGTTAATCTATTATCCATTTTATACCTCTATTCATAAAAAAAGCTGTTGACTGTAATTCTACATGTCAACAGCCTGTATTTTAATCGATCTGCTGTGGTCCCTCTGAAATACCGCCTCCAAAGGTACCATTTAAAATGTTCTGGAAATCACCTGAAATATCTACTGAAGCAGGTGTAATAATGAATATATATCTTGAAATCTTCTGAAGATTACCAGATATCGCAAAGCATGAACCAGAAGTAAAATCAATGATTCTCTGAGCAATATCCACGTCAAGACCTTCAAGATTAAGTACCACAGTGCGATTAGCAAGAAGTGTCTCTGTAATCTCCCTTGCATCCTCTACTGAAGTTGGTTTGATCACACAAACCTCCATGCCAGCAGCTGAAAGAGATTTCTTGGGTCTGGGAGTTACCTTGGCAGGTTTCTTTTCTTCCTTAACTTCAATACTAGGATCGTCTTTTCCAATAGGAGTCTGACTATTTATTGAATCCACCTTAGAAGTTGTGAAGGAATCATCAGGCTCATCGTAATATCCTTGATCTTCATCCCCATTAAGCTGAATCGCTGTTAAAAATTTATCCACAAAACTCATTTTCTCAAATGCTCCTCATAAAAAATATCCCAACAATCATCTAGATTTTATCGCAAACTATAACCCCATGTCAAATTTTTGTAACATATTTCTCAGTAATTATGCGAACAAAATATGCATTTAATTATTTGTGACAGCATTGTCAGATTCTTCTGTACTTTCTTGCTGGTTTTCATCCTCAGAAGTTTCACTACTACTATCATCAGTGTCAGAAATTTCCTCTGTTTCTTCTGAAATAATTGATGACTCTTCCGAAGCCGAAGAGCTTTCCTGGGCAGATTTTGCATTGGCATCTACAGTTGTTGAGTCAAGAACAATATAGTCGTATACATTAAGACCATATGTGGTATTTGAGCGAACTATAGAGTATTCTTCATTTTGATATAAAATACTTATCTGCCTGAAATCTGCGTAACCCTTATTGATATTATAAACACCAATAAGAGAATCTGTTTTACTTACAGTATATCTATCGTTGCTATCCGTTTTGATCAGAGTATCCCCAGATCGCAATGTATCTGTATCAAGATAATAGACAGTCTCTGTTTCGTTGTAGATAGATACACCTACAATTTCAGAGGTCTCATTGCCCTGTTCATCATACTTAACCCTTAAAACGCCAGTAGAATTGTCATTGTTCTTTATCACATAGTCCTTGGGAACAAGATAGAAATTCTTATCTACTATGGCAGAATTAGGGATCTTAAGTCCTGTATCATCCTCTGTAATAAGCTCAATATTAAGAAAACGGTCTCTGCAGAAGGTTATCATGGAATTAGTAAATGTAAGCTGAACAAAGCTTTCTCCGTCAGCATTTGTATAAGCACTTACTTTTCCCCAGGATTCATCCTGGTTTTTAATAAATCTGACCTTTACATACTCAAGGTCTACAAGCTCCTGAACCTTTTTTTCGTCATCTTCCTCGATAATTACTGACCATTCCTCACTGGTACAGAGTTTGTAAACAGGATCACCAGCTTTTACAAGAGTATTGTTTATTAGCTGATGCTTTTCATAAGTGGAATTATCAAACACAGCAGAGTTCATCTTCTCAAGTGTCAGGTCTTCAAATCCGTCAGTAGAATAAACTACAATACCTGTATCAGGTGCAAATTTATAATTTATAGACTGCAGTGTTCCACTGTTGGCATTAAGTGACTGGATATTAGAAAGAACTGAGCTATTTGAAAGCTTTTGCACAGTACCGTCAAGACTTACTTTAAAGTCATATACTGTATGGAAGTTTAACGGATCAAAAGAGCTGTCGAAATTAACTATCTGTGTCCTGAGTTCTGCCAGATCCTCTTCGCTTAAAGAAACTTCTTCAGATCCCTGGGATTTAAGATAATCGAGAAGCTGTCCAGATTCATCAACAGTATAGACAAGATTTCCAACAGCTACCCTTCCACCTTCAGTAGCAAAATAATTGACATATCCAGCTGTATCACTTTCAATTATCTTCTCATCTCTGACTGCGACAGCATCATAGATATTGTTAGTGGAAAGAGCTCCCTCCATTACTTCATATCCAACTATATGATCCCTACGAAAATAAGTAATAACGCTGATTATGATGTAAATTGCCATTACAGCAAAAAACACCATTCCTATATTTATATTATTAATGTTTTTGGGATATTTGGTAACTTTTGAATTACCAGAATTAGCCATTGAAATAAATCCTTAAAAATATTTTCAGAATATAAGCCGCGGATAGCCGCGGCTTATAGAAAAATCATCTTATATTAGAGTGAAATAACAACTTTTGACTTAACAGCCTCAGGAAGCTCTGACTCATCAAGTGAGAGGCTAAGGACGAAGTCTACTCCGAACTTCTCGCTGAGCTTATCAAGTTTATCTATCGTTGCTGTAATGTCAGCACCTTCAAGACAGGAAATCTTAAGGAAACTATCAAAATACATTTGCTGGAGATCATGGTCCTGTGAAATAATACCACTGACAAATCCAATAAATTCATCAGGATTTGTTATACAAAAATCTGTTACTACGATCAAACGGATCTTATTATTAAGTTCATACATGTGCTTTGTGTTCTTGTCTAGAAATACAACACTTCCAAGAACGTTTTTTACCTCGGTGTTAACTTTGTCTAAGAGGCATTTTGTCTTTCCCTTTCCCTTTTTCCCAACAATTAACTGAACCATCGGCATACCCTCCTGCAAGTAGAAATTTTATAGATTAATTATAAGTTATTAGGTGGTAAAAGACAACCTCAACCTGCAATTTCATTCAGCAAAGACGACATATCATTATATAAAGAGCCACTGTCTGTATCACGCATTATTACTGAGATATATGGGTTTCCACTTACATCCCTTGCAAGCAGTATAAGGCAGTGTCCGGCAGCTGTAGTAGTTCCTGTTTTACCTCCAATTACTGTAACGCCCTGAGGCATTGACTGCTCTCCTCTTATGTAGGCATTTGTGTTAGCCACTGATACTTCTTTTGATGTGCCCTTAGAATCAAGGTAAGTAGTGTTATATTCAGTCATGTTGATGATCTCACTAAAAGTATCATATTCCATTGCAGCATTAAATATCAGATACATATCGTATGCTGTAACGTAGTGGTCATCTGCCGTAAGGCCATGAGGATTTACAAAATGGGAATTAGTAGCTCCAATGCGCTTTGCTTCTGTATTCATAAGATTTACAAAGCCTTCAATTGAATCAGATACATTAGAAGCTATAAGATTTGCAACATCGTTAGCAGAATAAATAAGAAGGAGCCTTAGTGCCTGGTCCAAAGTCATCCTGTCGCCTTCTTTAAGGCCAATCTTCTGTGCTCCACTTTCATCAACATAAACATCTGGGCCTGCAACCAGGACCTGATCCAAAGTTCCGTATTTAAGTGCCACGTATGCTGTCATAATTTTCGTAAGACTTGCAGGCTGTACCTGCAGATTTACATTCTTGGCATATAGGGTCTGTTTTCTGTTCAAGTCAAAAAGTCCTGCACTTGCCTGTTCTGAAAGAGATACTTCAGAGTCTGTAATATCTGTGTCTACCACACACAGATCCGAGGCAAATGTAGGATATATTTGATCTTCTCTGTTTCCTGATGATGAGGAACTTACCTGATATTTTGAAGAATAAGATATTCCTGAACAACCAGTAATGCTAATAGTGAGTAAACTTAAAGCTAATATTACTGAAAGCAGCTTATTTGTACATTTCACGCCACTCAAGATCTCCCCTGTCAAGTGATTTAATAAGAAGTTCAGCTGAAGCAAGATTAGTAGCTACAGGAATATTATGCATATCACATAAGGTCATGACATTGTTGATGTCAGGTTCATGGGACTTAACGGTAAGTGGATCACGAAGAAAGATAACAAGATCGATCTCGTTGTGCTCGATTGCAGCACCAAGCTGCTGAGATCCCCCCAGATGTCCAGCAAGATACTTGTGTACTGACAGATTAGTCACCTCTTCTATAAGTCTTCCTGTTGTACCTGTAGCATAAAGATCATTTTTACTAAGTATACCCCTGTATGCAATACAGAAATTCTGCATAAGTTTCTTTTTTGCGTCATGTGCTATAAGTGCGATGTTCATGTAACTTATACCCTCCCTGTAAATTTATTTACCGCTTTGTAATCTGACGTTGAGTACAAAGCCTATACCCGCATAAACACTTATAAGTGATGTAAGTCCATAACTGACGAAAGGTAGCGGTATTCCGGTATTTGGCATCACTCCTGTGGCAACGCCCATATTCAAAAATCCTTGAAATCCAATCCAGGCACCTACTCCGGCAGCAATTATCTCTCCAGCTTTGGAAGCTGCTCTTCTGGATATCATGAAGCATCTGATCGCTATCAAAAGAATAAGTCCAACAACCAGACACGCTCCAACAAACCCAAATTCTTCGCCTATAACAGTAAAGATAAAGTCAGTCTGGGATTCTGAAATAAATCCTCCGTTAAGAACTGAACTGATCTCGTTGGTATTGTATCCCTTGCCATACAGCTGTCCTGAGCCAATTGCCATCATAGAATTAAGAGTCTGGTAAGCATCCGAATTGGCATAATCTTCAGGATGAAGCCATGCAAGAATACGTCTCTGCTGGTAATCGTGCAAAATACTGCTGTCGCCTTGAACTGCATTGTAGATAACAAAGAGCGCCAGCGGAATTGCTGTTCCTAAAACAACGCCCACTATCTTCAGGTTGATACCCGCCACAAATAACATTGTCGAGAAAATTATCATAACCATGATGCAGGTTGACAGATCTGGCTGAGATGCAATCAGCCCCAGCGGAGCTACCAAAAAAAGCAGACAAACAAAGACAAAACCTAGTGTTTTAACCTTGTCCTTATATCTCATAATAAACTGAGCATAAAATAAAATCAATAATATTTTAGCTGTCTCAGAGGGCTGAAAGGTAATACCAAAGAGGTTTATCCACCTTTGCGCTCCGTTTGTACTACTTCCAAGCGGAGACAAAACAAGACCAAGCAGCACCAGATTTGCAATATATGCAAGAATGAAAAGTCTTGTAAACCATAGGTAATCAAGTAGTGAAATAAACACCATTGCTATGATACCGCCGATCATACCTGCAATCTGTTTGTTCCTCGATGAAGGATCAGCTGAGCTGATTGCCATTATTCCAATTGTAGTAAGTGCGATCACCATGATCACAAGCATAAAATCGTAATCGATGATCTTATATCTTTTGATGTAATTCATGTTCTTCCTTAATCTGCGTTAGTAGCTCCATCCTGCAGAGTCTGTGCAGTCCCAGAAATGATATCGTCTTCATCACGAAGTTCAAAGTAATATGACAGTGCTTCTTTTGTAATCTGTGCAGCATAGCTTGATGTATAACCATATGCTATACGGGTTGCTATTGATATCTCAGGTTTTTCATAGGGCGCATAGCACACAAAAAGTGAGTGGTTAGGCCTGTTGGTTGATTCCTGAGCTGTACCTGTTTTTCCTGCTACCTGAACACCAAGATTTGAGTAGTAAGGCTTATCCTGTACTACCTGTCTCATACCTGTGTGAATTGCATTCCAGTAGGATGCAGGCATATCAATATTATTTCTTACTGCAGCACTATAGTCCTCTAATAGATTGCCATTGGAATCAGTAGTCTTGTCTATCAAAGTAAGGTCATAGCATGTACCATTATTAGCCACTGTCGTAACATACCTTGCAAGACCAACTGTTGTATATGAGTGAGTACCCTGTCCGATAGCAGAACGTACTGCATCCTGATCAGATACCTGTGGCTCAGATTCAGCTATCTCAATTCCAGATTTTTCAGTAAGTCCATACATATCAGCATAATTAGCGAGCTTTTCAAGACCAACATCCGGGTAATAAGTTCCTCCAACAAGTCCAAGCCTGTATCCCACTTCATAAAAAAATACGTTACAGGAATTCCTGATACCGCCTGTTACATTGAGTCCTCCGTGACCGCTGGGATGTATCCAGCATTTTGGCGCAGGATTTAACTTGTCAAACTGACCGCCACAATAAATTACAGAATCGGTAGTAATAACACCCTCCATAAGTCCTGCTGTTGAAGATACCATCTTAAATGTAGAACCAGGAGCTGTTTTCTGCTGCGTCGCGTAATTGTACAAAGGATTTGAATTATCACTCCTTAGCTTTGCATAGTAAGCAGCATCAACACCGTTCGCCATAAGGTTGTTGTCATAACCAGGATATGAAACAAGAGCAAGGACATCTCCGGTATTAACGTCAGTAACAACCATAGATCCGGTACATGGATCAAGAGCTAGCTGCGCAGGAGTTATATCAAGATTAGATACCCTGTTTACCATAAAGGTATAGGCGCTCTCTCCACCTCTTTTCCAAACGTCAAGTTCCTCTGGATCAACCTCAACTGCTTCCTGCTCCAAAAGTGCATTGCAGACCTGGGCTCCTGATATATTACCATCCAGTAAAAGATACTTGTACAGCCTTGTCTGGAAGTCGTAATCCTCTGATAAAGAGTCATTTATATACTTGACTATCTGTGCAAAGATTTCCTCGGAATCAGCATACTGATTGTCAATGCTGAGCTTGGAAACATCTACCCAGTTAACTGCAATAGTATATTTCAGGTATTCAGCCAGAGAAATGGTCTCATCCTTTGTCCATGCAATGTACATGGTGTCATCTCTGTCAACAAGAGATGAATCAATTATTCCGTCTGAATAAAGCATTGCAGCTATATGGCTCATGTACCATTGATATTCTTTGGAAAGATTCTCATATGGTGTCTTTTTATCTGTCAGTTCAAGCTGTATCTCGTTTAATACATTTTCGTTTTTATTTACAAACTGCTCGTAGATAGCTCTTTCCGCTTCTCCGGCATCCTTGGCATTAAAATGATTGATATCAAGGACATCATTATCAAATATTGCAAAATAGACATCATAGATTGGGATGACTATATTGCTGGAACTTGATGTAGAAGTAAAAGTATATGACTTTACATTCTGTATCTTTGATACCAGAATACCAGCCAGAGACTGCTCAATAATATTGTAGCAGGCCTCTGTAAGGTCCTTATCAATGGTAAGATACACGTCATTACCGGCTACGGAGTCAACGTAATTACTGGTTTCTATTACCTGTCCTGTGTTATCTACATATACCGTTTCAGAGCCCTTAGTGCCCTGAAGTACGCTTTCCATGGATTGCTCAATACCAGACTTGCCGACAGTATCATTAAGGTCATAACTGGGATTTTCAAGCTGAAGCTCTAAAAGCTCATCCTCAGAGATCTTACCGGTATATCCAAGAAGCTGTGAGAAATATTTGGAGTCAACATACTTCCTTGCAGTGCTCTCTTCAATAGAAACACCTTCAAGAACATCAGCATTCTCCATAACATCAGCCACAGTCTGATCGCTAACATCAGAAGCAACTGTAGTATCAATGTACTTCTGATAACTGTTCTGATTCATGTTGTATCTGATGTTTAATATCTTTAAGGTCCTGTCTTTTGTATATCCTCTTCCAGGCACAAAGGTTGATGAATCATCCGGATCTTCATAATCGCCGATCTTAAAAGATCTGCACATATCATCAACAACTTCCTCAGCAGTCTTGGTCTTTTCCTCATACTTAAGATCATTGACCGATGAATGTCCATAGACATCAGCAAGGAACCTAAGAAGCTGATTACCTTCCACTGTAAACTCATAGTCTCTGTTTTCACCAAGGATAATACTAAAATCCTGATCAACGCTGTCTCCGTTATCCTCGATTATGTCTATAAGTGTATTTAAAGTATTGTTGATAGCCTTGTGCTTGCCGGAACCGGACTTATAAACGTCCTCAATCGTCACTGAATTGGCAAGTTCATTATATGCAAGAAGATTTCCTTTTCTGTCATAGATATTGCCCCTTGCTGCAGCTATTGTCTTTTCTTTCTTGATCTTTAGCTTAAATGCATCAAGATACACTTCCCCGTTGATGACCTGAAGGTAAAAGAGTCTGTACACAAGAAGGCATGAAAGAGCGATAAGAACAGCGCAAACAACGACAGCTCTGGAAGTTATGAACTTTTTTATTTCTTCTTTAAAACTGTCAAACAAATTTCTTCGCGCTCCTTTGCTCTCTTTCATCAATAGAGTTATTTATTGATAAGATCAGCGGATAATAGAAGATCGCCACCAGTGCTGTATATACGATCTCAGGAATGATAATGTTAGTCATGTAATATCCAATGTTGAATTTGGTCCTGAAAAGAAACATCAGCACATAGCAGACAAATCCAAAGACAAAGTCAGATACTATTATCAGTAAAATGGGGATTGCAAGGTTCTGGGTAAAAAATATCTCATGGAGTTTGCCCACAATGAAGCCTATATACATATAGATCAGGGCAAAAAAGCCGATATAGGAGCCAAAAAAGATATCAACTAAAAGCCCGCAGAAAAAGCCAGTAACAAGGCCTGACTTATCTCCCTTTATAAATGCTGTTGATGTAGTAAAGATAAGCAAAAGATTAGGCGTAACTCCGCCAAAATCAAAGACTCTGAATACTGTTGTCTGAAGAATGAAAGAAAGAATAACAAATATGAAATTGAACAAAAGGCGTCTAATATTCATATTGATATGATCCCTTAATGTGCATTCTTTTTCTGATCAAGCAGGACAAGAACCACATTCATATGCTCAAAATCAACTGCAGGTGTTATCTTACCTGATTTTGTAAGGTTGTTTGAGTCATCGTCGATTGTAGAAATATAGCCTATAAGAATACCTGGAAGATACTTGTCACTAATGTTGGAGGTTACAATCTTATCGCCGATGCTCACTTTGTCAGCATCATCGACAAGTTTTGAAAAAGTGATATATCCCTGCCTGTATTGTTCAAGGTCTCCGCTTACGATCAGATTGTCTGATGAAGATAAGACCATTCCACTTACTGAAGCATTATCTGCAATTATGGACTGAACCTTAGCCCAGTCAGGGCCAACATCAATAATCCTTCCAACAAGTCCGCCATCAGCAATAACGTTCATATCGATCTGAATTCCGTCGTCAGATCCCTTATCAATTACAAAAGCATGATACCAGTTACCTGCATCCTTGGAGATGATCCTGGCTCCGGTTTTCTGGTAGTCCTCATACTGCGCATCCAGCTCATATAGGTTCCTAAGCTCTGTCAGCTCGTACTTTTCCTGCTCAAGATTAGTGTTCTCAATTGTAAGCTCATCAAGCTGAGCTTTTAATTTTTCGTTTTCATCAAGAAGCTGTGTTATTGATGAGAGCTTATCTGTTGTATCTTTTAAAAAAGTTCCAACTGTAGTTATACCCTTTTGAAAAGGCACAACAAAAACACCAGCAAATGAATTGAGTGGTCCAGTAAACACGCTGGTGTTAAAAGTTATGATAATAGTTCCTATACAAATGATTGTTAAAATAAAGAGGAGATATTTACTTGGAAGCGTAAATTCTTCTCCTCTTCTCTTAATAACAGGACTCATTTACTTGTCCTCTTCGATTCCATATGCGAGAGCCTTATACTGATCTTCCTTAATAATCTTTGCAAGACCCATAGCTACAGAGCCAACTGGGTTTTCTGCAATATTTACGTTAAGTCCAACGCCATTTGAAAGGCGCTGTGCAAGATGGCAAACCTGTGAAGCACCACCTGTGAGATAAAGTCCATGTTTGAAGATATCTGCAGCAAGTTCCGGTGGAGTTTTCTCAAGAGCAGTCTTGATGTTGTCTAAAATAGCATCAAAGTTCTCTAAAAGAGACTGGTTGATCAGATCTGTAGGGATCTTGCGCTCTACAGGAAGTCCTGTGACAATATCTCTTCCATAGACAACTGCATCTTTTCCTTCTTTTTCAAGATCCTTAAGAGACATCTTTACATTCTCTGAAGTCTTCTCACCAATAAGAAGTCCATATTCTTTGCGGATCACGTTTCTGATGGACTCATCAAATTTCTTGCCGCCAACCTTAATAAGCTTACTTACAACAATACCTCTAAGAGAAAGAATTGAGATCTCAGTTGTGTCATAGCCCACGTTAACTACAAGAACACCCTGGGAATTCATAACGTCAACATTCATTCCAAGGCCATCAGCCAGTGGCTTTTTGACCATCATGATCTTTTTAGCCTTGATACCTGCATCATTGATAAGATCATGGAATGCTCTTCTTTCAACTTCTGTAACATCCTTAGGTACTGCGATGTAAACCTCACAGGGCTTAACATTGCCCTTCATCTGATCTGTCACAAAGAGCTTTACTAAAGTTTCCATGTGCTCAATATCAGCAATAACACCGCTATTTAATGGATAAGATATCTTGATCTTATCAGGAGCCTTCTCATACATCTCGTATGCAGAATTGCCATATGCAAAGATGTTGGTCTTGTTCTCAATAGCAATCATATTCTTTTCGACTGTAAGAGAATCCTCATCTTTGTTATAAATCTTGATATTGCTGGTTCCAAGATCGATTCCAAATATATTAGCCAAAACAGCCTCCTTAAATTATTCTCGGGGAAGAGAATATAATTAACCATAATCAATTTATTGTAACACAACAATCCCTTTATCCACAAGCCTTTGAATCGTCTTTAGGATGCCAAGCTTTGCGTGAGGCCAGGTAAGTCCACCCTGGAAAAATACACTGTAAGGTTCCTTGATAGGTCCATCAGCAGAAAGCTCTATGGATGAACCAGATACAAAGGCTCCTGCAGCCATGATGACCTGAGCATCGTATCCTGGCATATCCCATGGTTCTGGAGTAACGAAACTGTCAACAGGAGCAGCTGCCTGAACACCCTCACAGAAAGCGATTACACCTTCAGGCTTTCCAAAAGTAACAGCCTGAATGATATCAAATCTTTCTTCGCTTCCATTTGGAATTACAGAAAATCCCAGCTTTTCATAGATATTGGCAGCAAAAATAGCTCCTTTGAGAGCAGATGCTGTAACTGTTGGTGCAAGGAAGAATCCCTGGTAGAAAGCAGGAAGGATTCCAAGTGATGCACCTACCTCTTTTCCAAGTCCTGGAGAAGTAAGTCTATAAGCAGCATTTTCAACACACTCTTTCTTACCTGCAATATAGCCGCCAATTGGTGCAAGTCCGCCGCCTGGGTTTTTGATAAGGGAGCCAACAACCATATCAGCTCCAAGGTCTGTAGGTTCGATCCTCTGTACAAATTCGCCGTAGCAGTTATCTACCATGCAGATTATTTCAGGCTTTATGTCTTTAACGAACCTTATCAGTTCTCCGATCCTTTCAACTGAAAAAGTTGGTCTTGTCTGATATCCTTTAGATCTTTGGATAGTTACAAGCTTTATCTTGTCATTAGATAAAAGAACTTCCTTTATCCTGTCATAGTCAAAGCTTCCATCCGGTAAAAGATCTGTCTGAACATAATCAATACCATATTCCTTAAGTGAGCCTTTTGACTGTCTTATTCCAATAACTTCTTCAAGGGTGTCATAGGGCTTACCAGCTGGTGAAAAAAGCACATCCCCTGGGCGGAGATTACTCATAAGTGCCAGCGCCAGAGCGTGGGTTCCACAGGTGATCTGTGGTCTTACAAGTGCATCCTCTGTATGGAATACAGAAGCATATACTTTTTCAAGAGTCTCCCTTCCAAGATCGTTATAACCATATCCGGTAGTTCCAAGAAGGCATGCCTCGGAAACCTTGTTTTCCTGCATCGCCTTAAGGACTTTAAGCTGGTTATACTCAGCTGTCTCGTCAATTTTTTCAAATCGATCCTTTAAACAATCAAGGATCTTCTGTCCAAATTCAAATACTTCTTTTGAAATTCCTAGTTCTTCGTAAATCTTACTTTCCATAAATTCTTAGCATCTCTTTCATAATAAGTTCATCGTTGTGATCAAACTTTTCTTTGTCGATCCAGTTTACATCTCTCTCCCTTTTAAACCAGGTGAGCTGTCTTTTTGCAAAGTGCCTTGTGTTTCTTTTTATGAGATACACAGCCCTGTCAAGGTCATACTCTCCATTGAGATATCCTATCATTTCTCTGTAGCCAAGTCCCTGCATAGACGTAGCAGTTTTAGGAATGTTCATGGACAAGAGCTTTTTAACCTCATCTTCCAGTCCATCTTTGATCATCTGATCAACTCTTTTTTCAATCCTTGAATAAAGAGTTTCTCTTTTATCTGTCAGAACAAAATATGTAAAATCATAACAGGACTCTTTCTTACTTTGCTCAGCATTGTGCTCTGAAATAGGCCTTCCGGTTTTTTTGTAGTATTCAAGGGCTCTTATAACTCTCTTTGAATTATTTTCGTGGATCATTTCCGCAGATAGCGGATCTACCTTTTTAAGCTCTTCATAAATACCGTTTGTGCCTTCTTTTTTTACCCTTTCTTCAAGTTCATGTCTCAGGGTCATATCCTCGTCAGTCTCAGTAAAATCAATGTCATATAGAACTGCCTGTATGTAAAAGCCTGTTCCACCTACAATGATAGGAACTTTCCCTCTGTCTGCAATCTCTTTTATAGCCTTTTTGGAGAGCTTTTGAAAAGTAAAGACATTAAAGTCTTCATGGGGATCAAGAAAGTCAATGAGATGATGAGGTACTCCTTCCATTTTCTTCTTACTTATCTTATCTGTTCCAATATCCATGTATTTATAGACCTGCATAGAATCAGCGGAGATTATCTCTCCGCCAATTTTCTTTGCAAGTTCAATTGATAATTTGCTCTTTCCTACTGCTGTAGGACCTGTTAACACGATAAGCTTTTGTTTTTCCATTATTCAACAACTCTCTTAAACTTCTTGTCTATCTCATACTTGGTCATAGATATAATGGTTGGTCTTCCATGAGGGCAGTTATATGGATTATCAAGTGTTAATAGCTCATCCAAAAGAGCTTCCATCTCCATAACACTCATTCTTGTATTGCCCTTAACTGAGGCTTTGCATGCCATGCTTGCGATCTTGTAGTTGATCACATCCGGTGTTCTGTCAAGATTTGTTTCATGAGACAGTTCATCAAGGATCTCTGTGAACATTTCCTTCTCACTTTCGCATCCAAATAGATCTACCGGAATAGCTCTCATAGCATATTCTCTTCCGCCGAAATTTTCAATATTAAATCCAAGTTTTTCAAAGTATTGCCTGTAATTAAGAAACAGCTCTTCCTCAGCGCTTGTCAGAGCAACAATGACGGGAGGATTAACCATCTGGGACAGCATTTCTCCAGACTTAAATCTCTTTATCATACGCTCATAGTTTACTTTTTCGTGAGCAGCGTGCTGATCCACAAGGAGCATCTTGTCTTTGTAAGCAATTATCCAGTAAGTTCCAAAAAGCTGCCCTAAGATCTGATATTCTTTTACGTTGTCTTTTGTAAGGACCTTTTCTTCAAACAGATCAAGCTGAACAGGCTTTTTCTCAACTACAATTGCGTTTTCTGATTTGATTATAGGAGAAGGATTCTCATTTTTCTCAGCAACAGAACCGTCAGAGTCCCCAAATATCCTGGTCCACACAGCGGATTTGTTGGAGTCTTCGATCTTAACAGGTTCCGCCTTTACTCCCTTTGCATAAATCGGAGTATCACTGCTGATCTTGTGCTCTTCAAATCGAAGCGCTTCAAAGGGCTCAGGAGCTTTCACTTTTTCAGAAGCCTTTTCTTTTACCAGCTCATCTGACTCCCCTTCTTTTTCCGCTTCCTTTTTAGCCTCTTTTTCTGCCTCTATCTTGTCTCCTTTTTCTGACAAAAGAGCATCTGGTATCATTTCATGGTCCTTTAAAACTGATTCTACGCTCAGCCTTATAAATTCATGAAGTTTTACCTGATTGTTAAAGCGAACTTCCAGCTTGGCAGGATGTACATTAACGTCGACATCCGCAGGATCCATACGAAGATGAAGCACAGCAAAAGGGAACTTATGCATCATAAGATACTCTTTGTACCCCTCTTCAAGAGCTTTGCTGATGACTTTGTCTTTGATATATCTGCCATTTACAAAAAATATCTCAAAATTCCTGTTAGATCTGTTAAGAACAGGCTCTCCAAGGTATCCCTCAAGAGTCATTCCATTTTCCGTAGCTTTTATTGGAATAAGACTTACAGAAATGTCTCTGCCGTAAATTCTGTATATTATCTCTTTAAGGTCTCCATTACCTGATGTGGAGAACTTGTCGTCTTTATTGTTTATATAGTGAAAAGAGATTGTAGGATTATCAAGTGCCAGATGCTCCATTACATCACCGATGTAACTTGCTTCTGTCTGTGCTGTTTTCAGGAACTTTTTTCTGGCAGGAGTGTTGTAAAAAAGGTTCCTGACAATAAGTGTTGTTCCCTTAGGAGCACCTATATCCTCAAACGCAGCCTCTTCTCCTCCATTTATGCAATATCTGGTTCCTACAAGTTCATCTTCAGTTTTGGTTATTAGATCAACCTGAGCAACAGATGAAATACTTGAAAGAGCTTCCCCTCTAAATCCAAGTGAATGTATGGAATAAAGATCATCTATAGTTTTAAGTTTGCTGGTCGCGTGACGCTTAAAAGCCTTGCGGATCTGACTTTTTTCGATACCTGAGCCATTGTCTGTGACTCTTATCATATCAATTCCGCCGCCTTTGATCTCCACAGTTATTGCTGTTGCCCCGCAGTCTATAGAGTTTTCAACCAGCTCCTTTACAACGCTTGAAGGTCTTTCAACTACCTCTCCTGCCGCAATCTGATCTATGGTATTTTTATCAAGTTCATTGATTATTGCCATTAGCTCTTCCACCTGTTCTTAAGATCACTCTGAAGCTTGTACAGTGTATTTAAAGCATCCATTGGAGTTAATGTAGTAATATCAATTTCTTCAAGGCGTTTAAGTACATCCTCGTCCTTAACTGTATCAAACAGAGACATCTGGTCGATGTCAACATCGTCATAGTGGGTAACTTTTACTTTTTTATCACTCTTATTGTCCCTGGCGATTGCCTGAACTTTCTCAGTGATATCATTATCAGTAAGCTCTGCTACGATCTCTTTTGCCCTGTCAATTACCATATCAGGGACTCCGGCAAGCTTGGCAACCTGAATACCATAGCTCTTGTCCGCGCCGCCCTTTATGATCTTACGTAAAAAGACAATGTCGTCGCCATTTTCCTTAACAGCTATGCAGTAGTTATTGACGTTGTCCATCTTACCTTCAAGCTCTGTAAGCTCATGATAGTGAGTGGCAAATAGTGTCTTGGCTCCAAGTATCTTGCGGTTACTTATATGCTCAGTCACTGCCCATGCAATTGCAAGACCATCATATGTTGAGGTTCCACGTCCAATCTCATCAAGAATAAGAAGTGAATTAGGAGTAGCATTTCTTAAGATATTGGCAACTTCATTCATCTCAACCATGAAGGTGGACTGTCCACTTCCAAGGTCATCAGAAGCTCCAACTCTTGTGAATATCCTGTCCACAATGCACATGTCAGCGCTCTCACAGGGAACAAATGAACCGATCTGGAACATAAGTGCAATAAGCGCTGTCTGTCTCATGTAAGTTGATTTACCTGCCATGTTGGGTCCTGTGATGATGGAAATACAGTGTTTTTTATTATCGAGATATGTGTCATTTGCAATGAACATATCAGCTGTATCAAGCATCTTTTCAACTACAGGATGACGGCCATTTTTTATTCTGATAATGCCTTTATCGTTAATCGATGGCTTAACATATCGGTTTCTCTCAGCTACATAAGCAAGAGAAGCATATACATCAAGAAGTGCAAGAGCCTTAGCTGTGGTCTGTATCCTGTCAATTTCAAGGGCAATTGAATCCCTTATCTTACAGAACATGTCATACTCCAGATTATTAAGCTTATCCTGCGCGTTGAGAATTGTGTCTTCAAGTTCTTTTAGCTTTGGAGTTGTATATCTCTCGCAGTTTGTAAGGGTCTGCTTTCTAATAAAGTACTCAGGAACCTTATCTTTAAAGGAATTTGTAACCTCAAAGGAGTAACCAAAAACATTGCTGTATTTGATCCTCAGGTTCTTAATACCGGTCTTTTCTTTTTCTTCCTCTTCCATTCCGGCAAGCCACTGTTTCCCATTGGTTCCCGCTTCCCTGAAGTGGTCGATATCCTTATCAAACCCGTCTTTGATGATACCGCTTTCCTTGATAGTAAGCGGTGGCTCTTCAACTATAGACTGATCAATAAGGTCAAATATATCCTTAAGAGGATCTAAGTTTTCAGATATTTTGCTGATCCCTTCTATGCCCTCAATATCAAGCAGAGCCTGTTTAACTGCAGGGATCATCTTGATTGAGTTTCTAAAAGCCAGTAGATCTCTGGGATTAGCTGTCTTAAATACTATCTTGGACATCAGTCTTTCAAGGTCATAGACAGGGCCAAGATACTCCCTTATCTCCTCTCTTGTGACAACATTTTTTACGAGAGCTTCTACACAGTTTTGCCTTAAGATTATCTCATCCTTATCGATAAGTGGCTGCTCGATAAAACTGCGAAGCAGTCTTGCTCCCATGGCAGTCTTGGTCTTATCAAGCACCCACAGGAGTGTACCTCTTTTTTGCTTATCCCTCATGGTCTCAACAAGTTCCAGATTCTTTCTTGTGGAACTGTCAAGGAGCATGTACTTGCTTGTAAGGTATGGATAGACATGGGTTATGTTGCTGATCTCTGATTTCTGCATGTCATACAGATACTGCAAGAGCGCACCAGAAGCAACAACTCCGTTAGGAAAGTCATCAATTCCAAGACCAATTAAAGATGAAACCTTAAAGTGCTTCATCAAAAGCTTTTTGCACTGATCTTCGTCAAAGTAATGTGAATCAAGAGGATTCACAAAGATCTGAAGTCTGTTTTTTAACTCATCCAGGTCAGCTCCGCTAAATTCAAAGGCGTTATTGCAGATGATCTCTGTAGGTGAATACTTGTATATCTCATCCATTACGCTGCGAAGACTGTCAACTTCTGTAAGATAAAAATCACCAGTAGTCACGTCAGCCACTGAAAGGCCAATGGTTTCTGGTGAATAGAATATACACATAAGATAATTGTTTTTTGTCTCTTCCAGGGACTGCATATTAAGATTTGTTCCTGGAGTTACTATCCTTGTGACATCTCTTTTCACAATGCCCTTTGCAAGCTTTGGATCTTCCATCTGCTCGCAGATAGCAACCTTATATCCCCTTGACACAAGCTTATTTAAATAGCTTTCTGCAGCATGAAAAGGAACGCCACACATGGGCGCTTTCTCTTCAAGTCCGCAGGCTTTGCCTGTTAGTGTAAGCTCAAGTTCTTTGGATGCGATAAGTGCATCATCAAAAAAGATCTCATAAAAATCACCCAGTCTGTAAAACAGAATGCAGTCCTTGTACTCCTTCTTGGTCTGGATGTAGTGCTGCATCATTGGTGATACTTTTTCTATATCTACTTCGTCTAACAACGTGGTATTTCCCACGGCAAAATTCCCCTGTTCTAATGTTTCTTAAATAAGTTCCCCAACATAGTAAAATCCATGGCATTCAAGGAGCTTTACATCTGCAAATTTCCCGATCATTTCCTGGTTCCCCGGGAAATGAACAAGTGTATTATTGCTCATTCTGCCTGTCAAAAGAGACTCATCATGGTCATTGACGCTCTCAACGAGGACTCTTTCAACCTTTCCATCGTACTTAAGTGTCTGCTCCTTTGCTTCTTCCTGCACCACCTTAAGAAGTCTATCAAAGTTTTCCTTTACAAGCTCCTCTGGAACCTGATCCTCAAAAGATGCAGCAGGTGTGCCTGTTCTTTTTGAATAGATAAAAGTGAAAGCATTGTTAAAGTGGGCTTTTTTAACAACATCAATAGTGTCATCAACAGCCTCTTTTGTCTCACCTGGAAAACCAACAATTATATCTGTCGTGATAGCCACATCAGGAAGCTTTGTTCTTATTTTGTAGGCAAGGTTTAAATAGTCATCCTTGGTGTACTTTCTGTTCATTCTTCTTAAGATCTCTGTGTTTCCAGACTGAAGTGGAAGGTGTATATGTCTTGCAATCTTTGGATTTTTACCAATAACATCTAAAAGCTCATCTGAAAAATCCTTGGGATGAGGAGTCATAAACCTTACTCTCTCAATTCCATCGACCTCGCACACCATCTCAAGGAGCTTGGCAAAAGAGATTTTGTTTGGATCATCATCTTTAAAATCAAGTCCGTAAGAATTGACGTTCTGTCCAAGAAGCATTACTTCTTTTACACCGTCTTTTGCAAGCTTTTCACACTCTCTTATGATATCCTTAGGAGCCCTTGAGCGCTCTCTGCCTCTAACATAAGGAACAATACAGTATGTGCAGAAATTGTTGCAGCCAAACATAATGTTCACCCCTGACTTAAAGGGGTATTTGCGAAATACCGGAAGATCCTCAACGATCTTGTCAGTCTCTTTCCAGATATCAATGATCATCCTGTCTGACTCAAGGCAGGTATTTAAAAGTTCTGCAAATTTGTAGATATTATGTGTTCCAAAAATAAGGTCCACAAAGCGGTAGCTCTTTTGGATCTTCTCAACAGCACCCTGCTCCTGCATCATACAGCCGCAGATTGCTATTTTCATGTGAGGATTACTCTTTTTGTAGTTGCTGCACTGGCCAAGGCGTCCAAACACTCTCTGGTCCGCGTTATCCCTGACTGTACAGGTATTATAGATGACAAAATCTGCATCTTCAGAATTAGTTTCTTCATAGCCTGAAAGCTTAAGGATAGCTAAAAGCTTTTCAGAATCTCGTGCATTCATCTGGCAGCCAAAGGTTACAACACAGGCTTTTGGCTTTCTTCCAAGCTCTTTTTCAAGTGCAGATACCTTCTGTTTTGCAAGCTCGATAAACTCAAGCTGGCGAAGGCTCTCGGCATCTGTCACATCATTTTTACTACTGTTTAAAACGTTAATACTCATTACAAAAAACTCTTTCTATCAAATCTTAAAATCTTTATACACTTTAGCAAGTCCAAGGAGGATATCTACAACCTTCCTCATTTCCTGAACTGATGCATACTCATACTTTCCATGATAGTTGTAGCCGCCTGTGCAAAGGTTGGGACATGGAAGCCCCTTGTATGAAAGTGAAGCTCCGTCTGTGCCTCCTCTTATGGGAACATCGATAGGCACAATATCCAGGGATTCCATAACCTTCTTGGCATTATCAACAAGGTGCATGTGAGGCCTTATCTTTTCGATCATATTGTAGTACTGATCCCTAAGTGAAACCTCAACGGTTCCTTCACCGTATTTCTTGTTAAGAAACTCTGCTGCAGCCTTAAACAGTTCTTTTTTCTCATTGAAAAGAGCCTCATCATGGTCTCTTATGATGTAAGAAGCAGTCGCAGATTCAGTTGAGCCCTCAATTTCAGTCAGATGGAAGAATCCTTCTCTTTTCTCTGTATACATAGGATTCTGGAATACAGGAAGAAGTGAATGGAACTCATAGCATATAAGTGATGCATTTATCATCTTGTTCTTGGCATCTCCAGGGTGAACGCTTCTTCCATTTACCTTGATAACTCCTTCAGCAGCATTGAAGTTCTCATACTCAAGTTCTCCAAGCTTGCCACCATCAACAGTGTAGGCATACTTAGCACCAAATCTGCCTAAATCAAAGAAAGCTGTTCCTGCGCCAATCTCTTCATCAGGAGTAAAGGCGATCATGATAGGTCCATGGGAAATGCTCTCATCAGTTAAAAGCGTTTCTGCCATAGTCATGATCTCTGCAACACCCGCCTTGTCATCTGCCCCAAGAAGTGTTGTTCCATCTGTGACAATGATATCTTCTCCAACATGATTTTTAAGCTCCGGGAAATCATTTGGAGATAGAACTGTCTTTCCATCACTGCTAAGAACAATGTCATGTCCATCGTATTTTTCAACGATCCTTGGCCTTACATCCTTTCCACTTACTTCATCAGAAGTGTCCATATGGGATATAAAGCCAATCTTAGGAGCATTTTCAAATCCCTTACTTGCAGGGATAACGCCATAAACATAGCAGTGCTCTTTATCATAAAAAACATCAGATACGCCAATAGAATTCATCTCATCAAAAAGAAGTTTTGCCAGGTCATGCTGCTTCATGGTTGATGGAGATGTACCAGTTGTATCATCTGACTGGGTGTCTATTTTGACATATCTTAAAAACTTTTCAATTACATCGATATTACTCATTTTGCTTTCCTTTTTGTCTTATTTTTTCTTGAAAAAGATGGATCTTTTTCGCTTATGTATATCCTTACTGATCTGTCAGCCATAAGCTCTGTAAACATCTCTTTATCCTCAGAAGTAACATTTAATCCATCTTTTTGCCTTGTTTTTGATCTGTCCGGTTTAAGGTTCCTTGAGTCCGTATCTGAAAGAACTGACCATTTATATCCATCAGGGAGCTTGGGAAGTGCAATCTCCTGATTGGTCCAGTTCATGTTAAAGCATACATAGATAAAAGGCTCATCCTTTTCATAAAGGCCGCAGTACAGCATTCCAAGCATGTGTGAATAACCTGAAAGGTCCGGTCTGTAGGCTTCTCTTCCGTGGCAGGAAAGATCAGGATATCCGCATGAAATATGATCCATCAGTCTGAAAGGAGTCTTTTCATGTAATATGCGGTATTTAAAGCGAAGCCCGGTAAGGAACTTTACATAATCCAGAATGTCAGGATTTTTATCCATGGCCTTCCAATCAACCCATCCGGTTTCATTGTCCTGACAATATGGATTGTTGTTGCCATCCTGAGAATTACCAAATTCATCTCCAGAAAAGATCATAGGTGTTCCCTGGGATAAAAACAGCATGGTCAGGATATTTTTGATCTGTTTTTTTCTAAGATCCAAAATATCGTGTTTTCTGGTCCTTCCCTCTATTCCGCAGTTCCAGCTTAAGTTGTTATCTGAACCATCCTTGTTGTTCTCGCCATTTTCTTCATTGTGCTTGTGTTCATAAGAAACAAGATCAGCAAGTCTGAATCCCTCATAGTCACAGATATAATTAATGACGCCATGATCTGTTCCAGAAGCGATCATGCTCTTAAAGAAGTCCTGAACTGAATTGTCATCACTCTTTAAAAATCGTCTGGAGTTGTATAAAAAGGCATTATTGTAGTCTGCAAGAAGACGCACCTGTGGAGTTTTTCCCTCAAAAATGCTGCCATAGTCAAACCATTTATTCCAGATCTTGATATCTGTAAATAAAGGCTCATTGGTAATAAGCCTTACAGGTATAGACTTGCCCTTTAAATGAAAGCCATCCACATGATATGTACATCTCCAGAACCTTAAGGCGTCCATTATAAGAGTTCCATTTTCATGCTCATCAAAATAAAACTGCATGATAACTTCAAGGCCATTTTGGTGCATGGTCTTTATGAACTCTTTAAACTCATTCTCTGCATTATCTGGATTTTCGCAGTATGCTGTTCTTGGCGCAAAATAATAGCCTTTTTTATAGCCCCAGAAGTTGAGTTTTAACTTTACGCTGTTTTTATTGGATATACTGCCATCCTTGGAGTACAAAAGCTCGCTTTTTACAGCTGTTTTCCTCATGCTGCGCTTATCTGACTGCTTGTAAGGGTTCTCAATCTCGTTCATCTCATAGGCAGGCATAAGCTCAACTGCTGTCACTCCAAGAGCTTTAAGATGATCTATCTTCTCAAGGATTCCCTTAAAAGTGCCTCTCTTAGAAGCTGTGACTCCACTTGAGGGGCTCTTGGTAAAGCCTCTTACATGTAAAAGGTATACAAGACTGTCCTCATAAGGGATAAAAGAGTGCTCATCCCCCTTCCAGTCAAATGTATCCCTTGACGTTTTAAAGTCAGCTTTGTTATCAAGCTTGGCTCTGATCTGGTCATCGGAAACGTCCTTGCCAAACTTCTCAAGTCCGAAGAACTGCTTTGCATAGGGGTCACAAAAAACATCTCCATCAGAGAAATAGTTGTATGATACATAGCCTGCCAGGTCGCTTATTCCACTGACCCTGACTGAGTATATATCTCCTCTCTTAAAGGATGCTGGTATCTCAATTTTCAGTGGCTTTTTATTGCTGTCCTTAGGATAAAGCGTAATGCCGCAGGAATCATTTTTGCCAAATACAGCTCTGACAACCAAAGTCCTGTCATAGTCAATATAACATCCAAGAGGATATGGTTTTTCTCTGTTTAGCACAAGTTTAGACGTCATTTTGCACCTATTTTCCCAATTCTTAATATGCCCGTACATTTTACCACATTTATACCTAATATGCACCCAAAAGCGCGGATATTATGGTATTATAAAAGAAAAAAACTATCAAAAAGGGGGGCTGTTATGGAGTTTTCCAAAAACGCTATCGACTGGAACACCAAAATAGAGAATGGTGAGCAGACTACTGTTGAAATAGAGCTTGATGAGGGCAAGATAGTTACCTGCGCACTGATCATCGTTCTTACAGTTAACTCTAAGGATTATATAGTTCTTTTGCCTCTGGACGAGAACGGCCAGAACAATGACGGCAATGTATGGTTCTATGAATTTATCTTAAGTGGTCCTGATAAAGAGCCAGAGCTTGGCAATATTGAAGATGATGCTGAATACGAGGCCGTATCTGAAGCTTTTGACCTCTATTTAGACGATGTAGAATTCGATGAACTTGTAGACCTGCCAGAGGAAGAAGCTGAGGATTGATCAAAAATATCTCTTACCGGTCTTAGAAACCTTGAGGGCAGCATGGGATTTTCCTTGCTGCCTTTAATATATGACAAAACAAGCGCTGTTTTTGCTCTTGTCATGGCAACATACAGCATTCGTCTCTCTTCTTCTATCTGCTGACTGCTAACAGCACTTCGGCTTGGAATAATTCCCTCATTAAGATCCGGAAGCCATACATATTTGAACTCAAGTCCTTTTGAGCCATGCATGGTAAGAAGATTGACTTTTGGACCTTTATTAACGGATGTATTCTCTTTTTCTTTGTTTTCGTTTACGTGTCCCAACAACTTTTTTAGATCATCATAATCTGATGCGATCTTCTCAAGTTCATCAAGAGCCTTACCACTTCCAGGAAAAGTCTTATCTATTCCCACAGCTGTTCTGATGTATTTAACAGCAAGCATAGGTCTTAGATGTTTTATCATGTTTATTTCCGAAAAGAACTTTTTAACAGCCTTTATCCGTTTTGGGTTATCTCTATAAAACTCTGATATATCTCTTTCGACTACAAATTCTCTTCTTACTGCATCTCTTGATATGTATCTCATTGGCACATTTATTATTTTTAAAAATTCTCCCCTTTTCTGTCCATTTATTGCAAAAGAAATATAGCTAAAAACTATTTTTACCGCCTTATCATCAAATATCGATGAAGACTTATTATCTAAATTAGTTGGAATACCATATTCGTTAAGAACAGCCAAAAGGCTAATAGCTTCTTTATTTGTTCTAAAGAGAATTGCAATATCATCAAGTTCATTAAGGTGAGAAGTCAAAAATACAGCAATGGCTTCCATTTGGCGCTTTCTTGACTCATAAACCCTGGCATAAACTCCTCCAGTACCATTTTGCCCACTTGCTTTAAGAGTCTTTTTAAATCTTACTTTGTTCTCCTGTATGACTTCCTGAGAGCAGGCAACAATCTTGCTTCCACACCTGTAATTTGTATCAAGATTTATCATTACTGCACCAAAGTCTTTAAAGCAATCCATGAAATCAAGCATTATCTCTGGTCTTGAGCCTCTAAAGCCATATATTGACTGATCATCATCTCCTACAGCAAAAAGGTTCTTCTCTTTTCCAAGAAGCAGTTCCACCACCTTGTACTGCATAGGGTTAATGTCCTGATACTCATCAATTAAGATGTACTCAAATTTCTCCTGATAGAATTTTCTTAGTTGCTGATCATTTCTTAAAAGCTCATAGCACCTGACGATCATATCATCAAAATCTATTACCGAGAATTCTTTAAGCCGCCTGTTATAGCTTTTAAATATCTGCGGAAATACTTTTTTAAGGCTGATGCTCTCCTGACAGTTTTCTGGTTTTATATCAAGATTTTTTATTCTTGAAATTTCAGATAAAATTCCATCTATCTGTTCAATGCCATCATCATATTTATCAGTTGTTATTTGTTTTGACGACTTAAGAAATAAGAGAATATCCCTTATTATTTCAGTTTTAAGTTTGTAATTAGCAATTTCTATTTTGGAATCCTTAGGAGAATTGTTCCTTATGATCTGATAAAAAACAGAATGAAATGTTCCAAAAGATACCTCGGGATAAGAACTATCCGTCAGTTTCAAGAATCTGATCTGCATTTCTATTGCAGCTGCTTTGGTAAAAGTAATTACCAGGATCTTAGAAGGTGAGGCGCCGGATTTGATCAGGTGCACAAGCCTTCGGACTATAACGAAGGTTTTGCCGCTTCCCGGCCCTGCAAGTATCATTGCAGGGCCATTAGCGTGCATAATAGCCTTCATCTGTGAGGCATTTATATTATTTTTCAAGTAACTCTATTCCTTTTTTGATTCTAGTTATTGTTTCATCCTTACCAAGGATCTCCATTGCTTCAGTTGCTCCACAAGGAGTCATCTCCTTGCCACATACGGCAATTCTTACTGGCCACAGGACGAAGCCATTCTTAAACTCTTTCTCCTTGATATATCCTGAAAGAAGCTCATAGAGAGAGTCATTTGAATAGTCTTCATGCGCTTCAAGAAGAGGAAGAACCTCTTTAAGTACCATAAGTGATGACTCTTTGTCGGTCTTCATCTTCTTGTGGCAGTAAATGTCTGTGCTGTACTCAGGAAGATTCTCAAAGAAATCAACCATTCCAGGAATATCAGGCCATATCTCAATTCTGGTCTTGACCATAGCTGCTATCTTTTCAAGATCAAGATCCTTGGTGATAGCCTTCTTAAGGTAAGGAAGAGCCTGCTCATAAAAGAGCTTGTCATCCATCTTCTTGAGATATTCGCCGTTCATCCATTTGAGCTTGGTGTAGTCAAATACTGCAGGAGACTTGTTGATCCTCTTGTAATCAAACTTCTCAACAAGATCCTGAAGACTCATGATCTCAGTATTGTCATCAGGAGACCAGCCAAGAAGAGCTACAAAGTTAACAACTGCTTCTGGAACAAAGCCCTGCTCGATAAGGTCCTCGAATGATGAGTGTCCGCTTCTTTTTGAAAGCTTGTGATGTTCTTCATCTGTAATAAGTGGACAGTGGATGTACTTAGGTACCTCCCAGCCAAATGCATCATAAAGTCTGTTGTATTTTGGTGATGATGAAATATACTCATTACCACGAACAACATGTGTGATCCCCATAAGGTGATCATCAACTACGTTTGCAAAGTTGTATGTTGGATAGCCGTCAGACTTAATAAGGATCATGTCATCAAGCTCTTTATTCTCAACACTTACATCTCCATAAAGCTCATCATGGAATGTTGTTGTTCCTTCCGTAGGATTGTTCTGACGGATTACAAAAGGCTTGCCTTCTGCAAGATTTTTTTCAATCTCTTCTTTTGATAAGTGCAGGCAGTGCTTGTCATAGACACTGATCTCTTTTACCTCTCCGTCAACCTCTATCTTCTGTACAAGAGTTTTAAGCCTCTCCTCATCACAGAAACAGTAATATGCCTGTCCCTTGTCGATGAGCTCTTTAGCATACTGCATGTAAATGCCAGCCTTCTGACGCTCACTCTGGACATAAGGACCAACAGGTCCTCCGATATCTGGACCTTCATCATGAATGAGTCCTGTTTCTTTAAGTGTGTTATAGATGATCTCAGTAGCACCTTCTACATAGCGCTCCTGGTCAGTATCCTCAATACGAAGGATATAATCTCCACCTTCATGCTTGGAAATAAGATAAGCATAAAGAGCTGTTCTCAAATTGCCTACATGCATACGACCAGTTGGACTTGGTGCGTATCTTGTACGAATCTTAACCATTTTTACTCCTCTAGATCACTCATTATTTTGTGCCGGTAGAACCAAATCCACCTCTGTCCTTGCCATCAAGATGATCACACTCATCAAAGACAATCGTTGGCTGATTCTCCATTATCCTGAACTGGCATATACGGTCATTAAAGCTGATATGAGTATCCCTCATTGCTATTACAGGTACAAACCACTGATCGTTGTCGCCGCAATATGAATGGTCAATAACACCCATGTGATTAGCCTGTATTACACCGTAGTTTTTAAAGGTTGAGCTTCTGGGAACTACATGTGCTTCATAGCCCTCTGGAATCTCCATTGCAACGCCAAGGGGAATCAGATGAAATTCTCCCTGTTTAAGATCCACATCTTCAGCACTTCTAAGATCAATCCAGTCTGATTTACCATCAATGTACTGGAGTTTTTCAAGTCTTTCATCAAAATACTTTATCTTAATTCTCTTTTCCATGCCGTAAGCCCTTCCTTTTTTAGCCATTTATACATGATACCACAAAAATCAATTAATTGAAGTAACTTTATAATCTTTATCTTCTACAGTCTTTTTAAGGGTTTCATCTGACACATCGCCTGAAAGTGTTACTACTGCAGAACCCTTTTCATGACTTACTTCAGCACTCTCAATACCATCAATTGCCTCAAGAGCCTTCTTTACTGTCATTTCGCAGTGTCCACACATCATTCCATCGATCATTATTGTTTTTGTTGTCATTTCTTTTTCCATCCTTCCATCTGTGTTTTTGTTGTTATTTATCAGTTCACCGGTTATCTGCTCCTTAACTGCTTTATCCTTAGAGCTGTCATGAACCTTTAAAAGATTAAGCCTCAGAGCATTGGTTACTACAAAAAAGCTTGATAAGCTCATTGCTGCTGCTCCAAACATTGGGCTGAGTTCCCAACCAAAGAGCTTGATATATGCTCCTGCAGCAAGCGGAATACCAATAATGTTATAGATAAACGCCCAGAAGAGATTTTCATGGATATTCCTAAGGGTTGCCCTTGAAAGCCTTATTGCTGCAGATACATCAAGCAGTGAATTCTTTAAAAGAACAACATCAGCCGCATCAATTGCAACGTCTGTTCCTGCGCCGATGGCGATTCCTGTGTCTGCTCTTGTAAGTGCCGGCGCATCATTTATTCCATCGCCCACCATGGCAACTTTACCATGTTTTGAGAGTTTTCGGATTATCTCTTCCTTGCCATCCGGCAGTACTTCGGCAGCAATTTCATCTACACCTGCCTGATCACCTATGGCCATAGCAGTCCTTATATTATCTCCAGTGATCATAACTACATGGATGCCCATGTCTTTTAGCTCTTTTATAGCCTTTGCAGAATCTTCTTTTATTGTATCAGCTACAGCAATTATACCAATAAGCTTGCCATTTTTAGCAAAACAAAGAGGAGTTTTTCCCTGGGTTGCAAGGCCTACAGCTTTTTCTCTTACTTCAGGCAAAACCTTGCAAATTTCGCTGATATACTTAAGACTTGCTCCAACAACTTCCTGTCCTAAATACTTTCCTCTAAGTCCATGACCTGGAAGCACCTCAAAATCAGTTATGTCATCTTTTTCATCATTATCTTCGTACGGGTCATCTGAATATATCCTAAGATCACCGACATAATCAACTACCGCCTTAGCAAGAGGATGCTCACTCTTTTTCTCCAGAAGTCCTGCTATCTTTAATAGCTCATTTTCTGAATTATTTATAAGAGAATATCCGGATCTTGTAACTGAATCTGTAGTAAATACATCTGTTACAACAGGCTCACCCTTAGTTATGGTTCCAGTTTTATCAAGAGCAACTATCTGTGTTCTTCCTGCATTTTCAAGGGAAGCTGCAGTCTTAAACATTATTCCGTTTTTGGCGCCAACTCCATTACCAACCATGATAGCGACAGGTGTAGCAAGGCCAAGTGCGCAGGGACAGCTGATAACAAGAACTGCGATGGCTCTTGAAAGGGAATATCCAAATTCTTTAGTTATAAGAAACCAAATAATAAATGTTATAGCTGCTATTCCAATGACAGCCGGAACAAAAATACCAGAAACCTTATCTGCAATTTTGGCAATTGGTGCTTTTGTTGCTGATGCATCGCTTACCATCTGGATTATCTGGGAAAGTGTTGTATCTTTTCCGACTCTGGTGGCACGACATTTTATAAATCCGGAAGTATTGATAGTTGCTCCGGAAACAGTTGATCCTATAGTTTTATCAACAGGAATACTCTCTCCTGTAAGGGCAGACTCGTTGATGGCGCTGTTTCCTTCAATCACTATGCCATCAACCGGAACATTTTCTCCAGGTCTTACTACAAAAATATCGCCAACCTTGATATTCTCTATTGGAATTTCTTTTTCTTTTCCATACTCATCAATTATCACTGCAGTCTTAGGAGCAAGCTTCATAAGACTCTTTATGGCATCTGTGGTCCTGCCCTTACTCATGGCTTCAAGCATCTTGCCAACAGTTATAAGCGTAAGGATCATTGCGGCAGATTCAAAGTAAAAATGATCCATGTAACTCATAGCAAGTTCAGAGTTTCCCTTCGAAACTGCATCGGTCATAAGGAAAAGTGCTGCCATGCTGTAAGCAAATGACGCCCCACTTCCTAAAGCAACTAAAGTATCCATATTGGGTGCGCCATGAACAAGCCCCTTAAAGCCACTTATAAAAAACTTTCTGTTTATGAACATGATGATGATGGCAAGAACCATCTGGATGATACCATGGGCTACGTGATTCCCTTCAAGAAAAGGTGGCAGCGGAAATCCAAACATCATGTGTCCCATAGAGAAATACATTAGAACTAAAAGAAATCCTATTGAATATATGAGTCTCTTTTTTAGAATAGGTGTTTCCTTATCCTTTAAAGCTTCTTCTTCCTCTGAAAAATCATATGAAGATGAGCTTTCCTTGTTAATATCGCCCATAAGTCTTGCGCCATAACCGGCGTTTTCAACAGCTTTAATAATGTCTTCATTTTTAGCGTTTCCCTCAACGCTCATTGAGTTTGTAAGAAGATTTACATTGCAGGAGCTTACGCCTTCAAGACCTGAAACCGCTTTTTCAACTCTCGCCTGACATGCTGCACAGCTCATTCCTGTAACTATATATTTATCCATGATATATAACTTTCCTTTGTTAGCTATAATTAACTTCTCCAAGTATCTTATAACAAATAAAAATATATTGCAAACAATTCAATTATAAATACTGAGGAGTTTATTAAAATTAGTTAGTTCTGCGCACTTTTTGGGTCTAGCCATTTTAAAGAATAATGTTATTATAGATACGGAACAAATTTCATCACTTAATAAAAGGAGCGAGTAAAAATGAAGTTATTTGTAGACACAGCCAATATTGAAGAGATCAGAAAAGCTAACGACATGGGCGTTATCTGTGGTGTTACCACCAACCCTTCACTTATTGCCAAGGAAGGCAGAGACGTTTATGAGGTAGTAAAAGAAATTGCTTCTATCGTAGATGGTCCTATCAGCGGCGAGGTAAAGGCCACAACAACTGACGCTGAGGGAATGATCGCTGAAGGTAGAGAGATTGCTAAGCTTCACAAGAACATGGTTGTTAAGATTCCTATGACTATCGAGGGTCTTAAGGCTTGCAAGGTTCTTTCAAGTGAAGGCATCAAGGTTAACATGACACTTATCTTCACAGCTAACCAGGCTCTTCTTTGCGCAAGAGCAGGCGCTGCATTTGTAAGTCCATTCCTTGGAAGACTTGATGATATCAGCGTTCGTGGAACAGATCTTATCTCAGAAGTTGCTGAGATCTTCAACATTCACAACATTCAGACTGAGATCATCGCTGCAAGTATCCGTAACCCTATGCATGTTACTGACTGTGCTCTTGCAGGTGCTGACATCGCAACAGTTCCTTATAAGGTAATCGAACAGATGACTCATCATCCTCTTACAGATGCAGGTATTGAGAAGTTCCAGAAAGATTATCTTGCAGTATTTGGTGAATGATTAAACCATAGAAAAAGCCCAGAACCTTCAAGGCTCTGGGCTTATTTTATTTCACTCATCAGGCAGTAACTTTCTTAAATGACTTTTTACCCTTCTTGACCATAACACCATCTTTAAAAGTATCCCTTATGTATGTTGTCTTAACGTCTGTAACTTTCTCATCAGCAAAGGTTACGCCGCCCTGCTCAACTGCTCTTCTGGCTTCGCTCCTTGTTGCACAAAGGCCGGCCGAAACAAGAACCTGAAGAATATCAACAACTCCGTCTCTGAAGTCCTCATCCTTAAGAGAAACAGTAGGAACATTATCCATGTTACCACCGCCTGCAAAAAGAGCTCTTGCACCGTCTTGAGCTTTCTGTGCCTCTTCTTTGCCATGTACGAGGCTTGTAAGTTCAAAAGCAAGTATTTCTTTTTTCTCATTAATACGGGAATCATCCCACTTCTCCATCTCCTGGATTTCTTCAATAGGAATAAATGTAAGCATCTTGATGCACTTATCAACATCAGCATCTCCCACATTTCTCCAGTACTGATAGAAATCAAATGGTGAAGTCTTATTTGGATCAAGCCATACAGCATTTCCTGCTGTCTTACCCATCTTGTTGCCGTTAGAGTCAGTAAGAAGTGTAATAGTCATGGCATGTGCATCTTTGCCAAGCTTTCTTCTGATAAGCTCTGTACCACCAAGCATGTTGGACCACTGATCATCTCCACCAAACTCCAGATTGCAGTTGTACTTCTGGAACATGTAGTAAAAATCGTAGGACTGCATGATCATGTAGTTGAATTCAAGGAATGAAAGTCCCTTTTCCATACGCTGCTTGTAGCACTCAGCACGAAGCATGTTGTTTACTGAGAAGCATGCTCCAACCTCTCTAAGAAGCTCAATATAATTAAGGTTCATAAGCCAGTCTGCGTTGTTTACCATCATGGCCTTACCTTCGCCAAAGTCGATGAATTTCTCCATCTGTTTCTTGAAGCACTCTGCGTTGTGATCGATGTCTTCTCTTGTGAGCATTTTCCTCATATCGGATCTTCCTGAAGGATCTCCGATCATGGTTGTACCGCCTCCAATAAGGGCTATTGGCTTGTTTCCTGCTTCCTGAAGTCTCTTCATAAGTGTAAGAGCCATGAAGTGACCTGCAGTAAGTGAATCTGCAGTACAGTCAAATCCAATGTAGAAAGTAGCCTTTCCGTTGTTTACAAGATCTCTTATCTCATCTTCGTTGGTTACCTGAGCTATGAGACCTCTTGCCTTAAGTTCCTCAAAAATCTGCATAAAGCACCTCCTTAAACTTCTGCGAAGGAAATAAAAAAGTCCTCCGCAATCAAATGATTACGAAGGACGAATAAATCGTGATACCACCTTCATTCACACATTACTCACGCAATGTGCCTCAACAAGTACGATTTGAATGATAATACTCAAATGATACTCTCCTGATATAACGGTCAGCGCCCGTCAGGAACTACTTGCAATGCATTAAACGCTGTTTCATCCCTGCAGCTCGCGGAGGTATTTCATCATCGCCCTTAACATACGCTTCTCACCAACCAGCAATTCTCTGTTGTCAGATTGCGATTCTTACTTATCCGGTCACAGCCTTTGATATGTATTTACTTTGAAATTTTAACATTCTTGAAATTTATGTCAAGTAATTTGTAGTATAAATAATTATTCAAAAAAGCTTTGACCTATAGATCATTCTGTTGTATCATTACCTCAAAATAAGAAATGCAGAGTAGACGTTAGAGCGTTAAGTGCCCGGTGAACAGGGAGTTGTCATCAGGACGAAGGATTTTTCCGCGGTTTTAATGTCGCATCCCGCTGCTACATCGAACTGTTTGTCATGCATCTTTGATGTGGTTAAAGGAAAACTGCAAAGGAGGTGTATTTTTTATGTCAAAAGAACAAACTATTTCAAGCAAAACTCAGCTCTCATCACTGTCAAGGCTTAAGGAAACAAAGGTCCTTACCTTTTGCGGAATGATGGGCGCCCTGGCTGTTGTCCTTGGCTATGTTGCAACTATCAAGGTTGGTCAGTACATCAGGATTGGTTTTTCCGGTCTTCCTAACCAGGTTGTGGACTATCTCTTTGGTCCCTGGATTGGTGCAATCTTTGGTGGAGCTATGGATGTTATCAAGTGGTTTGCATCAGGTGATGGAAACTTCTTCCCTGGTTTTACCATTACAGCTATGCTTGGAGCTGTAATCTATGGGTTCTTTCTATACAAAAAGCCTGTGAAAGTCATCAATGTTGTTTTATCTCAGCTTGTAGTCAAGATTGTCTGCAATATCATCCTCAACACATTATGGCTTAACATGCTCTATGGACAGGCTATTGCAGCAATCCTTCCAGGAAGACTTGTTTCAAACGCCATAATGCTTCCAATTGACAGCTTTATCATGTACGTGGTACTTAACATCGTAAATAAAGTTATCCGTCCTTACTTCGACTGATCTCTAAAAAGAATGCTTACCAATTGAAGTTGTTTCCAATTGGTAAGCATTTATATTTTTCAGGTATTTACCAGTCTACCTGGCTGTTCTCATTTCTTCTTTCGCGAACCATCAGCTCTTTTATGCCATCTCCAACTGACTTGCCTTCAAAAAGGATCTCATTGACGCCTTGGACTATAGGCATATCAACTTCGTACTTTTGTGCAAGCTTAAGTGCTGCCTTGGCGCTGTAGACGCCTTCAACAACCATCTTTACCTCGTCCATGGCCTCCTGATAGCTCTTTCCCTGACCAATCAATATTCCAGCTCTTCTGTTTCTGGAATGCATGGATGCGCAGGTCACCACAAGATCTCCAATTCCTGAAAGGCCTGCAAAGGTCTCAAACTTACCTCCCATTGCCATACCAAGACGAGATATCTCGGCTATTCCCCTTGTGATCAGCGCTGCCTTGGCGTTATCTCCAAGGCCATAGCCATCAGCCATTCCGGCAGCAAGAGCAACTACGTTTTTAAGTGCTGCTCCAATCTCGATCCCCAGCATATCAGGGCTTACATAAACCCTGAATACATCATTCATGAAGACGTTTTGAACCTCAACAGCAGTATCTCTGCTGAAAGCACCAACAACTATAGTTGTTGGCATGTTCTTGCCAACTTCCTCTGCGTGAGAAGGTCCTGATAATACGCACACATTGGCTCCAGGGATCTCATCAAGAATAACATCGCTCATAAGCATTAAAGTCGACTCTTCAATGCCCTTTGTACAGTTAACGATGATCTGATCACCTTCTGAATCCACAAAGGGTGCCATCAGTTTTACTGTTTCTCTGACGCTGGAAGAAGGTACAACTAAAACAAGGATGTCTTTTCCTGATACTGCCTCTTCCATGCTGCAGGTGTACTGTACACTCTCAGGCAGTTTTACACCTGGTAGCTTATCTTCATTGCCGTGATAAGCTCTCAGTTTATCTACTGAAGTCTGGCTTCTTGACCAGACTGTTACATCATGACCATTACCTGATAAAAGATATGCAAGAGCAATTCCCCAGCTGCCTGCACCAATTACGCCAATTTTCTTTTGCAATTCTTATCCTCCGGATCAGTCAACTTTATTCTTTTTGAAAATATAGGTCTTTCTCTCTTTGCCCTGAATAAGCTTTTTGATATTTCCTCTGTGCTGGAAATAAGCAAGTGCAGTAAGAAGACCCAAGATAATATAAACTTCAATAAGCGCGCCCTGTGGAACAGCTCCGAATTTATCAAAGAAGAATCCGCCCTGTCCACAGATTATTACCATTACAAACAATGCTGTATAGTAGCAAAGGCTGCAAACTGATACTATATGGCAGATGTTAAGTGGCAGGAAAAATGCTATTACTCCCATAAGGATAAAGCTCCAATGGAATACTATTCCAAGGTGAATCGTATAGCCTGCAGTACAAGCGATTCCCTTACCACCTTTAAAGTGAAGGTGAAGTGGGAAGTCATGACCAAGAATTGCTCCTGCAGCGGTATAAGTCATATAAAGGATCTGAAGGTTAGGGTTCTTTTGACCAAAAAGAAAATAGGTAACCAGAATTGCGGCCATGCATTTAAGCATGTCGCCAAGAAGAACTATAAGTCCGGCTTTAGCACCAAGGACTCTCAAGGTATTAGTAGTTCCAGCATTTCCGCTTCCAACCTTCCTGATATCAACCCCCTTTAGTTTACCGTAAATTACTGCTGTCTGAAGATGTCCAAACACATAACCAATAAGTAAACAAACTACTCTTTCCATACTACTTTCCCTCTTTTCTCTCCCTTATGATGAACCTGAGCGGTGTTCCTTTAAAGCCAAAGGCTTCCCGTATCTGATTCTCAATGTATCTGGTGTAGCTAAAGTGCATTAAGTTCTTGTCGTTTACAAATATTACAAATGTTGGTGGTTTAACTGAAGCCTGGGTAATGTAAAAGAGCTTAAGGATCTTACCTTTGTCACTTGGCGGCTGCTGCATTACAACTGCCTGGGTCATGATCTCATTAAGTACGCCTGTAGCTACTCTAAGCGCATGGTTCTCGCTTACAATATCTATCATATCATAGAGCTTAACAAGTCTCTGTCCAGTCTCAGCAGATATGAACATGATCTCAGCATAGTTCATGAACGCAAGAGTATTTCTGATGTCCTTAGTAAACTCTTTGACTGAGTGATTGTCTTTTTCAATAAGGTCCCATTTATTAACGGCTATGATGACAGCTTTTCCGCTTTCATGTGCTATTCCGGCAATTTTTGCATCCTGCTCAGTAACGCCATCCTCAGCATTGATAACAAGGATACATACGTCAGCTCTTTCTACGGCTCCTACTGTCCTTACGATCATATAGTGCTCAAGAGCATCTTTTACCTTGTTCTTCCTTCGAAGTCCTGCAGTATCAATAAATACGTATTTCTTGCCGTTGTGTTTAACCTCAGTATCTATGGCATCTCTGGTTGTTCCGGCAACATCTGAAACAATAAGTCTGTTTTCGCCTATCAGCTTGTTGATTATGGAACTCTTACCTACATTAGGCTTACCAATTATGGCAACCTTGATAGAATCGTCCTCTTCCTCTGCTGTTGAATCCTTTGAAAAGTGACTTACCACCTCTTCAAGGAGATCACCAAGCCCCTGCTTGTTAACAGCTGATATAGGGAATGGCTCTCCAATTCCAAGATTATAAAACTCATATACATCCAGGGAATCTCTGCTGTAATTATCAACCTTATTTACACATAGAACTATTGGTTTGCCAGAACGTCTTAGCATATCTGCAACCTTGGCATCAGCATCCACAAGTCCCTGCTTAACATCTACCATGAAAATGATAACGTCTGCTGTATCAATGGCAATCTGAGCCTGCTCTCTCATCTGCGACAGGATCACATCATTAGAATCAGGTTCAATACCACCTGTATCAATTAGAGTAAAGCTGTGATTTAGCCACTCAACATCCTGATATATCCTGTCTCTTGTAACACCGGGAGTATCCTCCACAATGGCGATCCTTGAGCCTGCCATGGCGTTAAAGAATGTGGATTTTCCTACATTTGGTCTGCCTACTACGGCAACAATATTCTTTCTGCTCATAAACTATCCTTTTTAATATTCTATTCCAAAGAAATCAGAAACAAGTCCGTAGCCATCGCCACTACTTATTCCCACTTTGATATTTAGCTCTTTTTCGATGTCACAGATCCTCACATCATCAAGCAGGTAATCTTCGCCGCTTCTTAAAAGATTTATTGGTAAAAACAGTTCATCACCAAGGTCTTTACCTTTAAGCTGCTTTATTATGTCCTGACCGGTCAAAAGGCCCGAAACAGTGATCTTTTCACCAAAAAACTCGTTTATTATCTCATAAACATCTATTTTAAGTCCAGCACAAACACTCATGGCTTTTTCTGCCATATCTTTTATACATGGATATACGAGCCTTCCTGTTGCGACTGAGATGTGACGATGTGTGCTGTCAATTTCAGCTTTGTGGTCCCTTAGCATATCATCAAATCCATCATCAAACTCATTGATCAGAAGCCTCATCATGCCAACCCCATTTTCAAGCTGGATGTAGCCATCGTATCTTTCAGCTTCAGGAAATGGCCTTCCTGCAAGGAAATACCATTCGTCACTGGCATGGATAAAATGGATCCCATGCTCTGTATATATCTTTTTCTGCCAGGATTCGATCATGTCTATGACATCTTTTGCATCCTCGCTGTTAAAGGGTTCTAATGGATAAAGACCATCTCTATACTTGGAAAGCCCTACAGGAACAACAGATACACTTTTAAGATTAGGAATATACTTAGTAAGATCTCTTATTGATCTTTCAAGCTCTGGTCCATCGTTTACGCCCTTACACAGGACTATCTGTCCGTTAAGCTCAATTCCGGAATCCTTGCTGCAGAGCCTGTCTACTTTTTTTAACGCTTCTCCAGCAAATCTGTTACCCAGCATCTTGCAACGTAGCTCAGGGTTGGTTGTTTGAAAAGAGACATTAATGGGCGAAAGATGGTACTTAAGTATCCTGTCAATGTCAGCATCCGACATATTGGTAAGTGTCACATAATTGCCCTGAAGAAATGAAAGCCTTGAATCGTCGTCTTTAAAATAAAGCGTTTCTCTCATGCCCTTAGGCATCTGGTCAATAAAACAAAAAATACATTTATTACTGCAGGACCTGTAATCGTCCATAAGTCCATTTTCAAACTCTATTCCAAGATCTTCGTCAAAATCCTTGTCTACATCAAGAAGCCACTCTTCGCCATCAGGCTTCTTTATAAGGACATCAAGGTGTTCGTCATGTGAAAGGAACTGATAATCAAAGATATCAGTGATCTTTTCATTGTTTATCGAAATAAGCTCATCACCAGGTTCAATACCAAGCTCCTCAGCGATACTTCCTTCTTCTACAAGGCCAATGATGTGGCTTTTGTTCTTGTTCATAACTGTTTCCTATCATACTTCGGTCAATAATAATCCAGTTGATATTATACATGAAATTCCTTGACGTGTCAGCACAACAGGTGATATATATGATAATGGTTGACCACTTGAAATCTTCTTAAGAAAGGGGCAAAAATGCCTGATTTTCATCAATTAGAAAGTTTAATCCCAGTAGCACCACTTAATCTTATAGTAATGGAATCTGCCAAGTCTCTTGGAGAAAGCGTTGATAAATATATCGCTGAATTTAGGCATAATCTTTACCAGATGCCTGAGTCAGATCCGGCTTTTCACGGCTATGTAAAAGATTCTTACAAGATCGACTACTCTCTTGACAGATTTGGAAGCGGCGAAGCTAAGGCCACAATAAACGAAAGTGTCCGCGGTAATGACGTTTACATCTTGACAGATGTCTGCAACTACAGCATCACATATAAGATGTACAACTACGTCAACCACAAGTCTCCCGACGATCATTATCAGGATTTAAAAAGAGTTATTGGTGCCATCACTGGAAAAGCCAAGAGAATAAATGTTATAATGCCCTTCCTCTATGAAGGAAGGCAGCACAAAAGAAACGGTATGGAATCACTTGATGCTGCACAGATGTTTAAAGAGCTTCATGACATGGGTATTTCAAACTTTATCACTTTTGATGCCCACGATCCAAGAATATCAAATGCCAAGCCCCTTGGCGGCTTTGACAACTTCCTTGCTTCCTATCAGTTTATGAAAGCTCTTCTATCCCGCATAGATGACCTGACAGTTGATAAAGATCACCTGACAGTAATAAGCCCTGATGAAGGTGCATTGGACAGAGCTGTTTACTTTGCCAACGTAATTGGTGCTGACACAGGAATGTTCTACAAAAGACGTGACTATGCTCACATTGTTAACGGATCAAATCCTATCGTAGCTCACGAATTCCTTGGCTCTGATATCCACGGAAGAGATGTTATCGTTATCGATGATATGATCTCCTCTGGTTCATCCATGATAGATACAGCGGGGCAGCTAAAGAACATGGGTGCAAAAAGAGTATTTATCTGCACTACTTTTGGACTTTTCACTGACGGAATGAAAAAGTTTGACGAAGGCTATGAAAACAAGTACTTCGATGCAGTTATTACCACTAATCTCACCTATATGAACGATGAGATCAAGTCCAGAGAATACATATTTATTGCTGACATGGGCAAATTCCTGGCAACTATCATTGATTTCCTTAATCATGATGCATCAATGTCCACAGTTAATATGCCAACAGACAAAATCCATGAGATTGTTGAAAAATACAACAGCGGTCTTATTGCACCAGAGCTTTACGAGTAAATACAGCAAAATCAAACCCTTGGGATTGCTCCCAAGGGTTTTCTTATGCATATATTTATTTTGCTGCATCAAATTTGATTATTACCTTAAACAGATCTCCATCAAGCCTGATGTCAAAGTCGCCTCCCTGAGCAGCTGTGAGATTCTTGGCAATAGAAAGTCCAAGTCCACTTCCTTCTGTGGTTCTTGATACATCACCTCTGATAAATCTCTCTGTCAGCTCAGATGCATCAATATTCAGCTCTGAAGCAGATATGTTCTTTATTGAAAATACTACCTTCTTTCCGGCATTTTCTTTTTCTTCATAGACCATATCCAGATAAACTCTTGTACCACTTAGAGCGTATTTGCAGACATTGTTAAGGAGATTTTCAATAACTCTCCACAAGTGTCTTGCATCAGCCATGATCATCATATCCTGCTCTTGAGGTTTAAATATAACTGATAGTGAATTCTTTTCAAGCTTTTCATAGAACTCGCCAATAGTCTGATTTACCAGTTCCACAAAGTTTATCTTTGAAAGCTCTATACTTATATTACCTGAGCTTATCTTAGAAGCTTCAACAAGATCTTCAGTGAGCTGTTTTAGCTTCTGGCTCTTTACATCAAGGATCTTTATGTACTCTTTTGCTCTTTCATTAGCTATATCTTCCCGTTTTAACAAGTCAACATAATTGATGATTGAAGTAAGAGGTGTCTTGATATCATGTGAAACATTTGTAATAAGGTCAGCTTTTAGCTTTTCATCCTTCATACTGGTATTAACTGCCCTGTCTATGCCCTCTCCAATGGAGTTGACTGCCTCTGCAAGCCTTATATTGTCAGAATGAAGGTTTTCTGATGTGACTTTATCTTTCACATTTCCGTTTTTAATATTTTCAATAACTGCGATTATCCTGTCTCTGTCAAGATTCTGCCTGTATCTGTATATACCAACAAGAATATCAAAAAACGCCGCCAGAAGTATTCCAGGAATTCCGAGCCTAAAGAGAACAATATTAAATCCAACAAAGAACAGATACGGTATCCAGCTTCTGATAATAACATTTCCATTATCAGTTGCATTTACGATCAGATTCTTAGTACCAATTATCAATGCCCTTAGTAAGCTGTCTTTCCAAAGGAGCTTTTTTTCAGCTTTTTTAGCAAGGTTATAAACCATAAACAGGAAGCCGCAGCTTGCGATAAATCCTATAGCCCCGCAAATATAAGGAAAAAGCGTGCTTGATAAAAGATTACTTTTATCCGTAAAAAGGTAAAATGCATAAAGTGCCAAAGAAGGAAGTACCATTACAAGTATTCCAATAAGCGCTATTGCTTCAGTCTGCAAGCCCTTAGAAGCACTACTGCCCTTAACGCCATCCTCTTTATCACCAGCAATTTCTAAAGCAAGTTCTTTCTTTTGAATACTTAAGTAAATTACCATGAAAACAAAATAGACAAGCGCTGCAATGATACCGATAACATAAAGCTGTGATTTATAAGGCATGAACTTGGAAAAGTTCACTTTGCCATAAGTAAAGCTGTCTACTACCGGATAATGCATTGTATCAACGCCAATGTAAATCTTGATCTGATCAGGATAGGCGTAGCTGTAGGTCTTTACAATTGACCTTAATACACTTTCCTTGATCAGAGTATTAGTGTCGTACTTGATCTCGTATGGACAATAATAGATATACCTGCCGTAATTTTCAAAAATTGCATTAAGGTCTTTTCCGGTTGTCTCCCTGGAAAGCTCGGGTACATTAGTAAATACCGATGTTTTGCCATTTACTGTTCTTGTAACAAAGTACCTTAAATTGCTATTTAAGTAGTCATAGTAGGTTTTAGTATTGTTGTACTCTTCATAATTGGACAAAAGATCTTTTGCTGCCTCTTCCACATAAGAACACAGTAAATTGTATTCTTCCCAGGTCGAGACAATATCCTCAAGGTTTTTACCATCTGCTGTCTGATATCGATTTATGAGACATGTGTGTTCACCATCAGAAGGAACGGAGTTTCCAGAGATAGCAAAAGAGATACTGTTTCCCTCTATCTGTGAGTTAAGATAGGAGTTCATTCCCCCTGAGAAGCCATTGTTCTTAAGATGCGTATAGGTTGTGGAAGCACTAAGGAAATTAGCACTCTGTTCACTGCTAAACATTTTGGTCTCATAATTGAATCCGCTTTGAGCCCATTTAAGGAGATCTGACAAATAGTAAACTGCTGTGATGTAATCACCAGAAAGCGTAGCTCCTCTGTTCACATAGGCCGTTACATCTATCATTTTTTTGTCGTCGTACTCTCCTGCGGTTTCAAGCTGGCTTCTTATAGCTACGTGCCTAAGTACATCAGAGACATTATTCCCAAGAATATTATTGAAAAGATAAGACGATTCATAATCTCTTGATTTGTCTGATTCGTAAAGATTGTAAGACTGATAGCCATTTATCCCGCTGATCATTATGCTTGAGCCAGCCAGTGTATAAGCTATTGCAAAAGCAATTATGGCAGCCAGTACATGCTGAACTAACCTTAGCGTTCTAAATTTTCCTGTGTTCTTTTTCATTTAACATCTTCCTCAATTTTGTATCCAACACCCCAAACAACCTTAAGGAATTTGGGTTCTCGTGGATCAACTTCAATTTTTTCTCGGATATGTCTGATGTGGACAGCTATGGTATTATCAGTTCTAACAGAGATATCTCCCCAGATGTTTTCATAGATCTGGTCGATTGAATATACCTTTCCTTTGTTCTTGGCAAGAAATGCAAGGATTTTGTATTCGATCGGAGTAAGTCTTATGGATTCGCCGTAAACAGTTACTGTTTTAGCATTATCGTCCACAACAAGACCGCCAGATGTGTACACATTGTCCTTTTCAACTATCTTTCCAAGGGTCGTATATCTTCTTACATTACTTTTGACTCTTGCAACAAGCTCAAGAGGATTAAAGGGTTTTGTCACGTAATCATCTGCCCCTATGTTTAACCCCAGGATCTTATCAGAGTCTTCTGATTTTGCAGAAAGAAAGATAACCGGAATAGTTGAGAAGTTTCTAAGCTCCTTCACCAGATGGATACCATCAAGCTTTGGCATCATAATATCCACAATGGCAAGATGTATCTGATTTTTTCTTAAAACAGAAAGTCCCTCTTCTCCGTCGTAGGCCTTATAGACGTGGAACCCTTCCTGTTCCAGATAAATTTCGATAGCATCAACTATTTCTCTGTCGTCATCACATACTAAAATGTTTTCCATATCGTCCTCACATATCTTTCTTAATACTATTAAATCACCTAAATCTTAAGATTTACCGTCGAAATTTCTTAAGATTTCTTAAGAATTAAACGGATTATCGTTAATTATTCTTTGATTGACAAAAACGCGCACAAATTTCCTCTTTTTTCCCCATGGATCCGGTGGGAAAACAAAAGCTCAGGATTACATCTCGTACAGATATCTGTAACAATAATGTTTTCTTTTTTAACTCCGCTCTGTAAGAGCGTCAGCTTTATTGCATTCCATAGATAGAGCCTGTACTTATCATTTGGATAAGGCACAAGTATCTGGTGCTTGCTCATTTCTTCCTTGGTAAATGCAGAGGAAAACTCTTTTGCAACGTCCTCTCCTATCTCATAACAGGGTCCGCAGATAGATGGTCCTATAGCACAGATAAGGTCGGTTGGATCCGTTCCATAGTTTTCTATCATCTTTTCTATTGTTTTTTGAGCAATCTTGCCCTTTGTTCCTTTCCAGCCAGAATGAGACAGTCCAATAGCTCTTTTCACAGGGTCAATAAAATATATTGGAGGGCAGTCTGCATGGAAGGTAGCAAGGATAATGCCAGGCACGTTGGTTATAAGTCCGTCAATATCAGTGTAATCTCTCTGGATCTTAGGGCCCTTACCCCTGTCTTTTTCTGTAATGACCTTCACATTTGTGGTGTGGGTCTGAAAAGTGCATACAAAGTCATCAAGCTTTTTTCCATGACCGAGTGCATCTGAGATAAGCCTGTAGTTTTCATCTACAGCTTCCTTATCATCTCCCCTTGTGTAGCTTAAGTTACACTCGCTGTAAACTCCTTTGGACACGCCGCCAAGTCTGGTGCTAAACATATGATCCACCATTCCAAGCTCCTCAATTCTTGGAAATATCAGATACTTAAGGTTCTCCTTCTGCCTAAGTTCTAAAGTGTGCTCATTACCATATCGTTTTATCTTAATTTCGCTCATCTTGTTTCCTTTTCATGGTATATAGTCAAATGCATTTTTTATCCAGTTAAATGTGGTAATACCCTCATTTACGGACACTGCAATTACATCATATCTTATAGGAATATCAAAAGAAAGTTTTTTAGAATATAGATAGAATCTGGAGACTTTAGATATTTTTCTTTGTTTAGAAATATTTACTGCTTCCTGGGGCTGACCAAAATCAGCATTCCTTCGAAATTTAACTTCAATAAAGCAAAGGTACATCCCATCTTTTGCAATTATGTCTATCTCCCCCTGCCTGCATCGGAAATTTCGGACTATTATCCTGCATCCCTGGTTCGTTAAATAGTTACAAGCAAGGTCCTCATTTCCATCGCCAATTACTTTTTTATTCAATTAGATTACCTGTTCTTTCATCTTGATTTGTCTTTTGCCTTGATCTTGTCCATAGCATCTACAAACACAAGGATCTCAGCCACAACTTCATAAAGCTCAGGAGGAATCATCTCGCCGATCTCAAGTCTTGAAAGAGTATCAGCAAGTTTGTCGTCCTCATGAACCGGGATCTTGTTATCCTTGGCCTGTTCAATGATCTTTTCAGCAAGTGCCCCTTTACCTGATGCGATAACCTTAGGAGCACCATCTTCGTTAGGATCATATCCAAGAGCAACGGCGGTTTTTATTTTTTTCTTTTCACTATTATCTGCCATATTTTTGCCCTTTACGCCCTTGCATCAAAGGAACTGGTTGAAAGCACCGGTGTCTTACTTACACTTAGCATCTCATCGACAGCCAGGTCCTGACCGTCCATATCATCGTGAAGCTTTAAATTAGCTTCCATAGTATAGCCTCGTTTATTCAGTCTTTCATTCAAAATATGAATATTGTCATTGATAAGCTCTATTACGCTGTCATCTGCAACATAGAAATTTGTTGTAACCTTGCTATTTAGTAGCTTGACATAAACATCCACCGGGCCAAGGTTCTCCATGTCAAGATGAAGAGCTGCACTTACTGACCCGTCCTCACTCATCTTCTTATGTTTGTTTCTGTAGACATACAGATCCCCATGAACATTTTGACCGGCCATCTGAAGTGGAAGCTGAACATATTGAAACATCTGATTCAGCTGGTTCATAAAATCAAGGTTGTTGGAAAGGTTATTTGCAAGGCCTGCCAGCTTGCTTTCAGCTCCAAGATTCTGGGTTATGGCATTAGTAAGGCCCTTTGCCTGATTATTCAGTCTTTGATACAGATTCTCAACATTTTCCTTATTACCAACCTCCAACGGCTTAAGATGCCACTGGGATGACATGTTGTCCTTAAGTAGCTTTGTATATTCCTTACCGGAAAAGACATTTTTCCATGCAGCAGCTTCAGCCTTATCAGAAAGATCAGCCTTTTCAAAGTTTTCCGAAAGTTCTTTTAAAAGAGCTTTCTGAGCATCCTCAAGTTTTGGTGCCTTGGCAGGATCAGCTGAAATGTCCTGACCACTTACTTCTTTTAGTGCTTCATTATATGCATTTATAGCTTTGTCTGAAATTCCTAAGTTTTTGAGGTTATCAATGAACCTGTCAGAGAGACCAGACTCATTTAAAGCAGATTTTCCCGCAACCTCCTTACCTTCTTCAGTTAACACGCCTTCCTTAATTGCAACCTGTTGATCACTAACTGTTTGGTCCTTAACTTGTACTTCATCCGCATCCATAAGAGAGCTTGAAATGGGGCCCTGTTCATTTGCTTCTTGCAAAGTCCCAATTTCCTGACCGAATAATTTAAGTACAGACCCATACATATCCAGAGCCTGAGTGTCTTTTCCAGCAGCTAAAAGCTCCGAAAAGGCATTTGGCATCTCTTCTATTATGTTTTCCATAGTAGAAGTTACCTGATGTTCATAGTTTTTATAGCTTTCATATTGCTGAATATTGTTCTGATCAATTGGAATTCCAAGACTCTTCATCTCAACAAGAGTTGTGACAGAAGTATTTGGAAACGAATTAAGAGATTTATTCATTTCAAGAAGAGCATCTTTATTTATAGGCAAAGACGCAGACATCATGTCCTTGACCATCTGAATGGAATCATTGTTTACTTCAATTCCTGCAGCAGTCAAAGCCTTAAGTGTGCTCTGATCAATAGATGTATTTTCATAAAGCGGAGTTATGGATACATTACCAGAAGAAGCACTTCTTACACTAAAATTAAGGGTCTGTCCTTCTCGTAGTCCCATCCCATCCTGTAGCTTGGCAGATATGGCAGCATCTCCTACATTTATTGTAGCGATCTTGCCCTCACTGGTGTCGGTAATAGACACAACAGTACCTTGAATGGTTGAGCCAGCCTTAAGCTCAAGGCTTTGAGATGCACCTTCCTGACTTCTTATACTGGAACCATCAATATTTATAGTATTATTTTGCCCGGTAACGCCACCAATCATACTCATACAAAATTACCTATAAAGGATCGTCTGTGTATCTTACAGGGGCCATATTTCTTAAGAGCTGCTATATGAGCCTCGCTACCATATCCCTTATTGGAATCAAAACCATACTCCGGATATTGAAGCGCAAGTTCTTTCATTAAACGGTCTCTTGTAACCTTAGCAACTATGCTGGCAGCAGCAATAGACGCGCTCTTTGCATCCCCTTTGATAATGGATACCTGCTTGTACATTTCAAGCTGCGGTATATGAACCGCATCGATCAAAAGAGCATTTGGCTTGGGATCAAGTCCGTTGACAGCCTTAGTCATAGCTTCGTAGGTTGCATTTAAGATGTTGATCTCATCAATGCGCTCACAGGTAGAGAAGCCAACGCTTACGCTTACAGCCTCTTTCATTATGACATCATAAAGCTCTTCTCTCTTTTTTTCGGATAATTTCTTAGAATCATTTAGATATAACAAAGGGCAGTCAGGCTTTAATATTACAGCTGCTGCATAGACAGGACCAGCCAGCGGGCCTCTTCCGACTTCATCAATCCCGCATAATAGTCCAAGATTCCCATATTCACGCTCATACCTGTACATTTCATAGGTACGCTTTTTTTCTTTTTCAAGTGCATCGATCTTCTTGTTTGCACTTTCTACAAGTTTGATTACTCCTGTCCTTTCGTCACTTCTGTAAGTATCGATAAAAGTTCTTAGCTCATCTTCTGTCTGTGAACTTACTAATATCCCCTTGATGTCTGAAAGTGACTGCATTATTCAACTCCCCCGAATTTCGAAAATGGATATATCCTGACAAATGCCTTGCCCAGGATATCTTTTTTATGTATGTTCCCAACTGAGATATCTCTGCTGTCCATACTGTGGTTTCGGTTATCTCCCATTACAAAATACTCATCTTCCCCAAGAAGTATCTCTGTCTGCGCTCTGCCCGGATCAAGAATGACCTCAGCGCCGTAATTCTCGATGAGTTTCGCATCATTGATGTAGATATTGCCATCATAGTCTATCCTTACTCTCTCCCCAGGAAGAGCAATGACTCTTTTTATAAAGTACTGATTATTCCCATATTGGTAAGGAAAAATAACAATATCGTATCTGTGTGGTTCTATAAACCTGTATGAGAGTTTATCAACGATAAGAGAATCATGGTCCTGAAGAGTTGGTTCCATAGATGATCCACTTACCTCAGTCCTCTGTGCAACAAAGGTAATAAACAAAAATGTCAGTCCAAAGATTACTACCAGGTATAAAAGTGTGCTCATGATCTCTTTTAGTACTCTACTCATTATTCATCTCGATTCCGCGCAAAAGCGCTGTTTTATTCTGGTCTTTCTAAAGAGAGTCTTCCAAGTCTTCCATTTCTGAAATCATCAAGAAGAAGAGATGAAGCTCTGTCAATGTCTGGAACAGCCCCTTGTTTTATAAGTTTTCTGTTTGCTGCTATGGCAGAAAGCACTGCACTAAGCTCATTAGCATACTGATCCTCTAAAAACTCAGATAACTGCTCATCACTTATATTATACTTCTCTTTTATTACTCCGGGGTAGTACTTATTAAGTACTTTTATAAGCTCACAGGATAACTCAACACTGTCAAGGTTCTCATCATTCATAGAACCTATTAGAGCAAGATGAAGTCCAACCTCTTGATCTTCAAATTTTGGCCACAATATTCCTGGAGTATCTAAAAGCTGCATATTTTTCCCAAGGGATATCCACTGTTTGCCCTTGGTTACTCCCGGCTTATTTCCAGTCTTTGCAGAATTTCTGCCTGCAAGCTTGTTTATAAAAGTAGATTTGCCAACATTGGGGATTCCAGCAACCATGGCTCTTATAGGCCTTCCAACAATGCCCCTCTTCTTATCTCTTTCTATTTTCTCAGCACAGGCGCTCTGTACCACATCTTTGACTCTGCCAGATTCGTTGCCGGTTTTAGAGTTCATCTCCAGTACAAAATTCCCCTGAGCTTCATAGTATTCTTTCCACTTTTTTGTAACTGCAGGATCCGCAAGATCAGCCTTATTTAGAATTATAAGTCTGAACTTATTCTTACCCAGCTCGTCAATATCAGGATTTCTTCCTGATGCAGGAATCCGGGCATCAGTTAATTCTATTATTATATCTATCAGTTTGATGTTTTCCTGCATCATTCTGATAGCTTTTGTCATATGTCCAGGATACCATTGATAATTCATATGATCACCATTCCTTAATAATTACCCAGTATTGGTCCAAAATGTGCATCTTCATACGCAAACTTAAACCAGGCTTTTCCAACTATCATCGAATCACTGACGATTCCAATATTTGCGCTTCTGGAATCCTCACTGCTGTTTCTGTTATCACCTAAAACGAAGTATTCTCCACTCTTTAACTTTATCGGATTTGATGCAATACCTGCGTCCTCCATCTTGTCAAAATAGTCGTCATCCTCATCTGAAGGCTCACCATTTATGTATAATACACCTTCAATGACCTGTACTGTATCACCGGCTTTTGCAACTATTCTTTTTACATAAAAATGAGAATTAGTATTACCATTTGGCAGAAAGACAACTATATCTCCAGTCTTGGGACTAATTATCTTAGATAACGCCCTGTCCACTAAGACCTTCTGACCATTTGAAAGAAGCGGCTCCATAGAATCACCAATCACCATGACCTGCATTCCGAAAAAGAACACAAGCGCACCTGACAGCGCTATGGCAGCTATAGTGATGGAGAGCCACGAAAAGATTTCTCTGATAAGCTTTGGGGTTATTCTCTTTTTCTTTTGATTAAAAGTAAGATAGTTCTTCCTTGATCTCATCATAGAGCACCTCAATTAGCTATAGAATTTAAAAAGGGCAATTACTAAACGTAACTGCCCTTTAAAAACAAATTATCTGGTAACAAGCTCCTTAACCTTAGCCTTTTTACCTGTAAGTCCCTTAAGGTAGTTCAGCTTAGCTCTTCTTACCTTACCTCTTCTAACAACTTCAACCTTCTCAACGATAGGTGAGTGAAGAGGCCATGTCTTCTCAACGCCAACACCGTAAGACTCTTTTCTTACTGTGAAAGTAGTACGGTTGCTGCCGCCCTGAATCTTCTTAACAGTTCCCTCGAAAACCTGAATTCTCTCACGGTTTCCTTCCTTGATCTTAGCATGAACCCTAACTGTATCACCAGTGTTGAATACAGGTGCGTTAGCGTTAAGCTGCTCTTTCTCGAGCTCCTGGATAATTGTACTCATATCTGTTCTCCTATTCTATGGACGTTCTTACACATAATCAATATGTCAGAGGACCGTCTGATTATCACAACGCACTATAATATAACATAAAACACAGTACAAAGTCAACCCAAAAGATCTTTTGGTCCAAATCTGCTTGGAAGATTATCTACAAGATCAACGATCTTATATTCATCTACAGATTTTGCAATTATTATCTTGAAGTCATCATGGCAAAACTCGCTCATGACCTGCCTGCATACTCCACATGGAGGGCAATAATCAACAGGGTCAGCTCCAGCAGGTCCACCAACAATTGCAATAGCTGTAAATTCCTTAACACCTTCACTTACAGCTTTAAAAAAAGCTGTTCTCTCTGCACAGTTGGTAGGTGTTAAAGAAGCATTTTCAATATTGCAGCCAGTATATATCTTGCCATTAGCTGCAAGGAGTGCTGCTCCTACATTGAAATGAGAATAAGGTGTGTAGCTCATTTTTCTCATATCAAGTGCAAGTTGGATCAATTCCTGTACATTTATATCCATAATCTCTGATTCTTCCTAATTCTTCTTTAGTCTAAATTCCCCGCCCTATAAAGGCGGGGAAAAATTTTTATTATCTTGATCCCTTATCGTAAGGAATACCTTCTGCCTTAGGCGCTCTTGAATTGGATGATGTAAACGCAAGAACGATAAGCGAAATGATATAAGGCATCATGTTATAAACAGAACCTGGAATATTGAGAGCTGCAAGGAAATCAAAGCCTGAATATACGTTAGATAAAGCTCTGAAGAATCCAAACAAAAGTGCAGCAAGTCCGATATTTATTGGTTTCCACTGACCAAAGATCATAACTGCCAGAGCAAGGAAACCAAATCCTGCAACACCAACCTCAAACTTCCACTCACTTACACCAGCTGTGATATAAACGATACCACCTATACCCGCAAGCATTCCGGAAATAAGAACACCTGCCCAGCGCATAGTGTAAACGTTTATACCTACGCTGTCTGCAGCCTGAGGATGTTCACCACAGGCCATGAGGCGAAGGCCAAATCTTGTCTTATATAAAACTACAAAAGCAAGAATAAGTGCAATAAGTGCAACCAGCATGAACCAGTTAAACTGGAACGAACCAATTGGAACAACAAGTGCCTTCTTGGTCTGTGTGTACTGAACAGTTGATGAAACGTTATCAGGGTTCTCAGCCATGTTGATTGACTTAACAATAACTGTAGCAGCAGCTGCTGCAAGCATATTAAGCGCTGTACCAACCAGAGTCTGATCAGCCTTTAAGTTAATGCAGGCAACTGCAAGAAGTACTGAGTAAACAACACCACATGCTACTGCTGCAAGAATTACTGCAAGTACGATCAGTAATGCAGGAGTATTTGGGGAAATATACTTAAGAGTAAGAGCTCCGCCTAAAGCTCCCATTACCATAATTCCCTCAAGTCCCAGGTTGATGACACCAGAGTGCTCTGAAAAGCATCCACCAAGAGCAACCAAGATCAAAACCGAAGCAAATAAAAGTGTATACTGAATTAGTAATACCATTATCTTTTACCTCCTTCTTTTCTTTCTTTTGCTCTCTCCTGTCTATTCCTTAAGTAGTTATTCAGATACAGCTTAAAGAATAATACGAAACCACACAGGTAGATGATAATAGCTGATATAAAGTCTGAAATCTGTGAAGGATATATATTTTTGTCAAGATATGATCCACCACTTGTAATATGCTGAATGAAGTAGGAAGCAAATATTGTTCCTATTGGATCAAGGCCCCCAAGGAATGTAGCTGCAATTCCGTTAAATCCCATAGAAGGAACAGATGACTGTGTTACAGACCACTGCTCGTATCCTGAAAGGAAAAGGAATGCTGCGCCAATACCTGCAAGAGCACCACCAATAAACAGTGTGATGATGACATTTCTCTTCTCTTTCATTCCGCTGTACCTGGCTGCATCCTTGGCAATTCCTGTTGCCTTTATCTCGTAGCCAAATACTGTCTTTGAGAGAACGATCTTAATAAGTATTGCAACGAGGATAGCAAGTGGAATTGCTATAGTTACATACTTGTTATTTGAAAAGAGCTTTTCAAGTCCCAAAGAAGGAAGGAGCGCTGATTCATTGACACTGGCAACCTGTACTGTATATGGGCTGGCTGTCTCTTTTACTCCTGAAAGAAGCATGTTAACTGCATAAAGTCCTATCCAGTTAAGCATAATTCCTGAAATAACCTCATTAACATTGAGATATGACTTTAAAAGTCCAACAATTATTCCAAATATTCCACCGGCTATAAGTGCTGCCAACAGGCAAACAATCCATGGAAGCTTAAGTGAAAGTGCACAAAACAGTGCTGCACCAGCACCAGCTACATACTGTCCAGCTGCTCCGATATTGAAAAGACCAGCCTGATAGCAGAACTGGATGGAAAGGGCACACATAAGAAGTGGTGCTGCCTTAACCAGTGTGTTACCAAGATACTTCATCGCTGCGGCCTTGGTAGGATAAGTAAAGTAGTTCTTCAAGATTGTAATGATAGCTTCTGTTGCACCCTTAGGATTGATGATAAGAAGTGCAATATAACCAACAAATAGTCCAATGACTATGCAGAGAATAGCAGCTAAAATGGACTGCACAGCTGGCTTTGCCAAAAAGCTGTTTGATTGTTTATCAGATGACCCCATCAGGCTGTTACCTCCTTTCTCTTAGCTCCTGCCATGTAGAGACCAAGTTCTTCAGGAGTTGTAACCTTAGGATCAAATTCTCCTACTATCTCGCCCTCATACATAACAAGTATCCTGTCTGAAATACTCATAACTTCTTCAAGCTCCAGTGATACTAAAAGTACCCCGTGGCCTGCATCTCTTTGAGCAATTAGCTGCTTATGGATATACTCGATAGCTCCTACATCAAGTCCTCTTGTAGGCTGAACAGCAATAAGAAGATCCGGGTTTTTATCGATCTCTCTTGCAATAATAGCCTTCTGCTGGTTACCACCTGACATAGAACGAGCTATTGTAGGTGCACCCTGACCTGATCTGATATCGTACTGCTCAATAAGCTTATTTGCATAAGAATTGATCGCAGCCTTTTTCAAGAAACCTGTTTTTGTTGAAAACTCAGGCTCAAAATATCTTTGAAGTACCAGGTTGTAAGCCAAAGAATAATCCATTACAAGACCATGTTTATGTCTGTCCTCAGGAATATGGCTCATTCCGCTGGTTGATCTCTCTCTGATGGATGCATGTGTAATATCCTTGCCAGAAAGTGTAATCTTACCTGATGTGCAGTTTTCAAGACCAGACAGTCCATATACAAGCTCTGTCTGACCATTGCCATCGATACCGGCAATACAAACAATCTCTCCTGATCTGACATCAAAAGAAACATTCTTAACTGCGTTATTATGATGTAGCTTACTTGGAACTGTCATGTTCTCAACATGGAGGATAACATCTCCAGATTCCTTGTCCTCCTTGTGAGCAACAAGCTGAACATCACGGCCTACCATCATCCTTGAAAGTTCGTTCTGATCGGTATCTGCGATGTTTACTGTACCGATATACTTACCTCTTCTAAGTACGCTGCATCTGTCAGCTACTGCCATGATCTCAGCCAGCTTATGAGAAATAAACAAAATAGATTTGCCTTCTCTGGCCAGATTTCTCATAATCTCCATAAGCTCGTCAATTTCAGCAGGTGTAAGAACTGCAGTGGGCTCGTCGAAAATAAGGATCTCATTTTCTCTGTAAAGCATCTTAAGAATCTCAGTTCTCTGCTGCATACCTACAGTAATATCCTCGATTTTTGCGTCAGGGTCTACCTTGAGTCCATACTTATCAGAGAGTTCAAGTACCTTCTTTCTTGACTCCTCTTTCTGCAAAATTCCGTGCTTAGTGGTCTCATCACCAAGAATAATATTGTCCAATACAGTGAAGCACTGAACAAGTTTGAAATGCTGATGTACCATACCAATACCAAGATCATTGGCGTCATTTGGGTTGTTGATCTTGACAACCTTGCCATCCTTTTTAATGGTACCTTCTTCAGCCTGATAAAGTCCAAAGAGCACGCTCATAAGAGTAGATTTTCCTGCACCATTCTCTCCAAGAAGTGCATGGATCTCACCTTTTCTGAGCTGGATCGTAACATTATCATTAGCTACGATACCTGGGAATCTCTTGGTAATGTTCAGCATTTCAATAGCATATTCACTAGTAGCTGCCATTGATACCTCCTCTATACCTCATAATTATGTATTTCTTAGAAAAAAGGCCGGAAGACTATGAATCTGCCGGCCCCTGAAAAGCGCAAGCGCGCAATATTATTTGATGTTGCCCTGGAAGTTGATCTTAGCTGTTGTAGCTGAAGGCTCCTCAGCTGAAGAATCGTTAGATACTGTGATCTTTCCGTTTACCATATCAGCAACGAGCTGCTTGTAATCATCAGCTGTGAATGTGTCTGTCCAAACTGTTGAATCAGCAAGTGATACATAGTTAAGTGAAAGATCATCAGCAGATACAAGACCAAGGTTCTGAATCTGACCTGCGAAAGAATCCCACTGACCATCTCTGATTGCTGAAAGAAGTGTGTTAACAGTTGCCTGAAGACCCTTCTGAGCAGATGTGATTGTCATGCCCTTACCGAACATTCCATCGATTGTAGCAGCCTGGTCAACGTCAACACCGATAACCTTGCCGTTTACCTTAGCAGCTGCCTCGCCTGCTGATGTGAAGATACCGCCACCGCAAGCAAATACAACTTCTGTGCCACCCTGGTACCATGTGTCCATAGCAGCTGTGATATCTGAATCACCGTAGAACTGGTTACCATAAGCGTAGTTGATCTCGATGTCAGCGCCAAGCTCTGAAGCAGCAGCGTCAGCACCCTGAACGAAACCATAACCATAACGGATAACAGCAGGAACTGCCATACCGCCAAGGAAACCAAGCTTTGTGTAGCCCATCTTTACTGCAGCGTAACCAGCCATGTATCCAGGAAGCTCTTCCTGATATACTGCTGAGAATACGTTGTCATATGTCTTGTTGTTGAAGTCTGAAGAATCACCCTCAAGGTCGTACTCAGAAACGTCAAGAGCTACGAACTTGATGTCAGGATACATCTCAGCTGTCTCTTTGATAGCGCCAGCAAATGCATAACCAGGCATTACGATTACGTTGAATCCATCAGCTACTGCCTTGTCGATCATAGCTACTCTCTCAGCGTCTGAATCGCCTTCTGGCTTGTAGTATGTGAACTCTACACCATTAGCCTCACCAAAAGCCTTGCAAGCCTCATATGTTGACTGGTTGAAAGACTGGTCTGTGATGTCGCCGTAGTCTGTAACCATAGCAACCTTCATATCAGTTGCCTCTGCAGCTGGAGCCTCTGTAGCCTCAGTAGCCTCTGCAGCTGGAGCCTCAGCTGTCTCAGCTGGAGCTGCTTCAGTCTGTTCTGTAGTATCTGCTGTTGCAGGAGCTGAAGAGCCACAAGCTGCAAGAGAAGATACCATTGTTGCAGCCATAAGAACTGCTAAAATCTTCTTTTTCATAATTTCCCTCCATTATAAAAAATAAAAATGAAAAATGTATAATAAAACCTTATTCAGGCTTTATCCAAATTAATGAGCTCTTTTACAGCCTCAATAGTTGTCTTGTACACAACGTCCATGTCATGTACCTGAGGATTTGGAAGGCCTTTCTTAGCCCTCTCCTGATTGGCAACTACTAAAAGAACTGCTCCTGTTCTGAGCCTTAAATAACTTCCGACAATAAACAGTGTTGAGCTCTCCATTTCGGAACACAGGCATCCACATTTGATCCATGCATCCCATTTATACAAAAGCTCTGGACCAACAGGTTTGGTCTCAGGCTCATGCTGACCAAAGAATGAGTCCTTGCACTGTGCAACGCCAACATGATACCTTGCACCAGACTTTTTAGCTCCATTTACAAGTGCATTGACTACATCAAAAGAAGCTACCGCAGGATACTCAATAGGCGCATACTCCTTGGAAGTACCCTCTGCACGGATAGCTCCGGAAGCAATAACGATATCACCTCCAACAACATCATCCTGCATTCCTCCAGAAGTTCCCATTCTGATAAAAGTATCTGCGCCGCACTTAGCAAGTTCCTCAACACATATCGCTGTTGAAGCTCCGCCAATTCCATGTGAAATGACGCTTACCTTTTCACCATTAAGATATCCTGTATAGCAATTGTACTCTCTGTTATAAGCAACAAATTTGGGATTGTCAAACAACTTAGAAATAGATTCACATCTTCCTGGATCGCCAGTCAAAAGAACATATCTGCCCACATCTCCAGGGCCAACATGAGTATGATACTGGTATCCAGCACCTTCAGTATAATCTACCATCAGAATCCTCACCCCAATATCTTGTATTAAGATATTTTCATACACTAAATATTTACTCTAAATATTATAAGACAATTAATAAGAAAAGTCACTATCTTTTAAAGAAGACCATCCATGACATGAATGACTATTTTACCGCCTTCAGGATCGATTTCTTTAACGCAGTCCTTAATGGCTGGTATGTAGACTTTCTCTCCATCATCCTTCTTTGTCATTTCATATACGTCATTAGCACCTGTCTGAAGGATTTCAGTAAGCGTGCCAAGTTCATTTCCGTCCTCATCGACTATTGTAAGTCCAATAAGATCAGCGCAGTAATACTCACCTGGCTGAAGCTTTATCGCATCCTTGCGGTCAATTGTCAGTTCGCAGCCCCTGAACTTTTCAACTTCATTGATGTCATTGAACTGCTTGAATTTAACTATAACAAACTTCTTGAAAAATCTGGCGCTAACCACATCCAAAAGCAGTTCTTCACCTCTCTGGGTATGAAGAACGACCTGTTTAAGCTTTTTAAACCTTGATGGATCCTCAGTTGTTGGGAAGACATTAACTTCTCCCTGAAGGCCATGTGTAGATGCGATCACTCCAACCTGAAATCTGTCTGTCATTTATTTTCCTCTTCCGATGTTTTCTTTCGTCTTTTACGCTTCTTTTTCTCTGGAACAGGTGGATTCTCCAAAACCCACTTTTCATATAGGTCTGGTCGTCTTTCCTTTGTCCTTATAATTGACTGCTCAAGTCTCCATTCATCAACCTTTTTATGGTCTCCCGATAAAAGAATCGCCGGTACCTTTTTCCCCATCCATTCCTCAGGTCTTGAATACTGTGGATATTCCAAAAGACCTGCTGAAAAACTCTCTGTCATTGCAGATTCGTCATTATTAAGTACTCCTGGAACAAGTCTTGAAATTGCATCTATCATTACCATGGCAGGAAGCTCGCCACCTGTAAGGACATAATCTCCTATTGAAACATAATCTGTAACTATCTCCTCAAGGACTCTCTCATCCACGCCCTCGTAGTGTCCGCAAAGAAAAACAAGCTCTTCTTCTTGGGCTAGATCTTCAGCCATCTTCTGATCAAAAACCTTCCCCTGAGGTGTCACATAAACAACCCGAAGCTTGTCTTTTGAAGATGAACCAAGAACTTTGTCCCTGATAGATAAAAAACAGTCATAAATTGGCTGAGCCTGCATAAGCATACCAGCTCCGCCGCCATATGTATAATCATCAACCTTGTGATGCTTGCTGTCATTTGAAAAATCCCTGATATTAACTGCATTAAAGGATATAAATCCCTTGTCTGCCGCGCGGCCTGTAATACTTGTCTTAAGCCCCTGTTCTATCATCTCAGGGAAAAGAGTCATAATATGAAAATTCATAGCACACCCAATTAGCGTAATAAAGAGCCGAATAAAGTATATACCTTATTCGGCTCCGTAAATCATACTATTTCAACATCAACCTTTACATCTTCTCTTGTTGATGCAGCCTTTACAACGGCGCGGATTGCCTTGGCAATGCGTCCCTGTTTACCTATCACCTTGCCCATGTCAGAGGGTGCAACATGAAGCTCGATCATGATATTACGCCCGTCTTTTTTCTCGGTTACTACTACTTCGTCCGGATTGTCAACCAGGGCCTTTGCGATAACTTCAACTAATTCTTTCACTATCCACCTCCGGCAAATTATAATGATCAATCAAATCAGAAATGATTATTTCTGAATGCCGGCCTGCTTGAAAAGCTTAGCAACAGACTCTGTAGGCTGTGCTCCGTTTGAGAGCCACTTCTTAGCGAGCTCCTCGTTAACCTTTACTGTGCTAGGATCTGTGTTAGGATCGTATGTTCCGATCTCCTCAATAAACTTGCCCTGTACAGGGAACTTTGAATCTGAAACGATGATCCTGTAGAAAGGAACTTTCTTCTTACCAATTCTCTTTAATCTGATCTTTACTGCCATTTTAAATGTCCTCCATTTTAAATAAATAAATTATTGCTTTTTATCTTATATGTATCAAACAGCTTGTTGCTGCATAGACATATCAAAAGAATTTGCCGCCGCCAAAGCCGCCCATTCCAGGGAAGCCGCCAAACTTACCAAAGCCTTTTCTCTTGCCGCCCATAAGTCCTGGCATCTGTTTCATCATCTTGTTCATCTGTTCAAACTGCTTGATAAAACGGTTGACAGCTGCTATGTCATTGCCAGATCCCTTGGCAATCCTGAATTTCCTCTGAGGGCTCATAAGCTTGGGATTTTTGCGTTCCTCTGGTGTCATGGAAAGAACTATTGCCTCAAGTCTTGCAAGCTCCTTCTCATCTGGAAGCTGATCCTCACCAATCTTGCCCATTCCAGGAAGCATTCCCATGATGGCTGAAAGACCACCCATGTTTCTCATCTGCTTCATGCTCTCAAGGTACATTTCGAAATCGAGCTTACCCTTCTTCATCTTCTGGGCCATCTCTTTTTCTTTTGCCTCATCCATCTGCTGCTGTGCTTCTACAGCCTTGTCAATGAGGCTTAATACATCACCCATTCCCAGGATCCTGCTGGCCATTCTGTCTGGATAAAACTGCTCAAGGTCTGAGAGCTTCTCACCCATACCAACATAGAGAATAGGTTTTCCGGTAACAGCCTTGGTAGAAAGAGCCGCACCACCTCTGGAATCACCATCCATCTTGGAAAGGATGATCCCATCTACGCCAACCTTGTCATTAAATTCTGAAGCCACATTTACAGCTTCCTGACCTGTCATGGCGTCCACGACTAAAAGCGTCTGGTGTACCGGTATTGCACTTTTTATATTGATCAGCTCATTCATCATGTCCTCATCAATCTGAAGACGACCAGCTGTATCAACCAAAACAACATTATTGCCTGCTTTTTTTGCCTGTTCAAGGCTTGCGCGAGCAATATCGACGGGATTTACATCTGTTCCCATCTCAAAGAAATCAACCTGCTGTTTTTCAGCATTGACACGCAGCTGCTCAATAGCAGCGGGTCTGTATACGTCGCAGGCAACAAGAAGTGGCTTCCTTCCCTTAAGCTTGAGCTTACCAGCGATCTTGGCAGCGGTTGTTGTCTTACCTGCACCCTGAAGACCACACATCATGATCACAGTGATCTCATTAACCGGTAAAAGACTAAGTTCAGTAGTGTCAGAGCCCATAAGAGATGTCATCTCTTCATTTACGATCTTGATGACCATCTGCCCTGGGTTAAGGCCGTTTAAAACATCTTCGCCAACAGCTCTCTCCTGAACTGAAGAAATGAACTGTTTAACAACCTTAAAGCTGACATCCGCCTCTAAAAGAGCCATCTTGACTTCTTTAAGAGCAAGCTTAACATCTTCTTCTGATAGACGGCCTTTACCCTTAAGACCTTTAAAGACATTTTGCAGTTTATCAGTAAGACTTTCAAAAGCCATTAAGTAAGCTCCTCTAAAATGTTATTAGAAATATCAAGTGCAGCCTTTTTAAGTTCTAAAACATCAAGGTCCTGTGAAGATGCCTTTTTAAGCTCTTCAGCCTGTGACTTGATAGCCTCAAAACGCCTGATCATATGAAGCTTGTCTTCATAGCCCTGAAGCGTTTTGGTGCATCTTTTTATGAGGTCATGTACTCCCTGCTTGCTGATACCGTGTTCGTCCGCGATCTCAGTAAGTGACATATCGTTATATACAGCAGCTTCATATATCTGTTTTTGATGGTCTGTTAAGAGTTCTCCATAGAAATCATACAGAAGGCCCTGTTCAACGATTTTCTCCATAATGAACCTCACCCATAATTATGCACAATGAGTATAATAACCAAAAAGAAAATAAGTGTCAAGTATTTTTTCTTGACACTTAAAACTTTATATCTGATGGCAATATTCCAAGTTGATTTTTAAATGCTCTGCTAAAGGATGAGTAATCCCTGAATCCGCATTCAAGGCATGCAGAAGTTGCAGGCATTCCACCTCCAATAAGGTCTCTTGCAAGAAGTATCCTCTTTTCAGATATGTATCTGTGGATCGAATAGCCTGTCTCATTCTTAAAAAGCCTCATCATATGATATTTGCTCATATAAAAGTGGTCTGCCAGGATGTCTATAGACAGGTCATTTGACAAATTCTCACCTATATAGTCAATTATTTCAATGACCTTTCTGTTGTATCTTGCTGAGGTGTCAAAGCAGTTCTTTTCGCTGATGCAGGCTTCATTAAAGCCAATCAGAGTATTTAAAAGATCAATACGGATCTTAAGCTGACCCTTGTATATTTTATCCTGATCCTTTATATCAGCTTCGATATTCCTAAAGGCGTCATAGAGCTTTGAGCTTATGCTTCCGGGAAACCTGACTACGCTGCTCTTTTTCTCTGCGGCAGCTTTAAAGCAGTCAAGAAGATCATATTTCAAAAGAAACTCATCCTTAAGATAAAGGATCATCCTGTCATATTCAGCATCAGTTTTTTGAAGGTTCCAGACAGGCTTGTGGATATAATATCTGTTAACAAGCACAAAATCGAAGGGCTTAAGCTCATACTCCAGCCCTTCGATCATATATTTCGCATCCCCGGATAAAACAAGGATCAGTTTATGAAAATCATGATAATGATAAGGAATATCTGTGCTCTCACTACTCTTTATGTGAAAAAAGTGAAAGTCTTCATTAAGATAGCCCTTCTGTTCATATGCCTCATAGGATAATGAAGCGTCAAACTTCTGTTCCATATGTTAATAGTCCGATATACAGATATTCAGGTCAACGTCACCATCAATGCCATCAATCCTGCCAGATGAAGTATACTGCCAGATATTAAAATGATATGGATAGTACATTGGAAGTCCATAATACGCGATCCAGATGTCGTAGTCATCCACATCAATAGCATCCATAAGAAGTGTAAAGGACTTTACATTGCCATAGATCATTGGCTTGTATCCAGCCTGGCTAACCATTTCGCAAAAGGTCCTGGCAACTGCTTCATACTCATCAGTAGTAAGATTCGCTGTCCTTGCAGTATCAGATTCTGCTGACTCGATATCAATCACAACCGGATACTTGATGTCATAAGGCTCAATGAGATCAAGGATCAGCTGAACTTCTTCTTTTGCTTCTTCCTCATTCACAGCCTGGGAATAGAAATACACTCCCACGTCGATCCCATTTTCTGTTGCGCCTTCAACATTATCTACAAAGTAGTCATCTTCAAGGAGCTTTCCTTCTGTTGTTCCGCGAAGTCCCGCTCTTACAATAGCAAAGTCAACGCCAGCCTTAGAAACCTTCTCCCAGTCGATACTTCCCTGAAATCTCGATACATCGATACCGTTTTTAACTGTTACTGCTGTGTCATCACCCACGTAATCCAAAAAGCCATCTTCACCAACTTCAAAATCTGAAGGCTCAAAACCATGCTTTTCAATGTCATCTCTTATGGGGAAGAAATAATATCTTCCTGAACTTGCAACAACTATCTGATCCGGAAAAAGAGATCTTATGGCCGAAGTTGCTCCTTCACCATTTTCAAGTTTTTCCTGGATCATGTCTCTGATAGAGTTTTTTGTGTTTTCCTCAGTTTCGAGCTTAACTTCTTCCACCAGTTCTTTTGCTTCAGCTTCAGTGTAGTAGCCTTCTGCATTTAGAGCATCAAGTTCGCTCTGAACCGCATCCTCCTGCCTCTGAAGTGAAGCGTTCTTGATAAGAAGGACAATACTAAGTGAAAGCCCCATCAATGCAACGAGGCTTAAGAAGATAATAGAAACTATATTATGTGTGTTTCTGACGCCGCGGCGCTCTCTCGTGTCTAAGGAATTATGCATGCTCACATTCTCTCGTCAAAATAGCTCTTATAGCCTTCTCCAAAAATCTCACTGGCACTTGATACGATCATAAATGCATTTGGATCTTCTTCTCTTACAATATCCTCTGCAAGGGGAGATAATCTCTTTTTTATAGCACACATGATGACTTTCTTCTCTTCACCACTGTATGCTCCCTTTCCAAATACATGTGTAACACCTATATCAAGCTCAGTAAGGAGTCTGGCTGTGATTATCTCTGGTCTGTCCGAAATGATGTATATAAGCTTGGCTCCGTCTCTTCCATAGAGCACAAAGTCAACAACAGCACTTACAACCATAACGGATAGGAACGAATACATAGCTGCAGCAAGATCATTAAAGACAAAGGCTGCAATTATGAGAACTATCATATCAGTCAGGATATACAATACACCTGTCTTGATATGAGGATACTTAAGTCTTAACAGTTTAATTATAACATCTGTTCCACCACTTGTTGCATGGCATTTAAAAATAAGACCGATAGCTACAGCTGTCATGGCTGAGCCAAATGTCACTGCCAGTATCATGTCATGGATCACATACCGGCCAAAAAACCTGGTGCAAAGATCTGTAAACACCGAGATCATTGCAGTTGCATATACAGTAGATATCGTGAATCTGATTCCAAATTTCCATATAGCAACAACGAGGATCGGGATATTCAGAAGCAGAAACCACATTCCGGTTCCTATACCCACAAGTCTGTTAAGTACGATTGCAAGACCTGTCATACCACCTGGAGCTAAGTTATTGGGATCAATAAGAAGACTTGTTCCCACTCCGTAGATAAGTGATGCAAAAGTAATGATCAGATACTCACGTATCCTCTTTCTGCCTATTAATTTTTTGGAATTCATTAAATATTTGTCCTTACTATCCTTGGCTTGTAGCCATTTTCATTAAGAGCATTTATGATCTGCTCTTTGTGCTCTGTGCCAAACGCCTCAAGTGTGATCCGAAGCTCCACAGCAGCACTTCTGTTAATTGATACAAACTGGTTATGTTCAAGTTTGATAACATTGCCCTTTACATCCGCTATTATACCAGATACTCTTGAGAGCTCACCTGGCTTATCAGGCAAAAGAACTGAAACAGTAAATATTCTGTCTCTCATGATAAGTCCCTGCTGAACTACAGATGACATTGTGATGATATCCATATTACCGCCTGAAAGTACGCAGGCAATCTTCTTATCCTTGCAGTCAAGCTGCTTTAAGGCTGCAACAGATAATAGGCCTGAGTTTTCAACCACCATCTTGTGGTTTTCAACCATATCAAGGAATGAAACAACAAGGTCCTCATCAGGAACTGTGATGATATCATCGAGATTTTTTTGAAGATAAGGGAATATATGCTCACCCGGAGTCTTAACTGCAGTACCGTCTGCAATTGTGTTTACACCATTTAAAGTGACCACATGGCCAGCCTTAAATGACTCCTGCATACAGTTTGCGCCTGCAGGCTCTACACCTATTACCTTGATCTTGGGATTAAGGAGTTTTGCAAGTGTTGATACACCTGTAGCAAGACCGCCGCCTCCAATAGGAACAAGAATAATGTCAACAGTTGGAAGTTCTTTTATTATCTCCATTGCGATGGTGCCCTGTCCTGTGGCAACATCAAGATCATCAAAAGGATGAACAAGGGTATAGCCATGCTCTTTAGCAAGCTCTAATGCCTTTTCATAGGCTTCATCATAGACATTGCCGTGAAGAACAACCTCTGCACCAAGAGCTTTTGTCCTGTTTACTTTGATAAGAGGAGTTGAAGTTGGCATGCAGATAGTGGCCTTTACCCCATACTGCTTGGCAGCGTAGGCAACGCCCTGGGCATGATTGCCGGCAGAAGCTGTGATAAGCCCCTTCTTTCTCTCTTCATCAGACATGGTAGTGATCTTGTAATAAGCTCCTCTGACCTTATATGCACCTGTTCTCTGCATATTCTCGGGTTTGAGATAAACCTTATTGCCTGTTGCATTGCTCCAGTAATCACTGTAGATCAGCTTGGTATCAAGAGTTACTTTTTTTACATCCTCATAAGCCTCTTCAAATTTTGAAAGAGTCATCTTTTCTTCAGACATTTCTTCCTCCTTAGTGCAAAGCGTTCATTATTCCCAAAAAAGCGCATCGACAAATTCTGCTGAATTGAATCTCTCAAGATCATCAAGTCCTTCGCCTACGCCAACATACTTAACAGGTATGCCCAGCTCAGAAACTATAGCAACTGCAATACCGCCCTTTGATGTACCATCAAGCTTGGTAAGCACAATTCCTGTAAGCTGCGCAGCTTCTCCAAATTCCCTTGCCTGCATTATCGCGTTCTGTCCTGTGGTTCCGTCAAGAACAATGAAGTTCTCTCTGCAGATATCAGGAAGTTCTTTATCTATGATCCTGTTCATCTTGGCAAGCTCTTCCATCAGATTCTTTTTGTTATGAAGTCTGCCTGCTGTATCAACGATCAAAATATCGCAGTCTCTGGCCTTAAAGGCAGCAGCTGCATCATAGATCACGCTCGCAGGATCCGATCCGTCTTTTCCTGTAACCAGTGGACATCCAGCTCTTTCAGCCCACATAGCAAGCTGCTCGGTAGCAGCTGCCCTGTAAGTATCTGCCGCAGCAATTATGACTTTTTTGCCTTTCTTTTTAAATACAGCTGCAAGTTTACCCACGGATGTTGTCTTGCCAACACCATTGACACCAATGACAAAGACCACTGACTTTTTGTCTTCAAAGTCATATGCGCCTTCTTCTATCTTCATTTGCTGCCATATGTCCTGAATAAGAAGAGCCTTGCATTTAGCAGGATCAGAAATTCTCTGTTCTTTTACCTGCTCTCTTAGCTGGTCGATAATGCGGCTTGTGGCATTTATGCCAATATCTCCCATTATCAGGGTCTCTTCCAGTTCTTCATAAAAGTCGTCATCTATGTTGGAATATCCGGAAAAGACATTATCTATGCCCTTTACAATGCCATCTCTGGTTTTGGATAGTCCCTTTTGAAGTTTTTCAAAAAAGCTGGCCATTAATTTGTAAGCTCCTTATCAATGAGGTTTACAGATACCAGTGTGGAAACACCCTTTTCCTGCATGGTGATACCATAGAGCCTGTCAGCACTCTCCATAGTTCCTCTACGATGGGTGATAACAATGAACTGCGTGCTCTTAAGCTTGTGAAGGTACTTGGCAAACCTTACTACGTTATTCTCATCAAGCGCAGCCTCAATCTCATCAAGAAGACAGAATGGTGAAGGCTTGAGGTTCTGAATTGCAAACAAAAGCGCGATAGCAGTCAGCGCCTTCTCACCACCGGACATCTGCATCATATTAACAAGTTTCTTTCCAGGTGGCTGAGCGTTGATCTTGATTCCTGCCTCAAGAACATCCTCGTCCTCTGACAATTCAAGACTACCCTTACCACCGCCAAACATCTCTTTGAATACCTTGTCAAACTCCACGTTGATCCTTGCAAACTGCTCAACGAACTGCTTGCGCATGGATTCATCAAGGTCCTTGATGATCTCCTTAAGCTGCTCTTCTGCAGTAACAAGATCGTCATGTTGAGTCTTCATAAAGGTATATCTTTCCATGAGGTTCTTGTAATCCTCAATGGCATTGACGTTTACATCCCCAAGCTTTTTGATGGATTCCTTAAGTGAACTGGTCTCCCTCTTCATAGCCGGAATATCAGTCATCTCCTCATCACGCATGCCAGCAGCATCTGTAAGAGTGATCTCATATTCATTCCACATGTAGTTGATCTGTGCTTCAATAGCTTCCTGGCATCTTTCCTTTTTACCGGAGAGTCTGATTACTTCCTTGTCCAGATCAGACATGTGCTTGTTAAGTTCCTCAGTCTTATTGAAGAATTCCTTTTGTGAAACAGTGAGGCTGTTCTTCTTTTCCTTGTTTTCTTCAAGTTGTTTGGAAGCTTCTGAATGAACATCAGTTGAAGCTTCTATTGTAAGCCTTATCTCTTCAATATCTTTTTTGCTCTGAGCAAGGGTCTCTTCGTTTTTCCTTATTGACTCCTGGATCTCCAAAAGAGCTTCCTGTTCAGCAGCAATCTCGTTGTCCACACGATCAATGTTGGCCTGGGCAAATTCCTGTTTCTGAGCAATCTTCTCATACTGGATATCCCACTTGGCAACATTTTCATTTTCACGTTCTTCAACTTTGTGGAGTTCTTCAAGCTGTCCCTGGAATTTGGTTACCTTTTCAGCGCACTCTTTTTCTGTTGCCTCTGACTCTGACAATTTGGAAAGGGCTTCTTCCTTTTGAGAGGAAATCTCAAGAAGTCTCTGCTCAATCTCATCACTTTCAGTCTTAAGATCTGAATAATTGCCCTTTTGTTCTTTCTGCCTTGTTTCCTCGTTTTCTACGTTTATTCTAGCTGTATTCTGGGCAATGAACTTCTCCTGAAGATCTGATCTAAGCTTCTCAGAAAGAGTTCTTAGTTCATTTCTCTTAGCCTTTAAATCTTCTATTTCCTTCTGAAGCTCCGTCTGCTTGTCCTTATATTTCTTTACGTTCTTTTCAAGGTCCTCCATCTCTCTACGTCTTCCAAGAAGATTGGAGTTATTTCTAAATGCACCGCCGCTTATGGCTCCTCCGGGAACAAGAAGTTCACCTTCAAGAGTAACCATACGGACAGTGTAGTTGTACTTCCTTGCTATCTTGACCGCATTGTCGACATTGTCTACAGCAACAATCCTTCCAAGCATAGCCTTCGCCACACTCTTGTACTTGGGATCTGTAGAAACAAGTTCATCAGCCATTCCAAGAACCCCAGGCTCTTCCAAAGCTTCTTTAGCCTTAAGTTCAGGCGGATTATCAAGAGATGTAAGAGGAAGGAATGTAGCTCTTCCTGCCTTGGTATCCTTAAGATATCTGATCATCTTCTTGGCAGTTTCTTCATTGTCAGTAACAATATTCTGGATATTACCGCCAAGAGCTACTTCAATGGCAGTCTCATATTTAGGCTCAGTCTTGATGATATCAGCAACAACACCGATGATACCCTTGGTGTCGTCCTTTCTTTCCATGACCTTTTTAACGCTTCCGCCGTAGCCCTCGTATCTCTCAGTTAAGTTGGCCAAAGCTTCAAGCCTTGACTTCTCCTGCTGATAGAGTTCCTGCGTCTTACGAAGCTCTGTATCCTTCAGAGACATATTCTCACGGATGCTGACAATCTGTGCATCTGTCTCTTTTTGTTTCTTATTCATCTCAGAGATTTCAGCAGTTATACTGTCAAACTCATCACGAAGCTTTTTTAAGGTCTCTTCCTGCTTGGACTCATCAGATCTTGCACGAACAAGCTTACTTGTAAGTTCTGCCTTTCTGATGTTTACCTGTTCTTTCATGGTATCGAGACTACCTAATTTACTCTTGATGTTTGCTCTGGTTTCAAGAGTTTTGATGATCGTGCTCTTGCACTCTTCGATCTGGTTGTTGATATCCTCTATCTGAGAAAGAACCTTATCCAGCTCTTTTCTTGCTTCATTCCTGTCAGCAGATAAAGTATCTGCTTCTTTATCTATGATCTCTTTTTCCTCTAAGTACTTGTCCTTTTCCTTGTTGCGGACATCAAGCTTTTCCTGCTCGTCTTTTTCTCTTTTACGGAAATGAGCATCATTATCAGAGGCAGACTTTATCTTTTCATTTAAGATACCAATCTGTCCCTCTAATTTTTCCTTTTTAACAGAAGAATCTGTGATCTTTAATCTGACTTCTTCGATCTCTTTATCGATCTCTTCAATCTGCTTCTGGATGTTCTCATATTCCTGTCTTGTCTTATCGTAAGACTCTTTTGCTTCAGTAAGAGCCTCAGAAGCGATATCATAGTTCTTGCTTGCTTCTTCAAGCTGCTCCTTCTGGAGTTTGTTCTCCACAAGGAACATGTTTACATCAAGAGTCTTAAGTCTTTCCTTGTACTTAAGGTACTCTTTTGCGACCTCAGACTGTTTTTCCAAAGGTCCAACCTGTTTTTCAAGCTCTGAAAGGATGTCAGAAAGTCTTGTAAGGTTTAACTTCTCTTCCTCAAGTTTCTTAAGAGCAGTCTCTTTTCTAGCCTTGAACTTAACAATTCCAGCAGCTTCATCAAAGAGGTTACGTCTGTCCTCAGGCTTGCTTGAGAGGATCTGGTCGATCTGACCCTGTCCGATAATGGAATAGCCTTCCTTACCAATACCAGTATCCATAAACAGCTCATTTACATCCTTAAGTCTGCAGGTTGAGCCATTTATCATGTACTCGCTCTCACCAGAACGGTAAAGACGCCTTGATACTGTAACTTCATCATAATCAATCGCAAGGGAATGATCGGAATTATCCAAAGTGATGGCAACATAAGCGTAGCCCAGAGGCTTACGAAGCTCTGTACCTGAAAAGATGACATCTGTCATGGCTCCGCCACGCAGCTGCTTGATACGCTGTTCTCCTAAAACCCATCTTACAGCATCAGCTACATTACTCTTACCTGAGCCATTAGGTCCTACGATACCAGTGATACCATTATGAAAATCAAATTTTATCTTATTGGCAAATGATTTAAAGCCATGGATCTCAATGCATTTTAAATACATTACTGCTTATTCTTCAACACAAGAACGGCCTTGTAGGCTGCCTGCTGTTCTGCGGCCTTTTTGGTCTTTCCTGTCCCCTCTCCCAATTTATCAGCTCCAACGAAAACGCGAACCTCAAATATTTTATCATGTTCTGGTCCACTTTCGCCACAAATTTCATACCTTACTTCGCCGAGATTCTCTCCCTGAGCTATCTCCTGCAAAATCGATTTACTGTCCACAAACATCTGCACTGCCTCGATGTTTGAAAGAATATAAGCATCAATAAATCTCTTGGACTCTTCGATTCCTCCGTCCAAAAACAGCGCTCCGATCACAGCCTCCATAACATCAGCGATGATGGATTCCTTGTTTCTGCCACCGGTTGCTTCTTCTCCTTTTCCAAGCTGAATATATTCCTTTATATTCAAGGCATTTGAGTCGTATGCCAGCGCACCCTCGCAAACAAGGGAAGCTCTCATTTTGGACATTTCCCCTTCTTTCTTATCAGGAAATGTTCTGAACAGGTAAGCGCTTGAAATCATCTCAAGTATTGCATCTCCCAAAAATTCAAGCCTTTCATAGTCTGGCTTTTTACCGATCTTTTGCTCATTGACAAAAGAGCTGTGGGTAAACGCCTGGGTGATCAAAGCCTTATCCCTGAAAGTATATCCGATAAGCTTCTCAAATTTCTCAATATCTGTATCTTTTAACATATAAACTCCGCATATAAAAATTTGAGGCAGCACATAAGCTGCCTCACCATGAATTATTTATTTGAGATAGCGTTTTTCAAAAGTTCAACAGCCTCACCAACTGTTGAGATATTCTCGGTCTGTTCAGGATCGATCTGAACATCAAACTCATCCTCTAGTCCCATGATTATCTGGAAAAGATCAAGTGAATCTGCACCGAGATCCTCTGTAAATGTAGTCTCAAGCTTGATCTCTTCAGGATCTACATTGAGCACATTAGCAATAACTTCTTTCATCTTCTCAAATTCCATATTATGTCTCCGATCTTTATTTTAAAAATATATTATCAGCGCCAGATTACTCTGAAATCTTTGCGCTAATCTTCTCACTTATTTTCTGTTCTGTAAAGGTTACACATTGCAAAATTGAGTTTTTGATCTCAATATCGCTTGAACTACCATGGGTCTTGACTACAAGTCCCTTAAGTCCCAGCATTGGAGCTCCGCCATACTTCTCAAGACTATAATCTGAAAGAGATTTCTTAAGATCATTCTTGATAAGAAGAGCGCCAATCTTGGTTTTTAAGCTGCTCACAAGGCTCTTTTTTATAATATGCATCATTGACTTGGCAACACCCTCATACATCTTGAGGATCACATTACCTGTAAATGCCTCACATACGATGATGTCAGCGTATCCTGCAGGAATATCCCTTGCCTCGATACTTCCAATAAAGTTGATATCCGGACAGTTCTTTAGAAGTGGGAATGTCTCCTTAACAAGTGCATTGCCCTTCTCTTCCTCAGCTCCAATATTGACTATAGCAACTGTAGGGTTCTTGATGCCCATTATGTTCTCCATGTATACAGTTCCCATCTTGGCAAACTGAACAAGGTGATTCGATCTGGCATCAACATTGGCACCGCAGTCGATAAGAAGTGAATTGCCCTTCTCCGTAGGAATAAGCGGCGCAAGAGGTGCTCTGTCAACACCCTTAAGCCTTCCTACAATAACCTGGCCTCCAACCAAAGTAGCTCCGGTAGATCCGGCTGAAACGTATGCATCAGCCTCGCCATGGTTGACCATGTACATAGCCTTTACTATAGAAGAGTCCTTCTTTTTTCTGATGGCCATTACAGGTGGCTCAGCCATCTCGATCACTTCAGTAGCATCTACAACCTCTATCTTGCTACTATCAAAATCATATTTGGAAAGCTCGCTCTCGACCTTATCCCTCTGACCAACAAGAAAGACCTTGAGGTTATCTGATTCCTTGACAGCGTCCACAGCGCCCTTAACGGTCACGAAAGGAGCCTTGTCTCCGCCCATTGCATCAACTGCAACCCTAACGATTTCTGCCATGTTTTATCTCCGTAGTTTTAATTAGAACAAAATCTAGTGTACTAAATGAATGCACAAAAATCAAGGCTTTCTGACACATGTCAGAAAGCCTCTAAGCTCTTGTAAAATATCCGGTTTTACTAAAATTATGCCTCAACTTCAACAATGCTCTTCTTGTTGTAGTAACCGCACTTCTTGCAAGCGCAATGTGGCTGCATAAGAGCTCCACAGTGACTACATTTAACCAAAGTAGGAGCTGTCATTTTCCAGTTAGCTCTTCTCTGATCTCTGTGTCCTTTTGATGACTTATTCTTTGGGCAGATTGACATTTCAGTAACACCTCCTTACTGTATCCGTATACGAAAAGCCGCAAACACGGCAATCAATTACGTTTTTTCAATAGCGTACTTAGCTATTTTATATGGCATCACACCATTTGTCAACAATTATTTTTATTTTCCCCGTATATATCACCTGTTGCAGTTCTGGGAATACTTCTTTGGTGATATTCCAACAGACTTGGTAAAGGCCTTCAAGAAATTGCTATAGTCAGAAAATCCACATTTTTCGCAGACTTCGCTGACGCCAATTCCTTCTGCCAAAAGAGATTTCGCAATGGATATACGTCTTGCTGTCATATACTTGTTGATGGTTGTTCCTGTGGCAGATTTAAATATCCTGCAAATGTAGGATTCACTAATATAAAACTGTTTTGAAAGATCTCCAATACTTATTGGATACTGGATATTGTTATTAAGATAAGAAAGAATTGCATCCACCTGTTCATTATATGTGGCAGTCTGTTCATTGCCCCTCTTATCTTCTTTATCCTTAAGGAGCTTGTTGATCATAACAAACAGCTCAGTAAATGTGGCTCTTTCAAGAAGATCATGTCCATAACCGTTACTCGTTACTATCTTATTAATAAAGTAAAGAAAACGGCTCTGTTGTTCCTGGGTAAGGCTTATCTTATGAGTAAATCCTTCAGGACGATTGGAAAAGCATCCATCAAGATTGGTCTCCGGAGAAGAGATGCTCTTCATATAATCAGGATCGATCATGATAACTATCCGCTCATGAAGCTCTTTATCAATCTGGGTAAGATAATGGGAATCATACTGATTGATAAGGAAAAGATCTCCAGGCTGTATATCGTATACCTGATTATCTATAAGGAACTGCTTTCCTCCAGAAATAGAGAAATACACCTCATAGCAATCATGAATGTGCATTTCCATAGCCTTTTCATCCTTGTACAGATGGGCAACTGAGAAATACTTATTCTCTATACTCTTAGCCATCGCTTCCTTACATGAATTTAACTCTTTCAAATCTTGCTCCTATTCAAAATAAACTGTTCATATAGTATACCATATTACAAAAAATTCCGGATAGGAGCAACCCATCCGGAAAATATTGTATATCTTGTATTTATTTTATCTCGTGGATCCAGCCCTCTGGAGCTTCTATCTTGCCCATCTGGATACCTGTAAGTGTATCATAGAGCTTCTTGATAACTGGTCCCATCTCTTCCATTCCAGCAGCGAAGCAGATCTCTTTTCCGTGATCATTGATCTTGCCAACAGGGCTTATTACAGCTGCAGTTCCGCAAAGACCCATTTCTACAAATTCAGGTACTTCTGAGAGTTTAACTGGTCTTTCTTCTACATTAAGTCCAAGGATCTCTCTTGCTACGTAAACGATGGATCTTCTTGTAATAGAAGGAAGAATCGAATCAGTGTGAGACTTAGGAACAACAAGTCCTCCGTCCTTAGTTACAAAGATTATATTTGCTCCGCCTGTCTCTTCAATGTATGTTCTTGACTCAGCATCCAGATATACATTCTCTGCAAAGCCCTCTTCGTGAGCTGTTACGATTGCGTGAAGGCTCATTGCGTAGTTAAGACCTGCCTTGATGTTACCTGTTCCATGAGGTGCTGCTCTGTCAAAGTCACTTATCTTTACAACGATTGGCTTAGCTCCGCCCTTAAAGTAAGGGCCAACAGGTGTAACAAAAATTCTGAACTGATACTCGTCTGCAGGCTTAACACCAATTACATTGCCTGTTGCGAACATAACAGGTCTGATATACAGTGTTGCTCCGCTTCCAAAAGGTGGAACCCAGTCTCTGTTTGCAGCAACTACTTCTTCTACAGCCTTGATGAACCTATCTTCAGGAAATGCAGGCATCTCAAGTCTTTTTGCTGAATCAACCATTCTCTTGGCGTTGAGGTCAGGTCTGAAAGTAACAATCCTTCCGTCCTCTGTCTCATAAGCCTTAAGTCCCTCAAAACACTCCTGTGCGTAGTGAAGTACACCAGCATCCTCGCTAAGGACTATCTTGGAGTCTTCAGTAATAACGCCATCATCCCACTTTCCGTCCTTGAAATTGGAAACATATCTTTTGTCTGCTACATGGTAAGCAAAACCAATGTTAGCCCAGTCTAAATTCTTCTTAGCCATTTTATATCAGTCCCCTTCCTTGTACTTTAACACTTCAAAGTACTAATTAGTAACAATTATAATTCATTTTTTTCCCGCGTCAAGCTTATTATTGCCACTAAAAATCTTTTTAAATGTAGATGTTTTCTTGACTGCATTGTATTTTGTATTGTTCTTGTCACTAAGGAGCTTATATTCTTTATCTTCTATATAAGCAAGATCATAGTAATCACCGGTAAACTCAGAGAGCCCTTTGCCGCGAAGGTAATGATTGGTGACTCTTGATACAAGCGCATAGAATACAGCAAATACAGGAACTCCGATAAGCCATCCCACAAGCCCCCATAGTCCTCCGAAGAAGGTGATCGCAAAGATGACCCAAAAGCTTGAAAGTCCTGTAGATCCACCCAGTATCCTTGGTCCTAAGATATTTCCATCAAACTGCTGAAGCAGGATCACGAAAATAAGGAAGATAAGCGCCTTTATAGGTTCGATCAAAACAAGAAGCATTGCTCCAGCTATTCCTCCAATATAGGGACCAAAGAAAGGAATTATATTGGTCACGCCTACGATCACTGAGATCAGCACCGGATAGTTGATGCCAAGGATAAGGCATCCAACGTAGCAGATAACTCCAATTATGATGGAATCAATAAGCTTGCCACCAATAAAGCTCTCAAAGGTATTATGCACGAATCTGAATCCTCCAACCAGCTCATTGGCGAAATCTTCTTTAAAGAAGGCATATGCCATCTTCTTGCCTCTGGTTGTAAATCTCTCTTTGGAATTGAGAACATAAACCGCAACAATCAGACCTACAACAAAATCAAAAATAACTCCGATCACAGAGAACACACTGTTTGTTGCCACCTTCACGATAGTTCCAACTTCTGGAAGATATGGTTTGATGTTCTGAGTGACAAAGCTTGAAAGTGTTGCGTAATAGCTCGTCAGCTGAGAATCAATAAACTCATTAAGATCCGGATTATTCTCAAGCAGCAGATTTGAATAATCATCAATATTCCTGATATAGACAGGAAGGTTATTGATGATCTCACGTACACTGCTGATGAGCTGAGGGATAATGATCCTGACAAGCAAAAACACGATAAAGATGAATATCAGCATTGTACACAGTACTGCAATCCCTCTCATCTGTCTTCTCTTTTTCCAGTTTGCGTTTTCAGCAAAAGAAATGTCGTATCCTCTTTTTTTATAGATCGGAATAAGGATCTTCCCTTCGATTGAATCCTGAAGAGGTATCAGAATGTAGGCGATTATGACTCCGATGATGATACCTGATATGGAATCCAAAATCTTTTCAAAGAAATCTATTATTATTTTTCCATTAAAAAGAAAATAGTACGCAAGAAGCGATGCTACTACAACTAAAAACAGTGTAATACCCCAGGTGATCTGGTTTTTCTCAGGTTTCATCTTCATAATACTTATTCCTTCATTCCATCAAGTACTGATACAAGCTTATCCAAACCTTCAAATTCAATATCTTCAGCAAGTCCTGCATCACATTTAGATGCAAAATCTGGATTCATAGGGATCTTGCCAAGTACTGGAATGCCAAGAGTTGCTGCATAGTCGTCAATTTTGCTCTCACCAAACATATAGATAGGCTCTCCGCAGTGAGGGCATGTCATATAGCTCATATTCTCAACTATTCCAAGTACAGGAATATTCATCATTTTGGCCATGTTGATAGCTTTTTCAACTATCATTCCAACAAGCTCCTGAGGAGTAGCAACTACTATGATGCCATCAACAGGAAGGGACTGAAATACTGTAAGAGGAACATCACCTGTTCCTGGAGGCATATCAACGAACATATAGTCCACATCGCCCCAGTTAACATCTGACCAGAACTGCTTTACAATGCCGGCGATTACAGGACCTCTCCAGATTACAGGATCAGTCTCATTTTCCATGAGCATGTTAAGTGACATGATCTTCATACCGCCTCTTGTCACTGCTGGAAGCAGGCCTGTTTCATCAGCAAAATTCTCTTTTCCTATACCAAACATCTTGGGAATTGAAGGTCCAGTGATATCAGCATCCATGATTGCTGTCTGATAGCCCTTCCTGCACATTGAAATGGCGGAAAGACCTGTCACAAGACTCTTACCAACGCCGCCCTTTCCGCTTACGATACCGATAACTTTCTTAACGTGGCTATACTCGGAGAGCTTAGCCTTCATATTATCTTCCATCTCTTTTTTAAAATCTTCTGGTTTCTTTGCCATTACTAAATTTCCTACCTTTATTTCTTTTGTTCTGAATCATCCGAAAGGTATGATTCTATGATAAATCTTGGCCTGTTCTTGGTCTCAAGATAAATCTTGCCAATGTATTCTCCGATCACTCCAAGGGAGATCATCATAAGTCCGCCTATGAACCATACTGAAAGAACAGTTGTTGTCCAACCAGGGACAGTCTCGTGATTAAAGTAGCGGACCAAAGAGTAGATAAATACTGCAATGCTCACAAGAAAGATCAAAACTCCAAGTCCTGTGATAAGCTTGATAGGTTTAGTTGAGAGGCTTGTAATACCTTCAACCGCAAAGCTGAGCATCTTCTTTAATGGATATTTGCTCTCTCCGGCGAACCTTTCTGCTCTCTCGTAGTAGACAACATCACTCTTATAGCCCACCATGGGTACAATTCCTCTTAAAAAGAGATTGACCTCTCCGAATTCAGATAGACCAAGCAGAGCACGTCTGCTCATAAGTCTGTAATCAGCGTGGTTATAAACAGTATTTGCTCCAAGGCTGTTCATTACCTTATAAAACCCAATAGCAGTAAATCTCTTAAAGAAAGTATCCGTAGTCCTCTTGGACCTGACACCATATACAACATCAGTGCCCTCATTGAACTTGTCTATCATAGCTTCTATGGCATTGATGTCATCCTGAAGATCTGCATCAAGGGAAATAGCACAGTCACAATGATCCTTAACTGTCATAAGGCCTGCAAGAAGTGCATTCTGATGTCCCATATTTTTTGACAGATTGATCCCCTGAAATATAGGATCTTCACTGTGAAGCCTTGTGATAATATCCCAGGTTGCATCCTTAGAGCCGTCATTTACAAATACAATCCTGCTGTCAGCATCTATTTTATTCTTAGCGATAAGGTCATTGAGCTTTTCGCGAATGCGACTTGAAGTTTCTGGCAGAACCTCCTGCTCATTGTAACAGGGTATAACACAGAATAACCTTCCCATACATTCCTCCAATCAAAATTACATACTTTATTATAATAATACATTTGCAAAAATAACGCCACAGCAACAAACGTGCTGTGGCGCAATATCACTCTTTTGAATTGATATAATTTATAAGTCCCTCAGAATCAATGATCTTTTGCATAAATGGCGGGAATGCCTGTCCCTTAAAGGTCTTGCCTGTTGTCTCATCTGTGATAAGGCCTGAGTCAAAATCTATAGATACCACATCCCCAGCACTTATGTTGTCAGGTGCATCTTCGCACTCGATAATCGGAAGACCGATGTTTATGCTGTTTCTATAAAAGATCCTGGCAAAGCTCTTGGCGATGACACAGGATACTCCTGCAGCCTTTATAGCTATGGGAGCATGCTCTCTTGAAGATCCGCAGCCAAAATTCTTATCAGCTACTATGATATCCCCAGCCTTTACCTTGTTTACAAATTCCTTATCAATATCCTCCATGCAGTGGGCAGCAAGATCCTTGGGGTCTGTGCTGTTTAAATACCTTGCAGGGATGATAACATCTGTATCTACATTATCTCCATATCTAAAAACTGTTCCTTTTGCAGCTTTCATATAGTCCTCCTTAAAGTCCAAGCTCTGATGGCTGTGACAATTTTCCTGTAACTGCACTGGCTGCTGCAACTGCAGGAGACGCCAGATATATCTCTGAATCGATAGCGCCCATTCTTCCAACAAAGTTTCTGTTGGTGGTTGATACGCACTTTTCGCCAGAAGCTAAAACTCCCATATATCCTCCAAGACAAGGTCCGCAGGTAGGAGTTGAAACTATTGCACCAGCTTCGATAAAGGTTCTAAGAAGTCCCTCTTCCATAGCCTTTAAATATATCTTCTGAGTTGCAGGAATAACAATACATCTCATGCCTTCTGCAATATGTCTTCCTTCGAGGATCTTCGCTGCACATCTAAGATCGTCAAGTCTTCCATTTGTACATGAACCAATAACAACCTGATCAATCTTGATATCCTTGATGTCATCAAAAGTATGAGCATTCTCAGGAAGATGTGGGAATGCAACTGTTGACTTAAGACTTCCAAGGTCTATTGTATACTCTGCATCATATTCAGCGTCTGAATCAGCTTCATAGATCTCATATTTCTTGCCATTTGCATGCTCATCAAGATATTTTTTTGCCACTTCATCAACAGGGAAGATTCCATTCTTGCCACCAGCTTCAATAGCCATATTGGCAATTGTAAACCTGTCATCCATTGTAAGGTTCTTTATGCCCTCTCCAACAAATTCCATGGACTTATAAAGAGCTCCATCTACGCCAATAAGGCCAATGATGTGAAGAATAACATCTTTTCCGCTCACCCATTTTGAAGGCTTGCCAACAATATTAAATTTTATTGCTGAAGGAACCTTGAACCAAGCCTTGCCAGTAGCCATTCCAGCAGCCATATCAGTGGAACCTATACCTGTAGAAAATGCTCCAAGTGCTCCATATGTGCAGGTATGTGAATCAGCACCAATTATCAGATCTCCAGGTACTGTAAGACCTCTCTCCGGTAAAAGAGCATGCTCAATACCCATTTCACCTACTTCAAAATAGTTTGTAATATCGTTTCTCTTTGCAAATTCGCGGACACACTTGCAGTTCTCTGCGGATTTGATGTCCTTGTTAGGAACAAAGTGGTCTGGAACAAGCGCAATCTTGTCCTTATCAAAAACTCCACCCTTTGTGAACTTTTTCATTTCGCCAATAGCAACAGGGCTTGTTATGTCGTTGCCAAGAACGAGGTCTAAGTCAGCCTCAATAAGCTGTCCTGCATCCACATGTGAAAGCCCTGCGTGATGTGCAAGAATCTTCTGGCTCATGGTCATTCCACTCATACCGTATCTCTCCTTACCATTTCTTAATTATTATCAATCAGATAATAGTAAATATAACATGCTGCATATGCAGCAAACAACATAACAAATTTAATCGTTTTTCTTGATCTTTTTTATTACCATCATATAACCCCACATGGCAACAAGAGCCGCCAATGAGCAGACAATTCCAAATACCAGTCCTTCAGGCGCGTAAGAAACCCTTATATTATGGGCTCCCTCGGAAACAGGTATCGCCATAAGACCATAATCAGCTGTATATATTGGTGTAGCTACTCCATCTACCCTGCAGCTAAAGCCCTTAACCTTTGGAACAGAGAAAAACAAAAGTCTGTCGCCATCAATATTGCTTGTTACCGCACTAAATCCCTTTGTATCCGGCTCAAAGCTCTTGCAGGCAGTTTCTGCTCTCTTCTTGCACTGACCCCCGAACTCATAGTAATTTACCGGACTTTCCAGAATATCCTCTGCTGTAAGCTCCGTCATGTCAAGTTTTCCATAGAGGCTTATAGCATCTTCATCGGAAATGATCAGAACCTTTGAAAGATCAAGGTCATGATCCTTAGCCTCCAAATCTTCCCACTCAGAGGTAGTTATATAGTAGTCATACGCAAAGCCCATGGGGATATAGTTGGTATTCTCAAATATGTCAAAACCATCCTGAGTATCAGTATAGACATAGCCATCTGTTCCCTCATCGTTATAAAAGACTCTGTTCTTGCTGATCACAGCGTTCTCAAAATAGTATTTCGCTGAAAGGATCGCCCTTACTCCCGCTCTTTCAACCGGGATATTGGTCTCCACGGTCCTTGTGATGCCACATGCCCCTTCAAGAAAATCAAAGATTGGAGCTGGAACTGTGCTTAAAAAGCAGTGAATTGACGGAATCCCCCATACCATGTCGTAGTTGGTAGACGTAGAATCAACTTCACCGCGAAGAAAGCTCGTCATATCAACTTCTACTTTGTTGTATAACATCTGCTCCTGCCACATCTCTTTTCCCGTATCACTTATGATAGAGCTGCCATTCTTTACAGGAACGTAAGTGGAGATCACGCATGATATCATCACAAAGGCAAGTATCACTATGTCCCTTATCTTTTTCTTTTTGGGCAAAAGAAATACCGACACAATAAGAAATACCAGTAAAAGCGCTGTAAACAGAACGTCCCTTAGGAAAATAGATGAGTTCTCTGTCATATTGAACATTTCTATCTTCCCATTTTCATCTGTGGAAGGCAGAAAGTACACGATCACAAAGAAAAGGAAACACAAAACCTCTATCACAACACCCTTTTTAAGCTGGATACTCCTGCCACGTTCAGCCACCTGAGCAGTTTCAAGGGACATCAAAAGAACCGGAATATAAAACCATCTCGCGTAATAGGATGTGTTAAAAAGAGAAAATGCCGAGTTCAAAACAGGGATCACTGCCATTACCAAAAACAGGATCGTCAAAGTCTTTTCCCAGTTTTTGCGTCTCCTGTTTAAGAAAAGGAATCCTGCAACACCTGCAATTCCAAACATAGGCAAATATGCAGCAAGGGAAGCGTTTTTGACAGTGGTCGTGTAGAACAATGTCCCTTTTCCAATGATGTCAGGCAGCATTACAAGGCTTTTAAAAATATCCCAGATAAGCTTGCCACTTGGGTAAATGAACATATTGTAGCCTGTTATCACATTGTCCAGTCTCGAGTTTCCATGGATTCCCATAAATGCAGGCAAAAGGAAAAAGCCCGCCAGCAAAACGCCCGCAACCACACCTGCTATCAGCCTTAACTGTCTAATGAAGAAGTCAAATAAACTCTCTGCTTTTCGATATCTGACAAAAAAATAGATAACAAGAAACAGTACCTGTCCAAAGAAAAAGTAATAATTGACGATAGCCATAAAGGCAGTCATAAGTGAAAACTTAAGAAATGAAAGTCCTGATGGCTTTATCTTTCCATCTTCAGATGTGCTGCATTCCATAAGTTCTTCAAACAGCATCAAAAACAGCGGAAAAAAGCATACAGAGTCAGTGAAGTGGTTGAATACTATGTTGCAGGCATTGAAGCCCGAAAAGCCGTAAAGATATCCTCCTATCATGGCATAGATATACTTATGCACATAACGGCGAATGTAAATATATGCCAGCGTTGCAGCTACTGCATACTTAAGAGCCATGAGAAATGGCATAATGTATGGAATTGCAGTTTCAGGGAAAAGAACTGTCAGCCAGAAGAAGGGGCTTCCCCACAAATAGAAAGAAAAGTCTCCTGCCATGGAACCACCAAGATCAACATTCCAGTTCCAGAAAAACTCTCCGCTGCGCACAGCCCTATGGGCAAGAATATAGAATGGAATCTGCTGAACGTTGTAGTCTCCATAATAAAAGAAAGGAAGGCCTCTTTTTACAAGAATCGGCAAAATTGCAAGAACATACATAAGAAAAGAGCTAAGGAGCATAAACACAGGGTTATAAAAGCTTTTCTTTTCCGTTTCAGTATTTTGTATAGTTTCAAGCATATTTTGCGACATAAACAGCCTTCTTCTTTAGAAAAATTAAGAGTGCCAGATCAGTGGCACTCTTAAATAATAGTCTAATTATCGTACATTTTCAATTAGACAGATCAGTTATTGATCAGCTTATCAGACTCATTGTTCCAGCTGTAAAGCTTACGGATCTCAGCACCGATCTTCTCTGATGGATGCTCAGCATGGAGCTTGCGCATAGCCTGGAAGTGAACCTGTCCGCCAGCCTCAGACATATCAAGAAGGAATTCCTTAGCAAATGTTCCATCCTGGATATCAGAAAGGATCTTCTTCATTGTCTTCTTGGTCTCATCTGTGATGAGCTTAGGTCCTGTTACATAATCACCATACTCAGCTGTGTTGGAGATTGAGTATCTCATTCCAGCAAAGCCTGACTGATAGATAAGGTCTACAATGAGCTTCATCTCATGTACGCACTCAAAGTATGCGTTTCTTGGATCATATCCAGCCTCAACAAGAGTATCAAAACCAGCCTGCATAAGTGCACATACACCGCCGCAAAGAACTGCCTGCTCACCAAAGAGGTCAGTCTCAGTCTCTGTTCTGAAGGTTGTCTCCAGAAGGCCAGCTCTTGCTCCGCCGATACCAGCGCCATATGCAAGTGCAAGATCAAGAGCCTTACCTGTAGCATCCTGCTCAACAGCTACAAGACATGGCGTTCCCTTACCAGCCTGATACTCAGAACGAACTGTGTGTCCAGGAGCCTTAGGAGCGATCATAGCTACGTCTACATCCTTAGGAGCCTTGATAAGTCCAAAGTGTACGTTGAAACCATGAGCAAACATAAGCATGTTACCTGGCTGAAGGTTTGGCTCGATGTCCTCTTTGTACATCTTGGCCTGCTTCTCATCATTGATAAGGATCATGATGATATCAGCCATCTTGGCAGCTTCCTTGGTGTTGTAAACCTTAAGGCCCTGAGCCTCAGCCTTAGCCTTGCTCTTGGATCCTTCGTAAAGACCAATGATAACGTTGCAGCCTGAGTCCTTTAAGTTGAGGGCATGTGCATGACCCTGTGAGCCATAACCGATAATAGCAATTGTCTTGCCCTCAAGTAATGATAAGTTACAATCTTCCTGGTAAAAAATACGTGCTTCCTGTGACATTTTGATATCCTCCATATTATGAATTTTTAAATTAGTAACTATTACTCATCCAGATAAATAACCTTATCTGTGCCTCTGCCAAGTCCTGCTATTCCGGTTCTGGCAAGTTCCAATATCTCGTAGCCCTCAAGGAGCTTCAAAAAAGCATCCACCTTGGACTGACTACCTGTGATCTCAATGATAAGTGAATCAGGGCTCACATCTACAATGTTGCCTCTGAATATGTTGGCTGTTGCAAGAATTGACTGCCTCTTGTCAGCCTCAGCTCTTACCTTGACCATGGCAAGTTCTCTGTAAACTGAATCATCTGGCAGAAGCTCATGAATATCTCTTACGTCAACCAGTTTCCTGACCTGTTTCTCAATCTGATCAAGTATCACATCATCACCAGATGCTACGATGGTGATCCTGGTAAACCTTGGATCCGCTGTAACACCGGCTGTAATGCTCTCGATGTTGTAGCCTCTTCTTGAAAATAGTCCTGATATCCTGCTAAGTACACCAGGGTTGTTGTCGACCAATAACTGGAAGACTTTTTTCTTAAGTTTTGTACTCATAAATCACCTCTTAACCCAGATATCCTCGAGTGCCTTTAACACTTTAAAGCGTGATGTTTTGCCGTGAGATATTTTCGGTTTTTCATAGGATTTTGAATGAAATCAGACCGTTTTTTTATCAATTTAATCAAATTATACTCTTTTTAAGCTTTGTGTCAACAAAAATTTCTTTTAAACTTTAAACTGTAACCATTTTACCGTATTAAAGCGTTTTGAGTATAGCTATTTTGTCAACTAAGTGCCAGGCTGGCACTTAGTTTTCGTTACATTTAGTCAGAGCGACAGTTCCGGTCCTTGCAATTTCCACAATGCTTACACTCTTTAGCATTTCGATAAAGAGTTCAATTCTTTCAGATGTATCGCAGATCTGGATGATCATCAGATTTTTGCTCATATCAACTATCTGGGCATTCATTATCTGACAGTTCTCCATAATATCCCTGCGGTTTTCCTTGTTGTATTTTACCTTGATAAGCATAAGCTCCCTGTTGATACTCATGCTCTCTTTAAATGTCTTTACCTTGATGACATCGATCTTTTTATTGAGCTGTTTCTCAATCTGCTCGATCGTCCTCTCATCACCTGTAGATACAATCGTCATGCAGGATACAGCTCTGTCTGCTGTCTCACCTACAACCATTGAATCAATATTAAAATTCCTTCTTGAGAAAAGACCTGCCACCTTGGAAAGTACACCAGCTCTGTTCTCAACCAGTACTGAATATATTCTCTTCATATCAATTCCCTTTTGTGATCAGAATTTTGTAAGTTCCATTGGATCTACCCTGACTTCCATAAGTGATGCAGTATCATTCTTAAGGAATGAAGCAAGTTCTCCGTCAAGGTCGCTGTTTCCGTCAACCTTTACATATTCCATACCATAAGCTGCAGCAATAAGAGAAAGGTCAGGATCTCCTTTAAGCTCTACCATTGAATAAGCATCATTATAAGCGTAGTGCTGATGTTCTCTTACCATTCCAAGAAAGCCGTTTTTAAGGACAACGATCTTTACCGGGATCCTGTATTGTCGCATGGTCGCAAGCTCCATCATGCTCATCTGGAATGCACCATCTCCGATAACAGCCACAACCTGTTTGCTGTGATCAGCAAGCTTGGCACCCATGGCCGCCGGAATTGAATAGCCCATGGTTCCCATTCCTCCAGATGTGAGGAACCTGCCTTTTTTAACAATATGATAAGCACATGACCATATCTGGTTCTGTCCCACATCTGCCACATAGATGGCATCATCCTTCATGGCTCTTGAAAGCCTTGATATGAAATCCTTAGGCTCCACATAAGCTTCTATTGAGTAATCAGGAACTCTGTCGGAGCCCATGTCCTCTTTATAGCTGTTTAAAAGAGCTATCCAGTCCTTGTGATCATCTGCGTGATCATCCTGTTCCAGGAAATCATTAAATATATGCTTGATATCACCTACAAGAGGTATTGTTGGTCCTACATTTTTACCGATCTCAGCAGGGTCTACATCTATATGTACCATGACCTTGTTCTCTGTAATAAGGTCTGGTCTGTTAACTGCTCTGTCAGCCACTCTCGCACCTACCATGAGAAGCAGGTCTGACTCGTTCATTGCTCTGTTGGCATACGGCTGGCCATTGTTTCCAACCATTCCAAAGTACAGTGGATGCTCTGTTGGCATTACACCTATCCCCATCATGGTGGAAACTACTGGCACATCATTAAGCTCTGCAAACCTGACAAGCTCGCTTGTTGCTCCGCTTAAGTGAACGCCTCCTCCAACACAGATAATAGGGCGCTTTGCCTTTTCAACTTCTTTTATGACTTTTTTGATCTGGACAATGTTTCCCTTAACTGTTGGCTTGTAGGATCTCATGGAAATTGATTCAGGATAGCTGAACTTAGTAGTCATCTCAGCAAGCTGGATATCATAAGGAATATCAATAAGAACAGGTCCCTTTCTTCCACTATTCGCAATAAAGAATGCCTCTTTGAACACCTTAGGGATATCATCCACATTTCTGATCAAATAGCTGTATTTTACAAAGGATTCCACAGCACCAGTGATATCCGCCTCCTGGAAAACGTCTGATCCGATCATGTCGGAATTGACCTGTCCGGTTATTGCGATCATTGGGATGCTGTCAGCATAGGCTGTGGCAATACCAGTTATCAGATTTGTAGCACCAGGGCCTGATGTAACTGCACACACTCCCACTTTACCACTTATTCTCGCATATCCGCTGGCGCAGTGTGCTGCGTTCTGTTCAGTCCTTATAAGAACAGTTTTTATCCTGGTATCCAAAATACTGTTCCAGAAAGGATCTATGGCTACTCCGGAATATCCAAAGATAACCTCAGTATTTTCCTTTTCAAGGCATTTTACTATTGCCTCTGCTCCGATCATATCATGTCCTCCAAAGTAACATTATTCAAAAAGAAGTTTCTTTACTAATCTCACAGCATCTGCAGCGTCAGCAGAATATCCGTCAGCGCCGATCTCTTGCGCAAAGTCCTGCGTAACTACAGCTCCACCTATAATGATCTTGGCATTTATCCCTTCATTTCTGGCATATTCAACCACATTTTTCATTTCCTTCATAGTGGTTGTCATAAGTGCAGAAAGAGCTATGACCTTGGCATCGTTTTCCCTGGCAGCTTTTACTATCTCTTCCTTTGGCACATCCTTTCCAAGGTCTATAACATTAAAGCCATAGTTTTTAAGCATAAGCGCCACAAGGTTTTTGCCTATGTCGTGAATATCTCCATGTACAGTAGCAATGACCACAGTAGGTAATTTCTGTGAATCGTCTTTGTCCTTTTGAAGAAGTGGTTCAAGAATGGCAATTGAAAGTTTCATAGCCTCAGCACCAGCTATCAGCTGAGGAAGAAAGTACTTGCCCTTGTCAAAATACTCTCCAACTTCATTTATGGCAGGCATCAGTGCTTCATCCAGGATCATCTTTGGATCAATGCCGTTGTCTATGGCACTTTGAGTGTTCTTTTCTATGGTTCTCTTTGCGCCTTTTAGAACATCCTGTTTTATTATAGCAAGAAAATCGCCATCAGAAGTAGGTGCAGGATTACTCTCTTTTTGCTGTTTAGAATTATCATCGCCCTCAGCATACCTGGCCATTCTCTCAATATATCTGCCGTCAGCTCCCTCTTTGTTTCTAAGAAGGTCTGATGCAAAAGCTGCATTTACCAGCATTTCCTGGGAGGGATTGGCAATTGCCATTGTAAGGCCTCTTGATATTGCCATAGTAAGAAAAGCTGTGTTTACATTCATTCTTTCGGGAAGGCCAAAAGAGATATTTGAAAGTCCGCAAATTGTAGCAAAGCTATTATCATGGCAATAGCCTATAGTATCCAAAGTATTAATGGCTGCCTTAGGGTCTGCTCCTACAGTAGCAACAAGTCCGTCAACAACAATATCTTCCTTGGACAGACCTATTTTTTCTGCCATTTCATAGAGCTCATTGATATTGCTTATCTTTTCATCAAGGTCCTTGGGAAGTCCTTCTTTACTTAAGGGCAAAAGAACAAACATCGCCCCGTACTTTTTAGCCAGCGGAAGGAATTTCTCAGCTTTACCCTTTTCAAGGGAAATTGAGTTCATCAAGGCTCGTCCCGGATATATCCTAAGAGCTGCCTCCATAACCTCAGCACTTGAAGTGTCAATACAAAGTGGAAGATCAGTAATTCCGGACACTTCTGAAAGAACTGTCAGCATCATCTCCTTCTCATCAATGCCGCTCATGCCCACATTGATATCAAGGATTGATGCACCATCTTTTTCCTGATTCTCGGCAAACTCACATACAAGGTCAAGGTTCCCCTCGCGAAGCTGTGCCTGCAGTATCTTTTTTCCTGTGGGATTGATCCTCTCTCCAACTATCATGAACAGATCATCAAGACCAAAGCCAAGTGCCCTTCTGTCTGATGAAAGGTATCTTCTTCCTGAAATCTTTCTTGGAATATCTGATGCAGGAGTATATGTGCTGTATACATCATGGATCATACGGATAAACTCTGGGGTTGTTCCGCAGCATCCGCCAAGGATCGAAGCTCCCTTATCAAGGAGTTTCTTCATTTCTTTTGTAAATACATCTGCGTCCATGTCATAGCCAGTATTACCTTCGCTATCCACACTTGGAAGCCCGGCATTTGGCTTGGCAATTATGGGAATATTGGTGACACTTGCCATCTTGCCAATAATGTCAACCATCCTGTCAGGGCCAGCACCGCAGTTTGCTCCGATGGCAGCTGCCCCAAGAGCCTCTAAAGTAATGGCGCAGGATTCCGGATCAGATCCAAACAAGGTTCTACCATCGGGCTCAAATGTAAGAGTTACGATCACTGCAATATCCGACATCTCTTTTGCCGCAATAAGTGCAGCTCTGCACTCCTGCAGGCTCATCATGGTCTCCACAACCAGAATGTCAGCACCAGCATCTACAAGGATCCTGATCTGCTCCTTGTATACGTCTATAAGCTCTTCAAATTCAAGGTCTCCTACTGGCTTAAGCTGTTTACCTGTCATGGTGATATCACCGGCTACTAAAGCCTTTGAAGATACTGCCTGCTTTGAAAGGCGCACAAGTTCAGTATTTATGGAAACAATATCATCTGAAAGCCCATAATCTGCCAGTTTAATCCTGTTTCCCGTAAATGTTGGTGCATAAACTATATCAGAACCAGCATCTACATATGCCTTCTGAAGATCAGCCATCACCTGCCTGTGTTCCAGTATCCACTTCTCAGGGCATACACCAGCAGGCATTCCAGCCTTCATAAGGTTACTGCCGGTAGCACCATCCAAAAATACAATTCTGTCTTTGCAAAAGTTTAAAAACTCTGATCTGTTCACGAATTTTTCTTCCTATAATCAATAATTGGTTTAATACAAAATAGCACAAAACATATGATCATCACAAGAATTGGTTTAAATACAAGCACATCCCAGGGTATGATCCCATTTTGAGCTGCTATATCCAATATAGCAATCACAAGCACATGATAATAATAAATATTTGAAGAGGCTTTTTTACCAAGGCAGTATAGAATATCTCCGTTATAGGAAATACATTCAGATAAGATAAGTATTCCCAAAACAATAATAATACTTCCAAGATACACTTCTTTTTCTGAAATCAGCCTGGATTCCAAAAAGCTTAGTATGATCCCAAAAACAATCATGACAATAGATGGGATCTTATATTTGACTATATTTTCACATCTATAAACATGATCATTAAAAAGAATTCCTATTAGCACAAAAGGCATTCCCACAAACAGCCAGTTTCTCATCACATACCATGTAGATATCCCGATTCCAAAAAGCTTGACTGGATAATAGGTCTGAAGAAGTTCTCCAAAAAACAAAAGGGATAACAGTATCACGATAAGAGCCTTGTACCACTTTCTCAGAACCGGAGCAAAGATATAGATAAGTCCATATACATAAATAAGTGCAAACAAAAACCACATATGATCAAAAACATATGAACCATCATATACGATCCTTCCGGAATTAAACAAAAGAAAATTACATACCTCAAAAAGATTAAATTTCGATCCAAGGTATTCTGATACGCTATAGCCCTTCGCCATGTGAAAGCAAAACGAAAACACCAGATGTACCATATATACAATTGCTGAGATCTTTAAAAGCCTTACAAGAGCTTTCCTTACTGTACTTCTGATCTTAGAAACATCTGTGACAGGACCATTTCCATGATCATACAAAAGAAATCTTCCGGAAACTGCAAAAAAGAAAGGAACTGCAAAACGAGAAACAGAAAATATAAAAGTTCCCACAATTCCAGGAATCCTGGCATGAATAGTGATCACAAAAAGACATGCTATGAATCTGACTGCATATATAAACTTGTTGTCTTTAGCCTTATCCAATCAAAACTCCTTATAAAAGATGAAGCACTGATCACTCACCATCAGTGCTTTCATCCTCAATTGTTGATATTTCATATGTACTTTCAGTCTCTACTGTAATGCCCTCTCCTTCAGGAACCTGTCCATGAAGTACCTGGAGCATAATGAGTACTCTGTCATTGGCTCTCTGGTAATACTGACTTGCCAGCATTTCGCTGTCTGAATCAAAATCTCCATCATAGGCCTGATGATAAAACTCATTGGCCTTGTCCATGTAGTCAGCAGCCTCAACTGCAATATCCGAAATTCCCGAAAACTCTTCAGGTATCTCTATCGCCGCCATGTTCTTGTAGGTCTCATTCATCTCATCAAGAACAACTAAAAGCTCATCTCCCGCTGTTTCTGAGTCTGGATCGATTGAATTGATCGAACTGTCATACTCCGATAACTTGTTATAAAACTCTGTCATACTCTCTTTGTAGCTTTCAAGCTTTGGATCAGCCTGCTTGCCACATGCTGTTACAAAAGCGCATAAGAGAGCTAACGAACAAATTCTGCTTAAATACTTAATAATCCTCTTATTTGAAAACAAAACATCCACCAACTTTTCTTTAATCTTGATATTTTGATGCCGCCTTAAGTCTTGTAAGAGCTCTTGCAAGTCCCGCCTGGGATTTCTTGAACTCTTTTATAGACTGTTTCTGCATCAGATGCTCCATAGCAAACTCATAGGCCTCCTGAGCTCTTCTCTTGTCGATGTCCTCAGGTCTTTCTACCGTATTAACAAGAACTATGCATCTGTTATCAACTGTAACCTGGACAGAGCCAATACTTACTACGCCGATTACCCAATCCCCTTTAGGATTTTTAATCTTGATGATGCCCTCGTAGATAGCAAGGATCATCTCCTCATGACCTGCAAGAATAGCCAGTTCTCCGTCATCACAGGGAACTATTATCTCAATGGCCTCATCATCATAAAATATTCCATTAACCGAAATCACCTGCAGGTGAAAGGTCTTTGCCTGTTCACTCATATTAAGCCTCTATCTGTTTGGCCTTCTCAATTACTTCATCTATTGTTCCAACGTTAAAGAAGGCAGCCTCTGGATAATGGTCCATCTCACCATTTACAATTGCCTTAAAGCCCTTAACAGTCTCAGAAAGCGGAACAAATTTTCCTGGAAGGCCTGTAAACTGTTCAGCTACATGGAAAGGCTGAGATAAGAACCTTTGGATCTTACGGGCCCTGTGAACTGTCATCTTATCCTCGTCAGAAAGCTCCTCCATACCAAGGATCGCAATGATATCCTGAAGCTCTTTGTATTTCTGAAGGATTTCCTGAACCTTCATGGCTGTATTGTAATGGTCCTTACCGACAATATCCTCTTCCAGGATACGGCTTGAAGACTCAAGAGGATCAACAGCCGGATAAATACCCTGTTCAACGATCTTACGGGAAAGAACCGTAGTTGCATCAAGGTGTGCAAAGGTTGTAGCAGGTGCAGGATCAGTAAGGTCATCTGCAGGTACATATACAGCCTGTACACTGGTTACAGAACCAAACCTTGTAGATGTGATCCTTTCCTGTAGCATACCAAGGTCAGTTGCCAAAGTTGGCTGATATCCAACTGCAGAAGGCATTCTTCCAAGAAGGGACGAAACCTCTGAGCCAGCCTGTACAAATCTGAAAATATTATCGATGAACAAAAGAACGTCCTGGTGCTCCACATCCCTGAAATATTCAGCCATGGTAAGGCCAGATTCTGCTACTCTCATTCTGGCTCCAGGTGGTTCGTTCATCTGACCAAAGACAAGGGCTGTCTTATCTATAACTCCAGATTCAGACATCTCAGTATAAAGGTCATTTCCTTCTCTTGAACGCTCGCCAACACCTGTGAATATTGAATATCCACCGTGCTCAGTGGCAATGTTCTGGATAAGCTCCTGGATAAGCACTGTCTTACCAACACCAGCTCCCCCAAAAAGACCGATCTTACCGCCCTTAGCATAGGGAGCCAAAAGATCTATTACCTTAATGCCAGTCTCCAAAACTTCAACAACCGGGCTCTGGTCCATAAGACTTGGCGCATCTCTGTGAATCTGCCACTTTTCTTTTGTTTCAACATCGCCTTTATTGTCGATGGGGTCTCCAAGGACATTAAAGAGTCTTCCAAGAACCTGTGGTCCTACTGGTACACTTATGGGGCCTCCTGCTCTTATTACTTCCATGTCTTTAGCAAGGCCTTCTGAGTGAGAAAGCATGATGCATCTGACTGTGTCATTACCAATGTGCTGAGCAACTTCCATGACACGCTTGTGTCCTCTTGGGTATACCTCTAAGGCATCATTGATATATGGAAGATCACCATCTTCAAATTTTACGTCTACAACAGGTCCCATGACCTGCAATATCTTGCCCTTTTCCAATTTGCTATCCTCTTACTTTTTTAGCTTTGGCCTCTCGGCTTCTCTTTAGAGCCTTGGCTCCGCTGACAACCTCAGTTATTTCCTGGGTTATCTGGGCCTGCCTCTGCCTGTTATAGCTCTTTTTAAGCTCAGATATCATCTTTTCAGCATTCTTGTTGGCATTGTCCATGGCCTGCATTCTGGAGCTTTGAACGCTGCAGAATGCTTCAACTAATGCTCCATAAATAAATCCTGTTACATAGTTGGGAACAATGTTATCCAAAATAGCTGAAGGACTTGGCTCCATCAAAAACTCCTCAAGCATGATGCCTGGCGGTGGAGCTTCCATTCTTATCTCTTCAATAAAATCAAGGGGAAGGAGCTTTTCAAACCTTGCTTCACAGGTGGCACCCTTCATTGTGGTGTAGATCACATAAAACTCATCGATCTTGCGGTCGTAGTAATACTCCAGGATCTCAGCTGCGATCTTTCTTGCTCTGTGAAGTGTGGGATTTTGAGAAGTAAACATAAATGACTCCTCAATGTCCATATTCCTGGATGTAAAATGGTAACGTCCAAGTTCACCTATCACAAAGAGCTTCCACTTGTCACCATCGCCGTGAATATGCTCTTCTGCAAGCTTAAGTACATTGTGGTTGTAGGCACCAGCAAGTCCCTTATCATCAGTAAAGATGATATAGCCTCTCTTTCTCTCACGCTCAGGAATATCCTTTCTTGTTTCTAAAAAGATATTCCTGGTGCCCTCTGGAAGGTGCGATACAACACGCTCTATCATGGCCTTAGTAGAAAAAAAGAAAGGTTCTGTATCTGTAAGCATCTTCTTTGCTTTTCTAAGCTTAGTCGATGAAATGAGATACATGGCATTGGTGATCTTCATGGTGTCCCCAACACTTTCAATTCTATCTCTGATTTCTTTGATATTAGCCAAAATTAAATTCCTTCTGCTTCATTGAACTCATCAGCAAGATCAAGGATCCTTTTCTTTAGCTGATCAGGAAGTTCTCCGCTCTTTTCAAGTTCTTCACAAAGATCGCTGTGCTCAGTTTCAAAGAACTTTAAAAGTTTTTCCTTGTAGCTCTTAACCTCTTTTACAGGAACGTGGTCCATTCTGCCTGCACCTACTGTCACAAGGATTATTACCTGCTGGTGCATTGAAAGCGGATGCTCCAATGGCTGCTTAAGAAGCTCCATAAGTATGCTTCCATGATTGAGCTGATTTCTCGTTGTATCATCAAGGTCAGATGAAAACTGGGTAAATACAGCCATTTCTCTGTACTGAGCAAGGTCTACTCTTATACTTCCTGCCGCTTTCTTCATAGCCTTGGTCTGGGCAGCTGATCCTACACGGGATACTGAAAGTCCTACATTTACAGCAGGTCTCATACCCTCAAAGAACAGATCACTTTCAAGGAAAATCTGTCCATCTGTAATAGAGATAACGTTGGTTGGAATATACGCAGAAACGTCTCCAGCCTGGGTCTCTATTATAGGAAGTGCTGTCATAGAGCCGCCTCCAAGTTCTGAGGACAGCTTACTTGATCTCTCAAGGAGCCTTGAGTGCAGATAGAATACATCTCCAGGATATGCCTCTCTTCCAGGGCTTCTCTCCAGAAGAAGTGAAAGAGCTCTGTAAGCTACAGCGTGCTTACTTAGATCATCATAGACAATGAGAACATCCTTGCCCTGACGCATGAAATATTCTCCCAGAGCTGTTCCCGAATATGGTGCTATATACTGAAGCGGAGCCATGTCAGATGCTGTGGAGCTGACAATTATGGTGTACTCCATGGCTCTGTTCTTTTTCAGCGTCTGATAGAGCTGGGCTACAGTAGAAGCTTTCTGTCCAATAGCCACATAGATGCAGATCACTCCCTTGCCCCTTTGGTTGATGATGGTATCAAGAGCAATTGATGTCTTACCAGTCTGTCTGTCACCAATAATCAGTTCTCTCTGTCCTCTTCCAATCGGAAACATGGTATCAATTGACAAAATACCTGTCTCCATAGGCTCGTTAACTGATTGCCTCTCAATTATGCCTGGCGCAGGTCTCTCTACCGGGCTAAATCCAGAAGCCTTGATATCACCCTGACCATCAAGAGGAGCTCCCAGAGCATCTACCACTCTTCCGATAAAAGCTTCACCAACAGGAATTCCTGCCTCTTTATAGGTTCTTACAGCCCTACTGCCCTGTCTGATGCCGCTGTCGTTACCAAACAAGATACAGCCAACGTGGTCATCCCTGATATCCTGAACCATACCCTTGGTGCCGTCCTCAAACTCGATGATCTCACCGTAAAAAGCGTGGTCTATTCCCTCAATATTGGCGATTCCATCTCCTACCCAGGTTACAGTTCCAACCTCTCTGTCCTTGGTGGAAAGCTCAAAGTCCTCCACCTTTTCTTTTAACATAGAGATTATCTGGCTTGGATCGATGTTGCCATTTTTAGTTTGAACTTCATTAAGCTCAGTGCGAAGCTGTCTGGTCCTTCCAAAATCACTCCAGTCATACTCAAAATTGCCACATGAAACAATGAATCCGCCCTTGACCGTCTCGTCATGAACGCACTCTATTTCAATATCTGGAGCATCAAGTTTATCAGCAAGGATTTTTCTTATCTTTTCCAGCTGATCTGCCGTAGGTGCTGTGGCAGCATAACGCAAAAGAGCCTTAAGATTCTTATCCATTCTTACTAGATACCGCCTCGTCAATAAATTTGTCGTAAAGGCTAAGGTCATCTTCCGTACTGTGCTTGGTTGCTGCAATCTTGGAAGCAGCATCAATTACCATATCCTTGATATCTGCAGCATACTTATCTCTTGTTCTGTTGGCCTCAACCTCAGCGTTGTGTTTAGCTTCAGTGATGATCTGTTCACCCTTTTTCTTGGCGTCATCAACGATCTTTTCGTACTCTTCGTAGCCCTGCTTTTTAATATCAGCAAGGATCTGTTCTTTTTCTTCTTCCGCAAAAGAAATCTTCTCTTCGTATTCCTTTTTGCTGGCCTTGGCTTCAGCAACGGCCTTGTCAGCAGCGTCTGTAGCTTCATCAATTTCCTGCTGGCGCTTTTTTAATATCTCATCAAGCCTTCCAAAGAGAAGCTTTTTAAAAGCGATGTAAAGGATCAGAAGATTTAATATTGTACATACTATGTTAACTACGCTTATGTTTAACACGATTAACCCCTTTTATAACGTTTCTTATGAGAAAAGAATGATCATGATAGCAATAACGAAACCATAAATAGCTGTAGCCTCTGCAAGGGCGCATCCAAGAAGAAGGAGCTTCATGATCTTGCCATCTGCCTCAGGCTGTCTTGCTACTGCATCAGTAGCCTTAGCTGTGGCAATGCTGATACCAATACCTGCTCCAATTCCGGTGAATGCAGCAATAGCTGCTCCAAGTGCTGTTAAACTCATAGATAAAACCTCCTTAAAATAGTTATTATTCAACTGCTTCTTTTATGTAAAGCGATGTCAAAAAGCAAAATACATAAGCCTGAATGGCACCGTCAAAAAGATCAAAGTATAAAGAAAGTGCTGCTGGAAGGATCACAGGAACCACGTGCTTTAAAAGCTCCATGATGACAGTTGCTCCAAGGATATTACCAAATAGTCGCATGCACAATGAAAGAGGCCTTATGACCAGTTCAAGTACATTCATTGGTGCAACAACAGGCATGGGCTCTGCAAAGCCTTTAAGCCACTTCTTGGGACCCTTTTTCACAAGGCCTGCGGCTTCCACCAGGACAATGCTCATAACAGAAAGAGCTATGGTCACATTAAGGTCCATGGTTGGCGGCGTAAATCCAAACAGACCCACCATATTAGAAAGGCCAATGAAGATCAGCACTGTTACGATATAGTCAGTATAACCAGCAGCTTCCTCTCCAAGCATCCCTGATACAGCGCCTCTTAGGAACAACACAGCTGACTCCAGCACAGCCTGACGCTTCGAAATATTATGAACTTTCAGATCATGGGTAAGAAATAGAATGAGGGCAATAACTACAGCCATAAATATCCAGGTGACAACTACGGAATGATAGATGTCAAAAAAGCCGTCCCCAAAAGGCACATGGATAAGAGTCTTGTCCTCCATTAAGAGCTCTGTTAGTAATTCTTTCATAATTGCATTCCCCCGAAAAACTTACTTTCTATTATATGAAATGAGGCGGGCTATTGCAACGATAGCCTACCTCATTTCACATGTTTTTCGTATTATTTTCTTAATCTTTTTTGTCAGTTTCTGTTTGTTCTTTTGAATTTTGCTCTTTTTCAGGAGCCTTATCCTCAGCCTGATCCTTGGAATCATCGTAGAACAGCTGCTCTTTACTTTCAATCTTAGCGGAAACTCTGCTTACAACTTTCTTAAATATCTTTGGTACGTGCCTGCTGTTCTTGGTAAGAATTATGACCACTGTAGCTATAAGCGCAACCACTAACAGGAATACAATAACAAAGAAGATCGCCAGCTTACTAGTGGCACCTGATGCATCACCAACATCAAGAGAAAGCGTAAACTTATTGCCCTCAATATCATAAGTTGAGTATTTGCCCATAGTTCCTGTGGGTGTCAGAAGGACCTTCTCTCCGTTCTTTATCTGATAGAGCCTGAATTCATCTCCAAGGTATCCCTTTAAAAGATCAATGGCAACAGTAGCTTCACTTATAGGTCTGAAACGAATCTGGTGCACATTTTGTCCATCGTCAGGGATCGTTACTTCTAATGTTTCATAATTTTTTAAAGTCTCTGCCTTGCCCTGAACAAAATTAACGGTCCTTACCACATCAAGAGCATCATCTTCTTTGAACATTCCATCTACAAGAAGCTCTGACTGCATCAGTTCATCCGAGGCATTTTGTTCAGAAAGCGTTGTTCTATATCTCTTATATGTAGCAGTAACAACCTTGTCAGTTGTGATGTTAGAAAGCTCAGGTGCATCCCAGGATGTATAAAACCCTTCTTTATTCTTAAGCCCAGGGTACTCGTTTGCCTCAATACTCTCACCATAGTTTTTCTTTACTTTGGCAATGATCTGCCTTCCATCCTCAAGATCTTCATCTTCAAGCACAAAGGTAACCATGAGTTTCTTAAAGTCGCTAGGAACATCAGAGTACTCGACGGTATCAAGTTCTACTGTCTTTTCTTCTACCTGTCCATCCTGCTCTTTGCTTGGTTCCTCTTCCACAGTTATTACCTTTTCAGCTTCAAAAAGGTTTCCCTCTAAGACTTTGTCATATTCAACAGGCTCTGCTTTCTTTGAATAACTGATCTTGTCGATACCAGCAAGATCATCGCTAACAAAGAAGTTGTTCCTGATCTCCGCGCCATCTTCCACGTTACCAGCAATAGCGCCAAATCTTGACTCAGCCCCTTCGATAGATACAAGCGCAAGGCAGTTCCTTATGTTATTGCCATCGCCCGCAATACCTCCAACGTAATTTGCCCCCTCAAGTATGCCTTTGGAAAAAGAGCTAACGACATAAGAGTAAGATGCTCCTGTGACACCGCCTACATAGTCGCCTGAAGAAGATTTGATATTTGAATAATTGCTACAACCAATGATCGTGCCCATCTCCTGAAGACCGCAAACGCCAGCTGCATAGTTCTTTTCACCGACAGCTTCTGCGTAATTTTTGTTGCTTCTAAGTACGCACTTAGTAATAAAGGAAGAATTGAGCTTGGAATCCTTGATACCAGTAAGATCTGATTCCTTGTCGTAGTCGTACTCAATTGCCATGGTTCCAGCTATTCCGGCTGTATCAATATCTCCCTCTACTCTTCCAAAGTTCTGGCAGCCCTCTATTGTTGCATCAGTACTGGTAGATGCTTCTTCCAGAGAAACGTCAGAATAAGCCTTGGTGTAATCCATCTCGAGAACGCCGTCAATTGCATCTGTGTACAACATCATGATGTTGTTGAACTGGTCAGCTATGGACTGAAGGTCATCAACAAGGACTCCTGTAGCGTTATTGACCTCAAGGTTAAGAGAGCCAAAGTTGTCGTTCATGCCAGCCATGTTAGATGCAAGGCTTGCAGTATGATCCTTGTATTCTGCACTAAACTGTGGGAACGCAATATTTTCTCTATCAGCAACATTCCTTACTATGGACTTGGTCTGCTTACCTGCTTCTGATAGATGTGCAGATGCTGACTCAAGTGAATCCATTGATTTTACAGCGTCTGCCCTTGCTGCATCTGTCATCTCATCAAGATGATATCCGGTAATAGAAGCTATAGTCTGGCCAGCGGTTGTCAGATCGTCCGTATACGAGCTACCACCAGACTTTTGTTCATAAGCCGCTTTAGCTAAAGAATCAGCCCTTCCCTGAGCAAAAGCTTTCGCTTCATTATCAAATTGGGAGTCATCAGCTTGTCTTGGATCTTCTGTATTAGAAACAGGGAATTTTTCAGAATCTGTCGTATGTACCCATGTTCCTTCCTGGCTGAGATGATAAGTATCTGGATAAGGATTAGTTAAAAGATCTTTTTTCAAATCGTTTGAAGATGGGTTTTGAAGATCTATTCGAGTTCCATCACTATCCTGATACTGAAGATCAATAGGAGTAATGGGGGGATTAATTATTAAACCAGTTGTCTTATCCAAAATAAAGTAATTATAATACGCAGGGTACGCTCTACTATAATATTCTGAATATGTCTCAGCTGCATTCTTTATAGTATTCTTTGCAGATTCATAATCCGCCTTTTCACTGTCACTAAGATAATCCTCCAACTTAAGATCTTTAACAGCATTCTCAAAACTATCCGCTGAACTCCTGGTGTCAGCGGCAGCATAAGTAATCTGGTCAAGTACTCCATCGTCTTTTGAAGTCTCCTCAAGAATATAATCAACTCTTGAAAAAGCTTCTGATGTAGCGCCGGATACTCCATTTGCAAAGTCAACTGTTCCCGCTGAAAGGAATCTCACATCCTCAATTGCACCAGAAGTAAACTGTTGGATTGCAGATAGCCTGTTTGTTATAACATCAGACTGATTCTTGGCATCACCTAAAGTTGCTGAAACAGTGTCGTGGAGCTTGCCAATTGATTCTGTCAGCTGATATGCGATATCAGAGCTAAGGTCTACAGTAATGTATGGCTCAGCCTGACCAACAATGCCGCCAACATCTTTTCTTCCAAGAACCTTACCATTGTTGGTGCAGTTGACAACATACCCGGACTGTCTACCGACAACACCTCCGATGTTGTAGCCTACATGCTCGTAGCCTACATTGCCCATATTAAGGCATCTTGAAATGATACCAAGAGAATTACCAGCAATACCTCCAACGTCTGTTGCTGTTGCATCTTCGTTAGCTTCTTCTGAAGTGCTGTCAACGTTCTTGATAAGGTTGATGACCTTATTTAGATTGGTCATTGAGTCAATTGTTATCTGGGTATCAACATTTGTTGTGTTTACCAGAGAATCATTTCTGCAGCGGCTGATATCACCTTCGTTGCATCCAGCGACACCACCAACAAAGTGAATTCCTTTGATATATCCGCTTACACTGCAGTCTTCGATCACTCCGGTATAATGGTTGTAGGAAGTAATTCCACCTACATAGTCGTTGGATGATATAACTCCCTTGAAGCTGCAGTTCTTGATATAGCCGTGGTTTTCGCCGCAAAGTCCTCCGACTCTTATCTGCTCTCCGGAAGGAATGATGGTTCCGGTTACATTTAGGTTTGCAATGACACCAGTCTTTTGAACGTCAGCAAAAAGGCCAACGTGAGAAAGGCCATCAGAAACATTGTATTCGGAAATAGTATGGCCCTGACCGTCAAATACTCCTCCAAAGGATGGCACAAAGTCAAAGTTTTTACCAAGAAGAGAAATATCGTCAGTCAGAATAACTCTTTTGTTTACTGACCAGGTATCAAGTTTGCAGTTATTAGCAAATGAAAGGAAGTCGTTTACACTTCCAATGTAGATATCTTCAAACTCATCTGGTATAAGAGCTTCAATCTCATCTTCTATATCTGCATCTACATCCTCTTCATTTTCAAGAAGATCTGTCTGTGTTGCAGTTGATAAAAGCTCAACTTCTGACCTTGGCTCTTTTGTTTCTTCCTTTATTTCCTCTTCTTTTTCAGCAAAAACTGTAAGAGGAGCACTTGTACATACAAGAACAAATACTGTAAGAAGGGCTAGTAGTCTCTTTTTCATTATACTGTCTCCTCCACCTTCTCATTATCGTTATCATCAAGCATTTTTACATCGCCGTTCTCGATGTATGCGCTGACATTACCCTTTACTATTGCATGGACTACACCGTTGACTGTTCCGTCAATATGACCCCTTACAACACCGTCAATACGCATAGATCCGGTTCTTTGTTTGGTCTGAATTGGCATGTTCATAACAAAAGCCGTAAGTTCAATTATCTTATCTCCCACAAGCAGGATCTGAGGCAAAACAAACATTGTGACAAAGATGGAAATGATTGTTCCTCGTCCAAGGCATTTACCAATACCATAGATAGCACAGTCAGAAGTCATCTTACCGATCAGTGTTCCAGCTACAGCAAGCATAGTACCCGATGTAATGATAGTTGGGAATGACAAATTCATGGTATCGATGATGGCATCTCTTTTGCCCATAGTCTCACGAAGCTCTGTGTAGCGCCCTGCAATAACGATGGCATAGTCAATGTTAGCACCCATCTGAATTGAACTTACGATCAGGTATCCCAGGAAAAAGAGATTGTCGTGCATCACAGCCGGGAACGAGAAATTGATCCAGATACATCCCTGAATGACTGCAATAAGAAGAACAGGCATTCCGGCTGATTTAAAGGTGAAAAGAAGGACTATCAAAACCGCCAGGATTGAGATAACGCTTGTGACTGTGTTATCTCTTGCAAAGCACTTCTTAAGGTCATACTGGCTCACCGACTCGCCCACAACGTAGATTTTGTCAGCATCGTAGTACTTCTCTGTTATCTTGTGCATCTCTTCTATAAACGCAAAGGTCTCGTCTGACTCCTCTGGAAGAGTTAAGTAAACAAGAATTCTTGAATACTCTTCGCCCTGAAGCTGTTCCTTGGCAAAGGTCATCATCCTGTTGGCATCTTCAAGCTTTTTCATCAGATCATCGCTCAAGGTAACATAGCCTTCCTGAACCTCCTGATAAACAAACATGAACATATCGATGAGAGGAACCTTGTAGTTTGCTAGACCATTTACCGCCTTGGCGTAGTCCTCATCATTAACAGCATAGGCTGCATAAACAACCTCTGCTATCTCATAGTCGATATTTAAAAGCTCAGAAAACTGACGGGGAGTTAGCTTCTCAGTAAGGGTATAGCCATTAAGTGCCTCAGTATTAGCAAGACCTGTAATAGATGAAACTTCGTCTCTGGCGAGAAGCTCATCTATAAGTCTCTTTTCCCTGTCATAATCTCCTGAAGGGAAAACAAGAGCCACCATGTTATCTGAATTAAAGTTCTCATCCTGCATGTTCTGATCAGCCTGTACCTCATTTATAAGAGGCGGTGTGATCTGACTATAGCCATAAACATATGGAGTCTTGGCAGAAATTCTGTTTGCCACAATGATAATGATTACAAAAGCAGGAGCAATGATATATCTTGAAGCATAAGCGAACTTACCAACAAGAGGAATCTGAGGAATGAAGTTCTTGTGCTGAGTTCTTTCCATAAGTGGAGCAAAAACCATGATGATACCTGGCATAAGAAGGAACACAGACAAAAGGCTCAAGATGATAGCCTTAATGAGGACTATACCCATATCAGAGCCAATACCAAACTGCATGAACAGCATGGCAACAAGACCGCCGATGGTCGTTAGTGAGCTACCACTGATCTCAGGAATTGATTTTGAAAGAGCCACTATGCAGGCTTCACGGTTTGGAAGTTCAGCGTGCTCTTCTTTATACCGGTTCAGGAAAATGACCGCATAGTCAACTGACAGAGCCAGCTGCAGCACGATGGTGACTGAATCTGATACAAAAGAAATTGTTCCAAGAAGGAAGTTTGTTCCCATCTGTACAAGGGCTGCAGAGCCAAAGGTAAGAAGAAGTACCGGAACCTCTGCATAGGCCTGTGATGTAAGAAGAAGTACTGCAACCACAACGATGACAACAATAACAGAGATTACATTCATCTCTTTGTCAATGAGTTCTGACTGTGTGTCCCCAAGAGTAGTTGAAATATAGGAATCATAGGGCTCAAAATACTCTTTTACCTGATCAAGGAGCACCAGGCACTGATCATCATTTTCATCATAATCAAAAGTAATATTAAAAAGAGCTGAACCATTATTATAATGATCGCTTGTATCATCCACTTCTGCTGAAAAGATACCGTCCACATCCTCGAGATAGTCTTTTATCTCAAGAGCCTGGTCGTAGGAAATATTTGCAACCATGACTTTTACAGAGCCATAGGTTGTAAACTGCTCTTCCATAAGATCCAGTCCCTGCCTGGTTTCCGATGTGCCAGGAAGGTATTGTGCCAGTTCATTTTCAACACTTACCCAGTTTCTTGAAATAACTGAGAATATGCAAAGAATTGCATATATCAGAAAGAAAAGATTGCGCTTATCTACAATAAATGCGCAGATCTTAAGCATAAAACTGTTTCCAGCTTTTTCGTTTTCCATTTCTATTCCCCCGAATAAGAAACTATTATTTATACAAAATAATCCACATGTTAGTATAACTCTATTTCATTTTTTTGACCACAGGTCAGTATGCACACCCAAAAAAGGTCTGACCACTATTGGTCAGACCCAAAATGCTTATTTATCTTCTTTATATTTATTTTATTTTCAATTATTTTCTGATCACATTTTTAAACCATCTCCATGACAGTTTTCTATTAAGCTCTGATATCCCCCATGAAAGCAGATATGCGCTTCCATAGATAACAACAAAAGTGATAAGTATCAAAGACAATGACATGTTGTCAAAATCAAGGAAGAAATACGGGATCATGTTCCCTGTTATGGTATCAGTTAAAATAAGCGTTATTATCACCACGGAATAAAAGGTTACAAACCAGGTTCCACGTAGTCTGTAAAATGGTTTTATCTTACCAATAGGCGCGTCATTTAATACAAATGAAGAAATAGTCAGGACTGGGATCAAAATATGCATGTTAAACATGTCGAATCTTAAGATATGCATATGCTGATCAAATATTGGAAGCTGACTCATAAGTACAACTGTCATAATTAGTGCCTCCGCAACTGCACAGGAAAGTCTTACATAATAAGCTGAAATGAAAGTCACTTCAGTCTTCCCATACATTTCAATAAGATTTACAACAATATAGATTAGTGCTCCAACAGTTGTAAATATGGTTCCATCGACAGTAAGCCAGCGAAATGTCATTATGCCCTCTTTATCAAACTTAAAGATAAAGATAACAGACAGAACACCCAGTACAAATATGAGGCTGCAGATAGCTATATTGACTCTTTTCTTTTTACGAAATCTGGAAAGATAATCCCTTTCAAGGGCTTCAAAATCAAACTTACTCATTTTCTCTTCCCTTCCTTCTTTTCTGTAAAAAGCTAAACAACGAATACGACAAAGTACACATTATAAAGGCCAGCAGGATAATGCAGGTAATGTACATGGTATAACCATATTTTTGATATATAAAAAGAAATGGATTGTTGAGATCAGGTCTTTCCAAAAACCAATAATTCATTCGAAAAACCTGATCACAGATAATAACGATTGGTAAAAGGATTGCAAGTACGATAAATGAATGGATTATGCTCTCAAATCTTATAGATACTTTGCCCATTTTCCACATACAAACCGGAATGAAGATAATAAGGCCATGCCACAAATAGCTATAAATACTTAAAAAGCTAAATGGCTGATAAAAACCAATCCAGTTAGGAAACAAAAGCGCCATAAGAGAGCCTGGAATTATCATAATAATTCCTGCTTCAGTAGCATATTCAGTTATGCGCTTATTTTTTGCAAAAGCGGCTACCGGAAAAATTAAGATACCTACACTACATAGGTATAGAGGAAAATACTGTGCATCAAATGTCCCCTGTATGACGAGAACAGCAATCTTAAACGCCTCTAAAATGGGAAGGATAAGCGCACAGGTTTTTATGAATATATTCTGCTTTTTGCCATCTATCTTGCAAAAAGCAGAATATAAAATGATATTTAAAACTAATATGATCAGAAGGGACACAATATGCTCTACCGAAAAGAGCTCATATCCCATTTTTTGTGGTAAAAGAGATTTTTCAAGCCAGAAGTACTTCATCAACACCTCCACTTGGTTAACTTTACTCTTTTATTATACCATTAGTTTTTAAAGCTATGGACAGGTGCAGGAATTCTGCCACCTCTGTTTACAAAGTCGTCGCAGGAGAACTGATTTACAGGCATTATTGGCGCATAGCCAAGAAGACCGCCAAACTCTACTGTTTCTCCTACTCCTTTGCCAATTACAGGAATGAGACGAACTGCAGTTGTCTTTTGGTTGATCATACCAATCGCCATCTCATCTGCGATAATACCTGCAATGGTAGTATCCTTAGTGTCTCCAGGAATTGCTATCATATCAAGACCTACTGAACATACGCAGGTCATAGCTTCAAGCTTCTCAAGAGAAAGGGCTCCTGCCTCTACTGCATTGATCATACCCTGATCTTCGCTGACAGGAATAAAGGCGCCTGAAAGACCACCAACATATGAAGAAGCCATAACTCCACCTTTTTTAACCTGGTCATTTAAAAGAGCCAGTGCTGCTGTAGTACCTGGTGCTCCAGCATGCTCAACTCCTATCTCGTGAAGAATGTCAGCTACTGAATCTCCAATAGCTGGTGTTGGTGCCAAAGAAAGATCAATGATACCAAAGGGAACTCCAAGTCTCTTTGATGCTTCCTGAGCAACGAGCTGTCCTACTCTTGTTACCTTAAAGGCAGTCTTTTTGATGGTCTCGCAAAGCACTTCAAAATTCTCTCCTCTTACCTTTTCAAGTGCTGTCTTTACAACGCCTGGTCCGCTGACGCCAACGTTTATGATCTTATCCGCCTCAGTAACTCCGTGGAAAGCTCCAGCCATAAATGGATTGTCGTCAGGAGCGTTACAGAATACTACAAGTTTTGCACATCCAAGAGAATCTTTTTCTTTTGTAGCTTCTGCAGTCTTTTTTACAATGCTTCCCATAAGGCGCACAGCATCCATATTGATACCAGTCTTGGTGGATCCAACATTAATAGATGAGCACACCAGCTCAGTAGTAGAAAGAGCTTCCGGTATTGATTCAATTAAAAGTCTGTCAGCCTCTGTCATACCCTTGCTGACAAGAGCAGAATATCCTCCAATAAAATTAACTCCTACTGCCTTGGCTACCTTATCAAGTGTTGCAGCTATCCTTGCAAAGTCACTTGAGGATTTGCAGGCAGCTCCGCCAACAAGGGCGATGGGAGTTACTGAAATTCTTTTATTTACAATGGGAATACCAAATTCTCTTGAAATCTGGTCTCCGGTTTTTACAAGGTCTTTTGCTGTTTCATATATCTTGTTATAGATCTTATCACAGAGTCTGTCCAAATCAGAGTCTATGCAATCCAAAAGGCTGATACCCAGTGTTATGGTCCTGACATCCAGGTTTTCCTTTTCAATCATCTCATTAGTTTCTACAACTTCATGTATATTGATCATATTTACCTCCTCAGATCCTATGCATGGAGTCAAAGATTTCTTCTTTCTGGCACTTGATCACAACTCCAATTTCCTTTCCAAGTGCTTCAAGCTCGTCAGCAACAGTATTAAATTCCTTGCCTGTTCCTGCCATATCCACGATCATCATCATATTAAAATATCCACTTACAATTGTCTGTGAGATATCCAAAATGTTGATACCGGTATCCGCAAGGTAAGTGCAAACCTTGGCAATAATGCCCACTGTGTCTTTTCCTACTACTGTGATGATAGTTTTATTCATAGCTCCTCCTAAATACATGTTTATTAGTACAGCCCCGGATACCGGGGCTGATGTCAAACAGATCAGAACTCAAGTACAGGTGAAAGGCAGTTTCTGTCTGCCACCATGATCGGAAAATCACCAGAATTAAAGGGAATACTGGACATGTCAACCTCTACACGGACAGTCTCGTATGCAAGTTCGGGCAGATTATTTTCTTTTGACAGATGGCCAAGGAATACGCCCTTCATCTTGTCACTTAACAGCTTACAAAGAAGCTCACCGCTCTTATCATTGGATAGGTGTCCTCTGTCCCCAAGAATTCTCGACTTTAAAACATAAGGGTAAGGACCTGTCTGAAGCATCCTCACATCGTGATTGGCTTCAAGCAAAAGCGCATCACAACCTGACAGGCTCTCTACCGTATAATCATTGTAACAGCCAAGGTCTGTTGCAATTCCTATTTTTTTATCCCCACAATACACTCTATAGCCGCAAGGTTCAAGAGCATCATGAGAAATAGACATGGGATTTATGATCATATCACCTACTGGAACAGCTTCATCAGCCCTTACGGTAATGAAGGAAGACTCTGACATTTCGCCTTTTTTGTCAGTATTAAGGATTCCAGTAATTGTGCCAGCTGTAGCATAAACAGGTATATCCATTTTTTTAAGGATAGTCCTGATGGCAGCTATGTGATCTGTGTGCTCATGGGTCACGAAAATTGCACTTATATCGTCAAGTGAAAGATCAAGATCCCTAAGGCCCTCTTCTATTCTCTTTTTGCTTACACCTGCATCGACAAGAATATGTGTGTTGTCGCTCCCCACGTAGGTGCAGTTACCGCTGCTTCCGCTGGCAATTGTTGTAAAACGCAAAACTTCTAATCTCCCAAAAACTTATTTCCAGTATACTTCTATCTTGTCACCCTCGTGGATTGGCTGCATATAATCCGGTGTTGCGCCGTTAAGAGTTGTGACGATCGCTCTGCCATTAGGCTTAGAAAGATCAAAGTCAATGGCATCAAATATATCAACAAAGATGTAATCAGACTTTCCATGGAGTGTTATTGCATCATTATTTACTACTACATGAAGGTCATGAGCAAGGATATTCTTAACTTCGCTTGCATCTGTTGCAGTGCCTGATTTAACATAGGTTCCGTCATCATCAGGAAGATCATCAAATGAAAGCTGACCATTCTTGTCCTGAGTCAGGCGTCTCTCCATATCTATATTGTCAAATGTAGCCTGATTGGACTGACGGATAGCCTCTGCATCTGCGTCAGGGAAGTCCTTGTAATAGTCCATGATCATATCTTCCTGATCCTTGAAATCGATCTTGAAGTTCTCATAAACAGGTGTATTTGCATCCCCGCGCTCGTTGTTGACAATGATAACAGTATCTTCGGTGATCTTGATATCCATAAGCTCTGCTATCTGAGCTGCTGTATTGTAGTCTAGTATCTTAACCTCATCTCCAGGCTTGATATCGTAGTATCCGCTCTGAGCCTGACCATTTACAGTTGCATACTTGGAAGCCTCAACATTTTTGCCATTTACTGTGACATTAAACTTGGTCTTAAACTCAGGTATAGCTTCAACTGAAGCCTTACCAGGCGCACCAGCTGTTGATGGCTTAACTTCGATGATATCATTGGCGTGGATCTTGGAGTGAATATCAGCAGGCTTGCCATTAAGCTGTATAACAGCAGCTTCTCCAGGCTCACCACGAGATGCCCTCTCCTTGCCATTAACTGTGTAGCGAAGCTCAGCGCCCCTCTTAGGGAAAAGATCCTCATTAGGGAATGAAGCCTGCATGGCAGCATCCACGATCTGAAGCTTACCATTGTCATAGATCTTGGTCTGTACACCATTAAAGGAAACAAAGATAAAGTTGTTTGCTTCCTGGTAGTAACTGATACAGATACCAAGAGGAGTAACGAGAAGAGAATCTCTTTCAATTCCGTCGTTGTTAAGGAAGGTAATATCCTTCATTACCTCTTCACCACGGAGTGCTACACGCTCCTCAGGAATATCCATCTCTTTTGCAATAGCCTTGGTATAACCTGGTACACATCCGCCACCACCAACTACAAACACCGCGCTTACAGGCTTGTCGCCATTAAGCTTTTTGATCTCAGCAGTAGCTCTCTGAGCCATTTCATCGACTTTGGGCTTTACGATCTTTGCCACTTCTTTTGCAGTAATGACTTTTGTAAGTCCCATGATATCAGTATATTCAGCCTTATCTTCGTGGCTGGTTGTGATCTTGATCTCATCAGCAGTGTTGAAATCAACAAGACAATGCTGCGCAATGATCTCTGTTATATCGTCTCCTGCAATTGGAAGCATTCCATAGGCTGTGATGGTTCCATCGTCAGTTATACAGATATCGGATGTACCAGCACCTACGTCAACAAGTGCAAGATTCAGCATCCTGAACCTGTCAGGAATTGCAACCATCATAGCCGCAATAGGCTCCAGCGTAAGGTTAGCCACCTTAAGGTCAGCTCTCTCACAAGCCTTGTAAAGGCCATCTACACAGTCATCAGGAAGGAATGTGGCTATAAGTTCAACACTGACCTTACCAGCATTGTGTCCTTCCAGATTGGCAATCTGATAGCCATTTAAGTAATAGTGCATTACTGAGTAGCCAACCAGATAAAACTTAAGGTCTAATGTATTCTGTGAAAGGAACTCCTGGTATGCCTTTTCAACAGCTCCAGAGTCAAGGTTGTAGATATCCTCATCAGTTATCTCATGTCCATCTGGATACTCGTATTCATATGTAGTGCGGACAGTTCTAAGTACACGACCAGCGGCTGCTATACATACATCAGTTAAATGTATATCTGTCTGCTGCTCCAGCCTGTCTGTAACCTTTCTGATAGTTGCACCAACTTTGCCGATATCGTGGATCTGTCCATCAAGCATAGCTCTTGTCTCATGCTTTTCAATAGCCTGAGCTATGACGTTGAACTGGTTGTCATTCATATAACCCACAGTACCAACAACGCTTCTGGTTCCAATATCAAGTCCGTATACTACCTTCTGATCCTGCTGTTCTAAACTTGCCATCTTTTTTTCCACTCCCCAAGTTTATTATCTATCTGTTTAAAAGCTTCGCTTTCAGAATTACTGTTATCAATGACAAGATCACAGTTTTTTCTGAATTCTTCTTCACTTAGCTGCCCTTTAAAGATATTTGAAATCTTATCATCAGAATATCCTCTCGAAGCCTTAAGCCTTGTTCGTCTTGTATCTTCGTCAGCATAGACATACCAAAGCTCGTCTACTATATCTTTGTAACCATTTTCTATCAAAAGAGCTGCCTCAACAATGACAAAATCATACTCTCTTTTAGCTCTTTCCTTGTCTATAATACTAATAATAAAGGTATTTACCGCAGGATGCAAAACATTATTGACCTTATCAAGAAGTGATCTATCCCGGAATATCGCCTCTGCCATCCTGCTCTTGTCTATCTCAAGGTTCTCATCAAGGACTTCCTTCCCCAGGATTTCCACAAGCTCATCGTAGGCAGGATAGCCTCTTTTCTTGATGTCATTGGCAATCTGGTCTGAGTAGATCACCCTTGCATTATAGTTTTCCTGTATATAGTCAAGAATCGTGCTCTTACCAGCCCCGACGCCTCCGGTGATCCCTATGATATTGGTTTTACCTTTAGATATTTTACTTTGCTTCATACCAGTCACTTCCTGTGTGACAGTCCACTTCAAGCGGAACGGAAAGGTCTGCAGCCTTTTCCATCTCTTTTGCCAGAATTTCCTTTACTTCATTTTCCTCTTCAAGGTATGTTTCAATGACAAGCTCATCGTGGATCTGAAGAATAAGTCTTGATCTGAGCTTTTTACTCTTTAATTTGAAAAAGACATTTATCATGGCAATCTTCATTATATCTGCAGCAGTTCCCTGAATAGGCGCGTTCATGGCAACTCTTTCTCCGAACTGTCTCATCATGAAATTGCTTGCCTTAAGCTCAGGAATTGGTCTCCTTCTGCCAAACAAGGTCTCGCTGTAGCCCTTGTTCTTTGCTTCCTGTATCACTCTGTCCTGATAGACCTTTACTCCCGGATAAGTATCAAAGTACTTGGACATATACTCCTTTGCCTCGGAGACAGAAATTGACAGGTCCTGAGAAAGGCCATAATTACTCATTCCATAAACTATACCAAAGTTAACTGCCTTGGCGTTACGCCTCTGAAGGGGTGTTACCTCCTCAAAGGGAACGTGAAAAACCTTGCTGGCAGTTATCCTGTGGATGTCGTCACCCTCGTGATAGGCGCTTATAAGCCCCTGATCCTCTGACATATGAGCCAGAATACGAAGTTCGATCTGAGAATAATCTGCATCTGCAAAAACGCAGGACTCCTTCGGAACAAAGACTTTTCTGATGAGTCTTCCAAGTTCTGTTCTCATGGGAATATTCTGAAGGTTTGGCTCAGTAGAACTTATCCTGCCGGTAGCTGTGATTGTCTGATTAAAGCTTGTGTGGATCCTGCCATCAGATTCGATAAAGGCAGCAAGACCGTCAGCATATGTGCTCTTAAGCTTGGCAAGCCCTCTGTATTCAAGCACATCTGCAACTATCTTGTGGTCAGGAGCCAGTTTTTCAAGGACATCTGCTGCAGTTGAATAACCGGATTTTGTCTTTTTTTCTGCAGGAAGTCCAAGCTTTTCAAAAAGGATCTCACCAAGCTGTTTTGGAGAGTTGATATTAAACTCACATCCTGCAGCTTCATAGATCGTTTTCTCAAGCTCAGCTATTCTAACTCCAAGCTTATCTCCATAGTCCTTAAGGGCGTCCTTTTTAGCAATGATGCCCTCTTTTTCCATGGCAAAAAGGATATAGGCAAGTGGCATCTCTATGTTGTAAAAGAGCCTCTCCATACCTGCCTTAGAAAGCTTATTAAGAATAAGCGGCGAAGCCATATAACACACAACGGCTACTTTGCCCATGTAGTCAGAAAGTATGGCTTCATCCACCTCTGATATAGGTGTCTTGCCAAATATATCACTGGTTTTCTGAAGGGTTATTCCAAGGTACTCCTTAGAGATATCCCATATCTCATAGTCATTTTTAAGTGGATTGCTTAAATAAGCTCCTATCAGAACGTCGAAGCATCTTGGAGATGAAGAGAATTTATCGTCATCTTCATAGCCATTTTCCCTGTCACTTATCTCACAGGGAGTGTAAAACAGAAAGCTCTCTTTTATATCAAAGGTCACAAGGGACGAAGTCTTACTAAGGTCAGATAACTTCCTGCCAAGGTAGTCAGAGGTTATAAAGTTAACAACGGGAATATAATATGAGATCTCCTCATCAAAACAAAGCGAAAGGCCAATGGCTTTTTTTGAAAGGAATGCTTTGCTTTCTTTATCGATTGCAAAGTAGTAGGACACTCTCTTACATTCTGAAGCTCTTGTAAAGATGTCCTCCACTTCATTAAGGTCAGATGTCACAACAAGTCTGTGCTTAAACCTGGGAGTTTCCTTAACCTCTCCAGAGGGAGAAAAGCTTAAAAGAGTATTATCCACAAAGCTCTTAAGCTCATCTGTTACCCTTACTTCTTCCCCTGTTTTAAAAATGCCACTGCCATCTATGAGCTCTTTTGCCCTGGCGATCTGCCAGAGAACGTCGCCAGAAAAAGTGCCTGTCTCAGATTCAAAGGTGATCTTAAAGGCTAGGGCGTTCGGACCTGACAAAAGCTCTTTTATCCTGTAAAAAGCACCATAAATACCGCTGATGTGGTTGCCATCAGCATTGGTGAAATCAGGGATTGCATAAAAAGCATCTCTTATAAGCTTGTTTCCATCAATAATAAGCGTTGTATCTGACATAAATCCCCCAGGATCAAAGTGCTATCAAAAGTAAAAGACATATAGCCAGCATGGATGCAACAGCAATCTCAAGGCCAAAGCTAAGAAGGACCAGTGACCTTCTTACCGACAGCCTCTTTTTGGCATCACTTAAAAGAATCTCAAGCTCCCTGTTAAGGTTAAAGGTATTGCCGTCCTCAAGTCTCTTCATACCAACCTTCACAAGGAACTGGATGGTGAGCTCTTCCTTGCATTCAGGGCAGGATTCTATATGCTCGATAAAATCAGAAAGCTCCTGATTATCAAGGTCATCATCCAAAAATTCCGGAATTAACTTTTGCGCTGCATCACAGTTCATCATATAACAGTCAATCTTCTACATGTTGTATCCATATTTGGACATTTTGCAACTAATTCTACAACATATAGAATACTACAAAAACCTTTATATTACAACGAAAAAGCTTTCCGAAAATAGCCAAAACGCTACATCAGAAAGCCCTTTACATCACATCGATCTATTAACTTACAGTTCGTAAAGAATTGTCATCTTTACGTCATCTCCAATAATGGAGATCTCAACTTCTTTTGCAATATTTCCAAGAATGGATCTCTCGAGCTCATTTCTAGCTTCCTGAGCAAACTCTGAAGATTCATCCATTGTCTCAACACTGTTAATATAATTACTCATCTTCCAGGTCTGCGCTGAAGTTGCAGAAAGTGCTGTAGGATCAACAAGTCCCATCATTCCAATCCTTGATTCTCTTGCACTTCTCTCATCTTTGGGAAGCATTGCAAGCTCAAAGACTTCTCTTATTTTCCCAATGAAGCCCTTGGCTGCAGCATTTTCCTTGGAAGTAGATATTTCCATCAGCTCTTTACGCTTCTGAGCAAACATGATCGTGTTTGTATTAAGATGGATTCTTACCTCTTTATCATCTCTTTCAAGGAAGAATTCAGCATCCATCTCACCTGTAATTGAACGGATGAGGTTCATGGTCTCTTCAGCAAGAAGCCTTATCCTAAGGGCAGCCTTGTGATCAAGGTCTTTCGAAAAAGCTTCTACAACCTCAAGGACTTTATCGATGTTGCCTTCATTAGTACTGATAACTATGCTCTCAGATTTCATTTTATCCCCCTTATAATAGCTTAATTAGCAGACTGATTCTCAGTTTCAATAGTCTTTCTCTTAACCAGTTCTACAGAGATTTCCTGAAGCTTTTCGTCGGTCAGGATGTATTTTTTTCTAAACCAGAAGATAGCAAATACGATACCGATTATTGGAATAATGGTCATTGTCATTCTAAGTCCCATCTTCTGCATACCATCTACACCAACTGAGTAATCAACAAGTCCTGCGCCCTCTTCGGTCTCATTGCTAAGAGCAAGGATCTGAAGTGCCAGGGATGCAATAAGTGCAGATACTCCTGATGCCAGCTTAACTACAAAGGTCTGCATTGAAAAAATAACTGATTCATCTCTTCTGTTGTTCTTAAGATCCCCATAGTCAACTGTGTTTGCAAGAAATACCGTTGTGATAACAGCAAGCATTCCATTGGCTGCAAAGATGAAAAATGCAGGTATGAACAAAAGAAATACATTATTCATGGATGTTGAAGCAAGTATCAGAAGTGAAATATATCCACAGATTGCCATGCCCATGCTAACAAAATATATCTGAATTGAAGTAAAGAATCTTCTAAGGAATGGATACAAAAGCATCATGGCAAGGATCTGGATACCGCCACCAAAAGTTGAGAAAAGAGTATAATCTCCCTTCCATCCTGTTCCGCCAAAGTCGTACTTAAAAAAGTATATAACAAGATTGGATGTAATGTAAATTGAGCAGTTAACTATAACGATGGCTACTACAACAGCCATAGCCTGATCATTCTGTAAAAGCGCCCTGAACATCTCTCTGATGCTGGCAGTCTTCATCTCAACTGTAGATTTTTCTTTTACATTGATACAGCAGATGACCGTAAACAGAATAAAGAGAATTGCAATGATGATCGAAAAGTATGAAAAACCAATTCTCTCAACTTCCCTGTCAGTTATTCCTGCTGCTCCAAAGACATGTCCAAGAGCTGAAACGCTCATAACTGTAACGATGGTGATAAGTGCGCTTCCAACGCCTGCACAGGAACGGGCCAGAGTCGTCAGGCTTTCTCTTTCTTTTCCGCCCTCAGTAAATGCAGGAATCATTGACCAGTATGGGATGTCCATCATTGTGTATGTTACGCCCCAGACTATATATGTCACAGCTGCATAAGCCACCATTCCTGATGGAGAAAGTGTAGGCGGCGCTGTAAACATAAGTGCCAGAACTACTGCATTGGTGATCGTTCCTATCAAAAGCCAGGGTCTGAATTTGCCCCATTTTGTCTTGGTCTTTGCTACAATCGCTCCCATTATAGGGTCGTTAAACGCATCAAATACCCTTGCTGCCATCAGTATAACGCCCATAGCTGCAGCGCTCACACCCATAATATCCTGGAAATAATATAAGACATAGGATGCAGAAAGCATGTATACCATATCTTTTCCAACTGCCCCAAGTCCATAAGAAGCCTTTGCTGCCCCTGAAAGTTTCATTTTGCTTTCCATTACCTTCCTGCCTCCTTGAGCTTTATTGCAAGCTCTACTACCTTCTTAGCACCGTCATAAATTCCCGCTTTTTTATTCTCTACAATGCTCTCACACATTTCACACAAAAGATCCGTCTCAAGGAACTGATCAAGCATCTGGATCGTATGAGGAATGTCCCTGCACTCCAAAGTTCCGTCTCCAATCTCAGCTGAATGGATGGCACCCCACATCTCATGCTTTCCAACTCTCTTTATAAAGAGCTTGGGTACAGGATAAAATGCCAGTTCACTTGGCTTGGTAACCAGCACATCGCAGCTCCTCATGAGAAGATTAGTTGTATAAACAGCCTTAAAAATATCACTGTGGTAAAAACCATGTATTCCTGTCACATCAATATTTTCATTAAGGGCGGTTTCTGCAAATTCGAGAGTATCCTCCCAGTTGTCCATGTGATCAATTGCGATCCTGTTCATTTCAGGGATCTCTTTTTTTAGCTCATCCCATACATTTCTGTAATCACCAACATTTACGTATAATGCAGCAATTCCCTTTTTAATATAAGGCATCAGATGCTTTATTATCTCGGCAAAGATTTCCTTCTGAGCTCCGGCTCCGCCGATGGTCAAAAGAAATCTCATAGGTCTTCCATTCTTTTTGCGCCTGATCCTGTCACCACAATCCTTTTCGATATTAGCCACAAGCTCATAGTCAATGTAATGGCCTGTATATACCAAAGACTCAGCAGGCATAGGCTTTAATACTTCTTTTTTTGCCATTCCGTTAAGAATGCGATATCCCATATAGGCATTCTTGCACTGGATCGTATGAACTGAACCTTCCGAAAGATGAAGAGCCATCGGCCAGTTGTCAGGAATAGCATTTACTACATACTTCATTCCTGCATGGATAGCTGCCTGAGCAGGCCATACATGTGTCGCAATAACAGGGATATCTTTTGGCACATTCTTGTATACAGGTGCCATAAGCTCTGCGTTCTTCTGATCTGATGAATTGTAGGTCAGAGCCCTGAAGCCCTCATAGTTAGTTGGCTCCCAAACAAATTTATTAAACAGATAAAATCTTGATAGCCTTGAACCAAGTGAATAAAGATCATTCTGTGCGCCAATAACCTTGGTACAGGTTGTCTCCTTGTATGAGTTAAGGTCCATCCAGTAAGGAGTGTATCCAAGATGATGGGCATAGGATGCAATTGCCATTGAAATGCGATAGTGACCAAATCCCATTCTGATGTTGCCAACAATTATGCCTTTATCCTGATCCATCTCTCCTACATCTTCAGGGATCTTAGCTGTTACATCTATTGTTTTCACACCAAGTATTGGTCCTATTACTGAATTATCAGAAACCTTGATCTTATAATCTACTGCGGAGTCATCTCCGTATTTTCTTACGAATTTCCTCTTCGACTTAAGTGCCTTTTTATAATCTTTGTCACTTATTTCATTACCAAAAATAATCTTAGATCTGTCAGCCATAATACTCCAATCCGCCAGTGAACCGGCTTAAAAAAACAAGGAAACTACTTTTCGCAAATCTGGTTTCCATGATTAAATATTAGCAGACAGGGCCTTTTAAAACAAGAAACGCTTTTTACAATTTTCGTTTCCTGTTTTTGTGCAAGTTGCTTACACTAGTGCAACTATGGAAAGTCCTTTATTCTTCACAAGATCGATGTACTTGTCGCCACACTTAACGACAGGTTTTGCAAGATGCTCTGGATTAACAAAGATTATCTCACCAGTAAGGCCATTGCTTAGCATTACCCTGTTTGCAATAAATGTGTTCACAATATTGCTAAGGAAAGTAAGTATGGTATTAGGGTCATACTTATCAAGACCCTCGTTCTCAAACTGCTGGATAACATAGAACGGGCAGATAGGTTCCCTGTATTTTTTCCTGGTAGTGAGGGAATCATACACATCTGCCACTGCAACTATTGAAGCTATCTCATCTATCTGATCGTTCTTAAGATGGAATGGGAATCCTGATCCATCCCTTCTCTCATGATGCATGATGATAGCATTCTTAATGTGGGTATTTATGTCCTTGTCTTTTACAAGTTCATAGCCCTTGATAACATGTTCATTCATAGTCCTCTGCTCATAATCAGTAAGCTGCTTGTTTTTATCAAGAAGCTCAGGAGGCATAAGGACTTTTCCGATGTCATGAAGAAGACCTGCTGCGGTAGCCAACTGGATCTTTTCTTCCGGAAGTCTCATCCATGTAGCCAGAGTGTTTGAAATAAGCGAAACATTAAGGCTGTGCATATAGACTTCATCACTGCTGTCCCTAAGATTATGAAGCATGTCAAACACTCCTGCTGTACCACCTGCTTCTACAAACAGATGGTATACAGGCTCAGTCAGTTTATCTACATCAAGAGGTATGGAATCGTTGGCAAGGAGCCTGAAGGACTCCTCCAGCTTCTCAGCATTATCCTCGATATGCTGTTTAAATCTGATAAATTCCTCTGTGTTTTTAAGTTTCTCAGAGTAAGAAAGATTAGAAGAAGCCTTTTCCTGCTTCGGAGCTACAGGTTTTTTCTCTTCTTCTACGAAGATGTTATATAGAGAATAGGACCGTATCCTTTCGATGTCCTTCTCATCAAGAATAGTACCCTTGGGCAGAACCAGCCTGTCATCAAGAGTATAGATGTTTTCAGATACAACAAGTCCTGGTTCAAGCTTGTCTACAGAAACAAGTTTCATATTATGCCACCGCCATATACTTTTTTGTATTCATACACATATATAATAACACGTTTTGGCTTTTCTTTTTACTAAATATCCTATACAATTCTGTTGTTAAAAAAGCAAATTAAAGGAGCGCTCCATTATATGTCATATAATCTTAAGTGGGAACTGATCAAAGAAGAACATTTAGTCCAGGATGCATGGATTGATTTCAGGAGAAATATATACAAACTGCCCAACAATGCAAAGATAGGTCCTGTCTATAACTACTCCAAGCACAGCTTTGTGATCATAGTCGCCAAGACAAAAGACGATAGGTACATATGCGTCAAGCAGTACAGACACGGAGTTGATAAAGTCACCACTGAATTTCCTGCTGGCGGGATTGAATATATCGAAAAGAGTGATGTGCCTTATATAACAAAAGAAAACACAATAGCCTCAGAGGAAGACGCTCTTTTAGCTGCAAAAAGAGAGCTTATGGAAGAAACCGGCTACGTATCAGAAAACATCACTCACCTTATAACCATGCCAGCTAATGCAACCCTTGCAAGCAACAATATGCATATTTATCTTGCAACTGACTGCGAAAAGAGATCCAGCCAGCATCTTGATGACACTGAGTTCTTAAATGTTATTCTCTTAACTGAAGCTGAACTTAGGGAAAAGATATTCAAAGGAGATTTCCTGCAGTCACACCACGTGCTTGCCTGGTACATGGCAAAGGATTTTTCATAAATGCAAAATAAAAAAGTCCTCGTAAATTCGAGGACTTAGTTAGTGCCGGCAGTGGGACTTGAACCCACACGTGGTTACCCACAACAGATTTTGAGTCTGCATCGTCTGCCATTCCGACATGCCGGCACATATGTAAGCTGTGGTCACCCACAGCTTTTTTAGTTTAGCACAGTAGTTACCCTTATTCAAGAAGTAAAATCAGTCTTTGCTCAGACATAGCAATGTTCCTCAGTAAGTCTCAGCCTCTTGTCGTTCACAACAGCTCCTGTGATCTCAAGTCTTGGCCCTTTTGCCCCAAGGCTCTTTCTGCCTTCCAGGATCAAATGGATCTTCTTGTCCTCTGTCATATACTCTTCAAATACCTCATCCGAAGTATCAGCCCCATCAAGTACCTTTTTAAAATCTCCAATAAAAGCTGGAATAATGATGGCTCCAATGCTCTGGCCCTGCAAAGGTCCGTAGATTGAAACCACCTCATGAAGTAAAAGCTTTCTCAGTTCGTCCATACTTAGCATCCCCCAATACTTAGTATAATATTTTTACTGCTGCATTGCCTCAACAATTGCAGGCAGAAGCTGTTTTTTTCTTGAGACAACACCTGGAAGTATCACGCTGTTCCCCTCAGCTGAAAGACCAAATGCACTGTTAATAGTGTGAAGGGCCTTATTACCAGAAAAAATGATCTCTGATGATTCGTCGATGATATTGGTGAGCATAAAGAATATCATATCAAGACCGTCATCACCTGTAACACTCTTAAGCTCTGGCTCGATCCTGTTCTTTATCTCAATAAGTTCTTCAGAACTCATGGAATTGATCTGTCCTATTCCAATTGTCATATCATCTACTGTGAATTTCTTGAAGTCCTGATGAAGGATCTCAGTAGCACTCTTACCACTTAAGTTTGATCCTGCATGGAACATTTCTTTTGCAAATTCCTCGTAATCTATTGAAGCTATCTTAGACAGCTCCTCTCCTGCATTTCTGTCCACCTGGGTGCATGTGGGTGATCTGAACATCAGCGTATCTGAAAGGATGGCTGCAAGAAGAAGTCCTGCAGTTGTAGGATCTATCTCTACTCCATACTCTTTGTACATCAGATAGATGATGGTGCAGGTTGATCCAAGAGGCTGATTTCTGAAGAACACAGGGCCTGATGTCTCAATTGTACGAAGTCTGTGGTGATCTATTATCTCCAGAATTTCAGCAGAATCCGCTCCGTTGACAGCCTGGTTCTTTTCGTTGTGGTCCACAAGGATAAGCTGCTTTTTGTGAGCGCCAAGGAAATTCCTTCGGCTGATCATTCCAATGTAGTTATCATTCTTATCAAGGACCGGGAAATACCTGTGTCTCATGGAAGCCATCACTTCCTGGATATCCTCGATAAAGTCGTCCATATAGAAGGTAGCCAGATTATCTTTTTTCATGATGTAATCTATTGGCATACTCTGATTTATAAGTCTTGCAACAACGAAGGTGTCATGAGGTGTTGTGATTATCTTGGTTCCATGCTCATTTGCCTGACTCTTGATAGTCCTTGTAACCTCAGCTCCTTCACAGACAATGATGCAGGAAGCTTCAAGCTCAATAGCACACAGCTGTGTCTCATATCTGTTACCAAGTATTACAACATCGCCCTTTTCAATGACATTTTCCATCATCTCAGGACTGGCAGCAGCTATTACTACTTTGCCGTTTTCAAGGCTGTCATCAATGTTTCCAACAATGAGCTCTCCATCAAGGGTCTCAACGATATTTCTATAAGAAGTTCTTGCCTGTGACAGAATGTGAGGATCGATCACATCCATATAGGTCTCAACAATGTCATTGGTTGTAACGATACCGGCAAGCTTATCTCCTTCAGTTGCACAAAGCGTAACAACGTCAGCATCTCTCATCTTGGTCCAGGCATTTTTCAAGGATAGGTCGCTGGAAACGCCGTCGAGTCTTCTGATCTCCATATCCCTTACCTGAGTCCTGACATCTTTGATATATGCAGGAACATCCACTCCAAAGTGAGATAAAACAAACTGGGTCTCCTCATTAAGATGACCTGCCCTGCATGCTATATAATTGCCCCCAAAGGCCTTGTTTTTGAGATTGGCATAAGTTATCGCAGCACAGATAGAGTCTGTATCCGGATTCTTATGACCAGTCACAAAAATTGGTCTGTTATCTTCAATATTGTTCATTTATTGTCCTCCAAACGTACAAGAAGTGTACCACTCCTTATGTCGAGTATCAAGAAATTTTTCAAGCAAACTGAGAGTTATATAGTTCACTATAAAAGCCCTTTTTGTCAAGAAGTTCCATATGGCTTCCCTGTTCAATGATATGGCCATCCTTCATCACAAGGATAATGTCAGCTTCCCTGATAGTTGAAAGTCGGTGCGCAACAATAAAGCTGGTCCTTCCCTGCATCATCTTATTGAAAGCCTTCTGGATGCGGATCTCAGTTCTTGTATCGATCGAGGATGTAGCCTCATCAAGTATCAGCATAGGTGGTACATTTAACATTACCCTTGTAATGCAAAGAAGCTGTTTCTGTCCCTGGGATAAGCTTCCTCCATTTTCAGATATGACAGTGTCATACCCATCCGGAAGTCTTTTAATAAAACTGTGGGCATGGGATGCCTTGGCAGACTCTATTATCTCTTCATCAGAAAACCCCTCTCTTCCAAGAGTAATATTCTCCCTGATGGTTCCTGCCCTTAGCCAGGTCTCCTGAAGGACCATACCAAAATTCATTCTAAGGTCTCTTCTCTTAAGAAGCCTTATGTCATGTCCGTCGATATTTATTGAGCCGCCATCCACATCGTAAAAACGCATCAAAAGATTGATGAGCGTAGTCTTTCCAGAGCCAGTAGGTCCAACAATGGCTACTCTCTCACCTTTTTTGATGTTAAGATCAAGGTCCTCAATAAGGCTATTTTTCTTGTAATAGGAAAAAGAAACATCACTTATCTTTACATTTCCATTAAGCGCATCACAAAGATCATCTGCACTCTCATCAGAAGCCTCTTTTTCTTCGCTGATAAGCTCAAATACTCTTTCAGCACATGCAAGGGCATTTTGAAGCTCTGTTATGACACCTGAAATCTCATTGAATGGCTTGGTGTACTGATTGGCATAGCTAAGGAAGATAGTAAGTCCTCCAACTGTCATCATGCCTCCAAGGCACACAAATGACCCAAAGAGGGCTACAGCAGCATAAACGATATTGTTTATAAACCTCGTTCCAGGATTAGTAAGGGATGAAATAAATGTCGCCTTTACGCTTGTTTCTTCAAGCCTGTCATTGATCTTATCAAAGACATCTAAATTTTCATCCTCATGAGCAAATGCCTTAACAACAGACAGATTTCCCACCATCTCATCAACAAAGGATGTCTGGTCTGCCCTTGCAGCGCTCTGGTCTTTAAAAAGCGAAAAGCTCTTAGTTGCAATAAATTTTGCAAGGAAAAGAGACAGTGGAGTCAAAACTACAACAATAATAGCTATAGTCCAGTTCAAATAAAACATGAACGCCAATGTTCCTGCTATTGTCACAACTCCTGTAAACAGTTGTGTAAAGCCCATAAGCAGTCCGTCAGCAAAAAGGTCCACATCAGATATTATCCTTGATACGATCTCACCGGTTGGCTTTTTATCAAGGAACGAAAGCGGCAGCACCTGAAGCCTTTCAAAGGCATCTTTCCTGACATCGCTGACCACATTAAAGGTGATCCTGTTGTTGATCCTGTTCATATACCACTGGGCAAAAGAAATAAACACAACGCAGACTGCTACTTTGATAAGTATCCTGGTAACCTGTTTAAAATCCACAGCCCCTTCACCTACAAGAAGGTCAATGGCATTTCCAACAAGTATAGGTACGTACAGTGACAATAGAGCTGTCAGAGCAGCCAGCAGCATGGATATTGCAATAAGGAAATGATACTTCGAAACATATCGGAAGACCTTTTTTAAGGTATTTTTCTTCATACCGCGCCCTCCTTCTTATACTGAGAATCATAGATTTCCCTGTATGTATCACATTTGATCAAAAGCTCATCGCTAGTGCCAATGCCAGCAACCTTACCATCATCCAGGACAATTATGCGGTCGCATGAAAGAACTGATGACGCTCTCTGGGATACAATAAAAGTTGTTGGCGGATTGTCCATGGCTGCAATGGCCTCACGAAGCTTTTTATCCGTAAGAAAATCCAATGCCGATGCGCTGTCGTCTAATATAAGTATTTCAGGCTTCCTTACCAGCGCCCTTGCAATAGTGAGCCTCTGTTTCTGTCCTCCAGAAAAATTCTTACCACCCTGAGCAACCTCTTCATCAAGGCCCTTTTCCTTACCATCCACAATTTCTTTCGCCTGAGCAATAGAAAGCGCCTCATTAATCTCTTCATCAGTTGCATCATTCTTACCCCAGCGCAGATTATCTCTTATGGTTCCCTGAAAAAGAACTGCCTTCTGAGGCACAATACCAATTCTCTCCCTCAGGGCATCCAATTTATACTCTTTTACATTTCTACCATCAATTAAGACAGCACCTTTTCTTACATCATAAAATCTTGGGATGAGATTTATAAGGGTTGTCTTGCCACTGCCAGTTCCGCCAATAACGCCAATCCTCTCGCCTCTTTTTATCCTGATATTAAGGTCTTCAAGAGAATCTTCCACATCATTTTCATATCTCATGGAAACATCATCAAATTCAATATGGTAGTCTGATGAAGAAAACTCTAAAACTGTCCCATCCTTCATGGAAGACTTAAGTTCAAGCATCTCCTCTACTCTGTTTCCAGAGGCGATTGCCCTTGTGACAGTAAGGATCAGATTGGCAAACTTTATAAGCTCAACCAATATCTGCGCCATATAATTATAAAGAGCTACAACCTGACCCTGGGTTAAGTCTCCCAAGTCAACCAGAAAAGCTGCCCTGTATATAAGGAAAGCGACTGCCAGATTAAGGATTGCATAAGTTAGCGGGTTCATCAGAGCTGTGATACTTCCCACAAATATCTGAAGCTGCTTTAGGGCATTATTTTTCACACTGAACTTTTCTTTTTCATCATTCTCTAAAGAAAATGCTCTGATCACTCTTACGCCTGTATGATTTTCTCTCGTAAGTGACAAAAGCCCATCAAGCCCTGTCTGGATCTGACCATAGCGAGGAATGCTCCATCTCATGATAAGTCCCACAACCAAAAACAAAAGGATTATGGTCACAAGAAAAATAAGAGCCTGCCTTGAATTTATGGTAAAAGCCATGACCATAGCTCCAAAGACCACAAAAGGCGAGCGAAGAAGAAGCCTTATTGTAAGGTTTACTCCCTGCTGTACCTGATTGATATCGCTGGTCATCCTGGTTATCATTGCCGATGTTCCAACACGGTCAATATCTGCATATGAAAGCTTTTGTATATTGTCAAAAAGAGCTCTTTTTACCTTCTTGGCAAAGCCAGCTGCAGCTCTCGCAGCAAAAAACTGTGCTGTCACTGCGCAGCCAAAGCCAATAAAACAAAGTAGTATGAGAACAAGGCACATATTAATGATATGCTGCCTGTCTCCGCCGCCAATACCCCTGTCTATCATTGATGCAATGACAAGGGGAACAAAGAGTTCAAATGATGCTTCAAGGAGCTTAAAGAGCGGTCCAAGAATAGTCTCTTTTTTATATTCCTTTAAATATACAAGTAGCTTTTTCATCAGATTCCTCAATAATTTATTCTAAGACCCTTAGGATAGTGATTTTTAAGCATTCCACCAGCAAGTTTTGCCCATCCGATGCTGTAACCATCACATGTTACAAGGCACCAGCCTTTTTTCTTATATAGATCATCACCTGACCTTAGTCTTAAAGTCTGTCCATTTAAGTACTGCCTTATATCCTGGCTATCAGATAGTATATCAAAAGTCAGGTTGCAGGAAGAATCATTTAGCGCCAGTGCCAGTGCATGGGATGGTTCAAATCTTCCCTTCTTAACTTCACCAAGATGCAGTCCCGGCCTTAACACCTTAAGCCCAACTGGTGATGGCATGTCAGAAGGAGCAAGATATAGCTGATCGCCAAAAGAGAGAAATCCTCCAGCTAATGAATCTCCATCAGAAAGAGAAATAACTGTATCGCCGTTCTTTACATCTATCTTGCCATCTGAAAGCTTAAGTGTTTCAGCAGCAAATTCTATAAATGGTTTTATCTGTTCTGCCTTAGCTCTTACAAATCGTCCACCTGGGACATAGCTTTTTACGGAATCGCTCCTGTATTCTCCATCTCTTTCAAGAACACATAAGAAGTGGCCTTCACCACGAACCTTATGGGGCCACAGGCGGACAGATCTTCCTGTTTCGAAAAGAGCTCTTTCATCAGCAGGCGCATCAGCGTTGACCCACAAAGTCCTTCCATTTTCCATGCCTCCAATAAGCTCTACTTCTTTTACATGGAAATCCTTATGTTTTAACAGGAATTCATAGATATTCTGTTCATTTTCCTCAGGAGAAAAGGTACAGGTAGAATAGACGATCCTTCCTCCAGGAAGCAGCATTTTTGCTGCATTGTCCAGGATTTCTTTTTGACGCTGCGCACATAGTTTTACATTGTTTAAGGACCACTCTGAAAGAGCGATCTCATTCTTCCTGAACATTCCTTCACCTGAACATGGGGCATCCACAAGGATCTTATTGAAATAGCCTTCAAATTTCTCGGACAGGCAAAAAGAATCTTCTGAAACCACCATGGCGTTCCTTATGCCCATTCTCTCTATGTTAAGGGACAGTATCTTTGCTCTGTCTCTATTTATCTCGTTTGTAACTAATATTCCCTGGCCTTTTAGTGCGCCAGCTATCTGGGTTGACTTACCCCCTGGTGCAGCACACAGGTCCAGAACATGGTCTTTTGGCCTTGGATCGAGGAAATGTACAGGGGCCATGGCACTAGGCTCCTGAATATAGTAAAGCCCCGCCTCATGATAGGGATGCTTTCCTGGCGCCACATTCTCATCATAGTAAAAGCCAGTCTCCTCCCAGGGGACCTTTGAAAACACATTGTTTTTTGCTGCCTCTTTACCGTTTAATGCATCGAAAAGTTCTTCTTTACTGCAGCATTTGCTTTTATTTATGCGAAAAGCATGAAACCTTTCATCCTCAGTATCAAAGGCATCAATAAATTCTGTATATTCTTTATCTGAAAAGAGGTTTTCCATCCTCTCTAAAAATTCTTTTGGTAACGTACTCATCTTAAAATCCTTACAAAAAAGGCTGGCCGTTAGGCCAGCCTTTTTGAATGCTTTGAAAAAGTGATAATTACTTGGCGTAATCTGTTGCTCTGCTCTCTCTGATGATATTAACCTTGATCTGTCCGGGATATTCCATCTCGTCCTCAATCTTCTTGGCAATATCGCGAGCCATAATTACCATATCTTCATCTGTAACCTGCTCAGGAACAACCATTACTCTGACTTCTCTACCAGCCTGAATAGCAAATGAGTGATCAACACCCTTAAAGCTATTAGTGATGTCCTCGAGTTCTTTTAATCTGGATGTGTAAGTTTCAAGAGTCTCTCTTCTAGCACCAGGTCTAGCTGATGAAATTGTATCAGCAGCCTGTACAAGAACTGCTATAAGTGACTGTGGCTCTACGTCTCCGTGATGAGCCTCAACTGCGTTGATAACAACCTGTGATTCCTTGTACTTCCTACAGATATCTACACCAAGCTGAATATGTGAGCCCTCAAGCTCGTGGTCAACAGCTTTACCGATATCATGTAAAAGACCAGCTCTCTTAGCTACTCTAACATCAAGTCCAAGCTCTGATGCCATAAGTCCACACAGCTGTGCAACTTCTACAGAATGCTTAAGTACATTCTGACCATAACTTGTTCTAAACATCATACGACCAAGGATCTTGATAACTTCAGGATGAAGACCATGAACACCTGCCTCAATAGCAGCGTTCTCACCTTCCTCCTTGATCTTGGCAGCTACTTCTTTCTGAGCCTTTTCAACCATCTCCTCAATTCTAGCTGGGTGAATACGTCCGTCAACAATAAGCTTCTCAAGTGCTATACGGGCAACCTCTCTACGAATTGGATCGAATCCGGAAATAACTACAGCCTCAGGTGTATCATCAATGATAAGATCAACACCTGTCATAGTCTCAAGGGTCCTAATGTTTCGACCTTCTCTACCAATGATACGACCCTTCATCTCATCATTGGGGAGCTGAACAACAGATATTGTAGTCTCAGAAACGTGATCTGCTGCGCAGCGCTGAATGGCACCTACAACAATTTCCTTGGCTCTCTTATCTGCTTCTTCCTTTGCTTCAGCTTCCATGTTCTTGATCATGATAGCTGACTCATGCTTCACATCATCTTCTACGATCTTTAAAAGATACTCTTTAGCCTGCTCGGAGGTTAAGCCAGAGATTTTTTCCAGTTCCTGTAGCCTCTGTTCATTTAACTTAGCAACCTCTTCAGTCTTCTTGTTTAAGTTTTCCTCGCGGGCACTTAAACTCTGCTCTCTTCTCTCGATCGCTTCGGATCTCTTCTCGACGTTCTCCTCTTTCTGCTGGATACGTCTCTCTGCACGCTGCATCTCATTTCTGCGATCCTTGACTTCTTTTTCAAGATCATTACGTGTTTTTAGTGACTCTTCTTTAACTTCCAAAAGTTTCTCACGCTTTGTATCTTCTGCAGTCTTGAGTGCCTCGTCAATAATCTTTCTTGCCCTCTCCTCAGCACTACCGATCTTACCATCTGCCACCTTCTTGTGGTAGTTTGATGCTAAAATCCAGGTAATGAGAGCTGTGATGACAAGAGTTGCTACTACTGCAATAATAACAGTGGTCATTACAGGAGCACCTCCTTATTCAATTTTCATTGTACAATATTTTGTATAGTTAGCTTGAAATAAGCGCACTAATATACAAGATTACAACATATAAATTTTACCTTTTATAATAAATTGTGTCAATGGCAATTGCACTCGTAACAGGCACATTTATTGGTCAATCATCTTCGCACCAATTCATTGCCTTTCTGATAGTGGATATCTGAAATCCCCTCCGCATAAGAAAAGCCATTATCTTCTGTTTTTCTTTATAATCAATACTCCCCGGATCATAGTGTTTCTTTTCAAGCAATACCTTTATCTGGTCAAACTCTATATCACCATTCTCCTCTGCATATAATTCTTCAATAATTGGCAATAGCAACTCCTTACTGAGTCCCTTACCTGTCAGATCCTGCATGATCCGGTTTTTAGATCTTGTTGTCATGTGATATGAAATGTAATCCCTGGCGTATCTCTCATCATCCAGGTACTTATATGACCTCACATACTCTATAGCTTCATCAACCAGTTCTTTGGGATATAACCCTTCATCCAGCTTATCCCGTAGCTGCTTTGTAGTATAGTCTTTCTTTTGAAGCAGATTCATAGCTCTGAGCTTACATCTTTTGGAAAGCACTACGCAAATAATTTCCTCATATGCAGTCTCACTAATCTCCAATCCAATCTTAATACCATATTCCTTAAGTTCGCCCTTATATAGCACAAAAGCAAGCTCCCCGTCCAGGTATACCTTACATCTCTTCTTATCCAGTTCAATTATATCAGTACAATGCATACTCATCTTTCCCCTCTAATAAAACTCCCCGGAAAGCAAAGCCCTCCGGGGAAGTTGCCGAGTACTGAATTATTCTGCCTTAGAAGTCTTAGACTTCTTGGCTGTTTCCTTGGGATCTTCTGATACAGGAGCTAAAGCGCCATCAGTCTGAAGTCCAAAGTGAGCTCTTACCTTATTGTTGATCTCAGCAAAGACCTCAGGATTGTTCTCAAGATAAAGCTTGGCATTCTCACGTCCCTGACCAATCTTGTCACCTTCATACTGATACCATGCTCCACTCTTGTTGACAATATCAACACTTGCAGCAAGGTCAAGCACGTCTCCGGTCATGGAGATACCCTTACCAAACATGATATCAAACTCAGCCTCCTTGAAAGGAGGTGCAATCTTGTTCTTAACTACCTTAACTCTTGTTCTGTTACCAATGTTCTCACCGTTCTGCTTGATAGCCTCGATACGACGAACATCCATACGAACAGATGAGTAGAACTTAAGAGCACGTCCACCTGTTGTAGTCTCAGGATTACCGAACATAACACCAACCTTCTCACGGAGCTGGTTGATAAACACTACAGTACAGTTAGACTTGCTGATAACTGCTGTAAGCTTACGAAGAGCCTGTGACATAAGTCTTGCCTGAAGACCTACATGGGAATCACCCATATCTCCGTCGATCTCTGCCTTGGGAACAAGAGCTGCTACAGAGTCTACAACTACAATATCAATGGCTCCGGAACGAACCATGGTCTCTGTGATCTCAAGAGCCTGCTCTCCTGAATCAGGCTGTGATATATAGAGGTTATCGATATCAACGCCAATATTCTTGGCATAAACAGGGTCAAGAGCATGCTCTGCGTCGATGAATCCTGCAATACCGCCTCTCTTCTGAACTTCTGCGATCATGTGAAGTGTAACTGTTGTCTTACCACTGGACTCAGGTCCATAGATTTCAACGATCCTTCCCTTAGGGATACCTCCAAGTCCAAGAGCAATATCAAGGCTCAGGGAACCAGTTGGGATTGTCTCGATGTTCATAGTATCAGATGAATCTCCAAGCTTCATAACAGCACCCTTACCGAACTGCTTCTCAATCTGACCAAGTGCTGCTTCTAATGCCTTCTGTTTATCTTCTCTTTCCATACATTTTCTCCTTTTTAGAACATCCGTTCGTTGATAATATTAATATAAAACAGATGTTCGATTGTGTCAACTTATTATTTTAAAAATTATTTGTGAAATTCCGGCAGAAGCGCCAGATGCATGTATTCCCCTATAAACACACACAAGTCACCACTTAGACTAAGTGGCGACTTGGCTATAATAGCATAGTTTATTTTTCATGTCAAAGCTTCAGGCCTTCATTCCGACATCATACTGCCTGCACAGGGAGCTGTACTCCTGATTGATCAGTTGCACCATGTAAGCATCTCCACTGACATTGTCAGGATGGAACATCTTCATGAGGTCCTTGTATCTCTTTTTAAGAGTGAGCGCACTGTTTACTCCTCTAAAGAGCATATCAAGAGCATCATACTCATCCTCTCTCTGGTAGGATTTTTCTCTTTCGAGTCTGATAAATTCAGTCTCAAGCTGCTTCTTGTCAGCATTGAGCTGCTCAAAGCCGTTGTTGAGGATCTTAAGCCTCTGATCAAAGAGTGCCTTGTCATTGTTGAGTTTCTTGACAGCATTCTCAATCTTTTTGTCATAGGCGTCCGACTTCTCCTTGAAGGCTATTTCATCTCTCTCAAGGCGCGCATACCGCTCTGACAAAGCGCTCTCCTGATTTTCTAAGCGAACGCTCTCCTTAAACAGCCATATTCTAAGTTCATTGAGATCATCCTCAGTGCCATTTAAGATTATTTCTTCTAAATTTCTTTTTTCTTCCATAAGGGTCCCCTCTGCCTTCTGGACGAGATCTTACTTTTCCTCACTTCCTTCTGGAAAAGCAATATCAACTGCTGCATCATCATCCATCATGTCTTCTTTTTTACTAGAGAAACGATTCATGATGTCGGGAACCAAATCAAGTACCTTAGTTACTGCATCCTGATTTTTGATGTTTACAAGCTTAGTTGAACCGTTTTTAATTACAAGGACTGCACTTGGAGACATTTTTGCTCCAAATCCACCAGCCCCTCCATTCTTTTTATCGGCAAGAGTTGATCCTGCCCCAACCCCAAATGAAACATCCACAAGGGGAAGAATGATCGTGTCACCTATCTTAGTTGGCGCGCCAACTACAGTTTTTGCGGACATAACTGAATTCATTCCGCTAAGAAGTGATTCTACAACCCCGTTAAAATTATTTTCTGCCATAACTCCCTCCCATATATAGAAAAATCAAGAATTGATTATCTTTTTAAACCTGCGGATGGTCTTCTTGACATCCTTGTTGAAGTAGCAGGTAACAGCTATATAAAGAGCTGTAAATAAAGTGATATGCCCCTTCATATGTGTATCTGTATAAACCATCTTCCTGTCAAAGTCAGGGCTTATCTGAATCCTGAGTTTCTTAGGCAGGAAAGCACTGACAGCTGCGTAAGCCCCATAAACCTCTGCTGTAAGCGCCGGATCTCCAAGACCAAACATGGCATCTATCCTGCACTTATCCGGAAGGATCATCTTAATCAGCCGGATCAGCTTTCGTTTAACCAGCGCAAACGCCCTCTGAAAAATCTCATTTTCCAGGGTCGATTTGATCATATCTATCTTATCACAAACTCTAGATATTGTATATGCGATTTTTTCAAACACATTTAGTGGTATTTTCAGAATATTTGAAACCGTTTCTATGATGTCCCACAAAACATCGATAAAATCTTTTTCTTCTTTGCAGTTTCCTTCGATTCCTTCTTCTGTCTCTGATCCTCTTTTATCAGCACCATTAGAATCTGCCTGCGCAGTTGTATCTTCTTCTGGCTTTTTCAAAACTTCATCCTGTGCTTTTTCTGCAGTTTCTTTATTTTCGACATCTGGATTATCAGCCTTATTTGAATCAGTTTTATCTTCTTTTGCAGGCTTTTCCTTTTTGGGGAGCACCTTTAGCCCAAATACTCTTACAGTAAACTCTTTCTGACTGGGAAAAGAAATTCCACCTCTTATCACGAATAACAGCCAGGAAAACTTAACTGCCGCGCTGACTTTTTCAACATCAAAACCTTCATCAAGATCTGTCTCAGGTACATGAGCATCGATCCTGTAAAAAATAGGCACAAATAACACAAGTAGAATAAGTATCAGTAATACTGCCAGTATTATGAGAAGCGTAATCCCTATTATTTTAAGTACAGTCAAAACTCCTGCAAGCATAAATATTCTCCAGTAACAGTTAATATTCTATAGATCAGAATCCAGGTAATCTACTATCCGTCCCTCGAAACCGGCATCATTAGCCTTAGTGGTCATATCTACCACCATATCAAGGGCTTCATTATAGCTCCCTGCAATTCCGTATATATATGCAGGATTTTTCATGTAATATGGTTGTTTTAAAAACGCACAATGGATAATATCAAGCTGGTCTTCAGAACTTTGTGCCTTCATGATACAGAAAATCGAAAGCTGTCCCCTTCCATGATTCAAGCGCCATTTGACCAGTTGACGATTTTTAACCGAATCACCAAATAAAAGATCTTTATAAAAATGGCAAAAGCCTTTTTTTCTCATACCAAAGCCCCCAAAATATCGACAAAACTGCATAAAAACAAATTGAATGTCGAGGTGTAACACGTTATACTAATATTATCATATTGGCATGTATTTTTAAATCTACTGCACACCATACCCTGGGAGGAAGTAAACACACATGAAATCCGTAGCCCGTATGGAGCTCAAGCCTGGAATGATCACAGCTGAGGATGTTCTCAACTACAAAAACGAGATCATTGTAACAGCCAACACCAGGATCAACGACACCATCATAGAGAAGCTGGCAAGACAGTCCATCTTGGTAGTTCCGATCAAGGAAGAGATCGATTTTGCCACAACTCATTTTGAAAAGGTCAGACTTTCAGAAGGTTTCAAGAATTTTGAGAGCACCTACAAGATCTATTTTCCAGTTTTCAAGCACGTTGTTATGAACGCTGTCAATAACAGAGTACCTATCAACATGGAACAGCTCATGGATGTTTATCGCAACATCATTGTCTGCGCCAAGAGCGGAGAACTTCTTTTGGATTACCTCTACAACATGCTTCCTGGTGAGGATGACATGACTCATGCTCACTGCCTTAACTCAGCTCTGATAGCTGGTGTATTTGGAACATGGCTTGGACTATCCAATGAAGATATCACTCTCTTTATCCAGTCAGCTTTTTTGTATGACATTGGTAAGCTGTCAATTCCTTATCAGATTCTCTGGAAACCAGAAAGACTCACTTCTGAAGAGTACAGACTTGTAATGAGACACACCACCATTGGCTATGACTTTTTAAAGAGTTATGGTGATTACAACGAACATATCCTGAATGCAACACTTCAGCATCACGAGAGGTGCGATGGCTCAGGTTATCCCAAGGCTCTTTCTGATACTGAGATAGACAGATTTGCCAAGTACATCGCAATAGTTGACACCTATGAAGCCATGACATCTCCAAGAAGTTACCGTCAGAAGCTCAATCCATTCCAGATAATTGCCAACTATGAAAATGAAGGATTCGTCAAGTATGACTACGCAGCCATCAAGTCAATCCTCTCTCACATTGCCAATGCACAGCTTGGATTTAATGTTCAGCTAAACAGCGGTCAGATCGGAGAAGTTATCCTTATAAACGAAAAGGCCCTTTCAAGGCCTCTCGTAAAAATGCAGGATAATTCACTTCTTGATATGTCCACTAACAAACAACTCTCTATCGTAGCTGTATTTTGATATTATTCTACTCCGAAATATGCATCGAAGATTCTTTTTGCTATTGGTACAGCGAAGCTTCCGCCGCTGCCAGCATTTTCAACGATGATGGTAACACAGATCTCCGGATCATCAGCTGGAGCAAAACCTGTAAACCAGGCATGTGAATCAGATGTAGAATTGGTAAATTCTGCAGAACCGGTCTTTCCTGCCGCAGTGTAGGAAAGGCCTTTTAATTTGCTGGCAGTTCCAGACTCAACAACTTCCTTCATCATAGCCTTTAAAACGTCGGCTTCATAAGCAGTCATCAGTCGTTTATAGTTCTCAGGAGAATAGATCTTAACATTTTTGCCATCTTCGCTCTTTATACCACTGATGATATAAGGCTTCATAAGTTGTCCTTCATCTGCTATGGCACATGTTATCATGTTAAGGTGCATGGGAGAAACTGCTGTTGCTCCCTGTCCTATTGACAGCTGCATAACATCTCCTGTACTGGTGGCATCATCAATGGATGCTGAGCTTTTTGAATACAGAAGATCTATTGGCAATTCCTGATTGAACATAAGCTGCTCAAGAGTGTCCGAAAAGACATCTCGTGATATAGACAGTCCTATGTTTGCATAGGATGAGTTACATGACTGCGCAAAGGATTTGATAAAGTCCACACTTCCATGGTTTTCACCGTGATAACAGGAAATACTCTCCCCATCATAGCTAAATCTGCCAGAGCAGGTAAATCTATAGTTGTTGTAATCCTGTGGATGTTCCTTGATATATGCAAGAGATGTAACTATCTTGAATGTAGAGCCAGGTGGATAAAGGCCCTGGGTAACCCTGTTCAGAAGCTTTGCGTCAGGAGATTTATCTGCGATAAGGCTATCCCACTCTTCCTGTATTGTCCCGGGATCAAAGTCAGGCTTTGACACCATTGCAAGAATCTCTCCAGTTTTTGGATTTGATACCACGATAGCGCCATTTCTTGCTGACAGTGCGTTGTAAGCAACCTCCTGCAGCTTGGTATCAAGTGTGGTTATACACATATCTCCTGGATATTTGCTGCCTTTGGTATCAAGAGCAACTTTTTCAGAAAGATCAATGCTTGTATTAATTAGATAATAGTTAGCAAGAGCTTCTATTCCAGCCTTACCATTCGTTGAATATCCAACTGCATGAGCAAATTCTTTTCCGTAGGGATATACTCTTTTCTCCTTGCCATCGGCTCCTGCTTCAGAATAGGCCAGGACATCACCATCCCTGGACAGGATACGGCCTCTTGAGTTCTGGTTTAATAATATCTGCTGTCTGGTATTGTAGCTGTTATCCATAAGGACCTGCCTGTTGTTATAGGAGTAGGCACTTATATAGATAAGCATCACAGCGAATATACCTGCATAAAAAACACTAAGGACCAGTATGGGATATGATCTGATCTTCTTTTTCTTTTTAGTCTTCTCTTGTGCCATAATTTCTCTCGTAGCCATCGTTTCTATATCTTAAGCTTCTGCTTTCGGCTTTTTCCTTCTCCTTTTGGGCTTTTCTTCTCTGCATTGCCTCGAACCTTTCATCAGTTCTGATAAGGCAAACTCCTTCAACTATCATGATCATCACAATTGTCACAAGAACTGAAGTACCACCGTAGCTGACAAGGGGGAGCGTGACACCAGTAAGAGGAATGAACTTAGAGCCGCCTCCAATGGTAAGAAAGCTCTGGAAAATATAAGCCACTCCAATACCGCAAACAACAAGCCTGTAGTATCTGTCTCTGATAAAGTATCCCTCATACATGATCATAAAAAATGAGCTCACGATTATAAGGGCCATAGTAACCGCAAAGATAACTCCCAGTTCCTCTGCGATCGCAGAAAATATGAAGTCCTGCTCAACGTATGGGATAGATGTTGGAGAACCGCCATACAGTCCCAGTCCAAACCAGCCTCCGCTTGATATTCCAAACAGCGACTGAGACAGCTGGTAACCTGAGGAAGCTATATCTCCAAAGGGATCAAGCCATGCGTGAACTCTGACTCGTATATGGGAAAAGAGCTTGTAGGCAATTATACTTGCAAAGCCTCCCATGATAAGTCCAAGAACCAGATAGCCGACATTATCTGTGGAAATATAAATAAGAGCAAGATAGATCACAAAGAAAATAAGTGCACTTCCAAGATCTCTTGATAAAACCAGTATCATCACGTGAGCTGCAGCTACAAGAGATGCTAAAAACAGCTGCCATATCTCTTTTGCTTCAACAAGTGCCCCCGCCATAAAGAACAGGAACAAAACCTTAACCGCCTCTGAGGGCTGGAAAGTAATACCAGCCAGGGTGAAAGTTATCTTGGATCCATTGGTGGCAGCGCCATATACCAAAACAGCCCCAATAGCCACAACTCCCAGAGCCGCATAAAGCCAGGTAAATTTCTTAAGAAAGTCAAATCTGAAAATGATCTCAGGAATAAAGAAGCCTATTATAAAGGATGCAGTTATGATAAAGAACTGCTTAACTGCCTTGTCATAGGAAATCCTTGTGATAATGATAAGTCCGATCATCAAAAGAAGGCATGCATTGTTGATGATGAGCCTGTTACCTTCCGGATAGATGACGTAAAAAAGCATAAGCACCGAGGCAAAGATCACTATCTGAAATGCAAAGAAAAACAGATAAACAGGCTTCCCTGTCCGGGCTATTATCTGGATAAAGCACGAGATCTGCACAACAAACATGCAAATGATCTGCCTGATATAAATACCCTTCCTCTTTTTCTCTGTCTTGAAGCGAAATGTCATAAAGGCTTCAAGACAATAGATCAGCATGAAGGTATCTATCACATATTTAGATATCTCAGTAACATATAATTCCATTTATGTATCACTCAACTCCGCGTTTAAAATGTCCTGTGGTGAAGCTGCCGCTCTCAAAAATATCAGTGCAGCTGCCACCACTTATCCTGCCTGTATAATAGTCAAGGATCTTGCGGCTTCTTTTGCCGTCTTCAATTGTCAGATCAATACGAAGATCATCAAAAAGTTCTCTTCCAATGATCTTATCAAGACTTCCATGAAGTGATGTTGGAAATGCATTCCAGATCACATTGTAACAGTGTCTGCAATTGCAGGTAACTGTCATCTTGTTCTTCATTCTGTCCACGATATTTACGTTCTCGCTGTAAAGCTCATGTATCCTGCCGCTGCAGGAATCCGTAGTCTTTTTAATGCAGCCTGCACTTATCATCATGGGTATGTGGCCGTAGATATTGTAGGCTACAGGAACAGATACTTTTTCTTTTATTGCGTAGGCAAGTCTGGTAGCCTCTTTAAGATCAAGCTCATAAGGCACCGAAATCTCATCAACAAAAATGTCCTCATCTCCTGCCATGGCAATATCAAGAAGTTCAAGCACTGCTTCCCTGTTCCAGTTGTAAACTCCATAGTCAAAAGAAATATTGCCCTTAAAGCCACTTTCCTTTAAAATGCCAAGCTGCTCAAGGTTGCGAACAAGAATGCCATCAAACATGCACTTATTAAGCTCATCCGCCACTTTCCTAACTTCAAGGCTTCCATCCCAGGCTTCCGTCCTTGTTATGTATGGAAGAACTGCATAAAACTTAAGACCTGGGTCGCTGTTTTTTAGAGCTTTGATCTTGTCTTTTTCTGTATCATCAATTGCCAAAAAGAGATTACTATCTACATAAACCCTGCTAATGATGCCAGAAGAAAGGTCGTAGTCAAGAACTGTCTCAAGCTGATCCCTGGTTGATATCAGAACCTGTAATCTTCCCTTATTTTCACAACTGCAAATTTGCTCGTACCTCTCATAGCCTGGAAGCGAAGGAGCTTTAGGCGTTTCAAAGTTGTTTTCAGGGATAAGTGCCTCATCCATCTTTGAAACCAGGTCTCTTCTAAGCTCATTCAGTGCACTGACCGCAATAAATATGCCACTGCCAGAACCACCGTCATCTATAGTGATATCGATGTTTTTAGCTTCATAACCAGTTCCGCCAAGCTTACCAAGCTGTTTTCTGATGGACTCCTCATCCATGGGGCGCTTACTTGCGCACTGAACCTCCGCTCCATAAGCTTCCTGATAAAAGAAATCATCTCCCCTTTGCAAGGACATTGTAAGGCGGGCTTTCTGTCCTGCGATCAGCTCGCAGTACAGATCACAGCTGTACTTAAGAGTAGATGTAAGGTACTTGTCATGGACTTTTGACAGGATATCCTCAGATGTTGCGTTATATGCCGGAGATACCACAGTAACCATGGACTTGTCATTATGCCTGTGATAATAGCCTTCGCTTATTCCAGTCCTCTGGTACAGATTCTTTAGCGTTTCCAGATCTTCTTTTGAAACAATATGATCTCCCTTTGGATCATCATAGTATTTATCGATATATTTTCTGTAAAGAGCTGTAACACCTGCGCTGTACTCAGGTTTTTTCATCCTTCCCTCTATCTTGAAGGAGTCAATGCCTGCATTTATAAGCTCTGGGATAATTGATATGGTGCTCATATCCTTAAGGCTTAAAGGATACTGCTCACCATTATTTCCATTTACACTGTAAGGGAGCCTGCAGGGCTGGGCGCATCTTCCTCTGTTTCCACTTCTTCCGCCTACTACGCTGCTAAACAGGCATGCTCCAGAGTAGCAATAACACATCGCTCCATGGATAAATGCCTCAACTTCAATATCAGCCTCATCCCTTATGGCCTTCATCTCAGACAGGCTAAGCTCTCTTGCGGGAACAACTCTTGTGTAGCCTCTTTGTTTAAGGAGCCTTGCGCCATGAACTCCAGTTATGGTCTGCTGGGTACTGGCATGAAGCTCAATTCCAGGAAATTCCTGCCTTAAGAGCCTTGCTACTCCCAGGTCCTGAACTATAACGCCATCCAGATTCTTTTCTGCATAGGGAACCATAAAGTCGTAAACTTCAGAAAACTCACCCTCCTTAACCAGGGTGTTGACAGTCATATATATCTTTTTACCATGGAGATGAGCGTAGACGATAGCATCAAGGACCTGATCCCTGTCGAAGTTATCAGCATAGGCCCTTGCACCAAACTTAGATCCCCCAAGATAAACTGCGTCAGCGCCAGCATTAAAAGCACCAACCATTGTTTCATAGCCACCAGCAGGTGACAAAAGTTCTACTTTCTTCATATCATTCCCAATAAGTCCCCAAAAGGACTCTTAACAAATAAAAAGGCTGTCAAAAGACAGCCCTAAATTATCACTTCTTGTTCTTGACCTGGGTCTCAAGCTGAATTATCTTCTTGGATGACTCATCGAGCTTAGTCTGAAGGCCCTTGCTGTTTTTCTCTGTGTTTTCAAGCTTGATCTGAGTAGCTATCAGCTCATGCTTAAGATCATAGAGTTCCTTCTCCTTCTCAGAGAGCTGCTCCTCCATCATCTCAATCTGTTTCTTACTCTTGAAGTAATCATCAGCAATATTGAGCTGCAGCAGAACATTCTGCGTATCAATGGGCTGTCTCTTGAAGCCATCGATCTTGTTGTACTCAGAAATCTTATTGTTGATATATGAAGCAACCTTCTGAAGGTACTCTTCACTTTCATATCCGCTCAAGGTAAACACCTTGCCGCCAATTATAACCTCGGTATCTGTCTTGGATGCCATGATAGTCTCCCCACTCAATCGTTATATAAAAAGATTATATACCGCTATCAGTGGGCATTTCAAGCCCTAAATGGTGATATGCAGCATCAGTAACTACGCGGCCTCTTGGGGTTCTGTTTATGAATCCGTTCTTGATAAGATAAGGCTCATAAACATCCTCTATGGTACCTGCATCTTCTCCTATGGCAGCAGCCAGTGTATCAAGTCCCACAGGTCCTCCGGAAAACTTGCCTATCATGGTCATAAGAAGGTTTCTGTCTGTGTGATCAAGGCCCATTTTGTCAACATCCATAAGGTCAAGGGCCGTTACAGCCACATCTTCAGTGATCCTGCCATCAAATCGCACCTGAGCAAAGTCCCTTACCCTCTTCAGTATCCTGTTGGCAAGACGAGGTGTTCCACGGCTCCTTCTTGCCATTTCTATAGCGCCTTTTTTATCAACTTCTACATTCAACACCTTAGCCGACTGCATTATGATGCTGCACAGCTCGTCAATCTCATAAAACTCCATTCTATGGATCATTCCAAATCTGTCACGAAGAGGTGCGGATAACATTCCTGCCCTTGTGGTAGCGCCAATAAGGGTAAATCTAGGAAGATCAAGCCTTATAGACCTTGCTGTAGGGCCCTTACCTATCATGATATCAATGGCAAAGTCCTCCATTGCTGGATATAAAACCTCTTCAACCTGGCGGTTTAGTCTGTGGATCTCGTCAACAAACAGTACATCACCCTCCTTGAGATTGTTAAGGATTGCAGCCATATCACCAGGTTTCTCAATAGCTGGCCCCGAGGTGATCTTGATGTTGACTCCCATCTCGGAAGCTATGATCGAAGCAAGAGTTGTCTTACCAAGTCCGGGAGGCCCGTAAAAAAGAAGGTGATCAAGGCTCTCTCCCCTCTTCTTGGCAGCCTCTATATAAATCTCAAGACTCTCCTTGATCTTTTTCTGGCCTATATAATTATTGAGGGTCTTGGGGCGAAGTGACCCTTCAATCTTGACGTCTTCTGCGCCGTACTCCGCGTCCAATCCCCTTACAGTAGTCTTAATTGTCCTCTTTTCCATTAGTACATCTCCTTAAGCGCAAGTTTAAGAAGTACTTCTGTATCAGATGCTGCACCTTCATCTGCCTTAAGAACCTTCCTGACAGCCTTCATGGCATCTGTTGAATTGTAGCCAAGTGCAACAAGAGCAGCCACAGCCTCATCTCTGGCTGAAGAAGCATCGCCAGTAAGATCATCCATAGTTACCCTAGCGCTGTTTCCAAGCATATCATCTTCAGATACCTTTATCTTGTCTCGAAGCTCAAGGGTGATCCTCTCAGCGGTCTTTTTACCAATCCCGGGAGCCGCAGAAATAGACTTGGAATCACCAGCCATGATGGCAAATCTAAGGTCATCCGGAGTCATAACAGACAGGATTGAGAGGCCCCCTTTGGGACCAATTCCATTTACAGTAATGAGCATCTTGAAAAGAGAAAGCTCATCCCTTGAAAGAAATCCATAGAGTGTGAAGGAATCCTCCTTGACACTGGTATATGTATAGAGCTTGACCGCTTCACCTATACCAGGCATCCTGTCCATGGTTGATCCGGAAACAAAAACATTCATGCCTATTCCTCCAACATCAACCACGCACAGACCTTCTTCAATATACTCAATAATTCCATTTACATAGGCTATCAAATTACTATCCCCCAATGAAAAGATCGTTTTTTATATTGTAGAACATTTGTTTGCATATGTCTATCAATCTTATTCTTTTGTCTTATTTTATTTTTTATCATCGGGGCCCACAACATAAGCCGTCGCATAATCTCTCATATCAAAAGTGTATGAGCCTCGCATCTCTTCCATATTATCATTAAAAGCATCTGCGTCTTTCTTTGCCTCTTCATATGTGTCATAAGAGCCAATGAGCTGTCCATAGCCATAGGAATATGACTCAGATCTGTATACTTTATATGGTTTTTCCTTAGGTTTTTCCGGTTCTTTAAAAAGATCCGGTAAAAGCTTCTTTACCTCTTCCCTTATCGTTTTAGGTAGGTCATCTAAATATTCTCTGTAAAACTCATCTCTCATATCATGCCTTAACTTCTCAAGCTTTACATCGAAGTTAAGCCGCATTTCATCAATAATACCTTGTTTTAGATCATCCAGCGAAAATTCATCATTCATCTGCTTGACAGTATTATTTACAAGATGCTCATCCTTTATAAAACTGTCCATTTCAAAGCGAATAGCATACTTTTCTTCATCATTTACACACCTTGATGACAGCATATTCTTATATATCTTAAGGGTAGTATCATATCTTTTCTTCTGAGCTGCTTCAGTATCAGAGTACCCCACAAGGCTTGCAACACGCTTTAGCCTGTCCGACATAAATTCATGAGCAAAAAGGGCGTCATAATATGTGGAAGAATTACTCTCATTTTCATCCTCAGAAACCCCCACCTCTATTGTTCTTGAATAAAATGGTATGATCCTATTCGCAGTCACAACCTTAAACTCATCTGTTCCAGGCTGTGGAGGATCAAAATCCTCATTTTTTAGAATTCTGGTAAATTCATCGTTCTCCCAGGGCCTATGAATCTGATCTTCAATCTTATGATCCGTTTCATCTATAGTATTCACACAATGTGTGAACTGGTTGAAGAAATAATCGCCATTCTCATTAGCTCTTTCACAAAGAAACTGTACCAGCTCAGTAACATCCAAAAAGGCGTTCCAGCCATTCCCATTATCATTCAAATCCGTTTGGAGCATGGTCTTTTGGTTTCTAATATAAAAATCAGATTCCGGCTCTCCTGTTATTTTGGGAAGAAGGTCATATCTCTTTTCTCTTATAACCTTTTCAATATCCATCTTGATACCAAAGGGTGGTTTTTTGCATGCTAAAAAGAATGCACAAAGCTTTCTTAACTGTTTTTCTACTTCCTTTGCATCTTCCGGAAACTCTATATTTATCCTTCCGGTTGAATAACGGGAAAGATGTGCAAATCCATATAGCCAGGTATAAATATTTCTAGGCATTCTAAAACGTGTTATGGCTATCTCTGATGCTCTCTCTGCAATCTTATATACAACGCTTAATTCTGTTTCCATTTATGTCCTCCAAAACATTCATATTAGTAATACAGAAAGTATCTGTCTTTGATAAAATTATAGAGTTTTAACCCGTGAACGTACACTGAACTCATGGTTTAGCATGGACAGTTTAGTGTAAAAGAGTTTCGTGTAAAAAATCAACGATCATAAAAAATGGAATTGTCAGTATCATTCCCATGAAAACACTGAAAACGTTGGCAACAATACCATAACCAAAACACTTAGGCCCAGGCTTTCCTTTGTCTGTAACCAGGGCAAAGCTGTAGACAATGGCCTCGAAGATCATTATTATGATTTCCAGAAATCCTGCCACAAAAAGTCCCGGCCAGCCAGCGCGGCTTAAGAAGTACACCTTAAATATGTTGTATGGAATATTGGTGATTGCATTGACAACAAGAAAGCTGATGATATTTCTTTTGTTCCTTGGAAGCTTAAAGAACAGGAAAACTATCCATTCAAATACCAACGTCAAAAGATAATAACCTAGCACCTGAATTATTCTAGACAGTAACTTTCCCACATAGTGCTCAGTTATGGTATTTGCAGCATAGTCATATGTAATAGAGGCATTAAACTCCCTTTTGTCAAAGACTTCGCTTACCTTTACGGGTCCAGCCTCATCTATAACAAGTATCCTGAAGGGATCCGGAACGTCATAATCAAAAGTAACTGCGTTTTTTTCATTGGGCTTATAGTAATTATTCTCCCAGAAAGATGTAAAGTAGGTCCATCTCTCATAAGAGAAGTTTTCAAGATACTCATCTATAGTTTCATTTTCAGGATCAAAATCCCTTAATTCTGTATTATATGGCGCATCTTTATTATTCCAGTCATCAAGCAGTGCCACATAACAATTCTCCGGAGCATTGACAAGTTCTATGTAAATCGAAGGCTTCGCACCAATATCAGCTGAAGCCTTTACTGGAAATATGTACATGGAAAAAAGAAGCAGGAACATGCTTCCAAGAATTTTAAAAAATGTACTTTTCTTTTTCACTAAAAAATCCCCAACATATGTTTTATCTTTTAAACTTGTCGATATGAACCCCTGTAAAAGATACAGTAGCAATATCTACTCCCAGGTCATCATAGACTTTTATCTGGTAAAAGCAGTTTTGCCTGCCATCCTTGATAAGCTCAGACTCCCCATACAAAACAGATCCTCTGGACATGGAAAGAAATGTAGCCTGGCCTACAAGACTTGCTGTCAGCTTTTCTTTTTCAAAGTTGGATGCCACAGCAAAAGTAAAGTCCGCCAGAGTATATATAGCTCCACCCATTACGCCCCCAAAGGCATTTCTATGGATGTCAGTAAGCTTCATGCTACACTTTGCGTATCCATCCCTTACCTCTTCGATCACGATACCGCTAGCCTCAGTGGCATACTTATCTGCAGCAAAGATACTCCGAGCTTCTTCAAGTTTCCCCATTATCTAAATCCTCCCGTAATTTTCAGAGCATTTCTCCCATCTCTTTTATTGAGTCAAATATCACATCAGGCTGAACATCAGAATCCGGCACCTCTGAAAGAAGCGTCTCTCCTGTAAGAACCAGTACTCCCATTGCTCCATTGTTAACACCTGTAGCTACATCAGTATAAATGCGGTCCCCAACGAATGCAATCTTGTCCTTGTCCACTCCTGTAGCATCAACCACCATATCCACAGTCTCTTTAAAAGGCTTACCAACATACTTGGGCTTTACCTTGGTAGACAGTTCAATTGCTGCGCACATTGCGCCGCAGTCCGGGATAAAACCTCCGGGAACCGGGCAGTTGATATCAAGATGTGTTGCAAGGAACTGTGCCCCCTTCATGATATAGACACAGGCATTTGAAAGAGTTGTATAGTCAAGAGACTTATCAAAGCCAACAACCACCAGGTCAGGAACAGATTCGCAGCTCGCGTTACTCCTGGCTGCCTGAACATCTCTTTCTGATTCAAAAAGAGTTATCCCTGCTTCATCAAAGCTCTTTCTAAGCTCAGGAGTTCCCAAAAGATACACACTCTTTTCCGGATACTGTGACTTTAGGTATCTGATCATAACATCCCCGCTGGTCATGATCATATCCCTGGTTATGTGACAGTTCATTTTCCTTAGCTTTTCTATATAATTCTCAGATGATACGGATGAATTATTGGTAAAAAAGATATACCTCTTGCCAGCTCTTTTAACCGCCTCTAAGAAATCCAAGGCCCCGTCTAATATCTGATCCCCAAGATAAAAAGTTCCATCCATATCAAGGACAAAAAGATCTGTATTATCAAGTATTTGCTTCTTTAATTGTTTACTCTGTAAAAACACACACATAACTTTATATGTACAAAAATCCTTTCAAAAAATCTACCATAACATCATATCACATATGAACTTGATCTTTTTTATCTACATAAAATCTTAAGAAATTTCGATGGTAAATCTTAAGAATTATATATTACTCTTATATTTGTGCTTATCTGAAGCACGTTCATAGTTATATTCTAATAGACTATCAGGCACATCTGCCAAAAATTCCATGATAGTAACAAAACCAATAGAAATGAGGAAACCAAATTTGCCAAAAAAATATCATTACCTGAATGCAACAGGAGCGTTGCATTACAACATGACCAACGACTATATGTTCCGTATGGTACTCCAACGTGATAAAAAAACTCTAATCAAACTGATCAGTTCAATTCTTGACATTTCGCTCAGCGAGATCAAAGACGTCAAAATAGAAAATCCAATTGAAGTAGGCAAAACAATCAGTGATAAAGAATATCAGCTTGATATCCTTGTACTGCTCAACGACGACACCTACATCAACATTGAAATGCAGGTTGAAAACTATAACAACTGGCCAATGCGATCATTATCGTACCTGTGCAGGCGTTTTGATAATGCAACTCGGGGACAGGATTACAACTTGATAAAGCCTGTCTATCATATTGGTTTTATAGATTTTACTTTATTTGAGGATCATCCTGAGTTCTTTGCTAAATATCAAGTAAGAAATGCCAAAGATTCCTATTTGTATACTAACAATTTCAACCTCTACGTGATAGAATTGAATCATACAAGCATGGCTACTACAGAAGATAAAACCAATCATGTTGATACTTGGGCAAAGCTTTTTAAAGCAACTACATGGGAGGAAATCAAGATGATAACAAAAGATAATCCATCAATGAATTCCGCTGCTGAATCTATATATATGTCTAATGCAGACATCAGCATTCTTGAGCAATGTCGTGCCAGAGAAGATGCCATTGCTCATGAAAAATATCAAAAAGAGCTTATCGATAGCCTTAATGAAACCATCGCTAATGACAAAGCCATCATTGCAGATAAAGACGCAATAATTGCAGAGTTAAATGAAAAAATTAAAACATACGAAAGCAAAAGGAAATAAACAATTCCACTTGGTAAAATAAAAAGAGATTGATGAAATCAGTTGTCATCAATCTCTTTTATACTTAATAAGTATTTAGATATTTTCATTCTTAAGGTGTTTCTCATAGAGCAGCACCACATCTCCAGCTTGAATGATAAGATTTCCTCTTGGAATGATAGCCTTTCCTCTTCTGCGTATCATAAAGATAAAGCTCTGCCTTGATATATCAAGGTGCTTAATGGCTACTCCATTCCAGGAATGTCCCTCTCCAATTGTGATCTCTTTTATCTCTATTGGCTGAACATCCTTGACCTTTTCAGCGCACATCACAAGAATGTCACCCTTTTGAAGAACCGCATCACCTCTTGGAATGATGGTCTCTTTATTTCTCTGCACAGCAACAATAATAACATCCTTAGGAATTCCAAGATCAGAAATTTTGTGACCACACCAGCTGTCTTTTTCAGAGAGTTTAACCCTTATAAAATGGATGTTTTCCTCTTCAGCGTAGCTTCCGATGGTCTTAAGACGCTGATACTGTTCAACAAATCCGGCACTGATGATACCAGTTGGAATAGCTACCATTCCTACTCCTAGAAAGCTTATGATAATTCCAAGTATTTTACCCGTTATTGTTATAGGGTAGATGTCACCATACCCAACGGTCAAAAGAGTAGATACAGACCACCAGATACCTGAGAAGGCATTCTGGAAAACTTCAGGCTGGGCTTCGTGCTCAACACTGTACATACACAGACTGCTGGCCATCATCAGAATCAAAATGATAAATACAGAAGCCATCAGCTGCTGTTTCTTGGAAGTAATGACCTCAGTTATGACATTGAGCTGATCATAATAGGAATTGATCCTAAAGAGCCTTAAGATCCTCGCAACCCTGAAGAGCCTGAACACCGCTCCTCCTGCAGGGAAAAAGAATGGCAGATAATAGGGAAGGAAGGACAAAAGATCAATGATTCCCGTAAAGGAAAAGATATATTTTGCAGCTGCCTGCCCCTCAGGAAGCTTTGGATAAAGTTCATTGGATGAAAAAAGACGCAATGCATAGTCCACTGCGAAGAAAAATGTGGTAATTGCTTCAATAGTAAGGAGGAGCCCTTTGTAGTGCTCCTCCATGTAATCAAATGTTATTGCAAAAGCCGCAAAAAGATTGAGCACCAATGCTATGATGCTGATGATGTCATAAAACCTGTTAATGGGCTCGTCAATTACGCCCACGCTGACCATGTTAAAGATCTTGGCTCTTAAGCGATGAAAATCTCTAATATGTCTTCTTACAGGTTTTTCGTCCCCCATCATTTTTTCTCCCTGTTTTTGCGCTTGCCAAAGCTCTCCATCACAAGATCGCTCATATCCTGGAGATAATCAAGGCTTCTTTTCTTGTTCTGAGCTTTGACATTCTTTTTCTCTTTTTTAGTAAGATTCATGGTATCGATGTCTTTATCCTGACCAACATACCATGCTTTTGTAGAGCCTTCGCCCTTTATGTTGATACGTCCAACATTCTCAAAGGAATCTGAAGACTTCTTTTTATAAGGCCTCTCTGCTTTTTTAGAAGGAACCTTGTCTGCTGACTTCTTGTAAAGAGCCTTGAGCTCATCAAGATCACCGATATCAGATTTCCTGTTATCTGTCTTCTTTACATCAGCCTTTCTGGAATCTGCTATTCTTCTATCAGCTCTTCTATTATCAGATCTTACTGCATCAGGCTTTTTTCTTTCTGATCTTCTGCCATCAGACTTCTTACCATCTGCTCTTCCACTGGACTTTCTGTCATCCTCGCGTTTTCTTCGAGGCTTTCTGTCGTCATCACGACTTCTGCCCTCATCGCGTCTTCTGCGCTCAAGCCTCTCTCCAGTTCTTCTGTATCTGTCACGCTTTGATTCTTTCTTTTCGAAAAGAACCAGATCCTCTATATCAGATCCCATCTTGAGTTTCATGAATCCGGCAGCAAGCTGCTCTGCAGTATACTCACCCTCTTCAACCTTCTGGTTTATGTACTCAAGAACTGAAGAAATGTCACCATTTTCGATAATATCAACAACTTCAGCAAATACCTTGGAAGACTTAACTCTCGTAATCTCCTTGGCATTTGGAACGCGTCTTTCCTCAATCTTGGTGTGGCAGATCTTCTCGATCTCCCGAAGCTTGTACATCTCTCTTCCACCAACAAGAGTAAAGGATTTGCCGCTCTTACCAGCACGTCCGGTTCGTCCAATCCTGTGAACGTAGTACTCGATGTCCTCTGGTATATCGTAGTTAAATACTGCCTCTACGCCGCTTACATCAATACCTCTTGCAGCAACGTCAGTAGCAATAAGTATGTTGATCCTGCCACTTCTAAAGAGGTTCATGACAGTGTCTCGCTGATTCTGAGACAGGTCTCCGTGAAGACCATCACAGAGATACCCTTTTCCCTTTAAGGACTCAGCAAGCTGGTCCACCATTCTCTTGGTGTTACAAAAGATAAGGCTCCTTGCTGGATTGTAATAATCCATAAGGCGGGTAAGAACCTCTTCCTTCATCTTCTGCGGAACTCTGTAATATGCCTGTTCGATGGCAGCCACAGTGATCTCTCTTGGTGTCATCTTGATAAACTCGGCATCATTTTGGTACTTCTTGGTAATATCCAAGATGGGCTTTGGCATAGTTGCGGAGAAAAGAGCTGTCTGCCTCTCTTCTGGCATTCCCTGCAGGATAGTCTCAATATCCTCCCTAAAGCCCATGTCCAGCATCTCATCTGCTTCATCAAGGACCAGAACCTTCACACTTTTAAGCTTCATTGTGTGCCTACGCATGTGGTCCATAACTCTTCCCGGAGTTCCTACAACTATCTGCACTCCATTTGAAAGAGCCTTGATCTGTCTTGAAATATCCTGGCCACCATATACAGCAAGGACCTTGATCCCTGACATATACTTGGCAAAATCTCTGATATCGTCAGCTGCCTGCATTGCAAGCTCTCTTGTAGGACAAAGAACTACTGCCTGGAGATGCTTGTTGTCTGGATCCACCTTCTGAAGAAGTGGGATTCCAAAGGCTGCTGTTTTGCCCGTTCCGGTCTGGGCCTGACCAATGATGTCTTTTCCCTCCATCATTACAGGGATGGCAGCCTCCTGAATTGGGGACATGTTTTCAAATCCCATTTCAGTGACAGCTCTGATGATCCTTTCATCAAGACCGGAGTCCTCATATCTTACCTTAGACTCTTTTTCGCCCTTAACGTCAGCATCAATTAAATCTAATTCTTTACTACTCATAAAACCATAATCTTTCTAAATAAAAACAAAAACGCCAATTACATTGATGCGCCGGCCATTACATCCTTGTTCTTAATGAGATAATCAATAAGAGAAATAATTGTAAGCGCCAGTGCTATCCACATGATCACCTGTGTGACAATATCGATCCATGGAAGGATATCTCCAAGGTTGGCAATCATAAGGATTACCATGATCATCTGGAATGTTGTCTTAAACTTGCCCCAGTAGCTGGCTGCAATGACCTTACCATTGTCAGCAGCAATAAGTCTGAAGCCGCTGATGGTAAACTCTCTTGCAATGATGATCACTACGATCCATGATGGGATCCTTTGAAGCTCGATAAGGCAGATCATTGCACTGCAGACAAGAAGTTTATCAGCAAGAGGATCCATAAACTTACCAAAGTCAGTGATGAGGTTGTACTTTCTTGCTATCTTGCCATCAAGCATATCTGTCAGGCTGGCAACAACAAAGATCACCAGAGCTGTCCACTTAAATGCCTCATTGCCCGGACTCAAAAGAAGAAATGCTACAAAAAAAGGAATCAGAATAACTCTTAGTACTGTAAGTTTGTTAGGTAAATTCATGATATTTCCTCCCCTATAAGATCATATTCATTTGAACCTGTTATAAGAACCTTGACGTAATCACCAGTCATAAGCTCTCTCTTAACTCTAGTGACAAACAGATACCCGTCAATATCCGGTGCATCCTTATATGTCCTTGCTACATAAGTAAGGCCGTCATCATCATCTGCGTCTGTGACTCTGCCTTCTATCACAGCATCCACAGTCTTTCCGATCATATCTTTTGCTGCATCAAAGGCTATTTCCTGCTGAAGTTTCATCAGCTGGTTCCGGCGCATTGTCTTGGTCCTTTCGGAAACCTGACCTTCCATTGTAGCAGCCGGTGTATCCTCTTCCTGGGAATAAGTAAACACCCCAAGTCTGTCAAACCGAAGATCTCTTACAAGCTCCATTGTCTGTTTGTGGTCTGCTGCTGTTTCTCCCGGGAATCCGCTTATGAGCGTAGTCCTAAGGCAGATATCAGGAATCTCTTCCCTTAGGTGCTTAACAAGCTGACGTATCTCAGCGTTGTTAGTCCTTCTTCCCATTCTCTTAAGTACATCATCAGATCCAGACTGTATAGGCAAATCCAGGTAATTACATATCTTGGACTCTGACTTCATGCACTCAATTAGCTCATCATTTATTTCTTCCGGATAACAGTACAGCACTCTTATCCATTTAAAGCCTTCAATCTCGCACAGTTTATGAAGCAAATCTGGAAGAGACTTTTTCCCATAAAGATCTGTTCCGTAAAGTGTAGTCTCCTGGGCCACCACAAGAAGCTCTGACACTCCGTTATCAGCAAGAGCCCTGGCTTCTTTTAGAAGCTCCTCCATAGGAACACTTCTGTACTTGCCTCTTACCTTGGGAATGATGCAGTAAGTGCAGTGCTTGTCACACCCTTCCGCTATCTTTAAGTAATTGAAAAGACCTCCTGTGGTCATGACCCTCTTTTGGCCACCATGAACATCTTTGTCCACATCATCGAAGTAATTCTTATGATGAAAAGAGCTATTACCTGCCGCAGTCTCCTCGATTGCCTCCACGATCTTGTCTGTGGAAGTAACTCCAAGGATCTGATCAACCTCTGGAATTTCTTTTTCGACCTGTTCCTGATAGCGCTGGCCAAGGCATCCTGTGATAATAAGAGCCTTGAGCTGTCCTGATGCTCGCCTCTCAGCAAGCTCCAAAATGGTGTTAATACTCTCCTGAGCCGCATCACCAATAAAGCAGCAGGTGTTTACAACTGCTGCTTCTGCTAATTCCTCATCATCTGTAAAGCTGTGACCGTGCTGGGCAAGGAGCCCAAGCATTACCTCGGTATCAACTCTGTTTTTGTCACATCCAAGTGACACAAATAAAATCTTCATATATTAGTTCTCTTGTGTTTCAGCCTCTGGATTCTCACCATTATCAGCTAAAGCCTGTGCAGCAAGAGCTTCTTTTTCCTCATCTGTAAGGATACGGAGCTGACCCTGATTCATCTCGTCAACAGCGATTGAAAGGGGCTTCTGCTTGTCCTTAACTCTTACCATAGGCTCGTCGCCTGCGATGAGCTGTCTTGCTCTCTTGGCAGTAGCCATAACTACTGAATATCTGGAGTTGATAACTGGCTGCTCGCCCTCTTCAACTTCCTTGTTTACTACGTTCATAAGGTCTACATAAGAAGGATGTATCATTTATTAATTCCTTTCCTGCGAATATATCGCAATACAAGCTCAAAAGCGATTATAACTCATTAAGCTCATTTCTTATAGTGTTTATAAAATCAAGATTTCTTGAAGGTGCCTGGTGTGCAGCTGATATAATGTCGTGCACCTCTTCTACACACTCATCAAGATCATCATTGACAACAATGTAGTCGTAGTTTTCAATACCTACAGACTCTTCCCTGGCTCTTTTCAGCCTCTGGTCTATTACTTCTTCAGTCTCAGTGCCTCTGCCTGTAAGCCTCTTTTTTAGTTCAACGGCAGATGGCGGCATTATGAAAAGAAGTACTGCGTCAGGATACTGCTCTTTTATCTGAAGAGCTCCCTGTATCTCTATCTCAAGGATAACATCCTTGCCAGCATCAAGCTGGTCCTCTACAAATTTCCTGGGAGTTCCGTAGTAATGATCAACATAGCCTGCATGCTCAATAAGACCATTTTCCTCAATGAGCTTCTCAAACTCCTCATTACTTACAAAGAAGTACTCTCTTCCATTTACCTCGCCAGGTCTGGGGTTTCTGGTTGTTGCTGAAACTGAAAGGGCATACTTGTCATACTTGGCCGTCAGAGCCTTCATGACTGTTCCCTTTCCTGAACCGGAAAATCCGGATACTACTATAATAATACCTTTTTGGTTTAACTGTTTACTCAATGTTCTGTATCTGCTCCCTAACCTTTTCGATGTCAGTCTTAAGGGCAATTCCTCTGTCAGATATCTTAAGATCTGTGGACTTACTAAGGATCGTATTGGCCTCTCTGTTCATCTCCTGAGCAAGAAAATCAAGCTTTCTGCCGATGCCATCCTTGTCGTCTCCAACCTTAAGAGCCTCTCTTGTCGCCTCAATATGACTGCGAAGTCTTGTAAGCTCCTCATCAACACATACCTTGTCAGCATAGAGAGTAACTTCCATTGCAAGGCGGTTCTCATCTATCTGCTTGTCCTCTAAAAGATCCTGGATCTTCTCTCTGAGCTTACCCTTGTACTCCTCAATTATCTGTGGAGAACGCTCTGTTATATACTCAACGTTTTCAAGCATACCGGAGAGTTTCTCTGTAAGGTCCGCAGAAAGGAACTCACCCTCTCTTTTTCTGGACTCTAAAAACTGTTCTCCAGCAAGGTCAAGCGCCTTCTTGATCCCGCTCCAGACCTCCTCTTCATCCAGTTCTTCCTCTTCCATAGTGAAGACTTCCGGGAATCTGGATAAAACTGATATTCTCACATCATTATCAAGGCCAAAATCATCAGACATCTCCTTAAGGAAGTTATAATATTCCTGAGCAATTGCCTTATTGTATTTTACCTTGGATTCCGACTCTGAAAAATCCTCGTAGCTGATATAAACATCAACCTTGCCACGCTTCATATAGGATTTGAGTTCTGAACGTATGGCAGATTCAAATGCGTTGAACTTCTTGGGCATCTTGATATTGATGTCCAAATACCTGTTATTAACTGACTTAAGCTCAACTATATACTTGCGCTCACCTTCTGTAATCTCACTTCTGCCGAAACCAGTCATACTGCAGACCATTACATGAATCCCCCTTGTTTTTGGGCTAAATTTACACAAGTCATTATAATATAACGTCAGGTGACGGTCAATGTCAATAGTGCTCCGGTCATATGCCAGAGCTCTATTGCAAAATTATAAATTTACTTCTCCTTCAACATTTCCTTATGCTCAGCCGTCATGTCTTTAGTCTTAATATAGTCGCCCAGCGCTGTATCTTTATACTTACTCAATGTTGACAGATTCAGAACAAGAGCGGAAAGGTTTGGAGCGAATGTGTCTCTGTAAACCTTATTTCCCCATTTATCAACATCACCTCCAAGTGGATCGTGCAAAGGTCCTTTCTTGGTCACATGATATTCCTTGGTAAAAATAGCCTCGGCCAGAGCACAAACACTCTGAATAGCATCAAACAAAGCATCAACCTTAGGGTTCATCTTAAGATAGAGCTTAAAAGAATCTGAATTATTCTTTAAACTATTCAAGGCAAGAGACTTGTTGGACGTATTCATGTAATGTGTATACGTATCATCTTTTACCAATTTCATAACAAAAGCTTCAATCTTTTTAGAATAGCTGATGAAACCTTTGCTTTGTGTTTTTCCTTCCGTAATGTCATTGGTTTCTTCATCTGTTGGCATTGGAGGCAGTTCAATATTATCAAAGATTTTAGGCACCTCTTCTGCCAGGAAATCATCTATCTTTTCCTGATCATTATTCTGCCACGCCTTGATGTAGTCTAAATTAGCTTTCTGATTCTTCTTGTCTTTTTCAGTGAGAGGCTGAAGATCCTCATCATACTCAACAAATTTAAACGGCAAGCTTAAATCTCTTTCAAGAGAACCATCGCCTTTAAATTTGATCTTGCTGCCTTTTTCATTTTTCATATCAAGAAACTTCTGAAATTCAGCCCGTGCCAGAGGATCTTTTCCTTCAGGAATGTTACTTTTTCTTATCATTTTTAATACTTTATAGCTGTCCTTTGTAAACTTAGGGTCAGCTTCATGGTATTTTTTAAACTCCTTGTCCTCATTACTCTCCTTATCCAAATAACTGTTTTTCGGATTAGCCTCTATTACTTTATCCAATGCTTCTGAATAACCACCTATTTGAGATTTAAGAAAGATGGTAAAGTTATCATCATATTTTTTAGTTTCCTTTTCTGATGACTTGCATTCCATGATTATCTTTGGACCTTTTTGTTCAAGATTTACACGGTAATTGATCCTTAAGTAATTTACAGTCATAACAGACAGAAAGGTAACAGAAGTCTGAATTGCATTAATATCTGCATCTTTAGTTGCAATTTCTTTGGCAAATTTACTTTCTTTGATAAGATTTTCAAGAGCTATATGCTTTCTGAAAAAATCTATCCACTTTTCCGGATCCTGCATAAACTCATTTTCAATCCAGTTGCCAAACCATTTATCCCCTGCATTTTTAGGTGGCATAGGAAGCTTGATCCCGGAATAAATATTGGGGACTTCCTGGGATATGATTTCATTCAGCTTTTCATTATTTCCTTTTTCAAAAGCAGTTAAAACTTCCTTATTCCACTGGTGGTTCTCATAATCCTCCTGAGATATTGGTTTATTTTTCAGATCGTAATGCACTTTTCTAAGTAGCGCCCCCGGAACCCTGGATATATCATCCGAAGCATTGTTACCGGTCATTTTTATTCTGCCTTTTTTAACTGCTTTGTTATGGATCTTTAAAAGTTCAGGGTTAAGCAGTGTGCTGTAAACAGCATTGTAAGCCTTATACACATTAAATGCCGGCTTGGTCAACCTGTCATTCTTTTTGCAAAACTCAGCATATTCCTTCTCAATGTCGGCTTCCTTTGGCAGCTTAAACTTTACTCCCTTTCGTGGCTCTTTCCTCTCTTTTTCTAATCTTTCCTTGTTCTGCTGTTCGATGAAGGCAAAGAAATCGTCCTTCTCTTCATCGTTTTCTTTTTCAACACTACCGGTGGACTTGTCGATATACCTGCTGTCCGGAAATTCATTCTTATAATCCTGCAGTGACATGGCATATGTAGCAATAGACGGCACAAGCTTGTTCTTCTCCTGGTCTTCCTCATAATTCTTCGGATAAATAAGTTCCTTGGATTTATCATGCACTTCCTTTCCCGTGAAGCCATATTTCGAAGTAAAGAACAAAGTTATAAGATTGTTCATGGATCCAACAGACATAAGCGCCTTATCCAATTCAGGATGTGCCTTAAAGTATGGATTAACTGCGTCCCCATGCTCCTTGGCAAGGTTTGATATGAGAACAATTTTTTTCATCTCAAACAAAAACTCAGTTGCTTTGTCAGAATCCATTATCTTCTCAAACCAGTTGTTGAATATTTCCTTTGCTTTCAAGGCGGCAGCTTTCTGTTTCTTTGGATTCATAAGGTCTTTTGCGATGTCATCCGGGATATCAGGAATACTGATATTTTTTAACATCTTTGGAAGCTCTTCTTTTATCATCTCTTCTCTGAGCTTCACATCATCTTTGGTCCAGGCCTTCACCCATTTTTCATTCCAGGCATGATTTTCCTTATCTTCCTTAGAAACAGGAACTCCGTTCTTGTCATAATTTACAAAGCGTAAAAGAGCTCCGCAGGCTCTGCTGAAATTTGCGTTACTAGTACTCTTGAACTTTATTTTATCTTTAGCTTTACTAAAACGGCTTACAAGCTCAGGATTCTCGATACTTTCTGTAACTTTCTGAACTTTTTTGTAGTAGTCATAGGCTTTTTCCGTGAAATATTCAGGGTTTAATTTCTTAAGCCTTGCATACTCCTTAGCCCTGTCCTCTTTTGTCTCAAGTACGGGGCCTTCGTTTATTATATTAATGCTGTTAAGGTTCTCTTCCTCCTCATTTATGATTATTCTGTTGAGGTTCTCTTCCTTCTTTTTCTCCTTTGCTGCTTCTTTATTGATTTTCTTGTATTTTGTACCTTTGTCTATCGATTCCTCCAGAAAAGCTCCCATCATCACATCATAGTTGACATTTTTAAACACAAGTTCCTTTTCTGGAATAACTTTACGGTCACCGACCTCATTAAGGTCAATACCGTATTTTTTAGCAATGTAGTTCTTGGCATACTCATGGACGGTGAGTAAAAAATCTTCAAGAGCTTCCCTGTCTTTTTCCTCCTCAAAAACCTTTTTAAGCTCCGGGGATCTCGTTATAAGCTGGTTATAGGAAAGCAATTTAAGTGTAGCATCCGCAAAAAACTCTCCGCCATTTTCAGATATTTTCTTCTCAATCCAGTTTTCAAGTTCTTTTTTATATGCCTCCATGCCTGCTTCATCAAGCTTATCTGCTTTTGGAATAGGCGGAATATCTTCTTTCTTCCAGGTGTTTTTGGTTTCCTCATCAATCATGGACTTGATGACAGCCTGATTTTGCTGCTTTATCTTTGCACTATCTTTTTTCTTGTCATCTACCTTTTCCCAGGCCTTAAGCCACTTAAGGTTCCACTCATGATTTGCCATATTCTGCTTATCATTATATGGCTTATAATTCTCATCAAAACTAACAGGGCGCATTATATAAGCCGCTGTTCTGTCCAAAGATTTAGCTGAATCCTTTTTATCAAAAAGAGTGGATTTGTTAAGAAGTTCCACATATTCAGGGCAATACTTCATGGCATAAACGGTATTGTAGCCTTTTAAAAACTTAATGGCTTCATTCTTAAGGCCAGGATTTATCTTTTTATATTCGGCAATCTTGGCTTTGTCTATAATGTGATATGCAGGCTCATTTTTTATGACATTCCTGTTCTCTTTGATGACATTCTTATTTTCGCTAACCTTGGTTACTTTCGTTTTATTTTGAGCCTTTACCTCCTTCTCAAAGGTATAATCCGTCTTTTTGCTGATTACATCCTTGTTATTCTTGTATATGTCGGTTATTACCCCAATTATGCTTTCATAGACCGTTTTATTTTTTTCGGTATGCTCAATGCGTGTAGCCTCATCCAATACGCCCATTTCTACAGTGGGCTGCTCAATGGCTATTCCATAAGTATTTTCCAAATAATTTACCAGAGCATTTTTTGAAAAATCCACAATATCGCTGATTGCTTTAAACTTCTTGTTTTTTTCAAGGAAATTGCCAACAGAAGGCATTCTCTTCCTTAAATTGTCTATACTGGCAGCGCAATTGCTCATATGAATAAAGGTCTTGAGCTGATTGCTGTCAATAAGCTTCTCAAAGTATTTCTCCAATTCATCCTGAAGAACCGCTTCAGATTTATTTGCATATTTCTCAAATATATCCAAAAGCTCTCCCGCCGTGTCATATACATGTGGAAGATATTCTGCAACCATGCTTTCTGCTGTTTTTTTATCTGTTTTTCCATTTTCCCAACACTTAAACCACTTGAGATTCCATTTATGATTCTCTTCATCCTCCTTAGTCAGCGGCTTGCCCTTTTTGTCAAATATGACCGGTTTCATTATGCACTGCATGGTCCTCTCCATGGTGGAATTACTAAATCCAACATCTCTTATTTCATTGCCGGTCTTTTCAAAGGCTTTTTTATACTCCTTATTCAGCTTCATTCCTGTGATCTGCTTATTGATCATGTAGGTATTAAAAACACGCCTGTTTATACGAGGCTGTTTTTTATGGTATTCGTTGTACTGTTCATCAAACTCATTTGTAAATCTGTAGCTCTTTCCATCCACTTTGTAGTATAAAAAGCCTCTCTCAATCTTCTCTATAAGATCGACCTTTTCAGGTTTTATAATATTAATTTCATCATCTTTGAATCCGCTCTTACTGAGATTCTCTTCTATGTCGTCAAGGTTTATCTCCAGAATCTTTTTATTCTTTTTACCCGCCTTCTTATTTTCCTTCTTTTCTTCTTTCTTATCTTCCTTCTTATCTACTATCTTTTCTTCTTTCTTGTCTTCCTTGTTTTTGTTATCAAAAAGTTCCACAATATTTTTAACTGTGTTCCTTGCCGCTTCTTTTTGCTCCTGGTCTGGCTGATCAAGGTTTAAAATGATGTTTTCAGGCTCATTGATTATATTGATCTGCTCAATATTAACAGGCTCAGCAATTACAGGTTCATTATGAACCTGCTGGGGCTGAACATTATTATTAACCATCTCCTGAGCATTTGTGGCATTTATATAAGTTGCATAAGCATTTCTGAGGGCATCATAATACTGCCCCTTTTGATCTCTACCGTTTTCATCAAAACCAAATTTCCTGCGGCGGGTGACTCTCCCGCCCTGTTTTGTGTACTTATACTGAGGATCCTGTTCAAACTCAAAGCCATTGTCTCCATAATCTATCTGGAATTTTCTCCTTAAGGTCAGGTTGATGTATGTATCTATAGCCTCAATATAGGTGATCCTGGCCCTGAGCCTTACATCCTGTGCAATTTCCTGACTGATCGGATCATTGCCCGGATTATTCATAAGATTTCTGTAGTAAGGAAGAGCCCTCTTGGTCATATCGTAGTATGTCCTTAAGTTCTCCATTATGTACTTCTTGGTCCTGGCGCTCCCGTTAAGAACTGCAGCAGAAGGCAGAGGAAACTCCTTAAATCTCTTAAGGGCTTCCCTATCCATGGCGAGCTTTTCCTCTCTACCTGCATTTTCATATTTTTCATTCCATGTCTTGTTCTCCTGCTCTGCCTTTGAGATCACAGGAGCTGGACTGCCATATCCCGTAAGTACTGACTTTTTAGGCCAGGCATTCATTTTTTGCTGATCCTGAAGGAGCATAAGATTTGTCATCAGGACTGCTCCGTCCATGCTGCAGCCGGGATTCATTCGACTATTATCTTTGAAACTTTCATAATTTGCCCTGTACTGAGCCTCATTAAGCCCGTTTTCTTCTCTCCACTTATCATGAGACTTAGGCACATTACCAGCTATAAGCTTTGTGGCATTTTTAATCTCTTTTTCAACCTTGGAAAGCTCTTTTTTCAGACTGCGGACCATATTCCGGTCAACCTGCTGTTTTCTCTCCTCAGCCTCTATGAAATTCTCAAGCTGATCCTTTAAAATAAAGTTACAGGATAGCCTTGACCTTCCTATAAGATACTGCTCATGTTTCTTGCTCTGGGCCTTGACATAGGCTGTCTTTTCCATGGCAGCTATACGATCATTCATGATTTCCTTGCGGTGTCTGAATTTCGTAAGAGAATCAAGGCCAGAGATATCATCGTTTTTGTACGCATGGATCTTGTCCTGCATATCATGAAACTTTATAGATGCATCCTCTGCAGCCCATTTGCGCTTCTTGGCACTGTGATGGGTGTATTTTTCCGCATAAGCCTCTGTCTGCCCCCTTGAAGTGCCTATCTGATCAAGCAGCTGATAGCGGCGGCTCTTGGCAGTTGCCATATCTTCATCCTGAAAGTAGTACTTGGTCCTCATGGCAAAGGCATCAGCTGAATTGTCGCTTACTCTCTGTTTAAAGTGCTCAACTATCTGTTCAGGATCATAGTCAAAAGAAGCTTTATCAATATCAAGACCTTTGTTTATCTGAGCATCTATAAAATCATTCCTTTGCTCCTGGTCTTGTTGTTTTTTTGCATATTCTTCAAATCCTGACATAACTTTTCTCCTTTACAGATAAATGATTTTTAAAACTCTGCCTCGAAAACCTTCGCTCTTTTTGCCCTTGGAAACAGGTGCCTGGCCAGCTGGTCAGATTCTTCGTTCATAGCATCAAAGATAAGACTGGCCTTTGGAAAAAGCGTCTCCATCCTGGCTACAGTTGTGTTAAGGAGCTCTATAAGTCCCCTTGGGTATTTGCCATAAAGGTACATAAGATCCAGATTGCCGTCAGATAGCTTTCTCATAAATATAAGATCCACCAGATTGTTATTTACATAAACACACTGGCACAGCTCCGGAACACATTCCTCTTTCCACTTATCGTAGTCAAGGACTGTGTAAGCCTGAGTCCTTGAGAGCATATTAAGGATCTTTTTCTGCTCGCTTTCCGGTCTGTCAAAAAAATGTACGATTGAATGCTCGGTTTTAAGAGACTTATGTAGTGAGTCAGAAGATTTAATATCCCCCGAGCTTACATAGAACCTCTCATGGGAATAGCTGGTGGTCATATGTTTGCAGGATAAAAAGAATGTGTGGAGAAGCTGATCATCTTCCTTGAACTCAAAGCTGGCTGTCACCGGAAGTATCTCTCCCGACTGAACCACCGCACGGAGTACCTGTTCAACAAGGAAAGTACCTACGCCCTGCCTGCGGACCTTAGGCTCCACATAGAGCCAGTCGATCACATATTCAAAGCCTACAGACTGATAGGAAACAGCCCCAAGGATGAAATCATTTTCATCAACTGCAGCCACCGCCACTCTCTTATCAGACAATTCTATGACCTTTGAAAAAACGCTTTCAAAATACCCCCTGTTATCATCCTCGATAAGAACACAACTTAATTCCATGATTTTCCCCTATCTCACTTATTTTTATACGAATCAGAAAAGATATTGTCACAAAGTATAAAGGAACACATATCAATTATCACACGTTTTATCGTAAAGAATAATAAATAAATCATAAAAATAATGCAAAAACGCTGCCTGCAAACAACAGGCAGCGCCAAAATGCATATATAACACTCTTTAAATTACAGACAGCTTGCGTAGGCCTTCTCAGCCCCTTCACTGCGGATCATCTTAAGATCTTCTGTAACCTTGTCCGTAAGACCTTCGATCTTATTAAGATCCTGATCCCACATCTTCTCATTGCCAAGTACAGCCTTCACAAGGTCTTCCTCGGAATCTCCCTTGTGGTCATAGAAGAACTCAAGAGCCCACCTGTCATCACTTACTGTGTAAGTATTTCCCTTAGGACGCTTACATACAAGTCCTGCATCTGTAAGCTCCTGGATATCATTTGAATAGAAAGCAATGTATGCAGCCAGTGACATTGTAAGACAAACAGGGAGTTTCCCATTCTTGTCAATGTACTGAAGGAATGATGGCATATTTCTTGCCTTCCACTTACTTGTTGAGTTAAGTGAAATAGACATAAGCTCGTGGTTTACAAAAGGATTGTTGAAACGGTCCTTAACTGCTGCTGCGAACTGATTAAGATCGTTCTCATCAAGGTGATCAACAAGTGTAGGAATAACCTCCTCGCTCAGCATCTTGTTCATGAATCCTGAAATAGTAGCATTCTGCATGCAGTCACGAACGATATCCTGTCCTGAAAGGTAAGCGCCAAGAACAAATCCTGTGTGAGCGCCGTTAAGGATACGAACCTTGCGGTGCTTGTATGGCATAACGTCAGGAACAACGTGAACGTTAACTCCAGCTTTCTTGAATGGAAGTCTGTCCTCAAGCCCCTCAGGTCCCTCGATGATCCATACACCAAAGATCTCGCCTACATCTATAAGCTCGTCGTGATAGCCGTTCTCAGCCTCAAGCTTCTCTACTTCCTTAGGATCACGGATTCTTCCTGGAACAATCCTGTCAACAAGTGTTGAGCAGAAAATGTTGTCATTATTTACCCAGTTCTTAAAGCCGTCCTCAAGCTTCCACTGGTCAATGTACTGATTGACGCACTTAAGGAGCTCTTTTCCGTTGTTATCAATAAGCTCGCAGGAAAGAACTACGATGCCCTTCTTGCCAGCCTTGTATCTTCTGTAAAGAACCTGTGTGAGCTTGCCTGGGAAGCTGGCTGCTGGCTGATCATCAAAATTGCAGGATGGATCATAAGCGATACCTGCCTCAGTTGTGTTAGATGCGATAATATCAAGATCATCACTCTCAGCGATCTCCATGATCTTGTCATATCCAGCCTTGTCATATGGATTAAGGCAGCAGTCACAGGCTGAGATAACACGCTTTGCATCAACCTTCTGTCCGTTCTCGCTTCCTCTTAAGTACAGTGTGTAAAGACCTTCCTGCTTGTTAACAAGGTCTGTAAGTCCCATTGCGATTGGCTGAACAAGAGCAACCTTGCCGTTAAAACCAGCCTTCTCATTGGCAATATCAAAGAAGTAATCTACAAAGGCACGCATGAAGTTTCCTTCACCAAACTGAAGGACTTTTATAGGTGCATCCTTAAGTACATATCCCTTGTAACCTGACTTCTCAAGAACATCATAGTTTAATAATTCCATCTGTGATCACCCTCCAAATATCTCTTCTCTTATGGAAGCAAAATGTAACCGCTTACATTTCATCTTCCTGACATGTTTTCCTAATATTTGTTATACCAAATTATGTAAGCGTTTACAAGTGGATTTTTTAAACATTTTTCAGGATAAAAAAAGACGCCCGAAACCATCAGATTTCAAGCGTCCTATAGCTCTTTTTATTAAAAACATATCAAAGCTGATAAAAACCAACCTTCTTGTAAACCTTGCGAAGGGTCTTGTTTGCAATGTAAGAAGCCTTCTCAGCACCCTCTTTGTAGACATTTTCGAGGTAAGCCTTGTCGCCGATAAGGCGCTTAGCCTCTTCTCTGATAGGAGTAAGTGCCTCAACAACTGCCTCTCCTACTGCTGGCTTGAATACGCCATAGCCCTGTCCAGCGAACTCTTTTTCAATCTCCTCAAAACTCTTTCCTGTTATGGTTGAATAGATGTTCATAAGGTTTGCTACGCCTGGCTTGTTCTCCTTGTCATAGCGTACGCAGTTCTCCATGTCTGAATCTGTAACTGCCCTCTTGAACTTCTTACGGATAACATCAGGCTCATCCATAAGGAATACACATCCATTAGGATCTGACTTACTCATCTTGTCACCAGGAGTTGTAAGGCCATAGATCCTTGCGCCGGTCTTGGCGATATATGGTTCAGGGATGCGGAACACATCGCCGTAGATATTGTTGAAACGCTCTGCGATATTTCTTGTGAGCTCAACGTGCTGCTTCTGATCCTCTCCTACTGGTACGTAGTGTGGCTGATACAGAAGTATATCTGCAGCCATAAGAGATGGATATGTGAAAAGACCTGCATTGATATTGTCCTTGTGCTTCTCAGATTTATCCTTGAACTGAGTCATACGGCTAAGCTCACCAAACATTGTGTAGCAGTCAAGAACCCATCCCAGCTGAGCATGTGCAGGAATATGAGACTGGAGGAAAAGAGTATTCTTCTCAGGATCAAGTCCGCATGCTATGTAAAGAGCAAGCATCTCAAGGGAACGTCTTCTAAGTTCCTTGGGGTCCTGACGAACTGTTATTGTGTGAAGGTCAGCCATGAAGTAATAGCACTCGAATTCATTGACACGATCTGCCCAGTTCTTGATGGCTCCCAGATAATTGCCTAAATGCAAATCTCCACTTGGCTGAATGCCAGAGAGCATTATCTTCTTTTCTGATTCCATACCAAAAAACCTCCGAAAAACCAAATAAATACTAGGTCTAACTATATCAGTAATTGTCGCTTTAATCAAGTAAATTGTGGTATACTGTATTGAATTCATTTATGTAAAAGAGGCTTTATTATGGCATTTGATGGAATTACAGTTGCAAATTTAAAAAGAGATTTTGAAAACCTCCTGGTTGGAGGTCGTATATACAAGATTGCCCAGACCGAAAGCGATGAACTTTTTATCACAGTCAAGCTCTCCTACGAGGCAGCAGAACAATATGGTATCAAGCAGACAAGGCTGGTGCTGTCAGCAGACGCATCCCTCCCTCTTGTATACCTGACTGAAGAAACCAAGGCTTCTCCTATGACTGCACCAAACTTCTGCATGCTCCTTAGAAAGCATATCCAGAATGGCCGCATCACGTCTGTATCTCAGCCAGGCGGACTTGAGAGGATAATCCGCTTTGAGATCGAGCATCTGGATGAAATGGGTGACCTTAGGCACAAGGTACTTCTGATCGAGATCATGGGCAAATACAGCAATATCATCTTCACTGACGAGCAGGACGTTATCATAGACAGTATCAAGCATATCCCTGCCTCTGTAAGTTCAGTAAGGGAAGTCCTTCCAGGCCGCACCTACTTTATCCCCAGTCAGGACAAGGCCAATCCCTTAGAAACAACAGCTGATGAGTTTTCATCTCTTGTACTCGGAAAACCCATGCCTGTGTTTAAGGCAATCTACTCCAGCTATACAGGCCTTTCTCCAATTATCGCACAGGAGATCTGCTACCGGGCTTTAGTTGATGCTGACAAGCCCGCCAATGCTCTTTCTACCTCAGAGTCCATATCTGTGTACAGGGCTTTTGATGTGATAATGCAGCATGTAAGAGAAGGCTCTTTTATCCCTGCAATCTACTACGACGGCGATGCACCAAAAGAATACTCTTCTATTCCACTTAGCATCTACGGCTTTGACCTGAAAAATGCTGCTGACCCTTCCCTTAAGTCTTCCGTGCCAGGCATCAGGGTCATTTCAGATATTTCTGCACTTATATCCCAGTACTACTCTGAAAAGAACGTGGTAACCAGGATCAAGCAAAAATCTGTAGACCTTCGGAAGATCGTTCAGACAACCCTTGAAAGGAACGTAAGAAAGTACGACCTTCAAAGAAAGCAAATGGCTGACTGTGAGAAAAAGGACAAGTACAGGGTTTATGGAGAGCTTCTTAACACCTACGGATACAGCGTGAATGAGGGCGATAAGTCCATAACAGTTAACGATTACAACACTGGAAAAGATATAACAATCCCCTTAGATCCTACACTATCCGCCAGAGAAAACGCTAACAGATACTTTGATAAATACACCAAATTAAAGCGCACAGCTCAGGCCCTTGAGGAACAGATGAAGGAAGTATCTGAGACCATTGAACAGCTTGAATCCATAGCAACTTCCCTTGATATTGCAAAAAAGGAAGCTGACCTTGCCCAGATCAGGCAGGAGCTTTCTGAGAGCGGATATATCAAGTCCCATGTTACCGGTAAAAACGGCCGCAAGGAAAAGATAACCAGCAGGCCCTTCCACTACATGAGCAGCGACGGCTTTGATATTTATGTTGGGAAAAACAATATCCAGAACGACGAACTCACCTTCAAGACTGCAAACGGCGGCGACTGGTGGTTCCACGCAAAAAAGATCCCCGGCTCCCACGTAGTTCTTTTGACCGGAGGAAAAGAAGTTCCAGACAGAGCCTTTGAGGAAGCTGCAGCTCTTGCAGCCTACTATTCAAAGGGCAAAGTTCAGGAGAAGGTTGAGATTGACTATCTAAAGAGAAAAGACGTCAAAAAGCCAAATGGCGCAAAGCCAGGTTTTGTGGTCTATTACACCAACTATTCCATGGCCATTGCGCCAGATATTTCATCTCTTAAGCTTATTAGCGACTAAGATTTATTTTGTAATCAGAATAGCTGTAGTTCTGGGACCAAGGTCAATGTGACTTTGGTCCTTTATTTTATACTCTTTTCCAACATCTGTGGAAATGTCGTCAGACCTGAAAGCCAGGTACCACTTTTTATCCTTGGGAATAATGGGAAGTTCAAAGGTATGTGCCTCCCAATGAGCGTTTACAGCCATATAAATGAATGCATCTTTTTTTGTCCCATATTTTTCATGGTCCTCAGCAAACATGTAGGCAAATACCAAATCATGAGCGTTTTCATCAAACTCCCCGGGCTTTAATGAATGAAAAGAAAGCTCAGGATAGCCTGTGCCATTTTCACCAAAGTTAAACTTGCTGCCCATAAGAACCGGGTGGGAACGCCTGAAGGCTATAAGTCTTTTTACGTACTCAAAGAGGTCTTTGTTTCTGTCCTTTTCAAGGAGTGACCAGTCAAGGTAAGAAATCTCATTGTCCTGACAATAGGCGTTATTATTGCCATACTGGGTATTTGCAAACTCATCTCCCGATAGGAGCATTGGAATCCCTCTGCTGGTTAGAAGGATGGTCATCATGTTCTTCATCTGACGAAATCTCAGATCCAGAATCTCAGGGTCAGAGGTATCTCCCTCCGCTCCGCAGTTCCAGCTGTCATTAGAATCCGTTCCGTCTCTATTGTCCTCTCCATTGGCCTCGTTGTGCTTGGCATTGTAAGAAACCAGGTCATACATTGTAAAACCGTCGTGACAGGTAACAAAGTTAATGGATGCTGCGGCGCTTCTTGTTCCATACATGTCATTAGAGCCTTTGATCCTCCAGATAAGTTCAGGCATGTTCTCTGCTGCGCCCTTTATAAAGCGTCTTACGCAGTCCCTGTATTTCCCGTTCCAGTCAGACCATCTGCCCCAGGAGGGGAATGTTCCCACCTGATATAGTCCCCCTGCGTCCCAGGCCTCTGCAATCAATATGCATTTTCCAAGAACCGCATCGTGAGCTATAGCATCAAGAAGCGGCGGATCCATCATCGGAGAGCCGTCTCTGTTTCTTGACAGGATAGATGCAAGATCGAACCTGAAGCCGTCCACGTGGTACTCAGAAACCCAATACCTCAGGCAATCCAGAACCACATTCCTTACAACAGGATTGTTGCAGTTCATTGTATTCCCACAACCGCTGAAATTGTAGTAATGGCCCTCTGGAGTAAGAAGGTAATAGGTCCTGTTATCAACGCCCTTATAGGATATATATGGGCCATCTTCATTACCCTCTGCAGTGTGATTAAACACCACATCAAGCACAACTTCTATTCCGTTTTTATGGAGCCTTTTAATAAGACCCTTTAGTTCATCAGCTTCCATTCCAAAGGGCGCGGACGCAGCATATCCAGCCTTTGGAGCAAAAAAGTCTACGGTAGAATATCCCCAGTAGTTGTAGAGTCTTTTTCCATCAACCACTCTGCTGTTTTCAAACTCGTCAAACTCAAAGATTGGCATAAGCTCAACACAGTTTACTCCAAGTTCTTTAAGATATGGGAGCTTTTCGACAATTCCCGCGAAGGTTCCATTTCTTTTAACGCCGCTGCTATTATGCTGGGTAAAGCTCCTTACATGCATCTCGTAGATCACAAGATCGCACTGCCTCTTTTCCAGGGGCTTATCCCCCTCCCAGAGATAGTCCTGTCTTATGATCTGACCTCGATATTTAAACTGCGAATTTGGATTTTGCTTCACGCCCCAGACAGATCTGCCAGATACGGACTTGGCATAGGGGTCCAAAAGAACTTTCGATTTATCAAACAGCTGCCCTTTTTGAGGGTTATAAGGCCCATCAAAACGATAGCCATACTCTGTGGTCTCAATGTCAATCCCATAGATGAGCATGGTATATACATTTCCAATCCTGAACTCATCAGGAAATGGAATCTCTACAAAGGGCTTCTCCTGCCCGTGTCGATACAAAACAAGTGTGCAGCTGGTAGCCTCTTTTGAAAAAATACTGAAATTTACGGCGCCATCTTCGCAGAGGCTTGCTCCAAAGGGAAATACTCTGCCGACGCGGTAGGCAAGGCCTTTTACTGTGTTGGTGGGAAAAGTATCTATTAGCTTCATAAGCCCTTATCCCTCATGTTGTAATTTGTATCCTCATCTATCATCCTCAGCATGATCTCAGCAAATACCGGATCGAACTGTGTGCCTTTCCCCTTTTCTATCTCAGCTCTTACAACTTCCTGAGGAAGGCCTTTTCTGTAGCTTCTGTTGCTGGTCATGGCGTCATAAGCATCTGCAACGGCAATGATCCTGGCCATCTCAGGAATATCCTCTCCCATAAGTCCCTCGGGATAACCCTTGCCATCAAATCTCTCATGGTGCCATCTGGCGCCAATTGAAAGCTCTGGCATATCCTGGATATTAGAAAGAATTGCCGCTCCCTTCTCAGGGTGGGTTTTTATAATGGCATATTCCTCATCGTCAAGCTTGCCATTTTTATTGATGATGGCATCAGGAATTCCAATCTTTCCAACATCGTGCAAAAGGCCAGTGATATATATCCTCTGAAGAGCTGATACATCATATCCAGCACGCCTTGCAATCTCAGCAGAATAATCTGCAACTCTCACTGAATGACCGTTGGTATAGGTATCCTTAGCATCTATGGCAGCTGCCAGACTCTTAACGATACCAAGAAACAGCTCTTCATTCTGCCTGCCCCTTTTCTCAACTTCGCTGGCAAGGTCTTTTTGCAGCCTGTTAAGTTCTATGCAGTGAGTTACTCTAAGCGCAAGTATCTTGGGGGCAAAAGGCTTTCTGATAAAGTCCTTGGCTCCCAGCTCAAGTGCTTTTTCCTCGATATCTCCGTTTTCGTTGCCAGTAAGGAATATTACTGGAGTTTCCTCTTTTCCAAGCTCTCTTTCAAGATCTCTGAGAGCCTTGTAGGTCTCAATTCCGTCCATATCCGGCATCATGACATCCAAAAGAAGTATATCAGGAGTCTGAACCCTGATATAGTCAAGCAGAGCCTTTCCGGAAGTAAGAGGCGCAACGCTCATGCCCTCCTTGCCCAGAATACCCCTTACCAGCGTTATAACGGACACGTCATCATCCACAATTGCAACTTTATATTGCATGATCATCCCTTTATCTTTGAGACAATATCTACGCTAACTTATACAATTAATTTTATCTTGTATAATAAAATGTCGCAATACCATTAAAATAATGATATTGCGATTCTAAATCCCACAAGTATAACGAGGAATATTATATTTGCTAAAGTGAACATTCCAAAGTATTTTCCTAAGCGGTCAGGAAATTCCTTGGTGTATGCCTTAAAAGAAATAAGGCTTGCCATGGAAGCAATAAGGGTACCAAGGCCTCCAACATTAACTCCCACAAGAAGTGATGTATAGTTAGTGGTAAAGCCAGAAAGCATCAAGGTTGCAGGGACATTACTGATAAACTGGCTAAGGATCACTCCTATTGCAAACTCCCTGCCTGTCAGTACTGTTCCAAAGAAGTTCCTTATGTAGTCTATCTTGCCCATATTCCCTGTAAATATGAAAAATCCAATAAAAGTAAGCAGCAGGATGTAATCAGCTCTTAAGAGGATCTTAAAGTCCATTCCGCCAACGATCACAAGGACTATTATCGCAAATACATACCAGGGTATTATTCTTACAACAGTCAAAAGAGCTACTACAAAAAGCACTGTGTAGATCATTATCTGCGTTCTGCTTCCAAATCTGCTGGTTATGGAGTTTTCTTTTGTGTTCGAAAGTTTCTCTTTTCTTCCTGGCAATGTGAACAGGCAGGCAAAGAGCAAAACTGCAGAAATCAGGCTGTAAGGAAGCATTGTCAGTATGAAGGATGAAAGCTTCATTCCTGTAAGCCCATACAGATACAGGTTTTGTGGATTGCCAATAGGCGTTAGCATACTTCCAAGATTAGCTGCAATGGTCTGGAGCACCACCACTGGGATCATAAGATCTTCTCTCTTGCAGCTGCTAAGGATCATGATAGCCAGTGGGACAAAGGTTATAAGCGCCACATCGTTGGTGATGAGCATGCTTCCTATAAAACACATGAACACTAAGACTACTGCAAGTTCAAACCCATTTTTGACCTTAGATAAAAGAGCTATGGCAATTCTCTCAAACACCGAATTTTCCTTAAGTCCCTGGATTATTACCATAAGTCCCCACAAAATTCCAAGGGATCTGAAATCAATATAAGAAATATATGTCCTGTCAGGATGTATGAAAAAAGCAGAAATAATAGCCAGTATCCATGCGATACACAGCACTTTATCAAGCCTTTTTATCTTACTTATAATACTATTCACAACAACTACTATCCTTTAAGTCTTTTTCTTTATCTGAAACACTCAGGCATTTCCTTAACGCCTCTTGCCCTGCAAACAGCTGATGTTGCACCTCTAAAGCTGATCGGATCACCATTTATATCTGTTACTGTGCATCCAGCCTCCATTGCAATAAGGGCCGCTGCAGCATAGTCCCACAGCTGTATCTTGAGCTCAAAGTAAAGCCCAACTCTACCCATGGCAACGCAGCACATATCCCAGGCTGCAGTCCCGGACCTTCTAAGATCAACGCACAGAGGAAGGAGCTTTTTTCCAATATCAAAGGACCTGTCCCTAAGCTCCTCATAATATGGCGCAGTTCCAAATACCGAAAGCTGATCAGATAATGGAGCATCTGATGACATTATCCTTTCGCCATTAAGGTACGCTCCCTGCCCTGCTGTAGCATGGAACATCATATCGTCGTAAGGATTATAAACAACTGCCATATATGGCTTCCCATCCTTTAAAAGACCTACTGAAATAACTGACGGCCTGTACTCATATATGAAATTGCTGGTACCGTCAATTGGGTCAATTACAAAGCAGTATCCGCTTTCCATCTTGGAAGTGAATACGTCCTGGCCATCTTCCTCGCCAAGAAACTCAGCCTCTGGGAGAACATCTTTTAGTCTCTCCATCAAAAAAGCCTGGATCTTCTCATCCATCTCCGTGCAGAAGTTAGCGTGTCCCGCCTTCTCCATGATCTTAGGACGCTTTGATGTAAGGAGTATTTCTCCCGCTTCTTTTACAATTTTAATGATCTCTTCTATTTTCATCTCAAATTTACCTCGAGAAATAATTATAGTTTTTAGGCTGTTTCTTATCAAGTTAAAATACAAGATAAAGACCTGGCCACAATGTAGTGACCAGGTCTATACTAATCTTTACTTATCTTCTTTATTTTTTCTCTTCATAAACACCATTGCAAATGCTATTCCTGCTGCAACAATGATTGTGATGATACTTCCTACGATACTTGTATCACTTGTGCCGGCTCTTCTTGCTCCGAGAACTGCAGGAGCATCACCTGTTCCTTCAACAGGTCTTACTGCACCAAGAACCGCAGGTGCTGGAGCTGCTGCAAGTGTTGCTACAGTAGGAGTAGAGTCATCAGATGTTGAACTGTCATCATTTCTGTTATTATCATCTGATGAAGGTGTTGGTGTAGGAGTAGGTGCTGCAGTAATTTTAAACTCTCCCGGAACAAAAGTTAAAACAAAGTTACCATAGATTTCTTTTTCAGTAGTTTTTTCGGAATAACCATGGGCTTTAACAACATATGCCCCTATAGCTTCACCAGATTCACGCTGCGCATCATCAAGACCTTCTTTAGTCACCAAATCAGCTGCTTCTTTTAGCATCGTCTTTGCCTGTTCTTTGGTTATATTTCCAGAAAACTCAGCAGATACTGTAGACTTAAATTCAGGATCAGTTCCTCCTACAACCTTGGAAAGGCCAGAAGGTGCCACAACAGATACCGGCTGTGGTGTGATATAAAGCTTTGATACTACATCTCCCTCCTTGAGGTTGATTGAGTACTCATCAGGGCGTAATTCTTTACCATTGTCTTTAACAACAATAGACTTAACTATTGATCCGTACCCGTCTTCATTTACATTCTTTCCCTCTCCGGGCTTGACTTCAACTGCAACTTCATACTTATGATCTGTTGTTATATATTCTCCGGTTCTTGTTACAGTACCTTCTTCCGCATTGACAACAAGAGCATTAAGTCCAAATAAGTGTTTCCAGAACTCCTCCCATATCTTTTCCCAGGTTCCTTCAGAGCTATTTCCCTCGTTATCACTTAATGTTTCGTCATCCGCTGCTATACTATCAGTATTCTGGGATATTTCAGTATTTCTGCTATCATCAGTATTTACTGCCGTCTCATCAGCAGTAACTATAATCTTAATATTAACTTTATCAAACTGAACATCACCATTGTATGGAAGTTTTGTATCTACTCCGCCTTCAGCGGCCCCGATATTGATGTTCAGAACAGGTACTGAAGTCTTTACATACCTGGCATATATGGTTGTTGGCTCAGTCACTGTTAATTTATCTGCAATTTTTGTTTGGCATTCTGCATCAGAATAAAGACCTTCAAACTTATAGTCGAGCTTTTCATACTCTTTCATATCAGGATGAACTACTGTTTTATCCTTAAGGTATCCCTGCTGAATAAGTTCTCCTGAAATGTCGTCATTGAGCTGTCCATCAAGGAAGGATTTCCCAATATATGTCACCAACTCAGTATCAAATCTAAGATCCAGATGATATTCAAAGTTACCGCCATCCGGATTGACAATTGATCCATCAAACTCTGGTTCATGCCAATCAAACATAGCTGTCTTGTATTTTCCTGCACCATAGCTTGAATCAAACTGAACATATTTAAGATAAGATTTTACTGTGTTCTTATTATTGTGCTTAAGGACACTTATTGAAGTGTCAATATCTTCTATAGCAGCTTGCACCTCAGAAAGTTTAGCTTTTGAGATTATATAAGGTGAATTGCCCTCAAACATAGCTTTTGGAAGCCTAACTACGCCAACAGGATAATAACCATCTTTCTGAACATATTCAAGGCCAAGCAATTTCCTAAGCTGTTCATTTACATGAACTTGTCCGTCAGCTCCCTTTGAATTTGTTCCATCCGTAGCATATACAGCAACGGCAACTGTCTCTGACTCATCATCCACCCACTTGGCATATACAGTTGTATCATCTAACAATGAGGCCCCAAAATCGAAAGTCTCTGTGTAGTCTTCATCAGTGTACCAGTCAACAAATTTGTAACCTTCATATGTAGGTATTGCCGGTTTTTCCGGTGTTGAGCCAACGTTAACTGTCTGAGAAGGAACTTCTGATCCTCCTTTAGAATCAAACACAAGCGTGCATTTCTTCCAGACTGCATAAAGTTTTATATAATCTCCATCCTTAACATTGATAATATTACCAGGAGCATAATCAGGATCAGCTGTTGTTCCATTTTCAACTGTAGTCCAGCCAAGGAATTTATAATAATCTCCATCCTTGACCATAGTGGTAGCCTTTTCATCCTTTATAGGGTACTCTACTGTGTTTTTGTTATTAGCAGTCACTTCATCTGCAAAAGATAAGTTTCTTCCATCATTTGAGAAATAAGTTACATCTCCCCTGATAGAGAAGTCCTCATGGAAGCTGAAAAGATAATCAAATCCAAAAATATTCTGTCTGTAAGCATGTTTCTGAATGCATCTGTCAGAAGCCTCTTTGTTGATCTCAGTAGAGGATTCTTTCATGTAGACAACTTTTTTCTGGTCTTTGGGCTGATATTCCACCACAAAGGTAATATTATCTTCTGCCTTTACTTCATCAAGGCCACAGTAATTTCTCCCATATCTGTCACTATGTTTATAATTTCCCAGCCACAGGCGATATTCATATGACTGAATATCAGAATCCAGCCCTTCTGCAGTCATGGCCATTTTCTTGCCATTTACAATAGCATAAACTTTAGCATTTTTTACATAGCTCTCATACTCTTTTTTGTCAGTAAATCCAAGATCAAGGTGATCTCTTGTACTTACAGGTTTTTCCTTGTAAACAAACTTTATAACGGGATCAGCTGAAACAGCGGCAATAAATTCATCTGACCTGCTTCCAGATTTATATGTCTGTATTTTCCCTTCAACTACATAGAAATAATCAAAGGTTTTGCCATCAATTTCTGAATGGTCATAAATATATCCATCTAAATCCGGAGCCAAAGTGTATGAATACTTAAAATAATTTCCAAAATAATCCTTAGAAAGATAAAATGCATCCCTGGAATCATTTCCAATTTCCACACCCTTATCATTAACAAGTTCCACAGGAATGCCATAATAATTGTCCTGAGAATAACGGTGATTCTCAATCAGAACAACGGTATAAATAGAAAAATGCTCTGCATCAAATGAAATCTCATCACTGGTAGTATTCTCAAGCTTAGCCTCTTCTGTAACTTTGGAAAGGTCATCTTCTACATGGAAAACAGCAAGTCCTGTATCAGAATCAGTAACCGATTCAATCGCCTCGCTGATATTTTCAAATGTAACCTTAACAGTTCCGTCCTTTGGCTGAACCTTACCTTCAGGATTCTCCTCAGACTTCATGCTATCAGCATAGATATTGATGTCAAAGTTAATGGCTTCCTTAACTTTGATCTCTTCATTTTCATCAGTACCAGCATTAATAGCAGTTTCAATCTGCCCCTCAACCTTATCCTGCTCAGAATCAGAAAGACTCACAACCTGAACATCAAGCTTTGCATCATCCGGAAGGACCTCTTTGGCAGCGTAAAGAGATACCTTAACATCTCCAACAGTCACATTCTGGTTGAACTCAAGTTCATATTCAGACTCAATCTCAGATGTCTCTTTCTCATCTACAGGCTCTGTTACAGCTTCTTCTACTTTCTCTGTTTCAGACTCTTCTGCGTCTATAGCAGTTTCAGAAGCCTCCTCTTTTTCTTCTTCATCTTCGGTAGTTGTCTCGTCAGCCGCAGCATCTGTCAGCTCCTTTACTGTTTCCTCAACAACCGGAGTTTCTACCATTTCTTTTTCTACAGTAGCGATCTTGTCCCCGGACTCTACTACTGCCTCTTCTTCTGTAGCAAAAACATGAGCTGTCGTAAGATCACTTGAGAATGTTGTGATTACAACAACAAATGCCAGAAGAATTGAAAGTATCCTGTTAATCTTCTTCATGGATTAACTCCTCCTCATATATTAAAAGTGAATTTTGTGTGAACACACATTGTCCATGATATCTTATGGGCAATCATATGAACCATCATATTTGCCTCAAATTTTGTTAAAAACAAAAAAATGCGGCTTCTTTTTACACAATTTCTTCAAAATCATGTAATAAACAAGCCGCAATTTGTAAATACATATATGATGTATGATTCAAGTTGTCAGATTACCAGATATTCGATTTTTATAGAAGATGAATTTTCTTTAAAAGAGACACAATTCCAGTTCCTTTGGGAAATCTCTTAATATCTTCCTCAGAAGCACCTCCTGACTTTATCAAAACAGCGAAGTAAATAAATGCCGCAAAGAATACTGAAACAAGAGTTGAAAACAAATTGATAAAGTACGGGCTTCCCATAAACAATCCAAATACAAATTCAAAGAGCTTATATATTCCAAAGGCTGCTGCTCCCATCACTATAGAAGCAATTGATGGCAACAGATATGTCTTTTTAAAATCATTAATTATAGGTAGATTTCTCTTCATAACTATATTGTTAAGAATACACATCACAAGGGAGTACAGTATTGTAACAATACAAAGAGCTACATATCCCAGGTCAGTATAGATTAGAAGAAACGAAAGCACCCCACTCTGAAGGATAAGAGCCAGCGCCGCATTAAGCACCGGAGCATTGACCTTACCAATTCCCTGAAGCACTGCATTTGTCACAGTCGAAAGCGAGTAGAACACAACAGTGATAGCAAGGAGCATCAAAAGAAATGCTGCCTCATCCAGGGATCTCTTTTGTGGAAACAGTATCATCATAACGGGTCTTGCCAGTGCAAAGAGTCCAACAGCACAAGGAATCGATATCATAAGGATGACCCTTGTAACTCTTGATACAGTCACACCAGCCTGATCCACATCTCCTCTTGCGTAGGTAGTTGACACCTCAGGGATCATAGCTGCAGCAGCTGCTGAAGCCATGGCTATCGGGAGGTTTGTGATGACCATCGCCTTTCTTGCAAAAATTCCGTACTGATAAGCAATAGTGCTCTCATCTATCCCTCTGAAATGAAGTAATATCCTGCTAAAAAGAGTTGAGTTTAAAAATGTTGACAGGTTGTAAATACAGGTGCTTAGGATAAAAGGCGTCACTATCAGAAAGATCATCCTGATGATCTCTCCATTTGCCATATCCTCATGAGTATCTTTTTCAAGGCTCTCTATTACTCTGGGCCTGTTATATCTGTAAACCAGGAACATAAAGATAAGTGCTACCAAAACGCCGGAACCAGTTCCCACTGCACTACCTATTGCTCCGTAGACAGCTCTTTTCACAGGATCCTCATCTCCTGCAATCCTGGTAAGGATGAGTGCTCCGCCAATACTTACTATGGCGTTGAAGATCTGCTCAAGGAGCTGTGAAAGTGAGGTGGGGATCATGGTCCTGTGGGCCTGGAAATACCCCCTCAAAACACCAAGAAATCCAAACAGGAATATAGTTGGAGCAAAGAATTTAAGGACTGTAGCACTTCTTCCTGTGACAAACACAGGCGCAGCAAAGAAAAGTACAAGACTACCAACGCCGCCCACAACTGCTACATATATAAGTGCGCAGCGAAAGATCCTGTGGGCGTTGCGATATTCTTTTACCGCCAGCTTACCTGATATGATCTTGCTCATTGCTGAGGGAATACTATAGGAAGAAACTAATAAGACAATTGTATAGACCGCGTAAGCCGCAGCATAATAGCCATTACCCTCATCTCCGATAATGGCTGCCAGCGGACTACCATAAAGAAGGCCGATGATTCTTGATATTATGCCTGCAATAGCAAGAATACCGGCCTGCACAAATAGTCCCTTTTTGGAATTATCTACACTTACGCTACTGTTCATTATGGATCAAATAATATTATGGCCTGAGCCAGTCGTACATCTCCTGATATTTTTCAGCAGAAACCTTCCATGAGAAGTCAACTGCCATTGCCCTGTCGATCATCTTGTTCCACTCGCGTTTCTGATCATAGTAAACATGTTCAGCTTCTCTGATGGTTCCAAGCATCTCGTGAGCATTGTAGTTAAGGAAACCAAAACCGGTTCCAGTGCTCTCAAACTTGTTGTAAGGCTCTACTGTGTCGATAAGTCCGCCTGTCTGTCTGACAATCGGTATCGTACCATATCTTAACGCCATCAGCTGAGAAAGTCCACAGGGTTCGAATAAAGATGGCATCAAAAATACATCTGAAGCCGCATAAATCTTGTGGCTCATAGGCTCTGAGTAGTAGATATTAGCTGAAACCTTGTCGTTGTACTTCCAGTCAAAGTGTCTGAAAGCATTCTCATACTGTTCTGCACCTGTACCGAGAACAACAAGCTGTATCGCATCCTGGCACAGTTCATCCAAAACGTAATTGATAAGATCAAAGCCCTTCTGATCAGTAAGTCTTGAAACAATACCGATCATCATCATCTTGTCATCTTCCTTAAGGCCAAGCTCTTTCTGCAGAGCTCTCTTGTTCTTGATCTTTTCCTTGCGGAAGTTGATAGCATTGTATTTATAAGGAATATACTGGTCTGTCTCAGGATTGAACTCGTCGTAGTCAATTCCGTTGACAATACCTCTAAGGTCGCTGGCCCTTGCACGAAGAAGTCCATCCAGCTCCTCTCCGTAGAACTCAGTCTTGATCTCCTCTGCATATGCCTTACTTACAGTGGTAATGGCATCAGCATACACAATACCGCCCTTAAGGAGATCTGCATCCTTGTATAGGCCAAGCTTGTCAGGTGTGAAGTAATAATCCGGAAGGCCTGTGATATCCTGAACCTTCTTGATGTCCCACTTACCCTGGAACTTGAGGTTATGGATCGTCATAATGGCCTTGATGCCTCTATAGAACTCACTGCCCTGGAATCTCTCCTTGAGATAAACAGGAATAAGTCCTGTCTGCCAGTCGTGGCAGTGAATGATGTCTGGTCTGAAATCAATTACAGGCAAGATGGAAAGAGCTGCCTTAGAGAAAAATGCAAACTTCTCTATTTCGAAGATAACGTCGTCGCAGTATGGCTTCATGCCATTAAAATAGAACTCATTGTCGATGAAATAGTACTTGATTCCATCAACCTCAGCCTTAAAGATACCAACGTACTCATTTTTCCAATGAAAATCCATGTAAAAGTTGGAGATGTACTCCATCTTGTCCTTCATGGGCTGACTGATGCACTTGTATAGCGGAAGGATAACTCTTACATCGAAGTATCTCTTATCAATGTTCTTGGGAAGAGAACCTACAACGTCTGCAAGTCCTCCTGTTTTGATAAATGGTACGCCTTCTGAAGCTACAAACAGGATCTTTTTCATCTATTTTGTCATCTCCTTATTCATGCATTCTCACATACTCATATTAATAGATTACATTATTTGAGTCTGCGTGACAACGCAAATTGTTCCTGTGACACTTTAGCTAAAACATTCTGAGTTTCTGCTGTTTTTCCGAGGAATCCGAACTGTTTTGAGAAAAGCGCTACTCCGCAGTGGAGTTTACCAGCACAACGTTTTTTCATTGCTCTGTCTATCTCTATCAGTATGCTCTGCATTACCTTGTCTTTAAGGCCCCAGCTCTCAAGGTAAGCAAGGATTTCATCGCAGGTGGCACATCCCATGAGGATCTTAACCTGGCTTGAAGTACCTCCAATAAGTGCTGTATGGGCGGAAAAGATCTCTCTTCTGCCGTCAGATGCAACTGAATTAGTATTCATTATTCCGGCAGCAAGCTTAACAAGCTTTCCAACATTTCCTACAAGGAGGATGTTTTCTGCACCCTCTTCCACAGCACAATCTATAGCCTGTCCAGGGAGATTGTAGCAGTTTACTGCTGTTTTAAGATCAACATGAAGAGCCTCATTTATCTCTTTTGCACAGTATTTGCCAGGACTCATAAGCAGTGACTTAACACCAGTCCTAGTCTGGGCTTTTATCTGTTCATTGATAGATTCTGAGATTTCTCTCATATGTACTGAAGGTATGGATCCGTAGGCACCTATAATCCTGATGCCGCCTGCAAAGCCGCTCTGAGGCGCTGAATTTCTGGCAGCGATCATCATTCCTTCAGGACATGATACGGTGATCAGTAGCATCTGTGCCCCATCCGACATCTCACATACATTTGCAACCGCGTCAAATATAAGGGCTCTTGCTTCCTTTTCAATAAGTGGTTCTCCCTTACCGATGCCAGGCATCTTGGTTGCAGCAACACCAATTCCCTCACCAGCTTTTAAAAAGAGATTTCCATAGCGAATATCAGTTGCCGAACCCTCTAAAGCTTCTCTCACATCAGCAAGATGTGAAACCTTTACGTGGATGTTGGCTCTCTCTCTTATGTCAGGAGCCATTCCGCCTTCCATGGTACAGATGTATTCGCATGACTGATCATTGCAGCTCTCATCTACCCTCTGGACCATATATGTTCTGGTAGCACCATTCTTGTGCTGGATTGTCACATTCTCATAGACAATCTTAAATATAAGCTCTGCAGAAGCTGCTCTTGCTGCTGCAGCTACGCAGTCACCACTTGATATGGGGCTAAGGGTAAGTCCTGTAAATCTGTCCATAGAAAAGCTCCTTCTTTTGGATAAGACAAGCTTAATATAAAAACTGTTGCGTTAACAATATATCGTAATCAGTTATTTATTATTTCGAATTACTTTATTTTTTCTTTATAAACCGTCCATATTTTGTCCAAATTTTGTCGGTATCATATAAACATATCAGAAGTAACATACTTCTGACTCCCCCAACAAAACTTTTTTCATACCGGGTCAATCGGCTCCCCACTGATTGACCCCTCCTCCCAAAACTTAAGCACCTTGAAGGTGCTTTTTTTATGCCGGGATTGCGGTATCTTCTATTTCCTTATTTTCAACGCTTTCCTTGGTTTCCTCTGTGAGAGCCTGATCAGTCTTTCTAGGGCCACGAACGCCAAAGCTTCCGTTGTATCTAAGCTCCTTTAGTATCTTCTTGACGTTCTTAAGCTCTTTTTCCATATCTGATGCACTGGCGCAGACAACAGTAGGTACACCACTGCCACTAAACTCAACCTTAAGGCCTGCATCTTTAAGTGCCTTAAAAGCTTTAAGCTTATCTGTTGTACTGATCTGCTCCAATTCTTTTTCGTTCTTATTCATATATCTTGTGCCTTTCTTTATTTATAAACACAATATATCATATTTTGACAAAAATTTCATCAGCCTTAAAAAAATATTCAAAATAAAGTTAAGTTTTTACATTAACTACCGATATATCTATTGAGAATAAAAATTCTCACTCCCCCAACAAAACTTTTTTCATACCTGGGCAGTTTAACTCCCCATTAAACTGCCCTCCTCCCAAAAAATCTTGTGAAAACACACACTAAAAAAGAAGGTGACCCTAAACACCTTCTTTTTTACTGTCCTTATTTATTAACTGTATAGGCCTTTACAAAGAAGTCCTTGTCATCCTGTCTTACCATTGAAAGCCCATCATCTGAAATATAATAGCTGTTGCCACTGGCCTCATATTTGTTGCGGATGCTCCCCACAAGATTTCTCCATTCATCGTAGTTGGGTTCTCCCATCATGTCCTGTGCCTCTTCAAAAGGAAGCCTTCCCTCTGTAGCTGGCCTTATCAGGATAAAGAACTTATCGCCTTTTTCAAGTGGTATTTCTTTCTCCAGCTGGAAAGTGTGGTATCCGGCACTTATGGCTGATATTTTTTGGGATAAAGCTGGTGCAAACTGATCATCAAAAGTAATGCCATCAGCTGTAACGTCAGGGTTTATATAGATATCAAGTTCATACTGCTGGTACAGGTCAATGCTCATAAGACCTATAGCCCTAAGATCCTGACTTCCTGATGACTCATATAGCATTCCGTATGGGTTCCTGGCATTCGAATAGGCCGTCATCATGTTCTCAGAATCTTCAAGACAGCTTACAGTGTTGGTTAAAAATCCTGCACTCTGGTAGTTGTTGTCATACCAGTTGTCATCTCCAGGTGCTGCCACTTCATAGGCTGCGGCATTACTTATATCTACAGTCTCATCGTAATACGACAGATAAAAGCACCCTTCCTTGCCCGAGCTGGTACCCCAGCTGTTCTTGCAGAGCCATGCTCCATCCGCTTCTGGAGTCGTTATAAAGTTCGAAGCGCTGTACTCATCGTCCCAGCCAATTATCAGTACCTCGTGATTGGCAGTTTCTGCCTTCTCTCCTCCAAATGAAGAATAGTTGCTTGAGCTATGGTTCTTCCAGTACTTGGAATCAGCATTGATCCCTATTGTAGCAGAGCCATGCTCCATGACCATCTGCTTCACCAGTGTAATATTGCTTATCTTAGCGGGCATCTGGTCCACCGACTGCACATGATACAGGCTTTCATAGGCTCCGGAAGGTACTTCCGCATTATCAGAAAAGATATATTTTGCTCCGTAAGTGCTCTTAAACTCGTCCCTTCCGCTCTCAGCAACTGGTCCCTTCCAGGCAGTAAGCATACTGATGACGAAGTCTGTTACTCCGCCGCAGTCAATATATCCTGTATCATAGTCAAAAAGCCATGCTCCAGGCTCTTCGTCTCTGTTTACAAGCTCCCTATAGTCGCCATCTATAGTTCCATTAAGTGACCCTTCGGCCTTATGAAGGTTGTAATATGCAAGGTGCTTTTCCGAAAGATCTATGTCTTCAGGTTTAAGATCTGCATGGTGCTTCAAAAGATCGCTCTCCACTGCTCCCAGTGCTGCAAAGGTCCAACAAAGCGAGGTATAACCCTGATCTTCTACGTCTGTGATATAGCACTTTCCGTCCACATTCCTCGAATCATATTTGGTTGGAATTTCTTTTTCTGAAAAAGAATTGATATCAACCGGAATCACATCGGTAAAATCCTGGTTGCTATAAAATGAGCCAATATCGCCATCTCCAATCTGGACAGCTTCTGGCAAAAGAACCTTTCTCACCAGTTCCACATCGCTGGTAAGAGGGTTATTGACTGTCTCAGCAATTACGCTGCTGGTAAAAGAGCCGCCGCCTGAAGAAGCAGTCGTTTCAACATCACTGCTGACATTGTCATCAGGAGTTCCTACAAGTCCCTGAAGATCCTCATCTGCATTGTAGCCAGTCGCCGTCTCATCTCTCCTTGATGAATTGGAAGGCATAGTATTCCTGTTTTTGATAACAATAAGCGAAACTACTCCTACTATCACTAAAGCGATGGCTATGGCGATGATGGCATTTCTACGACTTTTCTTCACTTCTTGCGCCCTCAAAGATCAGATTACAGTTGTGTTAAAAGAACCAAATATAGACTGGGAAATATCCTTTGCAAAAGACTCATAGTCGATAAAGTGGATACCTTTTTTCCAGCCATCTATAACTCTAAGCATCGGAAAAAGCTTATCTCCCACCCGCCAGATGCTGTATCCACACACAACTACAGTGTGGTCCTTGTAAAAGCCCCTTGCTATATTCATTATAACAGGTCTCCCTGCTGATATTTCTTTTACCACATGTTTTTCAAAGCTCCAGACATAGATTCCCCTGCATCTGGCCTTGATGCCATATTCCTTGAAGGCTTCTCTGGTTATCCCTGCTATGAAAAAAGGGACTGTTCCTCTCTTATCTGTATATCCGTAAGCCTCTGCTATATCTTCTACCTGCTTGTATATCTCATGAATGTCAGATGGAATAGCGTCAAGTTTCAATGTCTGCCTGTAGTAGTCCAGCACCCTTGCAACAGCCACTACACTGCAATTTCTGGTGCGCCGGCCGCTGATCTCTTCCATGGACATCTGGTTCATTAAAAGGGATCTGCCTCTTCTGACAAGGACTCCCTTCTCCCCATACTGTTCCATCAGATATTTAGAAATATTCTTAATGCCGCCATAGGGTTGTTTCATAGAATATTCATTCCCTGATCAATTATATGGATAAACCTTTCCACCAATAATGACGAATTCGTTGTTATTAGCATCTTCTATACACATAACACTTTCTTCTAAATGTGGATAGCCAAAAGATTTGATCTCCATATCAATATTATGCCACACTACTGTATCTTCGCTATCATGCACAGAGTACAACTTGCCTTCTTTAATATAATAGCACTTTCCATCCTGTGGATTCCAATGCAAATTAAATGCAGATCCCGAATAACCTTCTGCAACCTTAACAGGGGCTTGTCCATCTTTGCTGTAGTAGATTCCCTGGTCCTCGTATTTGATGAACCAGATTTCATCGCCCTTATCACTTACAGCCATGTATGAAACATATTCATCATCACCAGTTAACTGCTTTTCCACCATTTTGGTTCCGTCATATTCTGACATGTACAGACGTGCTTCCCTCTCGAAGTAGCAAACTGGCCCGTTATCTTTTATGGCAGCCTTTATCCCATACATATCCTTCTCAGAGGAAGCAATGTTGAACAGGACTGGAACATCACCCTTTAATGTATAGTAATTGTACGTATCTGATATGAGAAGAACGTCTGCAAAGCAGTCTGTATCAACAATGTAATGTTCATATCCGCTACCGGATCGCTGCTTTTTTACGTTGCAGACTTTATAGTCCATGTAAGAGCTGTCGAACAATATAAGAGCAGATGTATCTCCAGCTTTATAATACTTTACGTTCCCTGGTTCCTGGAAAAGGATCTGCTTGCAGTCCCTGTCAAAGAATGCCTTACTGAAGTACTCTTTACTTATCTTTACAGCTATGTCTTTGTCAAAACAGTATATTCCATCATTTTCATCTATGGACTCAAAAAAAACGGTTTTTCCGTCATTTGAAACCGTCATGGGTGATACCCTGACTCCTGTTTTTATGAGCTTTGGCTCTTGCCCAATTTTGCAGACATATAACTGTTTTTCATCCGTATAGTAAAAGTAGGCAATAGTCTGGCCATCAGGAGAAATAGCCACGTTGCTTAAATTGCTCTGTGCAACCTTGGTTGCGGATTCGTTTGCAACATCATATATAAACACATCTCTCAAAAAAGATTCTCCAAGCTTGGTATAATAGAAGTATCCGCCTTCATAACACATTCCAGCGCCTTCCACTTCCTCATCTATCACTTTCATGTTCAGATCTGCGTCAATATAATACAGTTTCTTGTCCTTAAGGATGATCGCTTCAGAAGCATCCACATTGGTGATGATGTTGACAGAATACCCCTCAGGATCATAGAAATCATCCAGTACTTTTCCATCAGAGTTAAAAATAAAAGTGCCCGCAGTGTATATGGCTGGTCCGCTGTATGTTCTGGTATTCTGTGACTTGTAGGCATAAGGCCCGTTTGCTACTATCTTCTGATATGAATCAGGGTCATCAGATGCTGTGATCTCATTATCAGGGTCTGCTGCAACAGGCACATCTTTGCCATCATCTGCAGTGATTTTCTTATCTTCTTTTTTCAGTTCAATTCCTAATTTATCCTCTATAGTTCTGTTAAAGGCTTCGTCAACTGTGGGATTTACCGCCGTGATAAACTTGTACCCCAATGCAGATGAAACGAGCATTAAAGCTGCAATTCCAATCCCAATAATTGCTCCAGCACCATTTCTTCCACTCATAAATAAAACTCCCTTGAAATCTCTTTTCTCAAACTCCGATATTATATAACAACACGTATCAATTGTCAGTATCTTACTTACATAGTAAAATACACAGGAGACGCAAAAATTATAGTTTACTTTTCCGATTTAAAGTGCTATAGTAATCAACGACTGTAGATTATGGAGGAATGATCATGTCTTTCGATTATATACAAAAACTGCCAACTCCAGAGGAGATAAGGTCTGAATTCCCCTTAAGCAGAGAACTTACAGAGCTCAAAAAAGAAAGAGATGCCATGATAAGTGATGTTTTCACTGGCAAGAGCGACAAGTTCCTTGTTGTAGTTGGACCATGCTCAGCTGACAACGAAGATGCTGTCTGTGACTATGTCTCCCGCCTTGGCAAGCTCAACGATAAGGTTAAGGACAAGCTGATACTTATCCCAAGAATATACACCAACAAGCCTCGTACAACCGGCGATGGCTACAAGGGTATCACATCACAACCCGATCCAGAGGGCAAGACTGACTTCAGAGCAGGTCTTGTTGCCATGAGACACATGCAGATAAGAGCTATTGAAGAGTCAGGTCTTACTGCTGCTGACGAGATGCTCTATCCTGAAAACTGGGGATATATCGCTGATATCCTCTCCTACGTGGCAATTGGAGCCCGCTCTGTAGAGGACCAGGAACACAGAATGACAGCCAGCGGCTTCGACGTTCCCGCAGGCATGAAGAATCCCACCAGTGGAACACTTTCAGTTATGCTGAACTCAGTTTATGCAGCTCAGCAGCCCCATACCTTCGTATACAGAGGCTACGAAGTTTCGACTAACGGTAACCCTCTTGCTCACTGCGTTTTAAGAGGTTCATCCAACAAACACGGACAGTCTCTGCCAAACTACCACTATGAAGATTTAAGTCTCCTGTTAAAGCTCTACGAGCAGAGAGAGATCATCAATCCTGCTGCTATCATCGATGCAAATCACAACAACTCAGGCAAGCAGTTCAAGGAACAGATTCGTATTGTAAAAGAGGTTCTTCATTCAAGAAACTTAAATCCAGATATCAAGAACCTTGTTAAGGGCGTCATGATAGAAAGTTACATAGAGGAAGGATGCCAGAAGATCGGCGAAGGTATATATGGTAAATCCATAACTGATCCATGCCTTGGCTGGGAAGATACAGAAAGGCTCCTATTAGAAATCGCAGAGACCTGCTGATCAGTTTCTAATACGAGCCCATTCATATGGATCCTTGGATCTTACATTTTTACTCATATATCTTGAAATTGTATTGCTGTCGGAATATCCCATAAGCTCCTGTACTGATGAGGCATCTACCCCATTATCTACCAGGTGCACAGCAAAAGAATGACGAAGTGTAAAGGGCGTGATGTCAGAACTCGCGCCCGCTTTTTTTACATAAACCTTAATGAGCTTCCATAAGCCCTGGCGGCTTAGAGGAAAACCATTACAGTTTAAAAATACTGTCTCATCATCAGAATTATCTAAAATAAGCTCTTTTCTTGCATCTGTAAGGTATGCAATAAGAGCTTCTTTTGCTTTTTTGCCATAAGGGATCAGTCTGTTTTTAAGCCTTAGGCAGGACAGACCAAGATCTACGTCAGAAAGCTTTAGGTTCACCACCTCTGAAACCTTGAGACCTGTGGCATACATAAGCTCAAGTATTGCCTTATCTCTTTTCCCTTTTACATCATCACCAAAGTCCTGAGAGAGAATATTCTCAATCTCAACAGCATTTAAAACCCTGGGCTCTTTAGCTGTGACCTTGGGACTTTTGATATTCTCTGCCGGGTTGTCTTCTATGACACCTATCTCTAAAAGATAGCGGAAAAAGTTCTTGATAGACGTATTGTGCCTTGAGATAGAGGAAGGAGCAAAATGCTCCTCCTTAAGGCTACTGCAATAATCAAGAACCTTATCCTCTGTGATATCCCTTGGATCAGTAATTCCCCTTTGATCCATATAATTCTTCATTCTGACAAGGTCTCTTTTATATGAGATCAAAGTGTTATCTGATGTCTTTTTAACATTTCGAAGGTAGTCTATGAATTCGTCAATCTGCCTGTCCATAGTCTCTTAAATACCCTGCTCCTTCATGATCGAATCAAGCTTGCCAAAAATATCAAGTCCGTCAAAGGTTGAGAAATAATCTCTTGCTGTCTCTGCTCTTCTGATGAGCTCAACCTGGCCATCCTTCTTAAGAAGAAGCTCTGCGCTCTTTAGCTTGCCGTTGTAGTTGTAACCCATAGCATAGCCATGTGCGCCTGTATCGTGGATATAGATGTAATCTCCCATATCGATCTTAGGAAGCTTTCTTTCGATGGCAAATTTGTCGTTGTTTTCACAAAGTGATCCTGTTACGTCATAAACATGATCGGCAGGTTCATTTTCTTTTCCCAAAACAGTTATATGGTGGTATGCGCCATACATTGCGGGACGCATAAGATCAACTGCACAGGCATCAACACCGATATACTCCTTGTAGATATGTTTCTCGTGGATAGCCGTAGTCACAAGTGCTCCGTAAGGTCCCAGCATGAATCTGCCCATCTCTGTGTAGATAGCCACATCACCCATTCCTGCTGGAACAAGGATCTTGTCATACTGCTCATGAACTCCCTTGCCAATCTCAGCAATGTCATTGCCTTTCTGGTCAGGTCTGTATGGAATTCCAACGCCGCCAGAGAGATTGATAAATGCAATGTCTGCACCAGTCTCTTTTTCAAGCTTAACAGCAAGCTCAAAGAGCTGACCTGCCAATGTTGGATAATACTCGTTAGTCACAGTATTGCTGGCAAGAAAAGCGTGGATGCCAAATCTCTTGGCTCCCTTAGCCTTAAGTACCTTAAAGGCCTCAAAAAGCTGTTCTGTAGTCATACCGTACTTGGAATCACCAGGATTGTCCATGATCCCATTACTCATCTGGAAGACTCCTCCGGGATTGAATCTGCAGGAAATAGTCTCCGGAATCCTGCCAGTAGTCTCTTCAAGATAATCAATGTGCGTAAAGTCATCCAGATTGATGATAGCTCCAAGCTTGTCTGCATAAGCATACTCAGCAGCCGGAGTATCGTTGGATGAGAACATTATATCCTCGCCTGATGCCCCTATTGCACTACTTAACATCAGCTCTGTCATTGATGAACAGTCAAAGCCGCATCCGCAGCCCTTAAGAATCTCTAACAATCTTGGGTTTGGAGTTGCCTTAACTGCGAAGTATTCTCTAAATCCCTTGTTCCATGAAAACGCCTCATAAACAGCCTTGGCGTTGTTTACAATTCCTTCCTCATCATAGATGTGGAAAGGTGTGGGATACTGTTTTACTATCTCGTCTACTTTTTCCTTGGTAACAAAAGGTTTTTTCATAATGTCCTCCTGATGCATAAACTTAACTCACACTTTAGCATAGTAATGCATCAATTTGCAATAGTTAAATGTTCTCAATCTGCCAATCGATGGGGCTTACACCATTTTTCGTCAAAAATTCATTGCACTTGCTAAAGTGTTTGCAGCCAAAGAAACCTCTGTAAGCAGAAAGAGGACTTGGATGAGGTGCCTTAAGCACAAGGTGTTTGGGGTTATCAAGCATTGGAGCCTTCATCTGTGCAGGCCTGCCCCACAGCATGTATACTATGGGTCTGTCCTGACTGTTGACTGCCTTTATTATGGAGTCAGTAAACTGCTCCCAGCCTTTTCCCTGATGAGAGTTGGCAGCATGTGCCCTGACTGTCAGCACTGTATTTAAGAGAAGTACTCCCTGATCAGCCCACTTTTTAAGATAGCCATTGTTTGGAATATAGCATCCAAGGTCGTCATTTAGCTCCTTATAGATATTTACAAGTGATGGCGGGATATCTGCCTTGCCTGGAAGCACAGAAAAAGAAAGGCCATGAGCCTGGCCTGGCTCATGGTAAGGATCCTGTCCCAATATCAGAACCTTCACATCCTTAAGAGGAGTAAAGTGCATGGCATTAAAGATATCCTCAGATGGAGGATACACAACTTTTGTGCTGTACTCATTTTTTACAAACTCATATAGATTCTTATAATATGGCTTTTTAAACTCATCCCCAATAGCTTCTAGCCAATCACCGGTTATCATGCCCATCTTACCGGAACACCTCTCTCTCCTAAATATTTTTTTACTTCAGAAATCTCAAGCTCCTTAAAGTGGAACAAAGAAGCTGCAAGTGCTGCGTCAGCCTCTCCCTCAGTAAGTGCATCGTAGAAGTGTTCCAAAGTTCCAGCTCCGCCTGATGCAATGACAGGGACGGAGACTGCTCTTGCAACAGCTCTTGTAAGTTCGATGTCATATCCAGCCTTGGTACCATCGCAGTCCATACTGGTAAGAAGGATTTCTCCAGCTCCCAGCTCTACTCCTCTTTTTGCCCATTCAACGGCGTCAATTCCCATATCGATCCTTCCGCCGTGCTTAAAGATATTCCAGCCGCTACCATCTTCACGTCTCTTGGCATCTATGGCAAGGACAACACACTGACTGCCAAACTTGTCAGCTGCCTCAGCAATTAGTTCTGGTCGATCTATAGCAGCAGAATTGACCGATACCTTATCAGCTCCCTCTCGCAGGATTGCCCTGACATCATCAACAGTTCTGATTCCTCCTCCAACAGTAAAGGGAATGAACACCTTTTTTGCCACTTCTCTTACCATGTCGGCTACAGTAGCTCTTTTCTCATTGGAAGCAGTAATATCCAAAAAAACCAGTTCGTCGGCTCCAGCCTTGGAGTAAGCCTCTCCAACAGCTACCGGATCTCCTGCGTCTATCAGATTAACAAAATTGACTCCCTTTACTACCCTTCCGTTATTTACGTCAAGGCAGGGAATGATTCTTTTTGTAAGCATATGTTACTCCTATTATGTAGTCATTAAACTTCAAGGAAATTCTTAAGTATCTGCATTCCAACCTCTGCGCTCTTTTCCGGATGGAACTGGCAGGCAAATACGTTGCCACATTCAACTGAGGCATCTACTGTCACGTTGTAGTCAGTAGTGGCCTTAACTATTGATCTATCCTGGGCACTTAAGTAGTAAGAATGGACAAAGTAAACGTAAGCCCCTTCATCTATGCCCTTAAAGAGTCTTCCTTCTTTCGGAAAATTGAGGCTATTCCAGCCAATCTGCGGTATTTTGTAATGTTTCCCATTATCATCAGTATCCGGAATCTGAAGGATCTTACCACGTAAAATGCCCAGGCCAGCCACTCCTTTTGACTCGTCACTTGAATCAAAAAGCAGCTGCTGACCCAGGCATATACCCATAAAAGGAACATCCTTTTTTGTCACTTCTTTTATTATATCTTCAAGGCCATATTCCCTGATACGCCCCATAGCGTCTCCGAAAGCACCAACTCCCGGAAGGACAACGTGATCTGCCTTCATTATCTCTGAAGGATCCCTTGTTACAATCACATTACTTCCAAGGTATTCGAAGGCCTTCTCAACGCTCTTAATGTTACCTGCATCATAATCGATAATAGCTACCAATTTGCATCTACTCCATTTCTAAGGTATCGATGCTCCTTGGATGTTATGACTCTAATGTTCCCACTATTTCCATGAGTCTGATAGTATAGTCCCTATCCTTCTTGATAGAGTTGATCTCCATAACTTCAGCTTCTGAGAGACCATAACTGTCTGTGAGCAACGATTCTATACTATCGTACACGCTATTAACTTCAATTTCAACACTATACTTCGCTGCCTCGTTAAGCAGATCCTCTCTGTTACGCATTGCCATGAGAAGCATATCAAGAGCTTCTTCCTTCATATTCATGGCAGTGTAATTCTCATAACCATCAAGGTATCTCTGTGCCCAGGCAAGAACCCTTGACTGTTCATAGACAATAGTCTCGTCCTCAGTCATGCTCTTTCCATAGAGCATCTTGTATGCTGTCGTATATTCCTTGCGAGTATAGGCCGCTGTAGCCCTCTCTGAAGCTATTCTGTCAGGCAGTACCAATGCCGGGATCAGGAAAAGAATTCCAAGGCTGGCAGCAAATATTCCTGAAAGAGCAATCTTCTTAGGAGATATAACCTTTTCTGGAGCGCCTTCCTCCTTAGGAGGCTTTGGTTTTTTCTCCTTCTTTGGCTTTGGAGGCTTTTTCTCCTTTGGAGGTTTTTCCTTCTTTGGTGGCTTTTCCTTCTTTGGCTTTTTCTCTTTCTTAGGCTTCTTTTTCTTGCCGTCGCCCTCTTCGCCAAGTTCGTTTAAGACCTGCTGGTTTTCATCAGTTAAACTAGCAAGACCTTCGTTTGCATTTTCCTCGTCTTCCTTGGTAAGAGCCTCAATAAGTCTTGAAAAAAAGCCTTTTTTCTTTTCTTTCTTTGCCTTTTTGCCCTTATTATCAGAATCACTCTCATCTTCAGAGCTGCTTCTGTCAGGAATAGAAGCAAGGTCCTCTAATGATGGCTCCTGTCCAAGATCATCAAAGCCATCTTCTGTGAGTGCTCCTAAAATATCATCTTTAGGGATTTCTTCACTTTCTTCTCCGCCTGCTCCATCGCCCATTTTAGCGGAGTTCTCAATATCCTCTAACTCATCGTTTGCCAGGGAATTCATAAGAGCATCCAGATCCTGCATGGATACTTCCTCAGTATCAGATGAACCTGCATTCTCCTCTGCCTGAGCATCAGCTAATTCTGAAACCTCTCCATCAACTGCTGCAGAATCAGCTGCTTCGCCTGTAAGGAGGTTATCAAGGCTTGACTCCATGTCATCTAAGTTAAATTCATCTTCCATGGAATCCAACAGGATCTCGCCGTGTTTCCCAGAATCTTCACCAGCAGATGTCTCATCAGATGCACCTTCCGGTTCTGCATTGTCCTCAGTAAGAGCAAGGTCGCCCATCATATCTTCCAGGCTCTCAACTGGTGCAACATCTGCATCCTGACTATCAGTTGTGCCAATTGCTGAGTCCATCTGAGCTTCAAGATCTTCAAGAGACATATCATCAACATTCAGGCCATCATTAGCACTATCAGTAGTTTCTTTTTCCGGAAGAGGCTCTCCACTTAGAGCTGCATCAATCTCTTCCTGTGTCATGCCAAGGTCCAAAGAAGCTGCTTCGACAGGAGCGCTATCGACAGATTCTTGTGTTTCTTCCTGTGGTTCTTCTACCTGAGGATCTTCCTTTGGGGCATCTTCCATTAAAGGTGCCATGTCAGGATCATCAGCCATATTATCAAGGACATCGCTTAAGCTGTCCTGAACCGACTTCTCCTCTGGTGCCATCAGGTTTTCATCTGACATTTCATCAAGGAGGTCTGTCAATATCTCCTCAGGAGTCTCATTAGCATCTGAGCTAGCTTCTTTTTCCAGTACGATTTCATTATCCTCCGGAAGCGAAACCTCCGGAGCCATCTCTAAAAGAGCGTCATCACCCTCCTCAACATCTACAATTGGAGCGCTTACAGTCTGAGGAATCTCAGGCTCTGCAGCAGTTTCCGCTGCAGGCTCTTCTACTGGTGCATTATCAAATTTGCCGCTCTGTATTTCAGCATCAAGCCTCTCGGCATCAGCAATAGCCTCATCAAGGGCTATTTCCTCAGGATCCCTTACATCATCGATGCTTGGGTCACTTCCTATAGTAAACTGAGGAATCGAAGAATCAGTAGGAGTTTCAATATCATCTAAAAGGTCTTCTAACTTAGTGTCAACAAGCTGATGTCTGTCCAGCTTTCCAAGCATGTTTCCAATATCATTAAGATCCTTGTTGCTGCCTCCAGAGTTTTGAACAAGCGCACTAATATCCCCTGAGTCACCTTCTGTAAGGGATCCAGAGGAATGTGTTGAGGACATCCTGCTGAGTGCAGATTGAGGATTGCTATTATTCGATTTTTGGGCTGAATCTAGCAGACTGTCGAGATATTCTTCGTTATTCGACTTCATAGCCCTTCACTCTCCTGCAAAATATAGTTTACTGAATTCATTTGTATTGAATCAGTTTTTTCTTTTATCTCAGGGGTATGGTGATACAGCTTTTCATGAACCCTTATAAGATGTGCCTTGTTATTAACAAATGCCACCTTTTCAAAGGGCCATCTTATGACTGTTGGATGATCAAGTGAAACGCCAAGCTCAAGAAGCAGCAGGCTCTTTCCCATTGTACCCGACAAAAACCGAGTGTACCTGTCCCAATTATCCAAGTATGCACTCTCGTTATATTTTATATTACTATATTCTGGCCTCTTTTGGTTAAGAAATAATGATTTCCCATCCTGAAATGGCTTATAAAAGCTTTCGCCTTCTTTAAGATGACCACCACGCTCTGTAATTATCTTGTGGATCCTGCTTACTATACCGTTAAAATCTTCCGTTATGGTTACATCCAGAAGATCATCATCCAGGTCATTAGTCTGAAGATATCTGTAATTGCCGCAAGGGTATACACAGTTCATTTCCTCAAAACCATCAAGTATTGCATCGTGAATAAAGGTCTCAGATATTAAAAAATGTGGCTTATCGCCAATGAGCTTCCGAAGCCCTCTGTAGGCGTCGTCAACTTTTTCATCGTTATGGTAATAGCCGTACTCAAACTCAATTATCGGAAGAAGCCACTTGTTACTTTCATCTTCACAGTACTGTAAAAGCTCATGATATCTTTCATCCCCCTTGATACCAGCCTTTATCCAGTCCCATTCATTTCCTATTCCGACAATTATCTGGTCATATTCCTTAATAACCTCTGATAACTTTTTTTCCATTCTCCTCACTTCCGCTTTATAAAAATACTCCCCTCACCAAAACAGTCATTGAAAACGTGTTTCATAACCGAGAGGCAAAGGGAGTTAAATTCAAAATATATTAGCCTTCAGAAGCGTTTACAAGTTCATCAATTACTGAAACAAGGTTTCCGATCTCTGGCTTGGACAACTGTCTGTCAGCTCCAAGGGATTCTCCTTTTCTCCTCATCTCTTCGTTAACCAGTGATGAGAAGATTACAAGAGGTATGTCCTTGGTCGCATCATCGCTCTTTACGAGCTTGGTAAGCCTGTGCCCATCCATGATAGGCATCTCAATATCAGTTATAATGCATTTGATTTTATCAAGCTCGCCTCTATCCTTGCAAGCCTTGATGTAATCATAAGCAAGTTTGCCATTCTCAAAGTGTCTTACATTATTATATCCAGCTTTGTTAAGAGAATCTACGATGAGCTTGTTAAGAAGCTGTGAATCCTCAGCAAGAACAATAGGGATCTCGTTTCTGTTACGTGTTCCAATGTCTCCAAGAGAATCCATATTAAGACCTGTATTAGGATTGATATCTGATACGATCTTCTCGAAGTCGAGAATAATTATAAGCTGATTCTCGAACTTGATAATACCTGTAGAGATACTCTCCTCAGCCTTAGAAATTGTAGCATTAGGCTTGATGATATCAGCCCATGATACTCTATGGATACCAACTACAGCATCAACATGGAATGCAATATCCAACTTGTTGAAGTTAGTGATAATAAAAAGTCCGCCTGCCTTGGACGCACCTCTCTGCAGACAATTTCGCAGATCGATTGCAGTTATCATTGTATCACGTGGCATAAATATACCTTCGATACTAGGATGTGCATTAGGAACAGGAGTTACTTCCTGATAAACAATAATCTCCTTGATCTTAGCAACATTGATTCCATAGCAGTGGTCATCAATCTTAAACTCAAGGACTTCCAGTTCGTTGTTACCACTTTCAAGCAGGATTTTTGATTCCATTCTCTCACCTCGTGTAAAAATAGATTTTTGACTGACTATCAAAGAAAAAAATACACAAAACCGATAAATATTTATTTGAATATCCTTTCTAAGTATAGCATAATTTTCTGAAAATAAATACATAAAAACAAAAAAGACGGGCATTTGTCCGTCTTTTTAGATTTGATTTATAAGTTTTTTATAAATTTTGTTTTTCGTTTAAATTTACATGCAAAAATGTACCTTCAAAACCGAACACTGAAACTATCGAATGATACCATTGCGTTTTTTGGATAAGCCCTCGACCTATTAGTACACATCAGCTGAACACGTTACCGTGCTTACACCTTGTGCCTATCTAAC
>SVGB01000018.1 GCA_015056565.1 Butyrivibrio sp.
GGTGCTGTACACGGATCACTGGTAGTAGGTGCTCTTACATCTACATACACAGCTTCTCAGGGACTTCTTCTTATGATCCCTGATATCTACAAGGTAGCTGGTGAGAGACTTCCTGGTGTATTCAACGTATCAGCTCGTTGCGTAGCTTCTCACGCTCTTAACATCTTCGGTGATCACTCTGACGTATATGCTTGCCGCCAGACAGGTGCTGCTATGCTTTGCGATTCAAGTGTTCAGGAGGTTATGGACTTAACTCCTGTTGCATACTGTGCAGCAATCGAAGGCAGAATTCCTTTTATCAATTTCTTTGATGGATTCCGTACATCACACGAGATCCAGAAGATCGAGGTTTGGGACTACAAGGATCTCGATGAGATGGTTAACCATGAAGCAATCGATGCATTCAAGGCTGGCGCACTCAATCCTAATCACCCTTGCCAGATGGGCTCAGCTCAGAACCCTGATATCTTCTTCCAGACCAGAGAGGCTTGCAACACAGGTTACAACGAGCTTCCTGAGATCGTTCAGAAGTACATGGACAAGGTTAACGCTAAGATTGGTACAGATTACAAGCTCTTCAACTACTACGGAGATCCTAACGCAGAGGTAGTTATCGTAGCTATGGGTTCTGTAAACGATACAATTGAGGAGACAATCGACTACCTCGAGAAGCAGGGCAAGAAGGTTGGTGTTGTAAAGGTTCGTCTTTACAGACCATTCTCAGCTAAGGCACTTGTTGCTGCTATTCCTGATTCTGTTAAGAGAATCGAAGTTCTCGACAGAACAAAAGAGCCTGGATCATATCGTGAGCCTCTTGCTCTTGATGTTATCGCAGCTCTTAAGGGCACTAAGTTCGAGTCAGTTCCAGTATTCTGCGGACGTTATGGACTTGGTTCCAAGGATACAACTCCTGCTCAGATCGTTGCTGTATTCAACAACGATACTAAGGAAGAGTTCACAATCGGTATCGAGGATGATGTAACAAATCTTTCACTTGATGCTGGTGCTCCTCTTGTTACAACTCCAGAAGGAACAACAAACTGCAAGTTCTGGGGTCTTGGTGCTGACGGTACTGTTGGTGCTAACAAGAACTCTATCAAGATCATCGGTGATAACACTGATATGTATGCTCAGGCATACTTTGATTATGACTCTAAGAAGTCTGGCGGTGTTACAATGTCTCACCTTAGATTTGGTAAGAAGCCTATCAAGTCAACTTACCTCATCAAGAAGGCTGACTTCGTAGCTTGTCATAATCCTTCATATATCCGTAAGTTCAACATGGTTCAGGAGCTCGTTGATGGTGGTTCATTCCTCCTTAACTGCCCTTGGACAGTAGACCAGCTTGAGACAGAGATCCCAGGCCAGGTTAAGAAGTTCATGTATGATCACAAGATCAACTTCTACATCATGAACGGTTCTAAGATTGGTGTTGAAGTTGGAATGGGACCTACAAGGATCAACACAATCCTTCAGTCAGCATTCTTCAACATCACTAAGATCATTCCTGAAGAGGATGCTATCAAGTTCATGAAGGACGCTGCTCAGAAGACCTATGGTCGTAAGGGTGAGGACGTTGTTAAGAAGAACTGGGCTGCTATTGATGCTGGTGCAGATCCTAAGAACCTCATCAAGGTTGAGATCCCTGAGTCTTGGGCAAACGCTACAGACGAAGGCCTTGACTTCAAGAAGGCTGAGGGCTCAAGAAAGGATGTTATCGATTTCGTAAACAACATCCAGTCTAAGGTTAACGCTCAGGAAGGTAACACACTTAAGGTTTCTGATTGTCTTCCTTACGTTGATGGTGCTACACCTTCAGGATCAGCTGCATACGAGAAGAGAGGTATCGCAGTAAACGTTCCTGCATGGGATGCTTCAACATGTATCGGTTGTGGATTCTGCTCACTTGTTTGTCCTCACGCAGCAATCCGTACAATCGCTATGACAGACGATGAGATCGCTAAGGCTCCAAAGGGACTTCAGACCAAGCCTCTTGCTGGAATGGATGGATACAAGTACTCAGTTGTTATCTCAGCTCTTGACTGCACAGGTTGCGGATCATGTGCTAACGTATGTCCTGGTAACAACAAGGGTGAGACTCTTAAGATGGGTGCTATCGCAGCTAACAAGGACGAGCAGAAGTACTTCGACTATGCAGTTACTCTTCCTATCAAGGATGACGTTGTTGCTAAGTTCGGCGAAGGCTCAATCAAGGGCTCACAGTTCAAGCAGCCACTCCTTGAGTTCTCAGGCGCTTGCGCTGGTTGTGGTGAGACACCTTACGTTAAACTTGTTACTCAGCTCTTTGGTGAGAGAATGTACGTTGCAAACGCTACAGGATGTACATCAATCTGGGGTAACTCATCACCTTCAACACCTTACACAGTAAATGCTAAGGGACAGGGTCCTGCATGGGATAACTCACTGTTCGAGGATAATGCTGAGTTTGGTATGGGTATGGTACTTGCTCAGAACGCTCTCCGTGATGCAATCAAGGAGAAGGTAGAAGAGATCGTTGCTGCTGGCGGCGCTGCTAAGGATGCTGCTCAGAAGTGGCTCGATACATTCTCAAATGGCGCTGAGAACTTCGCTGCTACAGATGCTCTTGTTGAGGCTCTTAAGAGCGATAGCTCAGATGCTGCTAAGTATGTTCTTAAGAACAAAGACTTTGCTGCTAAGAAGTCACAGTGGATCTTCGGTGGTGACGGATGGGCATTCGATATCGGATTTGGTGGTCTTGACCACGTTCTTGCATCTGGTAAGGATGTTAACGTTCTCGTTGTAAACACTGAGGTTTACTCAAATACAGGCGGACAGTCATCTAAGGCTACACCTACAGGTGCTGTTGCACAGTTCGCTGCAGGCGGAAAAGAGATCAAGCAGAAGGATCTTGCTTCAATCGCTATGAGCTATGGTTACGTTTATGTTGCACAGATCGCTATGGGCGCTAACATGCAGCAGACAATCAACGCAATCAAAGAGGCTGAGGCATATCCAGGACCTTCACTTATCATCGCTTATGCTCCTTGTATCAACCAGGGTCTTAAGGCCGGCATGAACAAGGTTATGGATGAGGAGAAGAAGGCTGTAGCTACAGGATACTGGGATATGTTCAGATTCAATCCTCAGGCAGAGAACAAGTTCACTCTTGATTCTAAGCCTGCTACAGAGGACTTCCAGAGCTTCCTTGATGGTGAGGTTAGATACCTTTCACTTAAGCTCAAGAATCCTGAGAGAGCTGCTAAGCTCAACGCTGCTGCTGCTCAGCATGCTAAGGAGCACAGAGCTTACCTTGAGAAGCTCGTTACTCTTTACGGTAAGGACTGATAATTTCAGAACCTGCTCTAAAGGCTGATAGGTAAAAGACATACTGCCACTCGGATGGTTATCCATTCGGGTGGCAGTTTTTATATTGGAAAAAGAGATTTGATTTTGGGTGGTATTGTTGTATTATGTGATGAAAAGAAATAATGAAAGGTGGTACGCCACGTGATACAGGATATAAAACCATACTTTTTAGATAACCACTTTGATCCGGCAAAAGAGCTATCTGCAGATAGCAGGATCATCATCATAAAAGACAATGATTTTTTGTTAAAAGAAAAATTTCTGGAAGAAGGTATTGTAGAATTCCCTCACACTTCAGATTTTGATACCGAACTTCCAGATTCCGACTTCGCCTACATCTTCACCATTGGCGAGGATAATTTCTTTTTATACATATCAGACAAACACAAGGAGTTTAAGATCCCGGGCTACGCCTACACCCAGCTTAACGTCATCAGGGGAAAAGAGCTGTCTCCAAAGCACATGATATACGCAGCCTTTACTGCCTATCACCTGAATGATTGGTATTCTACTTCCGTTTATTGTGGGAAGTGTGGAACCAAAAACGAAGTTGATAAAAAAGAGCGTGCTATGCGCTGCCCGCACTGCGGAAATGTAACTTACCCAAGGATCAATCCTGCAGTGATAATTGGTATCACTGATAAGGCCAACAACAAGCTGGTCCTTACCAAGTACAACAGGGGATATGCAAACTTCGCTCTGGTTGCAGGTTTTACTGAGATCGGTGAGACCATGGAAGGCACGGTAGAGCGTGAAGTCATGGAAGAAGTCGGTCTTAAGGTTGGGAACATCAGGTACTACAAGTCCCAGCCCTGGGGCGTTGCCAGCGACATACTGATGGGATATTTCTGCGATGTTGATGGAGATACCACAATCCACATGGACAACGAAGAGCTTAAGCTTGCCAAGTGGTTTTCTCCAGAAGAAATAGAGCTTCAGCCAACGCCCTACAGCCTTACCAATGAGATGATGGGGCTGTTCAAGGACAAGGGCTACGAAGGCACAATTTAATAATATCGAACCGATAAGGAAAGTTTATTGACTCCGATAAACTTTCCTTATTTTTCATTGTGAATAAGCTGTGCTAAGATTTGATTATCAGATAAATAACAGGGCAACAACAAGTTGCTATTACAGAAAATAAAAACGGAGGGAATCACTTATGGCAGACATCAAAGAAAGCGCACTTGAACTTATTGGGGGAACACCACTTCTTAAGCTTAACGGTTACAGCAAAAAGGCAGGAGTTACAAATGCAACACTCCTTGCCAAGCTTGAGTACTTAAATCCAGCAGGATCAGTTAAAGACAGAGTAGCACTTAGCATGATCGAGGATGCTGAAAAGAGCGGAAAGATCAAACCAGGAGCTACGATCATCGAGCCTACAAGTGGAAACACAGGAATCGGTCTTGCTGCAGTTGCAGCAGCAAAGGGCTACAGAGCAATCCTTACACTTCCTGATACAATGTCAGTAGAGAGAAGAAATCTTCTTAAGGCATACGGTGCTGAGATTGTTCTTACAGACGGTGCTAAGGGAATGAAGGGTGCAATCGCCAAGGCAGAAGAGCTTGAGAAAGAGATCGATGGAGCAGTGATCCTTGGACAGTTTGTAAATCCTGCCAACCCTGCAATACATAAAGCAACCACAGGTCCAGAGATCTGGAAGCAGACAGACGGTAAGGTAGACATCTTCGTAGCTGGCGTAGGTACAGGCGGAACAGTTACAGGTGTAGGTGAGTACCTTAAGGAGCAGAATCCAAACGTTAAGGTTGTTGCAGTTGAGCCTTCCAGCAGCCCTGTTCTTTCACAGGGAACAGCAGGTCCACACAAGATCCAGGGAATCGGCGCAGGATTCGTTCCCGACACACTTAACACCAAGATTTACGATGAAGTAATTGCTATAGACAATGAGGATGCATTTGCTGAGGGCAAGAGATTTGCAGTATCTGAGGGAATCCTTGTAGGTATCTCATCAGGAGCAGCCCTTAAGGCAGCAACAATCCTTGCAGAAAGAGAAGAGAATAAGGGCAAGAATATAGTAGTACTCCTTCCAGATTCAGGAGACAGATATCTTTCAACACCTCTTTTCGCAGACTAAATAAAACAAGACACGGGGCGGTTCTGTTGCTGACACGGGGACGGTTCTACTGTCAGGTTTTATTTAGATAAAACCTGACAGTAGAACCGTCCCCGTGTCAGCAACAGAACCGTCCCCGTGTCTTGTGCCAAAAATAAAAGCCAAAGCCATATAAATCTTCTTTCAAGCCATTAAAAAATAGCTCCAGAGCTCATTTGCTCCGGAGCTATTTCAATTTGTTTAGATCTGTGAAAGGGTCTGAACTGCGCTGCCGCCGATCACTATTGTGTAGTGCTCTGCCAGATAGTGCTCATCAGCTGTGCTGCCAATCTCTGTCTTGCCATACTCTGTAAGCAGTGAGCAGATGTTGGCAAATACTGCATTATCCAGATCACCCTGGTGAAGGATCAGGTAGTACTTACCTAAAGCTTCATTCTTGTATAAGGTGTTGTTACCGTTGAATTTCCTTGAAACTATTTTTGCGAATTTTGTAACCTCGTGGAGTGAATCAAAGGAGAAGATCCTTGATCCCTTCCTGCCTGGCAGATCTTTCTTTTTTGGACCGCCAGTTTTTTCTTTTACCTTCTTGGAATCTGACTGAGGGCTCATTGGAGAATCCATGTAGTCGGACATGTTGCTGTGCTGAAGTCTCTTGAAAAGACTCATCACATCCTCTTCATCGTCCTCATCCTCGTCATACTCTTCGTCGTAGTAATCCTCGTCGTCATCATCCTCATCTTCCTCTTCTTCATCACGAAGTGATGGAGCGAAGTTGGAAAATCTGGTGTCCAGCTCGTCTGGATCGTCAACTTTGGTGATCACAAGAACAATACACTCAGAGTTGATGGGGATCGCCTCGATCATAAGAGGAGTATCCTCCGCTTCAAATCCGAACTCTATGTTAGCCTGTTGCATCATGTCCTGAAAAAGCTCTTTTGCCTTCTCGGTGCCATATGCCAGCTCTGATATTTTGAGGTCACGCTTCGCAAGGTCATCTCTGGTAAGTGTACATCTAATCTGGTGATCATTAACTCTCTCGATTTTCATGATGCATACCTCCTGACTTTGGAATACATAGATACTAAGTGAAACAAGGTACTATGTCAATAGATATATCGTCATAAAATGCGATATTTCGAGTATCTACATAAAATCTTAAGAATTTCTGCCGAAAATCTTAAGAAATTTCGATGGTAAATCTTAAGAATTTGCTGTTATAGTATTCTTTGTGAGGCGCCGCCAGTAAGGCTATGATCCGGAAAGGAGGCGCGATACAGGGAAATACTTAATAATAAAGAACAGATTATTCAAAGATCTTGCTATTCTGGCAAGATGTCTTGCAAAAAGTTTCTGCAAGAAATTCCCCTATAATATATAAAAAACATCAACACAAAGACTATAAAAAGATATAAAAACAACTTCGTATTTTCTACATTAATTATACCATATTTTGTGTTACGCAAGATGTTGGTAGGCAGGATTTGTGCTGAGGCGCCTCAATGTATTAATTTATGTCAAAAAAATAGAAAACGTTTCAGGAAAATCTGATGGGATTTATCACAGCTTTGAACCTTTTGGACTGAGACGAAAAGGGATCATTACGATAAAAATGAACAAGAAAGTTACGTAGCATATTTTATGATCGCAATATCCCGAAAGAATTACTGAGGACCCCATCCTTGCTTGCATAGTTGATACATTCATAATGACGTAAAGTAAATAGTTTGCTATAATATAGGGCGATTGTAAAGGAGCTAGAGAATGAAGAAAAAGGTTATTCCGGCGATTATTATAATCGTCCTTATTTTTGTATTTGCAGGAGTATTTGCCCTGCAGCAGTTTATGAAACGCTATTCCTACAGCACAGAGCAGGCAGATCTTGATGCCTACTTTGGTGTCACATCAGCAACAGATGTGCCGATCATTCTTGGTAATGAGTTTATCGAGGAGCATGCCCAGATCCTGGACGGATATTATTATATGGATTTTGCTTCCGTTCAGAAGTATTTAAATGACAGATTCTACTATGGAATAGAAGATGGTCTTTTTATCTACACAACTCCCACAGCTATCATAACGAGTGAGGTTGAGTCCAATACATGGTCTGATACAGAAGGTGGCAGTGGCAGCGAGAGCTACCCTATTACCAAGCTTGTAAATGGCGAACTGTATGTGGCTCTGGACTACGTTAAAAAGTACACCAATTTCGCTTACGAGGGCTTTACAGACGCAAACCATATGCAGCTTACAACCAGTTGGGAGGATGAGACTGTAGCCACCATAACCAAGGATACCCAGGTAAGGATCCGCGGCGGTGTAAAGAGCGAGATCCTCAGAGAGATTGAAAAAGGTGAGACAGTGGTCATTCTCGAGGAGCTTGAGAACTGGACCAAGGTCAAGACCAGCGACGCATATATCGGATGGGTTGAGAACAAGAGGCTCTCAGATTCCAAGACCAGGAGTCCTATCCCTGTTACAGACTATGCAGAGCCTGAATATACAAGCATTTCCAGAGATCACATGATAAACCTTGGCTTCCACAATATTGGAGGCGTTGGAGGAAACGATACAATTTCCGACATGATCTCCGGAGCTACAAGTCTTAACGTTATCTCACCTACATGGTTTGCAATTACAGGTAACGACGGCTCCATCAGGAGCTTTGCTTCTACTTCTTATGTAAATACAGCCCACAACAACGGCATTGAAGTATGGGCACTTTTTGATAACTTTACTGGTGGAAGCGACTTCTCTACAGGAGAAGTTCTGGGGCATGCATCAAGCAGGGCAGCGCTCATTGAAAACGTTATATCAGCCTGCATTGCAGCCGGAGTAGACGGCCTTAACCTTGACTTTGAGATGGTGGCAGCAGAGGATGGACAGAGCTTTGTGGAGTTTGTAAGAGAGCTCTCAATAGCCTGCAGGAAGGCTGGACTTGTATTTTCCATAGACAACTATGTTCCCATGAATTTCAACGACCACTATGACCTTGAGGAGCAGGGCATAGTTGCTGACTATGTTATCATCATGGGCTACGATGAGCACTACGCAGGATCTCAGGAAGCTGGATCTGTAGCGTCTCTTTCATATGTAGAAAATGGCATCATCAACACCACAGCGAAGGTTGACCCTTCCAAGGTCATAAACGCAGTTCCTTTCTACACAAGGATATGGCACACAAGTGGCGGACAGGTCAGCAGTGAAGCAGTTTCCATGAAGATTGCCAGCGACTACATCTCTAATCACGGCATCGACATGCAGTGGAATGCAGAGGCTGGTCAGAACTATGGCGAATACACAGGAAGCGACGGCGTCTTTAACCAGATCTGGATGGAGGATGCAGAGTCCATCGGACAGAAGATCGACTCCATGAGGGCCAGCGGAATTGCTGGTATAGCAGAGTGGTCCCTTGGTATGGAGACCAGTGACGTTTGGGAAGTTATAGCAAATTACGTTAATGGCTAAGAAGTAAGTTATGAATACAGAAGTAATAAAAATAGATGAAAACAATATAGATAGCGATGCAAAGTCTGCCCTTGAAAGAGCAGGCAGCATCCTACAAGATGGAGGCCTGGTGGCTTTCCCCACTGAGACAGTTTACGGACTTGGCGGAGATGCGTTAAATCCTGAGTCTTCCAAAAAGATCTACGCAGCCAAGGGCAGGCCTTCTGACAATCCTCTTATTGTCCACGTGGCAGATATGGAGGCCGTTGCCGGCATTGTAAAAGAGATCCCAGAGGCCGCAAGGAAACTCTCTGATGCCTTCTGGCCAGGACCACTTACTATGATAATGAACAAGTCTGACAAGGTTCCATATGAGACCACAGGCGGACTTGATACAGTGGCTATCAGGATGCCAAACAACAAGATAGCTCTTGAGCTTATCAGGCAGTCCGGAGGCTATATTGCAGCGCCAAGCGCCAACACATCCGGCCGCCCAAGCCCTACAGTTGCAAGATACTGTGTGGAGGACTTATCCGGCAAGATTGAGATGATAATCGACGGAGGACAGGTAGGCATTGGCCTTGAGTCCACCATAGTAGATCTTACAAGCGAAAAGCCCATGATCCTGAGGCCTGGTTATATCACCAGGGAAATGCTCGAAGGGGTCCTGGGAACAGTGGATATCGATAGAACTATAATTGATGGTAATTCCAAGGAAAGACCTAAGGCACCAGGCATGAAATACCGCCACTACGCGCCAAAGGGCGAGCTCACCATCGTGGAGGGCAGTCAGGACGACGTGGTAACCTACATTAACGACAGAGCCATGGCTGCAAGGGCAGAGGGGAAAAAAGTTGGTATAATAGGCACAGATGCCACTAAGAGCCTCTACGTTGCTGACGTGGTTAAGAGTGTCGGAAACAGGGAAAATGAGGCAACCATAGCCCATGAGCTCTTTAAAGTCCTCAGGGAATTTGATGATGAGAACATGGATGTTATGTTTTCTGAATCCTTTGACGACAGCGGCATCGGACAGGCCATTATGAACAGACTTCTTAAGGCTGCCGGTCACAACGTGGTTCGGATTTGATATAATAGACTAATGAGGGGCGTTTAAGGGAAAGAGGAGAAATTATGATAGCAATTGCAAGTGATCACGGCGGATTTGACCGCAAGGAATCAGTAAAGAAGCATTTAGAGGAGAGAGGCATAGAGTACAAGGACTTTGGAACCTATGACAAGAACTCCTGTGATTACCCTGATTTTGGCAGAGCTGCAGCAGAGGCTGTTGCCAGTGGCGAGTGTGAAAAGGGCATCGTCATCTGCACAACAGGTATAGGCATTTCAATAGTTGCCAACAAGGTTAAGGGCATCAGATGTGCTCTTTGCTCAGAGACTACAACAGCAAGACTTACAAGGGAGCACAACGACGCAAACATGCTTGCTATGGGCGGCGGAATGGTTGGCGAACTTCTTGCTAACGAGATAGTAGATACTTTCCTGGATACTGAGTTCTCAAATCTTGAGAAGCACAGCCGCAGGATTGCAAAATTAGAGGATTAAAAAGGGGGATTACAAATGGGTAAGGTAGTTATCATGGATCATCCTTTGATCCAGCACAAGATCGGATTTATCAGAAGAACAGATACAGGTACAAGGGATTTCAGACAGACCATCAGTGAGATCGCGATGCTCATCTGCTATGAGGCAACGAGAGATCTTCAGCTTTGTGATGTTGAGATAGAGACTCCTATCTGCTGGACAACAGTCAAGGAGCTCAAGGGAAGGAAGCTTTGCGTTGTTCCTATTTTAAGAGCCGGCCTTGGAATGGTAGATGGAATGCTTGCTCTTATCCCTGCAGCTAAGGTTGGACACATCGGACTTTACAGGGATCCAGAGACATTAAAGCCAGTAGAATACTACTGCAAGATGCCTGCTGACGTATCTGAGAGAGAGATATTTGTAGTAGATCCTATGCTTGCTACAGGCGGATCTTCCGTTGCTGCTATCCAGATGCTCAAGGACAGAGGATGCAAGAAGATCCACTTCATGTGCATCATTGCAGCTCCGGAGGGACTTAAGGCAATGCAGGAGGCTCACCCTGACGTAGATATTTATGTGGGAGCTCTCGACGAGAAACTCAATGAACATGGATATATTGTTCCTGGTCTTGGGGATGCAGGAGACAGGATTTTCGGAACCAAGTAAAGGGGGCCATATATGAAAAGAGATGGATACATTTCCTGGGATGAGTACTTTATGGGAGTTGCCAAGCTTGCGGCCATGAGGTCCAAGGACCCAAACACCCAGGTGGGAAGCTGTATTGTCAGTGAAGATAACAACATTCTGTCCATGGGCTACAACGGATTTCCCAAGGGATGCTCAGATGACGATTTTCCCTGGGAGCGTGAAGGGGACGATGAGCTTACAACCAAGTACCCTTTTGTGACCCACAGCGAACTCAATGCGATCCTTAATTACAGAGGTGGCAGCCTGGTAGGTGCCAAGCTCTATGTATCTCTTTTCCCATGTAATGAATGCGCCAAGGCTATCATACAGTCAGGTATCAGGACCGTGGTGTATGACAGCGACAAATATAGCGATTCTCCTGCAACCAGAGCATCAAAGAGGATGTTCGATGCAGCAGGAGTCAGGTACTATCAGTACCAGCCAAGTGGAAGGAATATCAAGATAACATTATAACGACATGAAAAACGGCATAGTATCAGGCAGAGCAGACAACTTCATAGTGTCTTTTGTAAAGAGGGCTATAGTCTGCATCCTGACTGCCGTTTTGTTTTTTGGCATGATGAGCGATACGGTCTATGCCACAGAGTCGACCAAGAAGCAGCTTGAGGAAGCCAAGAAGGCCAAGCAGCAGTCCCAGAGCGAACTTGAGGGGACCAAGGACGATATAGCTGAGATGAACGAGGAAAAGAGCTCTCTCCAGGGGCAGCTAAACAATCTTAACACCCAGCTTAGTGAAGTTTCAAACAACATCGAACAGCTTGAAGAGCAGATAGATGACAAGGAAACAGATATCGAGAACACTCTGATGGAGCTGGATGCAGCCAGGACCAAGGAGGAAGAGCAGTACGCCTCAATGAAAAAGCGCATACAGTTCATGTATGAGAAGCAGGATAATCTCCTGATCGGAACCTTGTTTGGCACAACTGGAAGTTTTGCAAACTTTCTCAATCAGAAGGGCTACTTTGAACAGCTTGCAGCATATGACCGCAGGATGTTTAACGAATACCTGGAGACTCGCAAGTACATCGAGGAAAAAGAGGCAACTCTCGAAGAGGAGAGGGACCAGCTTGAGGAGTACAGAGTCAAGGAACAGGCGGAGCAGAGCAGGGTTTCCGGTCTTGTTAATCAGACCTCGGGCTCTATCAAACAGTACGCCAACGATATATCAGATGCTGAGGCCAAGGCCAAGGCTCTCGAGGACCAGATCAAGGCCCAGGAAGCGGATATCAAGAACCTGGAAGCCAAGCTGGCAGAGGAAATGAGGCTGTCAAAGCTTGCTAAGTCATCAACCTGGAGGAACATCTCTGATGTTACCTTTGCAGAGGGAGACAGGGCGCTTCTTGCAAACCTTATTTACTGCGAGGCAGGATCAGAGCCATACGAGGGCAAGGTGGCAGTAGGTGCAGTAGTTATCAACAGAGTGCTGAGCTCTGTTTATCCAGATACAGTTGTGGGAGTTATTTACCAGAACAAACAGTTTTCTCCGGTAGGAAGCGGGCGACTTGCCCTGGCTCTTGCCAATGACCAGGCTACATCCTCCTGTTATCAGGCGGCAGATGAAGCTATGAAGGGATATTCAAACGTAGGAAATTGCGTATACTTTAGAACGCCAATACCGGGGCTTTCCGGTATCAACATCGGTGGACACGTATTCTATTGATGTTTTGGGGCATGAGAATAGATCAGCCGTTTTGGCCAAAAGCTATAACTTCCTCAATAGGAGCGGCCAGTGGCTCGATGCCATCTGAATAGATTTCAGTGAGGAGCCTGTTCAGGGAGAGCAGGCTCTTTTTAAGAAGAGTCTCATCAATGAGGCGCTTTTCAAAGGCCTCGGACAGCTCGTCCAGGTCAACAACGCGGATCTTGCCGTCTGGATAGATCTTAACATCTGCCAGAAGGTCGATCACAAGCAGCGAATTCTTTTCGGCATCATAATCACAGGTAATGATGTCGCAGTACCAGCAAAGGAGCGACCCATCGCTTTTAATGAACTTGCTTATCTTGTAACCTCTGTCTGGATAATAGCAGGAATAACCGCTTGAAAGGTCACACCGATCGTGAATGGTTTTCCATTTAGTCACAATCATAGTATCGGTGCGTTTAAGAATGACATCGTCTTTTAATTCGACGCATTCATCCGGTATGAAGCGTTTACGAAATAAAGTTAGACTATTCATAGAAAAATAATACTCTTGTGAGAATTGAAAGTCAATTATGCGAGATAAATCAATTAGACTAACAATATTCAAGTCAATATACTTTGTAGCAGTGCTGGTATTGTCTCTTTTCATCATCAGCAGATTCTCGAACGGAGACAATGCGGACATGTCTGCGCCTATGTCCAAGGCAACTCTTCCGATAGTAAGTCTTGTGTCTGATGGAAAAGAGATAAACCCTCTTCACGGCTATATCAGCGAAGTGGACCTTAATTACCTCAGGGGAACCATCATGCCTGTTGGAGCTGGCAGGGAGATTTCCTACAGGATCAACACCTTTGGAAACAGAGTCTGGAACGTGGCTTTTGAGGTCAGGACCATTAATGGCTCAAGTCTTGTGGAGAACACTGAACTTACGGATTACAGGGAGAACAGTGACTACATCGAAGGCTCTTTTCAACTAAAAGATCTTATTACAGGAAACACAGAGTACATGCTGGTAATGCTGATGGATACAGAGGTTGGCAGGGCCAGGTACTACACAAGATTTGTGTGGACTGAGGACGATAGCAGGTACCACATAAATGACGAGCTGGATTTTGTCCTGAAGTTCTCCGAGGCGACCTTCAACAAGGAGGAGATGCAGGAATACACCAGGTATATGGAGTCCAATTCAGAGGGCGACAATACTACTTTTAACAAGGTGAACATCCACAGCAGCTTTAACCAGGTTACCTGGGGAGATATGAACATCACAAGACACACGGAACCTGAGGTCTATGTGACTGACCTTCACGGGCAGACTGGCAGCTACAAGCTGGTGTACAGAGTTACGGTCAAGGAAGGCACTTTGTCCAGGCTCTACAATGTCACAGAGTGCTACCGCGTCAGGTACACAACTGACAGACTTTACCTTCTGAATTTTGAGAGGACTATGAATTATGTCTTTGATTCAACCTCTTATTCTCTTGGTACCAACAATATCGCTCTTGGGATCAGCGATCCGGATCTGCAGCTGGTTGAGAGCAGTGGCGGAAGTGCCTTTGCCTTTGTCAGCGAGAACAGGCTCTTTATGTTCAATGGTTCAGAGAACAAGCTGGCTTACCTCTTTGGCTTTTATGACGTGGACAACGACGATATAAGGACAAGATGGAACAACCACGGGGTTAAGATCCTGAAGGTGGACGAAGCAGGAAACGTAAGGTTTGCTGTGGCTGGATATATGAACCGCGGTATCCATGAAGGATGCGTGGGCATTGGCGTTTACGATTACAACACTGCCATCAATGCAGTTGAGGAGATGGCGTTTGTGGAGAGCAGGCAGTCTGCGGAGATCCTTCGCTCCTATGTTGGGTCCATAGCGTACCTTAGCAGCAGTGATATCTTTTACGCAATGCTGGATCAGGACATTTATGCAGTGGACCTTGCGGGTAAGTCTGCAAGCTCCGTTGTTGACAATATTGGTGCGGGACAGTACAAGATCTCAGAGTCAGAGAGCACCATCGCATGGCAGAGCGACTTAAAGAGCCTTAGCCTTATGAACCTTAACAACAAGGCCAAGTCCGATATCAATGCGGAGAATGGGGATAACATAATCCTTCTTGGCTTCATGGGAGAGGACCTGGTTTACGGCCTTTGCCATTCCTACGACATCGGAGTAGACAAGATTGGAAATCCTATCTATGCCATGTACAACATTAAGATCGTGGACCTTGATGGAAACACCCTGGAGAATTACCATCCAGACGGGGTGTACGTCACAGGCGTCACCATAAATGGCAATCAGCTCAAGCTTACAAGAGTTGAAAAGGACGAGGAGAGCGACAGCTTTATCCCTACCTACGACGATCAGATCATCAGCACCCTGAAGGCTGAAGCTGGCAGCAACACCCTGTCAGTATTGTCTGTTGATGTATTTGAAAAGATTGTTCAGATCACTACCAAGAATGACATTAAATCCAAGCAGCTTCGCGTGCTCACACCTAATCAGACTCTCTTTGAGGGCACCAGAAATATCGTGCCTGAGATCAACAGGGATGTGAAAGAAAAGCCTTTCTATTACGTGTATGGCCTTGACGGCGAAGTTTCGATCTATACAGATCCTGCAGACGCAGTGGCCCTTGGCTACAACAAGCCAGGTGTGGTTGTTGGTGATGACAACGACTATATCTGGTTTAAGGGCAATCTCCTTAGGTCCAACCAGATCATGTCCATAACAAGAACTGCAGAGAACTACGAGGATATGACTACCTTGGATCCTACTGTAGTGTGCCTTGACCTGATGCTGCAGTTTGAGGGAGTAAACAGAAACGTAGAGGACCTTAGGGACAGCGGAGAGAGCGTCACAAGCATCTTAAAGAGCTCGCTCCCTGAGGCTCAGATCCTTGATCTGGACGGATGCTCAATGCAGGCAATGCTCTACTATGTGAACCAGGACCTTCCTGTACTTGCCATGCTCAATGACGGAACTTCAGTGCTCCTCATTGGATTTAACGAGCAGAACACAGTGCTGATGAACCCTGTTAACGGCCAGGTCTACAAGTACGGAATGAACGACAGCGAGAAACTGTTTGAGGAGAACGGTAATCACTTTATAACGTATGTGAAGAAGTGATTGGGGAGGCACGGGGACGGTTCTTTTGGCTTGTTTTTCAAGATAAAACTAGTCAGCTGAGGTGCTCCTGGGAAGACTACTGATTTGCTGACCCATGTTGGGTTATAAGAAATCTTCATATAGCTAAGGCAAATGGTTCAAAATTCAGACAAACCCATGCTGAAGTGATGGCTTTTCTTGTATAGCTAAGAATAATATCAGAAAACCCATGCCAGAAGCAGATTAATGCTTGATTTGCAAAAAAGACATTTGCAAAATTGAAATTTATCTGCCAGAAGAAGCTAGGAATAGGAAGCTAGTGAGTCGAACTCTAACGTCCCCACTGACTCTCAAGTTTATAAAGAATTAACTTGTATACAATGAATTTATTAAATATAATAGTCAACAAGTGGTGTGGTATTCACAGATAATGAATGGAGTACTTATATGACAGACAACAGAAACGACAATATGGACTTTCGCGAAGTAACTGACGATGAGTCCGTAGATATAAAACAGAGAAGTGAAGAAATCAGAGACAGCGAAGACAGCTCCGGAAGTGGCAGTAGCGATAGCGCAGGCGGCTCAGGTTCAGGCAGCAGTGATGGCGCAGGTAGCGGCAGCAGCGATGCCGAAGGCGATAAGACCCAGGAGAATGACAACCCCAACATCAGCAGCGCCCGCAGGGAGGACGTACCAGAGTTTGAGGATGTGTGCTTTGTGTGCAGGCGACCTGAGAGCAAGGCAGGCAAGATGTTCCATCTTCCAAACAACATCTGCATCTGCGATGACTGCATGCACAAGACCATGGATGCTGTCAGCCAGTTTGATTATCAGAACCTTTTGAACAATCCAAACCTTATGAATGAGCTCAACAAGCATAACGGCGGATTTCCAAACTTTGGTTTTTTCAACATGGATGGCATGAAGAGCGATGGGGGCATGAACATGGGTGGCATCCCCAACTCCCAGAAGATCAAGAAAAAGAGTGAGAAGGCTGAAAAGCCGGTTTTTGATATCAAGAATATTCCTGCTCCTCACAAGATCAAGGCTAAGCTTGATGAGTATGTGATCGGTCAGGACCAGGCCAAGAAGGTCATGTCTGTTGCGGTTTACAACCACTATAAGAGAGTGGCAACAGATACCATGGACGAGATTGAGATTGAGAAGTCAAACATCCTGCTCCTTGGACCAACAGGTAGCGGCAAGACTTATCTTGTTAAGACTCTTGCCAAGCTCCTTGACGTGCCGCTTGCAATCGCAGACGCAACCTCACTTACAGAGGCTGGTTACATCGGCGATGACATCGAGAGCGTAGTAAGTAAGCTTCTTGCGGCAGCAGGCAATGATGTTGAAAAGACAGAACACGGTATCATCTTTATCGACGAGATAGATAAGATCGCGAAAAAGAAAAATACGACTTCAAGAGATGTAAGTGGCGAGTCCGTTCAGCAGGGAATGCTTAAACTTCTTGAGGGCTCAAATGTAGAAGTTCCAGTAGGTGCCGGCAGTAAAAACGCTATGGTTCCTCTTGCTACAGTTAATACCAGGAACATTCTCTTTATCTGCGGCGGAGCCTTCCCGGACCTTGAGGAGATCATAACCCAGAGGCTCAACAAGCAGACCTCAATTGGATTTGATGCTGACCTTAAGGACAAGTACGAGGATGATCCAAATCTTTTGAGCAATGTCACAATAGACGACCTTAAGAAGTTTGGAATGATCCCGGAGTTTTTAGGAAGACTTCCAATCATCTGTACACTTCAGGCTCTGACAAAAGAGATGCTGATACAGATACTGAAAGAGCCCAAGAATGCTATTTTGAAGCAGTATCAGAAGCTTCTTGCCCTCGACGAGGTGGATCTTGAGTTTGATGATTCAGCTCTGGAGGCCATTGCAGAGAAGGCAATGGAAAAAGATACCGGAGCAAGAGCCCTTAGAGCTATCATCGAGGAGTTCATGCTGGATATTATGTATGAGATCCCTAAGGATGAGAACATCGGTAAGGTGACCATCACCAGGGATTACATAGAGGGAAAGGCATCACCACTTATTGAGATAAGAGGCGACAATGTTCCCAGATTACCTAAGTTTAACACAGAAGCAGCTACCAGTGTTTGAGGCAAAAAATAAGACCAGTTGAGGCGTCAACTGGTCTGTTTCTTTGAATTAAAGCAGCGGGGGCGATAGCTCTTTTGCCCTGATCAGCTATCATGCGTAGGTGATAAAGGTTCCTGCCTTGCCCTTAAGTGCGTCAGCAACTGAACTGATGGAGGTGATGAGAACTGAACCGTCGTGGTTGCTCTCAAGGAACTCGATGGCAGCCTCGATCTTGGGAAGCATATCAACTTCACCAAACTCGCCTTCAGCAATGTACTGGCGGGCCTCAGCCACAGTCATCTTGAGGATTGGCTCCTCCTCAGGTGTTTCAAAGTTCTTGTAAACATAAGGAACTGATGTTAAGATAATAAGCCTGTCAGACTTAAGATCTGCAGCAAGCTTACCTGCAATGGCATCCTTTTCAATGACAGCGGATGCGCCCTTGAGAACGTGGCCCTGCTCGATAACAGGAATTCCGCCGCCGCCACAGGCGATGACTTCCTGGCCTGCATCTACGAGAGCTCTGATGGCATCAATCTCAACGATGTCGATTGGCTTGGGTGCTGCGATGATCCTGCGATAGCCCTTACCAGGTTCTTCTTTTACGAAGTTACCTTTTTTGACCTCATTGTCAGCGTCTTCCTTGGACATGTTTCTTCCGATGGCCTTGGTTGGCGCATAGAAAGCTTCATCGTATGGGTCTACAGTAACCTGTGTTAAAATGGTACTTACAGGGGTTGATATACCGCGGCTTGTGAGTTCAGTTTTTAAGGAGTTCTGGATGTCGTATCCGACATAACCCTGGCTCATGGCGCTGCAAACGCACATAGGAGCTGCAGTGTAATCAATGTATATTCTGTGGAGCTCTGTCATGGCCTTGTGGATCATGCTGACCTGTGGGCCATTGCTGTGAGTGATGATGAGCTGGTAACCAGCCTCGATCAGGTCTGCCAGAGCTCTGGCAGTGATTTTTGTGGCATTCATCTGTTCATTGGTAGTTACTCCCAGTGCCTCATGGCCAAGAGAAACTACTGCTTTTACGTTTTCCATTTTGCCTGCCTTCCGTATATTTAGATTTGATAGATATAGCTATTTTACCGCAATTACAGGCTTTTTGGAAGAAAGATTGGAATATTATGAAGAAAACTTCAACTATCAAAGACTTAACTGTAGGAAATCCAATGTCCCTTATTCTGGGATTCGCCCTGTCTTTATTCTGGGGAATGCTCTTTCAGCAGCTGTACAATATAATTGATACAGCCATAGTTTCCTGGTTCATTGGAAAAGAGGCTTACACAGGCGTAGGTACAACCGGTGCCATCAACTTCCTTATCATGGGATTTTGTATGGGTGTCTGCAACGGCTTTGCGATCCCTGTAGCCCAGAGATTTGGAGCAAGGGACTATAAGAGCATGAGGAAGTTCGTATCCCACGCTATAATCCTGTGCTGCATCTTTGCTGCAGTGATGACTTTCTTTGTGAGCCTGTTCTGCAGACAGATCCTGACAGCAATGAATACACCGGCGGATGTATTTGAGTACGCCTACAAATATATAATTGTCATCTTCCTTGGCATTCCTGTAACTTACATGTACAACCTTCTGTCAGGTATCATAAGGGCGCTGGGAGACAGCAAGCATCCGGTGCAGTTCCTTATAATCGCCTCTATCATCAACATTGGGCTGGACCTTCTTTTTATAATCCCATTCCACATGGGCATCACAGGAGCAGCCCTGGCTACAGTCATATCCCAGCTTATCTCAGGCATCATGTGCCTTGTCTTCATTGTTAAAAAGATTGAGCTCTTGCACCTTCAGAAAGAGGACTGGGAGCTGGATCGCTCTCACTTCCACATCCTTATGAACATGGGCGTTCCCATGGGACTTCAGTATTCAATTACAGCAATTGGAAGTGTCATATTGCAGATCGCAATAAACAGTCTTGGAACCGACGCGGCAGCAGCAGTTACAACTGCCCAGAAAGTAGGAATGTTCTTCTGCATTCCATTTGACGCCCTTGGTTCAACTATGGCAACCTACGGCGGTCAGAACGTTGGGGCAAAAAAAATCGAGCACCTTCAGCAGGGGCTCGTTGCAGCAGTAAAACTGGGTTGCGGCTATGCGATTTCAGCATTCATCGTCCTGTACTTCTTTGGCAGGACCTTTGCAATGATCTTCCTTGATTCAGGAGACACAGCCTGCCTTGATAATGCACATCTCTACCTTACCATCAATGCGGCCTTCTACATACCGCTGGCCCTTGTAAATATAGTGAGATTTCTTATCCAGGGTATGGGATTTTCCATGTTTGCAGTCCTTGCAGGAGTCATGGAGATGATCGGAAGGACCCTGGTTGCAGTTGTTCTTGTGCCAATCTTTGGCTTCCCGGCAATCTGCTTTGCCAGCCCCATCGCCTGGATCCTGGCAGATGCCTTCCTGATCCCGGCTTATATTTCCGTCAAGAACAAGCTAAAGAGGATATTTAGCGGACAGGTGGAGATATACTAAACAAGACACGGGAAGGGTTCTGCTGCGACAGGGGTGGACCATGGGGACGGGGTTAGTGGTTCATTGGGATGTATCCCAATGAACCACTAACCCCGTCCCCATGGTCCACCCCTGTCGCAGCAGAACCCTTCCCGTGTCTTGTTATTTCACGATATCGGGATTGATCTTGGTAATCCGGCGGTCATAAGTCATGAGGCCGTTGACCTCTTCCTCCACGTCGCTGACCTGGGTGTAGACGGCGCCGGATAAGCCCTTTGCGATGAGGGGCTTCATGTCACCATTTATAAGATTGTAGTATGCGACACCGAGTTCGTCCAAGGTGTCGTATTTTTTATAGCCGTAGATGCGGTCCACGCTGCTGTGACCGTCGATGTGGCAGGCGAGTCCGCCGTACTCTGAGATCACAAAGGCGCGGTTGTTGCTGTTTACCTCCACGGTAAGGGGCCTGAAGTAGTTGTGGACGCTCCTGAAGTGACCGCTGCCCTCATCAAACCAGCCGCTGGCCTGGTCGATTGGGCGGGTTGGATCAAGCTCTTTTGCCAGAATGGTGGCTCCGGCAGCGTTGAACTGACCCCAGCCCTCGTTGAAGAGGCACCAGGTGGCGATGCTGGGCACGTTGTAGAGGTAGTGGATGGTGTTCTGCATCTCTCTTAGCCACTCGCTGCGGCCCTCTGCGCTTCCGCGGGAGAAGGTCTTGTAGTGGGAAGGTCCGTCAGACATCCTTCCAAATACTTTCGGGAAAAGAGTGGGCAGGTAGGAGACTACGGGCTTGGCATAGGATGAACCACCGCTTACCATGTCCTGCCATACTATCATTCCAAGGCGGTCGCAGTGGTAGTACCATCTTGCTGATTCCACCTTGATGTGTTTGCGCATCATGTTGAAATTAAGGCGCTTCATCTCCTGAATATCGAAGATGAGAGCCTCATCAGATGGGGCAGTGTAAAGACCGTCTGGCCAGTAGCCCTGGTCCAGGACACCCATCAAAAAGTACGGCTCATGGTTTAAGAAGAACCTGTAAATGCCATCCGGAGCCAGCTCCACGGAATAGAACCTCATGGCGAAGTAGGACTGCACGTGATCCTCGCCGCAGGTTATGTGCAGAGGATATAGGTAAGGATCCTCTGGGCTCCACAGATGGGGCTCGTCGATGGTGAATTCGAAGTGGTAGTAGCTTGGATGATTTTCTGCCAGATCACCGCCCAGAGGGTATGTGTCTGAGGGGAAAGAGCTGTCGACTAAAAGCTCCATATCTGCGGGAGCGCCGACATCCGGGGATTTCACCATTTCGTGGCCAGGGAACTTGACTGTGACCTGCGAGGGCTTATTGGTTGATACAAGGATAGAAAGGCTCTTAAGGTCACTGCCTGGTGTGATGCGAAGCTGCCTTATGTAAGTCTCAGGCACTTCTTCAATCCAGACTGTCTGCCATATGCCGCTCTGGCAGGTGTAGTACATTCCGCCGCGATGCAGTGTCTGCTTGCCTCTTGAATGGTAGCTGGAATCGCTGCTGTCAGTTACACGGAGGGAAAGCTTGTTGCCGTCAAAAGCTCTTTTCTCCGGGTCATAGTTAAGGAAGTCTGTAATATCGAAAGTAAAAGGAAGGTAGCCTCCACTGTGAGAGCCTACGAACCTGTCATTTACGTAGACAAAGGCCTTCTGGTCAACTGCTCCAAAGTGCAGAAGGATCCTTGAATTGTCGAATGTTCTGTTTATGGTGGGGATATCTCTTTTATACCAAAGAAAATCTTCCGGATTAAGGCGCCTCTCAACCTCAGAGAGTATGGACTCCGGAGAGAAGGGTACAAGGATCAGGCCGTCCATTTCGGCGGGAATCTCATCAGAAAAAGTAGCGTTAAGCTGATCGTTATCAAAATCTTCAGGCTTTGAAATGATGCTGTAGTCCCAGTAACCGTTAAGGTTGATGTAGCTGTCCCTCACGAACTGAGGGCGGGGGTATTCCTTTAAGACGTTATCTTTATCAAGACTCTCTCCCCAGGGGGTGTAGAGCCTGTTCAAAACGTCGTCCTCGTGGGGCTTGTCGATACTTTTGATTGCATCAATCAGGTCCATATCAAAACCTCGCTAAAAAATTATTCCACAATTTGTGTATCGCCTGCGTTTGAAATGAGGTCCTGATAGAACGCGCAGGTGGTTGCATATCTGTAAACGCTGACCCAGAGAATTGGTACGAACAGTGCCACTGCCCCAAGGATGTACAGTGGGATAAAAGAGACATTCAGGTAAAAGAGCCTGAACTTGTTGCCTCTCATGAGTCGCCTGCTGGTGGCCAAAAGCTCTTTTGCCGAGCGGTCAGGGAAATCGTGCAAAAGGAAAAATGCCTGGGAGTAAACAAGGTATACGAAGATATCTATGAAAAGCCCAATGGCCCAGGACACCAGTACCAGTGCCATAAGATCAGGGGTCTGAGAACGCATATACATGATCAGGAGGATCTGTGAAGGGAGTGAAACCACAAAGTCCACAAGAACAAACACCGCCTGGATGATCACGGCCTTTTGTGAGTTCTGACGCAGACCGTAAAAGACATCTGAAGTGGCCACGTTTTGTGAATACAAAAGGTTCATGTAAAGATAAGCCTTGCCGGACACAAGAAGTCCCAGAAGGATGCTGACGATGATGGATATTAAGCTGTTGATGATGATAAGGATGATGCTGCCACCACTTGAAACCGTTGTGATGGTCATTGCCAGGATCTGAATGGCAAGGATGAGAAGGTTGGCACCGATGAGGGTACCGTACCGTCCCAGAGACTTCTCTTTTGCAATGCCCTTAAGCTGCGTAGTGGTTTTGTAAGTGTTCATTGAAATAAATGCTCCCCACCTTATCCGGCGAGGTCAACGTTTGCACCTAAAAGCCCCTGCTTGTTCATGGCTTTTTTCGCCTTGGTATAAGGATTATCCTCATTGCTGTATTGTATCTTGGTGGCTGTTTCGCCGCCGGAAACGTAGGTGCGTCCGCATTCCGGGCACACTGCGGTCTTGATTGAAACTGAAGCCTGAAGGACCTTACCGTTGTTCTGGGCTGCGTCCTTGTAGGCGTTACTCACATGCTCTGCCTCATGGCCGCGAACTCTTGCTGCTGCGGCTCTGGGGTCGATGTGCTGTGCTGATTTGAAAGAAACCATTTCGTCGGAGCCGTCCTGGTACTTGCGGTTCTTGCAGGTCTCGCACTCGGCGGGAGAAACTCTTTTGCCAGGATTGGCCTTGGTTGACTCGCCGGGATTAAGTATGGCCTTGGGGCCCTCTGCCTCATGGGCTGCACCTGTACCTGTCATGCCAGCGCTGTATGCGCCCTGATATGCTGCGTATCCGCCACTTACTGCTCCGTTTGCAATTGCACCAATAATACTCATAGGCACCTCTTTTCATGCGAAGGTCCCTGGTCAGTTACCGATGGTGACACCAAGTTCCTTAAGCATATCGTCAAAGCTGACACCGTTCATCTGCTCTGACATTGTGTTCAGCTGAGCTCGCAATTGCGGGTCAGTGAAAACCTTGTAAACATCATATGCGAAAACACCATAACCTATAACTATTCCAAGAGTTCCGTAGAGAATGGCCTTTTTTGCCTGGGGCAGGAGCCTCTCCATAGTTCCCTTGCTGAGGATGGCCATGACGATCGCCACGCCTCCCAGCACCACCCCGAAGTTTAAAACAAAACAAAGGGGGATGGAAATAAGACCCAGTACAAGAGCAGTACCTGCAAGCTTCACATGCTGATCCAACTCGTTGTGGGCGCGATTATAGTTATAGTTGTTGTAGTAATAATCGCCGTTTTCGTTTTCACCCATCAAAACTTTTCCTCAAATCCTCATTCTTACTACAGATTTTACTATATTTACGGCTGTTTTTCAATGTTTGCGGGAGCTTGTGGCGGGTTGGGAAAAGAGCTTTTGGCGAAAGACGGAGAAGTGTTGCAAGGCTTGAAAATGGGGCATATGCATTGGTATAATATTGGGAGTGTGTGACTGTTTATAGAAAATTAAGGTAAATTTTTTGCCGCTTTAATGAGTAGCACATAGTAATAGGTGTTTTTTGGAGAGGTTTTTGTATGGATATTGTTTTAAAGATCAAAGAGGAACTTAAGGTTGAGAAATGGCAGGTTGAGGCTGCTATCAAGCTTATTGATGAGGGCAACACCATTCCTTTCATTTCCAGGTATAGAAAAGAGGTCACTGGCTCTTTAAACGACGAGCAGCTCCGTAACCTGGATGAGAGACTTAAGTACCTTAGAAGCCTTGAGGAGAGAAGAGAAGCAGTTCTTGCTTCAATTGAAGAACAGGGCAAGATGACTGACGAACTGCGTGCTAAGATCGTGGCTGCAGAGACTATGGTAGCTATCGAGGATCTTTATCTTCCATACAGGCCAAAGAGAAAGACAAGGGCTTCAATTGCGAGAGAGAAGGGACTTGAGCCACTTTCACAGATCCTTCTTGCTCAGGAGACAACAAAGCCCCTTCAGGAGGAGGCAGCTGCCTTCATCGACGAGGAAAAAGGTGTAAACGATGCTGCAGAGGCTCTTCAGGGAGCCATGGACATCATCGCTGAGGATGTTTCAGACAATGCAGATTTCCGTACATATATAAGAGAAGCAACCATGGAGCATGGACTTCTTACAAGTAAAGCCAAGGATGAGAAGGCTCAGTCAGTTTATGAGATGTACTACGACTACGAAGAGCCCATTGAGAAGGTCCTTGGACACAGGGTACTGGCCCTTAACAGAGGTGAGGCTGAGAAATTTCTTGTTGTTAAGATCGAAGCTCCCAAGGAGCAGATCCTTCAGTACCTTAACAAAAAGATGCTAAAGAACGACAACCCAATCACAACTCCTGTTATCGAGGAGATCAACGAGGATGCTTACGACAGGCTCATTGCCCCTGCTATCGAAAGAGATATCAGGAACGAGCTTACAGAGAAGGCAGAAGATGGCGCTATCTCTGTATTTGGCAAGAACTTAACCCAGCTCCTTATGGCGCCTCCAATTGCAGGTAAGACTGTTCTTGGATGGGACCCTGCTTTCAGGACCGGATGCAAGCTTGCTATCGTTGATGCAACAGGTAAGGTCCTTGATACCAAGGTCATCTATCCTACTGCTCCTCAGAACAAGGTTGAAGAGTCCAAGGTTGAGCTGAAAAAGCTCATTGATAAATATAATGTAGATCTTATCTCTGTTGGTAACGGTACAGCTTCACGTGAGTCAGAGCAGGTTATCGTTGAGCTGATAAAAGAGCTGGACAGACCCGTTCAGTATGTCATCGTTAACGAGGCTGGCGCTTCCGTTTATTCAGCAAGTAAGCTTGCAACAGAGGAGTTCCCTAAGTTCGATGTTGGACAGAGGTCAGCTGCTTCGATTGCAAGAAGACTTCAGGATCCTCTTGCAGAGCTTGTTAAGATCGATCCCAAGTCAATCGGTGTTGGTCAGTACCAGCACGACATGAACCAGAAGAAGCTGGGCGAAACTCTGGAAGGTGTTGTTGAGGACTGCGTTAACAAGGTAGGAGTTGACCTCAATACTGCCTCTGCTCCACTTCTTCAGTATATTTCAGGTATCAGCAAGGTTATTGCAAAAAATATTGTTGATTATAGAGAAGAGCACGGTAAGTTCAAGAGCCGTGCAGAGCTCCTTAACGTTCCTAAGCTTGGACCAAAGGCATATGAGCAGTGCGCTGGTTTCTTAAGGATTGCTGATGGGGAGAACCCTCTTGATGCAACCAGCGTTCATCCTGAGTCTTATGAAGCTACACTTAAGCTCATGGACAAGCTTGGCATCACTTTTGATGATGTGAGGGCAGCCCAGAAGAATGCTGCCAAGGCTGCCAGCGAGAAGCCTAAGAGCGAAGGCGGAAACAGGCCAAAGCCTGCCAAGAAGCCCAAGCAGGTAGTTATCAGAAATACAAGTACTGCAATGGGAGCAGCTCTTGCAGCAGCCCTTGCAGGATCAGATCTTGCAGTTGTAGATGATGGAAATGCTGCAGATGCAGGCCGCGGAAATGGCGCTGGCGTGGCTGGAAGCCTTTCCAAGAAGGTTACAGAGGCTGAGAAAAAGAAACTTTCAGAGGAGCTTGGAATTGGTGAGATCACCCTTACTGATATCCTCTCAGAGCTTGAGAAACCTTCAAGAGACCCTCGTGAGAACATGCCTGCTCCTATCCTTAGAAGCGACGTCCTTGATATGAAGGATCTTAAGCCTGGCATGATCCTAAAGGGAACAGTCAGAAACGTAATCGACTTTGGTTGTTTCGTAGATATAGGTGTTCACCAGGATGGACTGGTTCACATCTCACATATAACAGACAAGTTCATCAAGCATCCTCTTGAGGCTGTAAGCGTTGGCGATATTGTTGACGTTCAGGTTCTTGATGTTGAGCTTGATAAAAAGAGAATCTCCCTCACCATGAAGCTTGGAGATCCAGCCAAGGTAGCTGCAGAGGCAGCAGCCAAGGCAGCTCAGAGGCCAGCTCCTAAGGCAGCTCCCGCTCCAGAAAAGAAGGCAGCTCCTAAGAAGACTTCCGTAGTCCAGCAGGTTGCTGAGGCAAGTGGAGTTACTAAAAAGCCAGCAGTTAAGAAGGCAGCAAGTGCTACTGCCGGAGCCGTTGATACTGGCGTGGCAAAACGTCCAGCTGGCGATGCAGCTAGCTCCGAGGCTCCTAAGAAGTTCAAGAAAAAGGGTATCGTTATCTTTAGGGGTAACGCTAATGACTGATAACCGGTGGCCACAACGCCCATAGGTTGTCCGGTAAATCCATTAAAGTAAAATTAAAATGACGGTCTTCCAAATTAGTGGAGGGCCGTCATTTTTTGTTTGATATCATTTGAAAACAGACAGAAGTCGCAGAATTGGTTCCATGCAGCAGGCTGCTATTAGTCAGCTCTTTTGCAGCAGATTACCACAAGTCAGCTCTTCTTGCTGCATATGTAGTCCCAGCTGCAGTCGCCGCAAATCTCTTTGCGCTTTCCGCTATCTATCACATGCTTTTTGACAAGCATCAAAAACTCCTTGTAGGAAATCTTTGCACCATCCTCAAGTCCGCATGCCTTCAGGACTTCTTTATCGTATCTTTGCACTTTTTCTTCTGTAGTGCAGGTGCCGCCTTCATTATTGGGGCAGTTTTTGCAGACAACGTCGGTGCTGCTTGTAAGAGTGATGGGCTGATCAGGCTCTTTTTCACACTCTCTTATAACCCGCCCCATGTGGTCGGTAAAATCTTCACTATACCCCTTGCCTTCATAGAACTGAAAACACATTCCATGATGGGGCCTTAAACAAATACTCATAACTATTATCGTCCTGTCACTTTCATTTTTCTTCTTGTTCGTAGAGTGCCGCGAAATCTTCAAGGCGCTCTCTGATATTTATATGCTGTGGACAGTTCTTTTCACAGAGACCGCACTTGACGCACTCGGAAGCCTTCCCGTGATTCATGGAGAATCGCTCATAATACATGTTGGATTTCTTGCCGGTAACTGCGTGCATGTTGTAAAGGCCAAAATACTCAGGAATGTTGATGCTCTTTGGGCAAACCTCAAGGCAGTAGTGGCAGCTGGTGCACTGGATGGTTCCGGTGTTGTTCAGGATTTCAGTGATCGAATCAACAAGTTTATACTCGTCCTCTGAAAGGGGCTTAAAATCCTGCATGTAAGTGGTGTTGTTATCGAGCTGACTGACATCGCTCATGCCACTTAGTACAACCTCCACATTATCAAGCGATGCAGCGTATCTGATGGCCAGCGATGCAGGTGTCAGAGAAGTGTCGCCCAAAGAGCTATAGAAAGAATTAAATTTCTCCATGGCAGCTTCGGGAAGATTTGCTAAAGTGCCCCCTTTAATGGGCTCCATCACCATGACCTTTTTGCCGTGCTTTTTTGCAATCTCATAGCAGGCACCAGACTGGATCGCAATGCTGTCCCAGTCAAGATAGTTTATCTGAAGCTGGACAAAGTCAACCTCTGGATGGTCAGTAAGGATCTGGTCCAGAGTCTTAGCATCATCATGAAAAGAAAAACCGATGTTCTTTGCAGAACCTTCCTTCTTGAGTTTTTCTATAAAAGGGAAGCCACCGAATTTTTCAGTATTTACATATCTGTCCCTGCCAAGATTGTGAAGAAGATAGTAGTCGAAATAATCAACTCCGCAGCGTTTTAACTGGTTGTCAAAAAACATCTGATAGTCATCAGATTTAGTCACTCTAAGGATTGGCATCTTGTCAGCAAGAATAAAGCTGTCTCTTGGATATCTTTTTACAACAGCCTCGCGTACAGCCTCTTCCGAATGCTCCTGATGGTAGGGATAGGCTGTATCAAAATATGTAAACCCGCGGTCCATGAACATGTCTGCCATTTTCTTGAACTGCTCTATGTCAATTGACGCCGCATCCTCCGGGTTAAGCAGAGGTAATCTCATTGCTCCAAAGCCAAGTTTTTTCATATGATCTCCTATTTGTTGTTATTCAATCTTATTCTGCCATATGCGAAAGGTGTATTTCTATGAGTTTTTGTCTTTTTTATCATAAATTGCATAATCTCATGTCATGTACGATACGATAATTCATTTAATAGAAATTAAAGATAAAAATAATCAATTGCCCTATTGCTTTTATGGGCGACATAATGTATCATCATAGAACGGACACGTGATATTGTGTCTAAATAGTATATTGTAACTGTTCTCTTATTCAGAGTGGTGGAGGTACATAGGACCTGGGAAGCCACGGCAACCCCTTGATCAGTCAGGAAGGTGCCAACCTGAGCGTGCAATTGCCATAGCATTAGAGCTATGACACAACGAGCAATAAGAGGATCTGAGAGTCAATCAGTTCCGCTTGTTTGTGCACGCAACAAGCGGATTTTCGCATTAATGCAGAGAAATGCATCGATAAGGATTTGCGCATATATGCGCAAAAATCATTATCGATATATTTCGAGCAACGCGAACGAGGAATCGTGGAGCAATTCCGAGTCTGCATTAACGCACGAGTGTATACACACAGAAAGGAAACAAAATGGATAAGTTTATTTTCACATCAGAGTCAGTAACAGAGGGACATCCTGACAAGATCTGCGACAACATTTCTGACGCAATTCTTGATGCCTGCATGGCACAGGACCCTATGAGCCGTGTAGCTTGCGAGACAGCAGCTTGCACAGGTTTCGTTCTCATCACAGGTGAGATCACAACTAAGGCTAAGGTTGATTATGCTAAGATCGCAAGAGAGACAATCTGCGAGATCGGTTATGACAATTCAGCTAAGGGCTTCGATGGCAACACATGTGCAGTACTTGTAGCACTTGATCAGCAGTCAGCTGATATCGCTATGGGTGTTGACAAGGCACTTGAGGCTAGAGAGAACCAGATGACTGATGAGCAGCTTGAGGCAATTGGTGCTGGTGACCAGGGTATGATGTTTGGTTACGCAACAAACGAGACTGAAGAGTACATGCCATACGCTATCAGCCTTGCACACAAGCTTACCAAGAAGCTTACAGAGGTTCGTAAGAACGGAACTCTTGACTACCTCAGAGCAGACGGCAAGAGCCAGGTATCTGTTGAGTACGACGAGAATGGCAAGGTAAAGAGACTTGAGGCTATCGTTATTTCAACTCAGCACGATGAGAAGGTTACTCAGGAGCAGATCCATGCTGATATCAAGAAGTACGTTATCGACGCAGTAGTTGATTCAGCTATGGTTGATGCTAACACCAAGATCTACATCAATCCTACAGGCCGTTTCGTAATCGGCGGACCTCAGGGTGACGCTGGACTTACAGGACGTAAGATCATCGTTGATACTTACGGCGGAGCTGCTCGTCACGGCGGCGGAGCTTTCTCTGGTAAGGACTGCACCAAGGTTGACCGTTCTGCAGCATACGCAGCAAGATATGTTGCTAAGAACATCGTAGCAGCAGGCCTTGCAGACAGAGCTGAGATCCAGCTTTCATACGCTATCGGCGTTGCACAGCCTACATCAATCCTTGTTGATACATTTGGCACAGGTAAGGTTTCTGATGAGAAGCTTACAGAGGCAGTTCGTAAGGTATTCGACCTTCGTCCAGCTGGTATCATCAAGATGCTCGACCTTCGTCGTCCTATCTACAAGCAGACAGCTGCTTACGGACACTTCGGCCGCAACGACCTCAACCTTCCTTGGGAGCAGACAGACAAGACAGAAGAGCTCAAGAAGGCAGTACAGTAATTTCCAGAAAAAGAAATATCGACATAATAAAAAGGGAATGCACTTTTGACGGTGCATTCCTTTATTTTTGTGTCCTTTTGGGCATATAAATTTCAATTATGCGAATGTCTTTTTTGTGAGTCAGTGGGGACGTTACAGTTTGACTCACAAATGTTTTTTGCAAATTAAGCACTAATCTGCATCTGACATGGGTTTTCGGGCATGATTTTTAGCTATATGAGAAAAGCAGCCTAACTAGCATGGGTTTGTCCAAATTTTTAGCCATTTGGCTTAGCTATACGCAAGTTTCTTATCACACGACATGGGCCGGCAAATTGCTGGATCATATCTTTCAAGCTCATATTACGAAAAAATAGATTTCACATAAGCAGACTACAGATAATATTTACAAAACATTCACAAAAGCATTTACAAAAGCATTTACAAAAACATTCACTTGATAATAGCTTGCACAAATCGCTCTTCTCACAGGAAATAGCGCCTTACTATATCTTCAACTTCCATATACCCCAGCGGATACTCTACAGTTTCAAAAGTCATAATAAAATTGCGGCCTGGTATATAGCCTTCTTTAAAGTACTTTGGCAGCTTCATGATATTTCTGGCAACATACCCAGGATCATCAAGTCTTCCAAAATGTTCCCAGACATATTCTTCATATGTCTTTGGATGGAGAATAGTGAAGTCAGTAGCAATCGCCACCCCGCACAAATAGTGAATGTATTCATATCTATATGGAATGTGATTCTGGAAAAGAATTTGTGCTATCGTAGCTTCAGATTTAGACCTGACAAACTCATCCTTCGGAGCAGGAACATTTAGATGCTCAGGGTGATCTGTGCTTTTTTCATATGGCATATACTCCCAATCCTCATAAACATTGAAAAACTCGCTATAGGCTGACTTCGGATCAAACATCCTATGGCTCTTATCTGGCTTTCTGTGTTTTAAATATGCGTCTATCGACTTCAACTCATTTTTCTTATCTGAAAGCAAAAGCGATTTATAGTTCTTTTCCGCCAGAGTTTTAGCCAGTGCAAAATCACTTTTTTGGATATATTCTCTCTTTACCTTGCCATTATCCGTTGTCTTTTTATACCACAGAGTGTGTCCACCTCCGGGAGAGTTTACCTTATAGCTTGCCAAAACACCTTCAGGCATGCTGCTCAGTTCTTTTTCAAGTTCATTAATCTCTCTCGTAAGAACATCTCTTTTCCCAACATAATATTCAATTGAATCCAAACAATAATCCTCCTTGAGCATGCAAATATACTTGTTACAAATAATAATGGAATTCTTTGAGCAGACCGCTCATGAACAACCAGATTTGTGAAAAGAACCATGAAAGAATCAATGGTTTTAGACGAAGAGTAAGATAACATATTGAGAAACAGCTTGTCTACAACCTTAAGGAAATCTTAAGAAATTTGCGTTTTGACGATAACCTTCAGAACAAGATAAGACCCTGAGCTTGAAAGTGACGATCCAGTGATTTGCCGTCAAGTGTCGTGCTTCAAACGTCGTGGGTCAAATGTTGTGGGCCGAGTGTCGTGGGTCAAATGTCATGACCCATGTCTAGTGATAAGGAATTTGCATATAGCTAAGCCAAATCACTCAGAAATCGGATAAACCCATGCTAGGTAGGCTGTTTTTATTGTATAGCTAAAAATATTGTCAGAAAACCCATGCCAGATATAGATTTTTGCTTGATTTGCAAAAAAGACATTTTCTTAAATTGTAAATTTCCATAATACCTACCACAAAAAGGGACACAAGATAAAGGGAAAAAGAAATATCGACAAAATAAGTCAAAAGAACCGTCCCCGTGACTTGTTTTGTTTGATTTGCTAAAAAGCATATGCCCAAAAAAACAAAAAATAGGGAGCCAGTGTGCAACTGGCTCCCTATTGACTCACATCAGGTTAGCTGTACGTTCTCTTTGCCGAATTCTTCTGCCAGGATTGACAGCATGTCCTTGTCGGCGCGGATGGTCTGGCTGCGGCCGAGTTTTTTCACCTGCTTGGTGTCAGTGAGGTAGATGGCGACCTCGTCGTGGCCGTCGCTGCCTGCGATGAGGCTATCAAGGGCAGAAGCTTTGGCGTCGTAGGAAGCGCGATCCGCAAACCTGATCCAAACAGTCTTTGGCACCTCCTCGAAAGTGGTGATCTTGCTGGCGATGAGCTTGGCGTCGCGATCCTCTTCAACAGAGATTCGGCCTTCGATGAAGACCTTGGCATCGTCGTTAAGCCTTGGAGCGTTGGCTTCGTAGGTCTTGGGGAAGACGATGACTTCAACAGAACCTACAAGGTCTTCTAAAGTGATAAATGCCATAACCTGGTCGTTCTTGGTGTACTTGATCTTCTTGTCACTGATGATCCCACCGATCACAGCGTTTGCTCCGTCGTGAACAGCTGGGGCTCCGGTCTCTTCATCAAGATAAAAATCAGTTGTTGTATTGGTTATCTTTTTCTTCCAAAGAGAAATATATTCCTCAAGAGGATGACCGCTTACGTAGAAGCCAAGGACCTCTTTTTCAAATTCAAGCATGAGCTCTTTGTCGAACTCGCCGACGCTTGGCAGAGGAATTTCGTACTGTTTCTTATCTGCATCGCCTGCGATGTCGAAAAGAGACATCTGACCGGCCATGCTGTTCTTTCCAGCGCCCTTTAGCTGATCCATGATCTGACCGTAAATGGTCATCTTTTGTTTTCTGGTGCCAGGGAAGCAGTCAAAGGCTCCAGCCTTTATGAAGTTTTCAATGGCACGGCGGTTTACTTCTCCGCCAGCGCCGTCCTGCATTCTTGTAAGGAAGTCGTTGAGGTCCTTGAATTTGCCACGGACCTCGCGCTCGCTGACAATGGCATTGATTACAGGGCGCCCGATGCCCTTGATGGCTGTCAGCGCATACAAGATGGCTTTCTTGCGGCCGGGCGCACAGGTAACAACAGGGCCAGGCGCACTGCCATAAACACAAGGCGCACTGTCAGAAACATCAGCCGCGCTGCCAGAAACACCGGACGAATTGCCAGAAGCAGCAACACCAGAACCGCCACCGGCATTCTCATCCTCAACCTCCGCAACAGAGAATCCCGCAAATCCTTCATTAACATCTGGCGGCAGGAGCGTTATGTTCATATTCCTGCAGCTCATGATGTAGCCTGAAACCTTGCCAGGATTGTCGATGACAGAGGTCATGAGAGCTGCCATGAACTCAACAGGGTAGTAGTATTTAAGCCATGCGGTCTGGATGGCGACAACTGCGTAGCAGGCAGCATGGGACTTGTTGAAGGCGTACTTGGCAAAGTCCATCATGGAATCATAGATAGCGTTACCAACCTCAGCCGGGATACCCTTGGAAGCACAGCCAGGAACCCCCTCAGCCTCATTGCCGTTTACAAAATTTTCGCGCTCAACCTCCATGACGTGCTGTTTTTTCTTACTCATGGCACGGCGTACAAGGTCAGCTCGACCAAGAGTGTAGCCGCCAAGCTGCTGAACGATCTGCATAACCTGCTCTTGATAAACGATACAGCCGTAAGTTGGCTCCAGGATAGGCTGCAGGAGCGGAGTCTGATAGGTGATGGAACCTGCGTCATTCTTTCCCGCAATGTACTTGGGAATGAAGTCCATTGGGCCTGGGCGGTAAAGAGAAATTCCCGCGATGATGTCTTCCAGGGACTGGGGCTTGAGTTCCTTCATGAAAGCCTGCATTCCGCCAGACTCCAGCTGGAAAATACCGTCGCACTTGCCACTTCCAATGGAAGCAAGAACCTGCGGATCGTTGTAATCGATCTCATCTATATTTATATAGCCCTTATCTCCAGGAGATACTCCAAGGGATCTGTTTGCAAAATTAACCGCATCCTTGATAACAGTAAGGGTCCTGAGGCCCAAAAAGTCCATCTTCAGAAGTCCCAGCTCTTCGATGGTGGTCATGGTGAACTGGGTGGTGATATTTCCTTCTGCAGATCTTGAAAGAGGCACCAAATCCTCTGCAGGAGCTGAGCAGATAACCACGCCAGCCGCATGGATAGAGGTGTGACGGGGCAAGCCCTCAAGCTTTTTGCACATATCAATAAGCTTGTGAACTGTAGGGTCTGACTCATATTGCCCACGAAGCTCAGGGTTCATGGAAAGAGCTTTTTCCAGAGTGATGTTAAGCTCATTAGGGATCATCTTGGCAATCTGATCGCCGTAGCTGTATGGCAGATCCATGACTCTTGCTACGTCCCTGATAACGCCCTTGGCAGCCAAGGTTCCAAAGGTTATGATCTGCACAACCTTGTCAGCTCCATATTTTAAAGTGACATAATCTATAACATCCTGCCTGCGCTCGTACTCGAAGTCCACGTCAATATCGGGCATGGACACACGCTCAGGATTAAGGAACCTCTCAAAGAGAAGGTCATATTTGATAGGATCGATGTTGGTGATGTGCATGCAGTAGGAAACGATACTGCCGGCAGCAGAGCCACGGCCGGGCCCAACAGCGATGCCATTTTCACGGCAGTAATTGATGTAGTCCCACACAATAAGGAAGTAATCCACATAGCCCATGCGCTTGATGACGCCAAGTTCGTAGTCCAGCTTGTCTTTTAACGTGCCATCATCGTCTGGGTAGCGCTCGTGCAGACCATCCAGACACAATTTATTAAGGTAAGTCCAGGAATCGTAACCTTCCGGAACCTCAAAGTGCGGGAGCTTTGTGACGCCGAACTCGATCTCCACATTGCACCTGTCAGCGATCTTCTGGGTGTTATCAAGAGCCTGCTGCGCATATGGGAAAAGAGCTCTCATCTCCTCTTCACTCTTTACGTAGTACTGGCCGCCTTCGTAGCGCATTCGGTCCTCGTCAGAAACTTTTTTGCCGGTCTGAATGCAAAGAAGAAGGTCGTGGGCCTCTGCGTCGTCTGCGTAGGTGTAGTGGCAGTCGTTGGTGGCAACCAGCGGAATATCAAGCTGATCAGAAAGCGCAAGGAGCGTGGTGTTGACCTGGCGCTGCTGCGGAATGCCATGGTCCTGGAGTTCCAAAAAGAAATTTCCATGGCCAAAGATATTGTCAAGGCGGATCGCTGCCTCTTTTGCCTTGTCAGGTGTGCCCTTGATGATGTTCCTTGGAATCTCTCCTGCGAGACATGCAGAAAGAGCTATGATGCCCTCGTGGTATTGCTCCAAAAGCTCCATGTCCACACGGGGCTTGTAGTAGTAACCTTCGGTGAAACCGCGGCTTACAATGTGGGAAAGATTCTGATATCCCACGTTATTCTCAGCAAGAAGGACCAGGTGGTAATACCTGTCCTCGGAGCTGGTAGTTTCTTTTTCAAAGCGGGAGCCTGGGGCAACATAGACCTCGCACCCTATTATGGGATTGATGTCGTTGGCCTTGCATTCCTTATAAAAATCAATAACGCCATACATAACGCCGTGGTCAGTAATAGCCCCGGCTGTCATGCCGAGGTCCTTAAGGCGCTTAACATATTCTTTTATCTTGTTGGAACCGTCCAAAAGAGAGTATTCTGTATGGACGTGAAGATGCGTAAAAGCCATTGCCATTCCTCCCCAAAACTTCCTTTCAATGATATCATTACAGGGCTGTAATATCAATTTGATGGAGGGTCATAAAATCCTTGCAGAATGAATAAACATGAGATAATATAATAAGTTAGTAAACGTTAATAATGTAACGATTTGCGTCTGGACAGCAGGGGACTGGTCCGGCAATTAGGTTTAGAAACAGAATCGAGGATACTAATATGGCGAAGCAGATCAAGACAATCGGCGTACTGACGAGCGGCGGTGATGCACCTGGAATGAATGCTGCAATCCGTGCAGTTGTTCGTAAGTCACTGGCTAATGGACTTAAGGTTAAGGGAATCAAGAAGGGCTATCAGGGTCTTCTTAATGAAGAGATCATTGATATGGACCGCAGGAGCGTTTCAGATATCATCCAGAGAGGTGGTACAATCCTTGGAACAGCCCGTTGTATGGAATTTACAACACCTGAGGGACAGGCTAAGGGCGCAGAGGTTTGCCGCAAGCATGGCATCGACGGAATGGTAGTTATTGGTGGTGACGGTTCTTACCGCGGAGCACAGAAGCTTTCAGCTCAGGGCATCAATACTGTAGGAATTCCTGGAACGATCGATCTTGATATTGCCTGCACAGATTATACAATCGGATTTGATACAGCGATCAACACAGCTATGGACGCTATCGACAAGATCCGTGATACATCATCTTCTCACGAGCGAGTTTCAATCGTAGAGGTTATGGGACGTCACGCTGGATATATTGCTCTCTGGTGCTCAATCGCCAACGGTGCAGACGACATTCTCCTTCCTGAGAAGTACGACTACAACGAGCAGCGCATCATCGACAACATCATCGACAACCGTAAGAAGGGCAAGACTCACCACATCATCGTTAACGCAGAGGGTATCGGCCACTCAACATCAATGGCACGTAGAATTGAGGCTGCCACAGGTCTTGAGACAAGAGCTTCAATCCTTGGATACATGCAGCGTGGTGGTAGCCCAACATGTAAGGACCGTGTTTATGCTTCAATGATGGGATGCTACGCAGCAGACATCCTTGCAGCTGGCAAGACCAACAGAGTAGTTGGTTACCGCAACGGCCAGTTCGTTGATTACGATATCGACGAGGCTCTCGCAATGAAAAAAAATATCAACGAGTACATGTACGAGATCGCTCGTACAATCTGATGCGCAAAAATGCCACAGGCATCGAGGTCTCGCAGCGCATGGCTCAATACGAATATCAATGGTGATCACTTTTGTGGTCACCATTTTTTTTTGCTCTATGTAATATTTCGTTAACATGTGGTAGTATAAGTGTACTCATAAAAGTTACAGGAGAAATATTATGATCACCAGTACCAGCAATGACCGCGTAAAGCGCGTTGTGGCCTATGGTCAGAAGGCAAAAGCACGTCGTGAGGACGGCGTCTTTATTATAGAAGGAATGAAAATGTTAAGGGAGGCTCCAGTGCTCCAGGTCAGCGAGGTCTACGTCACAGAGAAGTTCGTAGACACCGCCAGCGAGGGAGACAAGGAGATCCTCTGGAGATACGGCGCAGAGACAGTTTCCGAGGAAGTCATGAACAAGATGGCTGACACTCAGACACCGCAAGGCGTTCTTGCAGTGATAAGGCAGTATCCCTACACGCTGGAGGAGGTTCTTGAAGGCTACAATCAGAGCTCTTCTGGAAAAGAAAATGCTCCGCTCCTTTTGATACTTGAGAACATTCAGGATCCAGGCAATCTGGGGACAATGCTCAGATCCGGCGAAGGAGCAGGCGTTACAGGCATCATTCTTTCAAAGGGATGCGCAGATATCTTTAGCCCCAAGGTGATCCGCTCTACCATGGGATCCATTTTCAGAATGCCATTTATATATGTAGAGAACATTCCTGAGATGGTAAAAGAGCTGGGGAATAAGGGTATTTCCACCTACGCAGCCCACCTTAAGGGTAAAAAGAGCTACGACGAATTTGACTATACAAAGCCGACAGCATTTCTTATCGGCAATGAGGGAAACGGACTTACAAAAGAGACTGCAGATGCAGCATCTGAGTACGTTCTCATCCCAATGAAGGGGGAAGTGGAATCCATGAACGCGGCCACTTCAGCAGCAATTCTTACATTTGAAGCTTCAAGGCAAAGAAGGGGGTAACTTAAAATGACACTGGGATTTATCGGACTTGGTAATATGGCAAAGGCCATGATCGGAGGCATTCTTCAGAAGGGTCTCATGGGACCAAACGAGATAATTGGAACTGCTCAGACAGAGGCTACATGCCAGAAGGTAGCTAATAAATACGGGATCCAGACAAGGAGCTCCAACGCAGCAGTAGCCGCAGAGGCAGACATAATCGTTCTCGCTGTTAAGCCCCAGTACCTCAAGGTTGTGATAGCAGATATTATGGATTCAGTCACTGAGAACAAAGTGATCGTCAGCATCGCAGCCGGTAAGACAATAGGATGGATTGAAAAAGAGTTTGAAAAGCCCACCAAGATAATCAGGGTAATGCCCAATACTCCTGCACTTGTAGGAGAGGGATGCTCAGCAGTCTGCAGGAACGACCTTGTAAGTGGCGATGATTTCCACTTTGTAATGGAGCTCCTTGAGAGCTTTGGTAAGGCTTATACAGTTCCAGAGTCTTTGATGGATGTAGTAGTTGGTGTCAGCGGATCATCACCTGCATATGTATTTCTTTTCATAGAGGCTATGGCAGATGCGGCGGTAGCTGGCGGAATGCCAAGGAAACAGGCCTATGAGTTCGCTGCTCAGTCAGTTCTTGGAAGTGCCAAGATGGTCCTTGAAACAGGCAAGCATCCAGGGGAGCTTAAGGATATGGTATGTTCTCCAGCAGGAACTACAATCGAGGCTGTAAGAGCACTTGAAGAGGGTGGTTTCCGTGGAACAGTGATGAGAGCTGTCTCTGCATGCATCGACAAGAGTAAAAGTCTCTAAAAACCTACTCAAAATTTGACAAAAAAACATATCTTTGCTAATATTACCAACGGATTATCTTAATCTTAACAAGTTGCAACAAAATTGTAACATTTTGTGACTGATACAATTCAGAAGGATAGCAAAGGTATGGACAATGCACTTAAGTTATCCGCTGGGATATTGAGACGAGCATTAGTATTTGCGCTTGTCACTGTTATGTTTTTATCCCAGGGGATGACAGTAGAGGCAAGAAACAGAGCTTCAAGCTATTTAGAACTTGCTACAGGAATTTCAAATATCATCAGCCCATTGTCACCACTTGGTGTTGACTACACAGCAACAGAGGTTCAGGCCTACGCAAACGCAGAGAGGACAGGCGCTCTTCAGGAAGAAGAGAAAGAAGAGTCCACACTGTTTATGGCCAATGTCAGCACAGTGATGAACGTCAGGGAAGAACCCAATGAAGATTCAACCAAGGTTGGCGTTATCTACAAGGATTGCGGCGGCAAGATATTAGACAGACAGGACGGTTGGACCAAGATCCAGTCCGGTGATCTTATTGGCTGGGCCAAGGATGAGTATCTTTTGTTCGACGACGAGGCAGAGAACCTTGCCCAGGATGTTGGTAAACAGATCGTTACCAGTAACTCCAGCGCTCTTAACGTAAGGGCAGAGGCTTCTTCAGATGCAGAGGTACTTGGCGTTCTTACAGAGAATGCTTTCGTAGATCTTATTGAGGATGAGGGCAATGGCTGGATCAGCGTTGACTACAACGATGAGAAGGGCTATGTTCAGTCCGAGTTTGTTACTACTTCCTTCAAGATAGATGCAGGTGAGACCATTGCAGCCATCAAGATCCGTGAGGAGGCTGAGAAGAAGGCATCTCTTACCAAGAACCGCGGAGCAGTCAGCGCAGATGCTGATGAAGTCAAGCTCCTTGCAGCACTTATCCAGTGTGAGGCAGGTAACCAGCCTTATGAGGGAAGAGTCGCAGTTGGTGCAGTTGTTATGAACCGTGTTAAGTCAGGTGCTTATCCTAACAGTATTTACGGTGTTATCTATGCATCAGGTCAGTTCACACCAGCTCTTAACGGAACCGTTGCAAGAGTATACAACAGCGGCAAGATCGCTGATGCCAACTACCAGGCAGCGCAGGCAGCACTTAATGGTGAGACAACCGTAGGCAGCGCACTTCACTTCAGACGCGCCAACGGAAGAGAAGGCATCATAATCGGAGCGCATGTATTCTGGTAATTTAGCAGAGTAAAGGGGTGCACTTCGTAAAAGAGATATGATAGAATGTAGGGGATTGCAGCAATGCAGTCCCCATTTTTATTACTGAAGGAGGAGCACCACAATGAATTTGTACGGACGGGATTTTTTGAAACTGCTGGATTTTTCTACTGAAGAGATAGAGTATCTTGTTGACCTGGCTGCAGAGCTTAAGGACAAGAAAAAGCAGGGTATTCTTCACGACGAGCTTAGGGGTAGAAACATAGCCCTTATTTTTGAGAAGACCAGTACCAGAACCCGATGCTCCTTTGAAGTAGCAGCGCACGATCTTGGAATGGGTTCAACTTACCTTAACCCAACAGATTCCCAGATTGGTAAAAAAGAGAGTATCGCAGATACCGCCAGGGTTCTTGGCAGTATGTACGACGGAATAGAATACAGAGGCTTTGAGCAGGAGATCGTTGAGACAATCGCCAAGTACAGCAAGGTACCTGTATGGAACGGACTTACCAATGAGTTCCACCCAACACAGATGCTTGCTGATGCCCTCACCATCAGAGAGCACTTTGGCAGGCTTAAGGGCATCCACCTGGTTTACATGGGCGATGCAAGATACAACACAGGCAACTCACTGATGGTTCTTTGCGCTAAGCTTGGAATGCACTTTACAGCTGTTTCCAACAAGAAGTACTTCCCAGCTGAGGACCTTGTTAATACATGTAAAGAGATCGCCAAGGAGACAGGCGCTGTCATTGATTTTTCTGAGGACCCTGTTGAAGGCACCAAGGGCGCAGACGTTATCTATACAGACATCTGGGTATCCATGGGCGAGCCTGATGAAGTCTGGGAGGAGCGCATAAAGGACCTTGAGCCTTACCGCGTGACCATGGACATCATGAACAACGCTGGCCCACAGTGCGTATTCATGCACTGCCTGCCTTCTTTCCACGACCTCAATACTGGTATAGGAAAAGACATTAAGGCAAAATACGGACTTGATGAGATGGAAGTTACTGACGAAGTCTTTGAGTCAGACAGATCCATCGTCTTTGAAGAGGCTGAGAACAGGATGCACACCATCAAGGCCGTTATGTACGCAACACTCAAGAAGTAAAGCCCCCGCGTTAACTGCGTCAGAACAAAACAAACACGCAAGTAACTTCGGTAAGATAAGAAGAGAATAAATGCTTAGCAAAGAAGAAATAGAAAGGCGGCTCACCACCAGGTGGGCTGCCTGCAACATTGTATATAAGGATGTCACAGGTTCCACCAACAACGACGCAAGGGACCTGGCAGCAGAAGGCGCTCCCCACGGAACCCTGGTTGTGGCTGACAAGCAGGAAGCAGGGAGAGGGTCCCGTGGCAGAAGCTGGGAGACACCAGCTGGCAGCAACATTGCCATGAGCCTTGTGATAAGGCCCACAGCCCCCGCAGATCGCATCTCAATGCTGACACTTGTCATGGGACTTTCTGTGGCAGAGGGCGTTAACCTGGCAATTGCAGAAACCTGCGCAGATGCCGCGTTGGCTCAGGCAGGCACTTTGAAAGATGCCGCGGTGACCCAGGAATCCGCATCAAACGGCAGCAGGCTCTGGGCACAGATCAAGTGGCCCAACGACGTTGTTATTGACAAGAAAAAAATCTGTGGTATTCTTACAGAGCTCCACATGAACCCCGACAATTCCATAAGAGACGTTGTTATAGGCGTCGGGATAAATGTGAATATGACCCAGTTCCCGGATGAGATTAAGGGCGTTGCGGGATCTCTTTTGACACAGACAGGTGTAAGAGTTGACAGGAGCCTTGTAGTGGCCCGGGTCATGGAGCGGTTTGAAGAAAATTATCATAAGTTCCAGAAAGGGTATGATCTGTCTCTTTTAAAAGATCAGTACGAAGTGCGGCTCATCAACAAGGATGAAAAAGTGAAGATCCTTGATGCTGGCAAAACCGGGGGAACCCCAGCTGCCTGGGACGCAAGGAGCGGAACAGTTGGAACTGCCCTTGGGATCACGGATATGGGAGAACTTTTGGTGGATGTGACAGATGAGGCAGAAGATTCTGATCACAGGAATATAATAACTGTCGGCGCCGGAGAGGTGTCGGTGAGAGGACTATACAGCTACGTATGAATGGCCGCGCGCCAAGCAGCACAGGCTGCAGGTGACGGTTGAAATGGAGGCTAGCTATGATCTTAGTTATTGATGTAGGTAATACCAATATCACATTTGGAGTCTTTAAGGGAAAAGAGCTGACGACGTCATTTCGAATGATGTCCAAGACAGCCCGCACTTCCGATGAATACGGAGTGGAGCTCCTTACCATGCTTGGAATGAACGGCGTTAAAAAGGAAGAGATCGAGGGTGTTATGGTCGCCAGCGTTGTGCCACAGGTCATGCACGCGCTTGTGAACGCCATCGTAAAATACATAGGCAAAAAGCCATACATCGTTGGACCTGGCATCAAGACCGGAATCAAAGTCACTATCGACAACCCCAAGGAAGTGGGACCTGACCTTATCGTTGATTCCGTCGCGGCTTACGAGCTCTACGGCGGACCGGTGCTGGTTGTGGACTACGGAACAGCAACGACCTATGTTCCAATAAATGAAAAGGGCGAGTTCTACGCAGGTGTTGTTTCACCGGGCATCAGGATTTCAGCTTCTGCTCTGTGGGAGGGCACAGCCAAGCTCCCGGAGATCGAGATCAAGAAGCCGGATTCCATCCTTGCCAGGGATACCATTTCCAGCATGCAGGCAGGACTTATATATGGACAGATCGGACAGTCGGAGTACATCATCAATGAGATCAAAAGAGCTTCCAATTGCCCAGAGATGAAGGTTGTAGCAACAGGCGGTCTTGGAAGGCTCATTGCCAATGAGACAGACACCATAGATATCTACGACCCAACACTTACACTTAAGGGGCTGCAGATCCTGTATGACAAGAACAGGAAGAACAAGCCGCAGAATAAAGAGTTTGATGACAATGATCAACCGGAGTGAGAATTATGAGCGCTAAGGATTTTGAAAGAGAATATAAAAGAGAATTTGAAGGGATCATTCCTGAGGATGAATTAGAAGAAACTGAGGACCAGGCTCAGGAAGAAGACCTTAAGATCGATGAGATGCAAAAGACCAACAAGGGTCGCGAGTTTGAGAAGGTTGCAGGCGAGAGAGTAGTTCTGTGCGGAGCCAATGCATATGAGCAGAAGTATTACTTTAACCCGATCTTCAGACAGATTCCTGACAGCATCAAGAAGGAACTGAATATCATCAGCGTCCTCTTTACCCAGGAGGCAGGCGGTATCTTTACCATTGTCTTTGAGGAGGATGGCAGCATCTCCATCGAGACCAACGCTGACGAAGAGGACATCACCTACGATGAAATCACAGCAGGTCTCCTTGTAAGTGAAGTCAGGAGAAAGAGACAGGATCTTTTTGAGGCTCTTGGACTTTACTACAGGATCTACGTGCTTCACGAGAATCCTGCGGATATTTTAGATTCAGACGAGGATGCGTAATGGCAGGCTACGGCAAGCTGCAGATTGGCAGTGTAACTTTACCAAATAACATAATCCTAGGACCAATGGCAGGTGTATCAGACCTGCCTTTTCGTGTTTTATGCAGCGAGATGGGAGCTGGCCTTGTGTGTATGGAGATGATAAGCGCCAAGGCAATTACTTATAAAAACCGCAATACAAATATGCTCCTTGAGATCCATGAAAATGAGCATCCGGTTTCACTGCAGCTGTTCGGCTCGGAGCCTGAGATCATGCAGAAGGCATACGACATGATCAATGACAGGCCCTTTGACATCCTTGATGTGAACATGGGGTGCCCAGTTCCCAAGGTCGTTGGAAACGGCGAAGGGTCAGCACTTATGAAGAATCCGGAGCTTATTGAAAAGATAGTGAGAGCTCTTTTCGAAGTGTCAGACAGACCTGTTACGGTGAAGATAAGAAAAGGCTTCAACGACGAAATGGTAAATGCAGTGGAGTGCGCCCTGGCAGCAGAGGCTGGGGGAGCTTCTGCAGTTGCAGTCCATGGAAGGACCAGGGAGCAGTACTACTCTGGCAAGGCGGATTGGGATATTATCAGGCAGGTGAAAGAAGCTGTGAAGATCCCTGTTATTGGAAACGGCGATGTAACTGACGGTGAGAGCGCTAAGAAAATGTTTGAAGAGACAGGGTGCGACGGCGTAATGGTGGCAAGAGCAGCCCAGGGCAATCCTTTTATCTTCAGGGAGATCGTTAGCTTTTTTGAAACAGGAATAAGCTGCCCTCGCCCTACAAATCGTGAGATCTACGACACAGTGATAAGGCATGCGGACATGCAGCTTAAATACAAGGGTGAGTACATTGGAATCCGGGAGATGCGAAAGCACGTGTCCTGGTACACAACAGGAATGCCAGGCAGCGCCAGGTTCAGGGGCGAGATAAATCAGATGACTGATATGGCGTCACTTAAGGCTGCGTGCGGAAGAGTCATGCTTCAGGATACTATTTGTTGACATGGGAAATAAATAACAGTATAATAGCAAAGTTAAAAAGGGAAAGAATAGCATTTTAATATAGATCAGATTTTCTTATGGAGGTTGTTTAGGCACTATGGAAAAGAAAAACATCTTAACTTATGAAGGTCTTAAGAAGTACGAGGATGAGCTTCAGGACCTCAAGGTAAACAAGCGTCAGGAAGTTGCCCAGAAGATCAAAGAGGCAAGAGAGCAGGGTGACCTTTCAGAGAACGCCGAGTACGACGCAGCAAAAGACGAGCAGCGTGATATCGAGGCAAGAATTGAGGCTCTTGAGAAGATCCTTAAAAACGCTGAGGTAGTAGTAGAAGAGGACGTTGATACCAACAAGATCAGCATCGGATGTAACGTTAAGATCCGCGACCTTGAGCTTAATGAGGATCTTGAATACAAGATCGTAGGTTCACAGGAGGCGAACAGCCTTAAGGGCAAGATCTCCAACGAGTCACCTGTAGGAAAGGCTCTGCTTGGTGCCAAGAAGGGACAGACAGTTTCTGTAGAGACACAGGCTGGCGTGTTCAAGTACAAGGTACTTGCAATCGACAAGACCAAGACAGAGTGATCTCTTTTCTAAGGTCTTAAAAAGTGACATTTGAGCCGGCGAACCATCGTCGGCTTATATATTATCATCGAAAATCCAGGAGGAAATATCGTGGCAGAGAATAATCAGCAAAACAACGCACCACAGGAAGACGTTGGAAGACTTCGTCAGGTCAGAAGAGACAAGCTGACTGAGCTTCAGGCACAGGGCAGGGATCCTTTCCAGATCGTCAAGTACGACCAGACTCATCACACCCAGGATATCAGGGACAATTTTGATGCTCTTGAGTTCGTACCACCAGTTGACGAAGAGGGCAAGGCAGTAGTTGTTCCTTTTGAAGATATCCCAGCTGACAAGGTTGTATCCCTTGCAGGACGTATGCTCAGCAAGCGTGTCATGGGTAAGGCTTCTTTTGCAGGTCTTCAGGACAGAGATGGCCGCATGCAGCTTTATGTTTCAAGAAATGACATCGGTGATGAGGCTTATGCTGATTTCAAGAAGATGGATATCGGAGATATCATCGGTGTTAAGGGCTTTGCTTTCAGAACACGTACAGGAGAGATCTCAGTACATGTCAAGGAGCTCACTCTTTTATCCAAATCTCTCATGCCACTTCCAGAGAAGTTCCACGGACTTACAGATACAGAGATCCGCTATAGACAGAGATACGTTGACCTCATCATGAACGAGGAGGTAAAAGAGACCTTCAAGAAGAGATCAGCTATCATCAGAGAGATCAGAAACTTCCTTGCAGACAGAGACTTCATGGAAGTTGAGACACCTATGCTTGTTGAGAACGCAGGCGGTGCTGCTGCAAGACCATTCTTTACACATTACAATGCCCTTGATGAGGAGAGGAAGCTTCGTATTTCCCTTGAGCTCTACCTTAAGAGGCTCATCGTTGGCGGTCTTGAGAGAGTATTCGAGATCGGCCGTGTATTCAGAAACGAGGGTACAGACACAAGACATAACCCAGAGTTCACACTTATGGAGCTCTACCAGGCATATACAGACTATGAGGGAATGATGGAGCTTACAGAGAGCATGTTCCGTTACCTTGCTGAGAAGGTTTGCGGTACAACCCAGATCCCTTACGGCGACAACATCATCGATCTTGGCAAGCCTTTCGAGCGCCTTACCATGAACGATGCTATCAAGAAATATGCAGGAGTTGACTTCGATCAGGTTAAGACTGACGAAGAGGCCAAGGCTCTTGCCAAGGAGCGCCACATCGAGTTTGAGGAGCGCCACACCAAGGGCGATATAATCAACCTCTTCTTCGAGGAGTTCTGCGAGAAAGAGCTGATCCAGCCTACATTCATCATGGATCACCCTCTTGCAATCTCACCTCTTACCAAGAAGAAGCCTTCAGATCCTGAGAAGGTTGAGCGTTTCGAGCTCTTCATCAACACATGGGAGATGTGCAACGCATACTCAGAGCTCAACGATCCCATCGACCAGCGCGAGCGTTTCGCTATGCAGGATGCCAATGCGGCAGCAGGCGACGAAGAGGCTGAGCACACAGATGAGGACTTCCTCAATGCCCTGGAGATCGGTATGCCACCTACAGGCGGTATCGGATACGGTATCGACAGACTGTGCATGCTGCTGACAAATAGTGCAGGAATAAGGGATGTACTGCTCTTCCCGACACTTAAAAGCATGAAACAATAAACCAAGTAACCATGCGGGTTTGCAAGCATGAATCATCCTTTTGACAGCAGAAATGTAGCAGCAGAAAAGGAATCCTTCGGGGTTAACAAGGAATAAAGTTCAAGCTTGTAATAAAAAATAGACTATGAAGAGTCATTTTTGCATCTGGAAAATCAGATTCAAGAATGACTCTTTTTGAGTTATGAATCTAAAGCTTGATCAGGGATGTAGTAACTGACATCAAAGTGACAGCACTTAAGTCTCAGATAACAAGGTACAACAAGGAATATGACACCATCTCCTGTCGGGAACGATAGGGAGTTATCGGGAAACTTAAGGAATTACCTATAGCACAGGCCGCAACTTAAAAGCATCGAGAAATAAACGCAGTATTCAAGCGCTTTTAAGAAGGTGATGGAGAAAATTGACAGCATTTGTGTAGCAGTCAGAAAGCTTTCCATCGGGTGTAACAAGGTAATTTGGTTTATGACACAACAAAAATAATGAGAGTCATTCTTGAAAGAAATTTCAGGAATGGCTCTTTTTTTCGTGGTTTATACGGCATGAAAAGAATTGCGAGGACTCATCAAACAAAATCCTGAAAGGAGAACCATGATGGGAACCACAGATGAAGAATTTGAAGATATCAGGCAGATAAAAGACATAAGAGATAAAGCTAGAGCGTGGCGAAGGAAATTTGTCAGATATAAAGAGGCTGAATATATCTATGGAATCCAGCACAAGAAGTTATTAGAGCTGGCAGATAAAGCCGGAGCTCTCTATAGGATTGATGGATATGTGCTGATCAACGTGGAGATATTTGAAAATTTCCTTGAGAGGTTTCATCAGCCGCCCAAGATGACCAAGACCGGAGGTAAGCGCAAATGAGTGGATGTATTTGGAAATATAGCCAGTACCTCGATGAAGAAGATTTTATGTTTGCCAGAAGGTTCTTCATCACCTACAAGATTGGCAGCGAATACTACGGACTAAATGAAAAACCAATGCGCAGGATGGCATGGGAATCTGGAGCTGTCTACAAGATAGGAAAAAGAGTTCTTATAAGGCGGGATATCTTTGAGGAATATTTGAGAGACAATCAGAGAATTGTGGATCTGTTAATTGAAAGCGATGAAGAAAAGCTTTTAAAAACATATGAAAAACACATGAAGGAGGGAAATTTGTATGAGTAAAGTAATCGCAATCGCAAACCAAAAAGGGGGTGTCGGTAAGACCACATCTGCCGTAAATCTTGCAGCCGGACTGGCAAATGAAGGAAAGAAAGTCCTTCTCATTGATGCTGATCCTCAGGCTTCACTTTCAATTTGTATGGGAAGTACAGAGCCTGACCAATTGGAACTGACAATTGTTGATGTGATAGAGAAGCTTGTAAATGAGGAAGATATTCCTGAGGACTTTGCAATTATAAAGCACAGTGAAAATATCGACTTGCTTCCGTCAAATATCGGTCTGTCTGCTGCTGAGGTATCACTTGTAAATGTTATGAGTCGTGAGCTCATTTTAAGGGATTACGTAGAGCAGGTCAAGGATAAATACGATTACGTGATAATCGACTGCATGCCATCCCTGGGTGTTATGACAGTTAATTCGCTTGCCTGTGCTGATTCAGTACTTATACCAGTACAGAGTGCATTTCTTCCTGTTAAAGGACTTCAGGCGCTTATAAAGACAATCTACACGGTAAAACGCAGGCTTAATGCCAAGCTGGAGGTCGAAGGAATCCTTCTGACAATGGTTGATAACAGAACGAATTATGCTAAAGAGATTGTTTCAGAGGTCAATGAAGTATATGGAAAAAGTCTTCCGGTATTTCCTATAGAGATACCCCTTTCCATTAGGGCGTCAGAAACATCTGCAATGAGCAAGAGCATTTTTGAATATGACCCAAAGGGCAAAGTGGCAAAGGCATATTCTGAGCTCACAAGCATTGTCATGAAGAATTCATAAGGAGGTACACACATATGGCTGTAAAGAGAGAAAAAATACATTTTGAATCAGTAGAAGAGCTCCTTGGAGCTCCGGTCACAAGAGAAGTGACGCAGGAGATAGAGATTGACCATATCACACCTTTTAAGGATCATCCCTTCAAGGTTATTGATGACAAGAGGATGGAGGATCTTGTAAAGAGTATTTCTGTAAATGGTGTTCTGACACCGGTGATTGTCAGGGAAAGTGAAGATCTTGGTCACTATGAAATGATTTCAGGACATAGAAGAATGCATGCGGCAAAGCTGGCAGGACTTCATACTATCCCGGCTGTGGTCAAGAAGTTCAATGATGATGAAGCAGTAATTGCGATGGTTGATGCAAATGTTCAAAGAGAAGAGATACTTCCCAGTGAAAGAGCTTTTTCTTTAAAGATGAAGCTTTCAGCTATAAGCAGGCAGGGCAAACGAACAGATTTAACTTGTGGCAATGATTGCCACAAGTTGGAAGGAGCTGGTCAAAAGTCCAGAGCGATTGTCGGTAAGGAAGCAGGTATGAGCGAGAGGATGGTCCAGAACTATGTGAAACTGACAGAGCTGATACCGGAACTCTTAGATCTGGTGGATCAGAAGAAATTTGGAATAAATGTTGCAATGGACCTGGCTTCTTTTGATAAGGAAATGCAGAAATGGCTCTATGAATATTACAAGGACAATGGCTTTTTAAAGCCGGTGCAGATTGCAGAGCTTAAGCATGAGAACACAAGAAATATAACACAGTCTGTAATGATAAAGATGCTAAACGATGCACTCCCTGAACAGAAAGTGTGTGGAAAAGTTTCACTGTCTGAAAAGAAGCTTGATAAATATTTTCCACCGCATTTTAGTTCCAAGCAAAGGGAAATGGTGATCATCGGGCTGCTTGAAAAGTGGCATGAAGAACAAAAATAAAAAGTTGGAGGATAATTTCGTGGGAAAAAAGTTGGATTTAAACTATTTCTATGGAGCTGAGGCTGATCAGTTCAATTTTATTAAGATACCTAAGCCGTTATTATTTGATCCTATGTACAAAGATGTGAAGCTTGCTGAGGCGGTTGTGTATTCCATGCTGCTTGATAGGATGAGTCTTTCCATCAAAAATGGATGGTTTGATGAGATGGGAAGAGCCTATGTGTATTGTTCTATCGAGAGAATCATGGAATTTGCTGACTGCGGCAGGAATAAGGCTGGGGATATTCTTAAGAACCTTGATGCCATCGGTCTTATTGAGAAAGTCCTTATTCCGGGCAGGGGATTAAAGATCTATGTTAAGAATTTTATTCCAAAAGACATGCCAAAATTTGAAAATCAAACTTTAGAAGAAAAGGATAGAGTCATACAAGGCATGGTAGGGGATAACAAGGCTCTTGCGGATAAAACAGGTGAGGTAGTCCCAAATCCAAACGACGGTGTTTGTTTTTCAAATGGGGGTGATTGTTTTTTAAACGGCGGTGTTTGCGAATCAAATGACACCCAACCTGAAAGTAAATCGGAGGTCGTTTACTTTTTAAACACAAATAAGAACAATATAAACAATAACAGCCTTAGTAATAACAAATCTAATCAGACCATATCCGTTACAGGCTCTGCCAAGATGATGGGATACGATGATGATGAGAGGGTCTATGCAGATATTATCCGTGAAAACATCAGCTTTGATATCCTCATGGAACGCTATCCCTGTGACAGAGATTTTCTGCAGGGTGTTTATGATCTAATCCTTGAGACTGTACTCAGCACCAGTGACTATATTCTTGTTGCCAGTAGCCAATACTCTGCCAATTTTGTAAAAGGCAAGCTATTAAAGCTTAATTCAATGCACATTGAGTACGTTATGGACTGTTGGAATAAAAACAAAGAAAAGCCTAGAAATGTGAAGAAGTATCTCCTTGCAGCCCTGTTCAATGCACCAAGTACCATAGGAGCTTTTTACCAGGCTGAAGTAAATCATGATATGGCTTATGGAATAGCTTGCGAAGATTAACATGTTGACAAGTACGCAATGCGTAGCTAGAATAAAAGTAGATACAGAAACGCATTGCGTACTTGAAAGGAGGCCTTCATGAAGAATGATTATAGTCTCAATATTGAGGGGTTAGATTTGGTGATTGAGTATGATAAGGGAAGTGTAAAAGAGAATCAGGCTGATAGAATCCAGGCATATGAGATAAAAGCAGTTCGAGAGAAGACCGGTATGAACCGCAAGGACTTTGCGGAGTGGCTTGGAATACCTTACCGGACTATTTCAGACTGGGAGCATGGTGAAAGAAAGATGCCTGATTATGTATTAAGGCTCATAGCATATAAAGTGCGTATGGAGTATGTAGAAAAGAAAGGTTGAAAATATGATTCTACTAAAAATGATATATAAACCGTTTATCTTGATGTTTCTACTAATATTTAATTTTGTTGTTACAATGGTGAAGCTTATGGCAAAGCTGGGCAGCTTCTTTTGGGGATTATTCCTATGGCTTGTCATAGCGATACTGATATATACAGCCTTGCATCACCAGTGGCAGGAATTTACAATTGCATTTTGCATTGGCTTTGCTTCATACCTTGGAGCGAGCGCTGTGGTTGCAGTTGGATTTGTTGCAGATCAGGTAAATGCGAAACTTGTGAAAATTCTTGCTGCTTAAATATGCCCACGGAATTGCCTTATGGTGGCTTTATGCTGCTATAAGGCTTTTTATTATGAGAAATTGCTTATTATACTTTAATCATTGCTTATTATTTGGGATAATGAGATATCATTGTAGCAGAAATAATTTTTATTGGTAGGTCGTAGTATCAAGTTAATGTCTAAAAACTAAGAAAAAGTAATTGTTTATATAGCACTTTTTCAAATTTGTACATAAAATGAAAAGCCATTTATTTGAGCATTTGCCATAATTATTGCCTGAAAGGAGGCCATCCTATGAGCTTTAAAGATTCGTTTGATCAAATGATAACTGACATTGAAAAGCTTGTTGAATATGATGCTGATGAAGGTTATCTGAAAGCAGACAAAATAGGTGAAACAATTGCAAAGCAAGCTGGTATACCTGGACGTGACCTGAATGTAATCTTTAATTACATTTCTGGAGGAAGGACGTTAAACAGGTATATCAAAGATAGAAAAATGATGGCAACGTACAAAATGATGATAAAAGATGAAGATTATGATATTCAATCATACCTTGATTGTTCGGGATTTGAAGTAGAATCCTCATTTAGCAGGGTTTTTTCTGAAAAATTTGGAGTGCCCCCAACTACAGCTCATAAGCAAAGAGATGAAACTAAAATAGAAGGGCCAATAACAATTGACAAAATAATTAATGGATCTGATCTCCCTAAAGGCATTGATGACAAACCTAGAAAGGTGTTTGGACTCCCCAAGGATATGGTTGATAGGTACAATGATATCTGTGACTATCAAGCTTTGTTTGGATTCAAAGACCAGTATGTTGAACTTGCAGTGTATTTGAATGAAGAAAGGGGAGTAAGCCTGTACGATGCGTTTAGCTCGGTTGAATCACTTGTAACGGATTATGAAGATGTAGCCAGTAGAGATACATTAGAATCGTTACTTTTTTATGTTGATAAAGTGGTTCCTGCATTATATGTAAAACATTTATATAAAAAAACATGTCTGCCAGAGTTAAATGAATGGTATTTTCATATGAAAGATGAAGGAGGGAATCTACTAGAAGAAACGCCAGAATTTGTCTATGCATATTTTGATGATACTTCAAATGGCTTTACATACGCAAAATTAAAATCTTTATACACCGATTATCTAAAAAGATGCGAAGAAGCCAAAGAAAAACGCAGAACCAATGAGGAGAAAAATAAAGCTGACAGGGAAAATCAGATAGTAGAATTAAAGAAACTAATGGTATTTCTTGAGAAGCATAGATCTAAACTGGAAAAACGTGAAGACTATCAGGAAAAATATAAAGAAAACGTAGAGAAGCGTATAGATGATACAAAGAGGCGTATCTATATACTAGAAAATTCAATAGATATTGAGGAATCTGGAGATGATTTTAAAGATTATCTTCAAACAGTACAAATGTATGGCAGCATTGAAGCATATGAAGATTTTATGGATGAAGTCCAAAAGGACTATGAAGAGACTGGGAATTTCCTAGAATTGCCAGCCGAGAAGGAAAAACGGTTGGAGCATGTACTTGAAGATACTTTTTGGGCGGATTATGACGAGAAGCATTTTAGGAACATGTAGACCAAAAAGAAGATGAAAAATAAACCTTGAGAGCATTTGCCTTCAAGGTTTATTTTTTTTATTTTTTTTTGTTTTTTTCTTTGCTCATTTTTGCACACAAAATAAAAAGCCTACATTATTCAGGATTATTATACTAAGACCATAATAAGAAAGGAGATCATTAACATGATTACACAAGACAAAGAAATAGGAAAGCGCACACTTAGAGCATTTGTAAATGATGATACAAAGCTTATACCGATGATGGATGAATTTGAAGAATATGAGGATAATCCTAAAATGACTAAAAAATATAATAGGATGATTTTATCGAATTTGATTCAATCCTATTATGGGACATACCGGTTAATTATAGAAAGAGCGAAGGATGTAGATACATCTAAGCATGATGTGATTGGTTCGATTACTATGACACAGTTTCAAAAAGAAGAAATTGGTAAATTGAAATCTTTTATAACGTCACAATTAATAAATATGGATCGAGAGAACACACCAAAGCAATGTGAATTACCTTCTTATTTTATCTTTAAGGCTCAAGACTCAAAAATGAGGCGGGGATATGGAAGCTATTATTGCGGTGGTTATTATGAAAAAGGCAGGGAGTATGGCGAGTGCAATTACTATTATGTGACCGGGATTGAATTAATCAACGCAAAGTGAGGTGATAATGTGTGAAGACAGTAATTTATTGTAAACCAACAAAAAAAGGAATCCACTCTTTTTATTTGATCAATGAGAAAGAAGAGATATTTCTATTTAGTCAGGCATATAGAAAGAGTGTTGATGAATACTATAGCAAAGGTGTCCTGTTTGAGGATGCAATGCGATATTCAAAGGCCCATAGAGATTCGGCAGTAGTCAGGACGATGAGCAAGCTCCCAATATATCTACGTTATATTGAAAAAGAGAGAGGGATTGCCATTTTTAATAAAGCAAAAAAGAGAAATCAGAAATGCATGTTGAGATATGCATAATTATTGATTGAGATAGGAGGAATTAATCATGAAGAAAATACTATTCAGTGCCATGATGGCTATAACTGCCATGTTTTTGATAGTAAATACATTATCTATAAATGCTGAAGCAAAGAAAAAGATTTGTAGAGAACTAGGATGTAATTCGGAGGCAGCAAGAGGAGATAATTATTGCTACATTCATAAGAAGTATTCGTATCATGGTGAACGATATGACTCGACAAAAGGAACAAAGTGTCATGTTGAAGGCTGCAACAGTTTGGCGAATGAGGATAGCATATATTGCTCAACCCATAGATGCTCTCATAGTTCATGCTCTAGAAAAAGGATGGCAGGAAGTCTGTATTGTAGTTCTCATACTTGTTATGAAAAGGGCTGCTATAGGGAAGTGAGCTCAGCTAATGAAAAATGTAGTGTACATAAGAATGCGTCTAAGAATTCAAAAAAGACTATAACAAATAAGAAAAGTTCAACTTATTCAGGCTTAAAGTCTAAGAGCAATACTTCTAGTTATTCTGGTGGAAAATCAAACACACAGAAAAATGGCCGCAGATCAACAACGAAGAGGTCTTCCGACACATACAATGTTAATAATTATAAATCATCACAGGAATTTGCAGATGACAAGTACGAAGAGTTTTATGATTATGAAGATGATTATGAAGATGAAGACGAAGCCTATGATGCAGCTGAAGATTATTGGAATGATAACATAGACAAATAATAAAGGAGAAAGAAAAATGAGAATAACAGATAATGTTGCAATGCTAATCGCAGACCTTGAGCCTTGCATAGGAGGGAATTGCTATAATGGTAGCTCTTATAACGGATGGACAGGAGAGTATGGAAAGCATTTTAGGTATCCGGTTACATATCCAACAACGGACGGTAGTTTCAGAAAAAGCAAATATACAAAAGAAAATCTTGATCTTAAGTGTGTGGAAAGAATGTATTACAAAACAGGAACTAACGAGATATATGTTGGGGCTGGATTAGTTGAAGTGCTTGAGGAATTAGAAAAAAGATTTGATATTGATTTTAATAAGCTTATCGAAAAAACAGGAGAAAAGGAGGCGCACTGAGATGGGAATACCATATGAAAGATATGAGCACTTAGGAATGGAGAATTTTGATGGAGGAAATGAAAACTGGGACTTTGATCACGACGGTAAATTCAGCCTTTTTGAAGAAAACTCCAGACATGCATATGATCAGGTTTTATTTGAAAATGCATTTCGTGATGAGGAAGATGCAGCAGTGGATAATGAATGGGATTCAGAGTTTGACGATTAAGGTGAAGAATTGCAATGATTTTCAGGCAAGGGGGATGTATAACTCCTGTCACAAAATATCACAAATTGCAGCGCCAGCGTCACAAAATATCACACAATGTAGATTCCAATCCATTTTTAAGTATGATATTGTTATAATGCACCAAGGAATGTGAGACACGGATGCCACACATCCCCGGGTGCATTTCTTTTGCGCAAAAGAATACAGGGTAATTGAACGTCGATTTGTAACATATAGGGTTGCAGGTTGGCGTTTTTATTTTGCCCAGGAATAACAAATTATATGGAGGAAATGAAAGTGGATTTTGAAACATTTAAGGAAGAGCTCAGAGAGGATGTGAAAAGAGCCCTTGAGGAGAAAACAGATTCCGAATATTCTGTGGAACTCCACACTCAGGAAAAGATGAATGAGACCTATGATGCTCTTACAATCAAGCCTGAGGACAGTGAGATTGGAGTGAGCCTTAATACAGATTCACTCTACAAGGCATATTCCGATGGAATGGACTACGATCGCATCATATCTGAGACAGTAGGCAGAGCAGAGAGTGCTCTTGCAAATCGTCCGGATTTCAACATCGATGCCTTCAAGGACTATGACAAGATGAAGGAAACACTTGCCATGGAGGTTGTATCTGCTGAGAGAAATGCAGACATCCTCGACAAAGTGCCTCATAAGAACATGGAGGACATGGCTATTGTGTACCGTTTTGTTGTAGGACAGGAGGGAGCCGAGACAGGGTCCATCCTTGTTACCAACAAGATGCTCGATGAGTATGGTATTACACCCGAGCAGCTACATGCTGATGCCTTGAAGAATGCTCCTGAGGTAAGACCTATGGAGATCAAGGGCATGGGCGAAGTCCTTGCTGCACAGATGGGCGTAGAGAACCTTGAGGACCTTGGACTTAACATCCCTCCTGAACAGGAGCAGATGTACGTTGCGTCCGTAAAGGGAAATGTCCATGGCGCAGGTGTTCTTGCCTATGAGGATTTCATGGACAAGGCAGCAGAGAGGGCAGGTGGCTCTTTCTTCATCTTACCCAGCAGTATCCATGAGGTGCTGATCATCCCTGACAATGGGAAGTTTGATCTTCAGGCTTTGGAGAACATGGTAAAAGAGGTCAATGCAACTACCGTGGATCCTATCGACCAGCTTACAGACAATGTCTATCACTACGATGCTCAGGACAAGGTCTTTGAGCTCGGTGAGAAGTTTGTAGAACGTCAGAACCAGAAGGGTATTGAGGAGATCAAGGATGAGGATCTGTTAAATGACCTCGAGGATTTCCTTGATGATGGTGATATTCCTGGAGATGATCCGGAGTCCAGAGCTTCTGTTTTTGACAAGCTGGAAGCTGCCAAGGAAAAGGCTGCTGAACAGCCGGTAAAGGATGTCCCCAATAAGGCCAAGGATAGAGGGACTCCCGGCCTTGGCTGATAGTAACTGACAACGTGGGTGTCTGTCTTTTTAGGCAGGCACCTATATTTATGGAGGAAAAGACATGTCTGAGAGATATAACAGAGATAAATATGGTAAAGGAAAATCCTACTGTGGCATTACTAACCTGTCATCCGGAGCTGATACCAAACCTCACAACTGCAAAACTCCATGTGTTTATGGCAAGGGCAGAGAGTTCTGCTTTCCATGCATGGCTAAGATCCTGAGCAGTGGAAAGGCGGCTGCATGAACAATGAAGAAGTTGCAAAGGAAGCGGTTCAGTTTGCTTCAAATGCAACCAAGATCACAGCACAGGTACTTTTGAAAATGCTTGCTGCTGCATATAAGGAGATTAAGACCAATCAGGATAAGACTGGTAAAGGGCAGCAAACTGTGAAACAGCTCATTAAGCAAGGACAAGGCGCTACAAGCCTTGAGGTAAGCGGTGAATCTTTGAAAACATTCAAGAAGATTGCCAACAGATATGGAGTTGATTTTGCCATTGTTAAGGACAATACTTCTGAAACTCCCAGATACACTGTGTTTTTCAAGGCTAAGGATGCTGATGCGATAGGAGCTGTTCTTAAGGAATATGCAGACAAACTCGTAAAAAAAAACGAGGAGCCGGAAAGACCAAGTGTCCTGAAAAAACTTCATGATATACAAAAGAAGCTTGCTAAGGATGCGGAAAAAGAACTGGAGAAGAGCAAGGAGCTGGTGCGATGAATGAAAAGGTAAAGGCATTGCTGGACGCAGTTCTGGCGTTAAAGCATAATAAAAAAGTCGTTCTGAACATCCCCTATGTTCTTGTAGGACTTTTTTGTACTAACTTTGGGGAGGCATACAGGCTGTCTGCAGTATCAAATTTGTCAGAAACGATTCAGAGGATGGTCCTGTATGGAGGCTTTAAGGTTGCATTTTCAAATATGCTTCCTAGCTTTCATCCATTTGACCTCATAATCGGAGCATTCTGTGGAGGAGCTTTGAAGCTGGCAGTTTATCTCAAGGGTAAGAATGCCAAAAAGTACAGGCATGATCAGGAATATGGTTCAGCCAGATGGGGAAGTCATGAGGACATTGAACCATTTGAAGATCCTGATTTTAAGAAGAACATCATCCTGTCCAAGACAGAGCGCCTTACCATGGAAAGCAGGCCCAAAGATCCCAAGTATGCCAGAAATAAAAATGTTCTGGTGGTAGGTGGTTCGGGCTCAGGTAAGACCCGTTTTTTTATAAAGCCCCAGCTTCTTCAGATGCACAGCTCATACGTGGTGACAGATCCGAAAGGTTACTTTTGGATAGGACAATAGTAATATCACCTTGAAAAAAGAAAGGAGGCTCATATGAGTAAATACCAGTACACAGCCCTGTATGAACGCCTTTCAAGGGATGATGAATTGCAGGGCGAGAGCAACAGTATCACCAATCAG
>SVGB01000019.1 GCA_015056565.1 Butyrivibrio sp.
GCCTTGGTAAGCCGTTACCTTACCAACTAGCTAATCTGACGCGGGCCCATCTCATACCACCGGAGTTTTTCACACTGAGTCATGCGACTCCGTGCGCTTATGCGGTATTATCAGTCGTTTCCAACTGCTATCCCCCAGTATGAGGCAGGTTGCCCACGCGTTACTCACCCGTCCGCCACTAAGATTACACAAGATTTGACCGAAGTCTCGTCAGCGTGTAATCTCCGTTCGACTTGCATGTGTTAGGCACGCCGCCAGCGTTCATCCTGAGCCAGGATCGAACTCTCACGTTTTAGAGTAAAATCCGAAACCGTATTGTGGTTTCGGACAATTTTACCTATGCACAGTTTGCTTGGCGAGGTATTCTCGAGCCTAGCAAACCACTGCTAAAAGTTTGATTCTGTTCAGAACTAAAGCTTGACTTTTTGTTCTGTCCGTTATTACTTTGGTTTGTTGTTTCTGAATAATTCTCTTGGAATTTTTCAGGGTTGCATTACTGTTTATTTGTCAAGGTGCTTGGAGCCGAAAACCCGCTCCACTGCTGCGTTTACCGCTGTTCTATCGTAGCGCCGCAACGAAATATAATTTATCACTTCCCAAAAACAATGTCAACACCTTTTTTCAAAAATTTATATTAATTTTTTGAGTTTCCTAAAAGCGCCCTATTTATGCGCATTCCCAGCTGACAACATTTCAAAAGTGACCCCATATTTCTCCGCAATGTCTTTTGCATAGGATAGTCCCACTGGTGGTGCCACCTCTACTTCATATAGGCGCTTTCCCTCTTTGGCTTTCACCACCAAAGAAGCCGCCTTTGCCGGAACTTTATTATCATTTATCTCTGATATATCAAGGGCCAGTTTGTGCATGTGGGTGTTGTAAATAGTTCTTATACCCTTTTCAAGGATTGCCTTTGAGCAGTCTTTTGCAATATAGTACCCCTCTTCGAAAGAGGTTGTAGAGAAGGTCTCGTTAAGGAGCATCAGGCTCTTTTGAGTAGCCTCCTCATAAAGCTCTTTAAAGCGCTTGCACTCTTCTCCAAGTCTTCCCAGATCCATAGTCTTGTCTTCGTCTGCAGGGAAGTGTGTGAAAATATCATCTACTGGCACATAGGAAAACTCTGATGCTGCCACGTAAATTCCTGCCTGAGCCATAAAGAAAAGCTGACCGATACTCTGTGTTATGGTGGTCTTTCCTCCCATATTGGCTCCAGTAAGAATATATAGCGTATGCTCCCTTGTAAAGTCCAGATCGTTTCTCACAATATCCCCAAAAGCAGAGGAATGCTCGGATAAAAGCTTGATGTTATAGACTCCCTTTGCATCCATTAAAGGCTTATTCTCAGTTTCTTTAATCTCATCAAGGGCCTCTGGCTTACAGAACACAGCCCCCTTATCAGACATCTTTTCAATGTACTCTGCCCAGCGGACATAGAAAATAAACTCAGGGATCAGATCAGTTATATCTCCCACTGTGAGCATAGTGTACTTATTTAGCACATTTCGAAGATGCTTCACAGTCTGAGAGAGCATCCTGTCTGTGATCTTGTCCATGTAGTTTGTTATTTCTTTTGTAGTATCATCAGCATCTGACACCTTCATGATACTCATCATGGCCATGGGGCTAAACACAGGTGGTACAAAGTCCGCACCATTTTGAATGGGACCTTTGGCCTGTATCTCATCAAACTTATAATCACCATCCCAATCAGATGTGTCATTTATATTGTCTTTACCTGATACCTTTTCCATAAAATGGCTCACCAGGTTTGACTTGGTGAAGGGTCTGCTATTGACAGAAATAAGTCCAACACCGCTTGCTTCAAATCGCTCATTGAGGTTGATGCCCACTGTTACGCTCTTAAGGCAGCTGGTATCAGCCTTAAGAGCGCTTATATCCTTTTTAAGCTCTTCAAAGCCATTATCCTCATAGAGCCCTTCCACATACTTCTTAAGGCCAAGAAGTCCCTCTGAATGGATATCAGCATTTGACAAGCATTTATAGATAGCACCAATACTCTTTATATAGTCATTTATCTCTTCAAGCCTGTGGACAAGGTCCCAGATTCCAGGCTCATGGTCATTGTCATGCTTGTAGCTGCCATACTCTTTTAAGAAATTAACTTTATCAAGAAGGTCTAGAAGCTCTTCCCTCATGGCCTTATTCTTGTAGATATCATCAAAAACATCGCTTCTGTAGCGGGCATTTGTCGGGTCAGAGGTGACCATCTTCATGACATTAGAAATGTATACCTGCTCATTCTTTTCCCTGGAAAGCTTTAAAAGAACGCTGTCCATGCCGATGTCGTGGACTGCAAGGTCAGTTAACTTCCTGTAGGGCAGGCTCTGATCTGGAAATAACAGGCTGTATTTGCTGGACATAGGAATCTCCTTTGTTTTTGATTTTTATCTGGTAAAAAAAATCTGGCATGACAATAAAATCATGCCAGAAATAAACTCTTTTTACTATCTTTACTTGAGGTTAACCTTCTGGTCCTGGCCTCTTAAAGTTACTATCATACCAAGAGTGTCTATATTCTTGGCTTCGCTTTCGCTGATCTGGGTAAGGACTACCACGCTTTCATGGGCCCTTGACTCTATAGTTCCGGAATAGGATGACAGATCATTTGGAAGGAATGTTACTGAAGAATATCCAATGTTGTTACCGTTTAATATGATCTGGAACAAGAGATTTAAAGGAATCATGTTAACTGACTTATCACTGTCAGTTCCGTTGTAAAGATCAAATCGCAGTACCAGAAGTTTTTTACTCTTGTCTGCATTTACAACATAGCTCTTTGAGCTCTCAGGATAAGTGTTGGTAACTGCATATCCCTGGTATGATAAAAAAATCCCCGGAGTTATTTCCTGAGACTGATCTGATGCTAAAACAAGTGCATCCGGATCTGAGAAAGCTTCAGGGCTATCTGGTTCTGCAGCAGTTTCTCCCTCTTGGATAGGATTCTCAGTATCCACGCCCTCCTGAACATCTTCACCGGTAAGTACCTGATCTTCTGTAGGCTCCAGTGGCTGATCGATCTGAGCCGGGGCCTGCTGAACGGGAGTCTGCTGAACAGGCGGCTGCATAGTAGTCTCTGTAGCAGCCTTCTCTGCTTCCTCTTTGGCTTTCTTTTTGCGCTGCTTCTCAATTTCTGCGGCGTCCACGTAGATAAGCCTCTCCTTGCCATTATTGGAATACCTCATCAAAAGACCTGCAGCATACTCTACGGTCTGTTTATACTGTTCCTCGGTCAGCTCCGGAAATTTCTCTCCGCAGCCAACAAGCGACAGGCTTAAGCATATTGCAAGTGCTGATGAAAAGAATCGTTTTCCCCGCATACATTTATCCTCACGTATAGACTATTTTGTCTCAAGTTCAAAATAAAACTCCACGCCATTGTCGTAATTAATGGCGCCATAGGCCTGTCCCATTCCTTCCATGATAGCCTTGACTATAGAAAGTCCAACACCACTTCCACCATATTGTCTGGTTCTGGCCTTATCAACCTTGTAAAACTTATCCCAGATGAGAGGAAGGCTCTCCTCAGGAATCGGAGCTCCTGTGTTAAATACAGAGATCCTTACCAGATTCTCCTTGCGGACAAGCTTGATCTCAACAATCCTCTCACCAGCTATGTGGTTTAAGGCATTGCTGAAATAATTCTGGAGGACTTCTTCTATCTTAAATTCGTCTCCCCATACAAATATCGGCGAATAATCGTCAAACTTTACCGTTGCATCCTTCTGTTTTGCAAGCATGGACGCAGATTTGATGTAGTTCTTGATCATATCAACTATATCAAACCGTTCCATATTGGCACTTTCATTGCCAAACTCAAGCTGGTTGAGGGTAAGGAGCTTTTTTACCATGATGTTCATCTTGGATGCTTCATCCATTATGACTTCACAGTAGAAATTCCTGCTCTCCTCATCGTCACTGACGCCTTCCTTAAGACCTTCAGCATATCCCTGGATAAGAGCTATTGGAGTTTTGAGCTCGTGAGATACGTTGGAAAGGAACTCTTTTCGCATCTCATCAATCTCTTCCTTCTTGGCAATATCCTGTTTTAAAGCGACGTTAGCATTTTTAAATTCTTTGATCGTTGTCTCAAGAGTCTCGGACAGCTCGTTCATGTTCTGTCCAAGCACATCGATCTCGTTTTTATACGGCTCATCTGAGGTATACTTTGCCTCAAAATTGAGTTGTTTCATCTGATCAGAGATCAGATAAAGTCTCTTTATAGGATCAGTAACCTTCTTGGATATATAAACGATAACTACTGAGCCGATAACAATAGCAATAATAGCAACATAGCTCATGAAGGTATTGGATATAGCTACGTTATCCCTGATACTCTCCATGGTAGCACGAAGAAGTACAAGGTTTCCGTTTCCAACTATGCCCCACATCTCCATGTACTGTCTGCCTGTTCCTCTGTCAACATCTATCTGCAGAGTATAGTCATCACCGCTGTCAATAACAGTCCTGTTCTCGATTACATCTGTCCCTGATGAAGGGTTTATCATATTCTCCCACAGTATCTTACCAAGAAGTTCCGGGTTGTTACTGAAAGCTTTAACAGTTTCAGAGTCCGCATCCATAACTATCATTTCAATGTTATATCGTTCACAGATGTGGGATATCTCTTCATCAAATTCCGCTGATGTAATATCGCCATTTTGTATGGCATTTGAAATACTCCTGTAGGCTGCAATGATTGCTTCCCTCTTGTTCTGAGTATAAAATCTCTCCATAAAAAAGAGATTTACAAACAGACAAATAACAAAGGTACCAACCATGATAGCCAGGAAAACTACGCTTATTTCGAATCTAATGGAATGGATCTTCTTATTGTTTTTCAAGACTGTTTACTCCTCAAACTTATATCCCATTCCCCAAATAGTCTTAATCATGTCACCCTTTTTGCCAAGCTTACCACGGAGTTTTTTAACATGAGTATCGATAGTGCGGGCATCGCCGAAATAATCGTAATTCCAAACATTATTAAGGATCTTCTCTCTTGAAAGAGCAACACCCTTATTTTCAAAAAAGTATGATAATAATTCAAACTCTTTGTAGCTAAGATCAATTTCTTTTCCATCAACAGAAACGCTGTGGGCTACCTTATTGATCACAATGCCACCAATCTCCATAACATCATTGTTGGATGTCTGGTTGGTCCTTCTTAAAATAGCTGAAACTCTGGCTGCAAGGATCTTGGGGCTAAACGGTTTCGAAATATACTCATCAACACCAAGCTCAAATCCAAGGAGCTCATCCCTCTCCTCAGCCTTGGCTGTAAGCATGATGATAGGCACCTTGGAATTCTCCCTTATCTCCCTGCATACTTCCCAGCCATCTCTTATAGGCATCATAACATCGAGAATGATAAGTGCTATGTCCTTGTCCTGGTAAAAGATATCAAGGGCCTGCTGACCATTCTCGGCTTCCACAACTATATAGCCATCCTTGTTTAGGAAGTCCTTAACGAGTTTGCGCATTCTGCTCTCGTCGTCAACTACAAGTATCTTAAGATCGTCCAATTTGATTCCTCCTGTCAATTTGACTCTGTATCCTCATAATACGCTGATGGACTCTCAATGCCAAGGTTTTTTTCTGCTTCTCTTACCTTTCTTTCTCTTTCAGTAAGGTCCTGTTCCCAGGAAGAGAAACGATTTGTCACATTTCTCTTATAGTTTATGATATTGTCGTTTTCGCTTGTAGCTGCAACAATAAACATTACAATTACTAAAATAGCAAGAACAACATCGAGTACAATAGGGAAAAACCTGCCAAATTCAGCATTTTTCTTTTCAGTTTTGCTTCTCTGCTTGGCGGAAATGTTTTCCATGGCAGAATGCCTGGTCATAGGTATTCCTACAGGTATGGGCATAAGATCCGCCTCTGTATAACCGCTTTCCAGAAGATGATCTCGTAGTCCATATAGATATCCCCATCCAATGGGGGTTTTAAAGATCTTGTTTTCAATAGATTTTTCATAAACAGCTTTTACATCAGCTGGGCGGCTTGCATTAACTCTGGTCTGAAGGATCTTTATCTTAGACAGGTCCATTTCTGCTTTCTGAGCATCATTTTCAGTTAAAAAATCAAAGCCGCATACAGTAAAGCTGTTTGCTTTTTTCTTTCCATCAGCTGCCATATTCTGCTCCGTATGACGCAATGAATACGTTGACACTTCTAGCCTTCATGGTCTTGTTACGCCAGGTCAAAGGCTTTGGTCTATTATAAAAATACTTTCCGCTCTCATCACCTGTATCCACGCAAAGAGACCAGAATGCTCCTTCTGGCGGATTTGGAAGAGTGATCTGGATATCCTCCCAGTAAGCGTTTATTGCAAGGTAAACAATGTCATCATGGTCTTTCTTTCTGATATATCCTGCATATCTGACGCAGATAACCTTAGAGTCGTTATTTATATTACCATGATCTGGATTTTCTGTATGAACAGAAATATTCGGATAACCACAGCGGGCTGGTTTTAGATCCTTCCTGATACAGGGATGTTTTCTTCTGAACTGGATCATGTTTCTGTAGAAGTCAAAAAAGCCCTTGTTCTTTTCAAGTAGATCCCAGTTAAGCCAGGATATCTCATTATCCTGACAGTAGGCATTGTTATTGCCAAACTGAGTATTTGCAAACTCGTCCCCTGCATATACCATAGGGGTTCCTCTACTGCACATAAGGACTGCAATGGCGTTTCTCATCATCCTGTATCTTAGGTCAAGTACGCCCTGGTCTTCTGTCTCACCTTCTGCGCCGCAGTTCCAGCTTCTGTTGTCATTGGCACCATCAGTGTTATTCCAGCCATTATCCTCATTATGTTTACCATTATACGAATAAAGGTCATAGAGAGTAAAGCCATCATGACAGGTAATAAAATTAACTGATGACTCATATCCCATATATGCTCCGCCATAGAGATCCATGGAGCCTGTGATCCTCTTCACTGCTTCTGGTGCTGCCCAAATGTCGCCCTTAAGGTAAGATCTGATATCATCCCTGTACTTGCCGTTCCACTCAGCCCATCTCTTCCAGGCAGGGAAATTGCCTACCTGATAAACGCCGCCTGCATCCCAGGCTTCAGCAATGAGTTTGACGTTTCCAAGTATTGGGTCATAGGCAAGTCTCTGGATAAGAGGAGGCTTATCCATTGGCGCACCATCCTGGTCTCTTCCAAGAATACTTGCAAGATCGAATCTGAATCCGTCAACCCTGTATTCTTCAACCCAGTATCTCAGGCACTCCACAATATATTCCTGCACCATTGGATGGTTACAGTTCATTGTATTGCCACAGCCGCTAAAATTATAGTACTGACCATGAGGTGTCAAAAGATAGTAAATATTGTTATCAAAGCCCTTAAATGAAATAAACGGGCCATACTCATTGCCTTCTGCTGTATGGTTAAACACAACATCAAGAATAACCTCAATTCCATTGTCCTTGAGGGTCTTGATCATATGCTTAAGTTCCACGCCTTCCTTGTTATACTCGCTTTGGGAAGCATAGCTCGTATTTGGGGCAAAAAAGCTAACGGTGTTATATCCCCAGTAGTCATACAGGGTTCTGCCGCCCACTTCTCTTTTATCCCTTGTTTCGTCAAATTCAAAGATAGGCATAAGCTCAACAGCTGTTATGCCAAGTCTCTTTAAATAATCAACCTTCTCCTTTATGCCATCAAAAGTCCCCCTAAATCGCACTCCAGAGGAAGGGTCCATAGTAAAACCTCTTACGTGCATCTCATAAATCACGGAGTCACACATTGGAATCTTTAGAGAGTTGGTATCATTCCATTCAAAGTTATCTCTTACAACTCTCGCCCTGTAAGCCCCGTCTTTATTGGGATTTTGGCCCCATATACGCTGCCCGCTGACAGCTTTTGCATATGGATCAAGGAGCAGATGGTTTTTATCGAACAAAAGACCTTTTTCAGGATCCCATGGGCCATCAACGACATAGCTGTACTCGAGGTTCTCAATATCCAGACCAAATACGATCATGGAATAAACCTTACCTATGCGATAGCTCTCTGGGAATGGGATCTGGGCAAAAGGCTTGTTTTCGCCTCTGTTAAACAGAAGAAGGGTTATAGATGTAGCCCCGTTTGAATAGGCAGTAAAATTAACGCCATCTGTAAGCATAGTGGCGCCATTGATATTATAAAAGCCTGGTCTTATCCTGAAACCGCTGACCTCGTCAAGAGCCAGCATCTGCCTTCCGACCTCAGCTTTCCTTAGCTCTCTGACCTGTCTCTCACCAATTTCGACAGGTTTTTTACCTTTTCTGTGTCTTCGGTACTCATTCATACTTAGATTTTATCACAATGAGCCGTGCAAAACATAAAAAAGAAATGAAATTTTGTATGTTGTCATAACAAAATTCCATTTCTTTTTATGTTTTATACAGTAAAGCCTCCTAAACGAAGAACCATTCTATGGTTCCAAGTCTTAGACCCCGGCTCAGATTAAACTGGGTAAGCGCCGTTCTTAGTATCAGCTGCTGTAACATCAACCTTGTTCTGCTGAGCATCACGATACTTGAAGAAATCTGTAGCAACCTGTGGGAACAGTGCATATGAAAGCACGTCCTCATCCTGCTGCTTGTACTGCTTAACAGCCTCTTCAAACTCAGGAAGTCCTGGCTTAAGTCTGTCAGCAGGTCTGCAGGTAACAACTTCTCTGTCACCAATGATCTTCTTCTGAACTTCAGGATTGAAAGGCTTGATTGTCTTACCATATTCACCAGCAAGAAGGTCCTTGGTCTGGTCAGTAGCAACCTTGTATCTCTCGCCCATAAGAACGTTCATAACAGCCTGTGTACCAACGATCTGTGAAGAAGGTGTTACAAGAGGTGGCTCACCGAAGTCCTTACGAACCCGAGGGATTTCCTCAAGAACGGTGTTGTACTTGTCGCTGGCATTCTGCTCCTTGAGCTGGCTAACCATGTTAGAAAGCATTCCACCAGGAACCTGGTACATAAGGGTCTTGATGTTAACGCCAAGAACCTTAGGATCCATAAGACCGCTCTTTAAGCACTCTTCTCTATATGGTCTGAAGTAATCAGCAATCTCTGCAAGAACCTTCTGATCAAGTCCAGTCTCGAAAGGCTGTCCCTTGAATGCCTCAACCATAACCTCTGTAGCTGGCTGTGATGTTCCAAGAGCAAATGGAGAAATAGCACAGTCAATAATATCAACACCAGCCTCAGCAGCCTTCATATATGTCATGCTGGCAACACCTGAAGTGTAGTGTGTGTGAAGATCAATAGGAAGTTTTGTAGCACTCTTAAGTGCCTTAACAAGCTTCTCTGCCTCGTAAGGAAGAAGAAGTCCAGCCATATCCTTGATACAGATAGAATCTGCACCCATGCTCTCGATATCTTTTGCAATATTCATCCAGTAGTCAAGAGTGTATGCATCGCCAAGAGTGTAAGCAAGAGCAATCTGAGCATGTCCGCCCTCTTTCTTACAAGCCTTAACAGAAGCCTCAAGGTTTCTAAGATCGTTAAGGCAGTCGAAAATACGGATAATATCGATACCGTTTGCGATTGACTTCTGTACGAAGTACTCAACAACGTCATCTGGATAGTGCTTATATCCAAGGATGTTCTGTCCACGAAGGAGCATCTGAAGCTTGGTGTTCTTGAAACCTGCACGAAGCTTACGAAGTCTCTCCCATGGATCCTCCTTTAAGAATCTCATTGAAGCATCAAATGTAGCACCGCCCCAGCACTCTACTGCATTGTATCCTACCTTATCCATTGTCTCAATGATAGGAAGCATGATCTCAGTAGGCATTCTGGTAGCGATCAGGGACTGATGAGCATCACGCAGAACAGTCTCATTAATGCGAACTGGTTTTTTCTCTAATTCTGCCATATCTATATTCATCCTTTCTGTAAATTCTAATATTTAAACTCCGAAGACTGCCATGAAGGTTCCCGCAACTACCGCAGTACCGATAACTCCGGCAACGTTAGGCCCCATAGCATGCATCAGAAGGAAGTTTGAAGGATCATACTCTGAACCAACCTTCTGAGAAACACGGGCAGCCATAGGTACAGCAGATACACCAGCCGAACCGATAAGCGGATTGATCTTGCCTCTGGTAATAAGGCAAAGAAGTTTACCAAGAAGACATCCTGCAGCAGTACCAAATGCAAAGGCAATAAGTCCAAGAACTACGATGATAAGTGTAGTTGTGTTAAGGAAAGCCTCAGCACTAGTTGTAGCTCCAACAGATGTTCCAAGAAGGATAACTACGATGTACATAAGTGCATTGGATGCTGTCTCCTGGAGCTGACGAACAACGCCAGACTCTCTGAAGAGGTTACCAAGCATCAGCATACCGATAAGAGGTGCTGTTGTTGGAAGGATCATACTTACAACGATCGTAACGATGATAGGGAAAAGGATCTTCTCAAGCTTGGATACTTCTCTAAGCTGCTGCATTCTGATCTTTCTCTCTTTATCAGTTGTAAGAAGCTTCATAATAGGTGGCTGGATCATTGGAACCAGAGCCATGTAGGAGTAAGCCGCTACGGCAATAGGTCCAAGGATTGATGTCTGATGAAGCTTACTAGCAAGGAAGATAGATGTAGGGCCATCAGCACCACCAATAATTGATACAGCAGCAGCCTGCTGATCGTTAAATCCAAAAAAGATAGCCATGAAATATGCTGAAAAGATACCAAACTGTGCTCCTGCACCCATTAAGAAACTAATAGGGTTTGCAATGAGGGGACCAAAGTCTGTCATAGCACCAACACCAAGGAAAATAAGTGATGGCAGAATGGCATATTCATCAAGGATGTAGAAATAATGTAAAAGTCCGCCTGCTGCACCAGCTGTTGGCTCAGCCATAATATCAGGATAAATATTTACAAGTAACATACCGAATGAAATCGGTACAAGGAGCAAAGGCTCAAATCCCTTGGCGATCGCAAGATACAAGAAAACAAGTGCAACCACAACCATGATATAGTTGCCAGGTGACATAGTTGTAAATGCGGTCTGTTGCCAGAGATTAGATAATGTATTAACTATGTAATCCATTCGTATCCTCTTTCTGTTTTTTCAAACTCGTATTTCTCACATCTAAAATCAGTTAAGGGTTGCAAGAACTCTGCCAGCCTCAACTGCATCGCCTGCAGCTACGTCAATGCTTGCTACTGTTCCGTCTGAAGGAGCAACCATAGGGATCTCCATCTTCATAGACTCAAGAGTAACTACTGCGTCACCCTTCTTAACAGCCTGTCCAACATTTGCATCGATTCTAAGAACCTTACCTGCTGCACCTGCCTCGATTTTAACTGATCCAGCGCCTGCACTTGCCTTCTTAGCTGGAGCTGTTGGAGCCTTTACTGCTGCTGGAGCCTTAGCTGCTACTGGTGCTGCGCCTGAGCCTGCATCTTCCTCTACTGTTACATCATATACGTTTCCGTTAACGGTTATTGTATAGTTCTTCATTGTTTCTCCTTTCAAAGAATCTTATCTATTCTTTTTCCAATTTGTATTTACTTTTCTGATTGATCTTACCTGGAATCCATCAGTTGATGCGCTTCCCTCATATGCTGCAATAGCTGCTGCAATTACAGCTACCAGTTCAGCGTCACCAGCAAGGTCTTCCTTGTCTGCGATCTGAGCAGTTGTGTTGTCAATTGCCTGCTGCGCGATCTCTTTATCACTTACCTTCTTCTTTTTGTCACCAAACAAAATTGGGAACAGAGAGATAATAAGTGAAATTATAATGAGGACAGCGAAGGCCATTCCCATACCAAGAAGTGTATTAAGTCCGGCATTCTCAAGCTTCTCACCAGTTGATCTGTTTACAGTTACACCGATGTCTGTAGGAACAAAATCGTTGCCCATATAGATTTCCATAAGAGCTGAACGCTTTGTTCCCTGAACAGTTGCGTCAATAACAAGAACGCCCTCTTTATTGACGTAGTACTGAACATCTGTAACCTCAACGTCTGACTGCAAAGTTTCAAGAGAATTGTAGCCAATGCTGTCAATAGACTTGTACCAGCTGTCATATCCTGATTCGTTTACATTGTAGTAAGCATCATTAAATTTCAGATCGCCAGTCATGTTATTGAAGTTCATGGCAAGATCAAAATATGCCTTCTCTTCAAAATTCTCAGGAGTAACACCGCTAAGGAACCATTTCTCAAATGCGTCGTTCTCAACATACTTAGCATATTCAACGATGTTTTCCGTTTTAAACAGTTCGGAGTGATATCTGCTTCCCTCTACTGTGTTGTAGCTTGTGGTATCTGCGCCACATGCAGTAAGTCCAAGAAGGGATGCCATCATCACGCCCAAAACCAAAATTTTATGTTTCATTTTGAGTGCTCCCTTCATTAAACTGTGCCGTGTTTCTTGGCAGGACGCTCATCTCTCTTTGTAAAAAGCATCTCGAAAGCTCCAATAACATACTTTCTTGTATCAGCAGGCTCTACGATCTCATCTACATAGCCCCTGGCTGCTGCACTTCTAACGTTGTTCTGGAGATTTGCATACTCAGTTTCTGTCTTAGCAACAGTCTCAGCATCCTTACCATCGGAAAGGATCTTAGCCGCAAGCTTGGCATCCATTGTTCCAATCTGAGCATCTGGCCAGCTGATAGTAACGTCAGCGCCAAGTGCCTTGGAATTCATGATAACGTATGCACTGCCAAAGGCCTTACCTGTAATAAGGTTAACCTTAGGTACTGTAGCATTTGCAAGAGCATATACAAGCTTGCCGGCAGCCTTGGCAACATGCTTCTCATCGCACTTGGTTGAGCCAAAGCCTGTAGCATTTGTAAGTGTAAGAACAGGAATATCAAAAGCATCGCAGAATTCGATGAACTCAGCTGCCTTGTTGCATGCATGTGCTGTGAGCTTATCATCAAACTTCTCTGCCTCTTTGCCGTTCTCATCAAAGATAGCTGTGCGGTTACCAACAAGACCAACAGTAGCACCGTTGAGTCTGATAAATCCAGTAACCATCTCTTTTGCGTAATTTCTCTTAGTCTCAAAGAATACGCCATTATCTGAAATCTGACCCGCAATAACTGCTGGATCAGCTGTAGCGCCATCGAGGTTCTCGCAGGCTCTGTTAAGATCGTCTGTGCAATCCTCAAAATTGTCGCTGTCTTCATTGTTTGATGGAAGCATTGAAACAAGCTCTCTGATCTGAGCGTAAACAGAAGCCTCATCAGCTACAACGTCTACGTTACCTGTTTCTTCGCTCTGCCACTTAGCACATGAAGTATCAAGCTTCTCTTTGTAGTTACCCTCAAGTACGTTAGGTGAGTTAACAAATAAAGAAGCCTTGCTCTCCTCCATGAATGTGAAGTCTGTGATAGATGGAATAAGTGCAAGTCCGCCACCACACGCGCCAAAGACTGCAGTAATCTGAGGCACTACTCCAGAAGCCTCCACCTGCTTAAGATAAATCTCTCCGAATGCGTTGAGGGCATCTGTGCCTTCCTGCAGACGAAGTCCTGCTGAATCGATAAGTCCGATAACAGGTGAACCGGTCTTGATAGCCAGCTCATACAGGCGAACGATCTTCTTGGCATGCATCTCGCCGATTGATCCGCCAAGCACTGACGCATCCTGGCTGTATACATATACCAGATTACCGTCGATAACACCATAGCCGGTTACTACACCGTCTGAAGGTGTCTCTTCCTGTTTCAGATTGAAATCTGTGCTTCTCGCTGTCACAAGTGCGCCAATTTCAACGAAACTGTTTTCATCGAGCAAAGCATTAATTCTTTGACTCGCTTGTGAAGAACTACTCATTTCTTTACCTCCGTAAATATATTTTTATGCACAAATATCGCAACTTTAGTCACAGTATAGTATAACATAAAAATCCTCAAAAAAAAGGGTAGAATGCTAAATAATTCACATTCTACCTGTACTTTTAAATATCAAGTTTTAATTGAACTTCCTGTTCAGCCTGAGCCTTAAACTCCTCAACCTGCACAGTTCCTATAACTGGCAGCTCTTCAAGGCTTCGAACACCAAAGCTTCTAAGAAACTCCTCTGTGGTTCCAAAAAGAAGTGGTCTTCCCGGAGCATCCAGTCTTCCAAGCTCCTGAACAAGGCCAAACTCAACAAGTCTGTTTACAGCATGATCACTGTTAACTCCTCTTATCTTCTCAACTTCAAGCCTTGTAATTGGCTGCTTGTATGCGATGATAGACAGCGTTTCCATAAGTGAATCGGTGAGAACTGCCTTCTTAGGGGCCTTGGCTATCTTGACAAGGTACTCATACATCTCCTTTTTTGTACAGAGCTGAACAGCTTTGTCCAGTTCCAGGATTCCGATACCACTGTCTTCTTTGTTGTATTTTTCTTTTAAATATGCAATATAATCCTTTACCTGTTTAGCATCAGTTTCCATCGCCTTCGCAAGTGAAGATATTTCAACTGAATCTCCCATGGTAAAAAGAATAGCTTCTACTATACTTGCGCCTTCTTCTCTGGTCATGTCAGCTTGCCTTTCTTGATGTGATCATAATGTCACCAAATGTGCCATCCTGCTCTATCTCGATCTCGCCCAGCTTCATCTCCTCCAGGATAACAAGAAATGTAACTATTATCTCTGTTTTACTGGACTGCTTCTCTAACAGGCTCTTAAAGCTAAAGGTCTTGTGTTCTTTTATGTAAGCCTTGATGAAAAGAGTCTTGGCGTCCATATCGATTTCTTCCTTTTCGATATTGCCAAATTTACTCCTTATTGGATCCACCTTATCTTCCTGTCTCTTTAAAAGATCCTGGAAGATCTCATTTAGCTTGACAAGGGTTGTATCTCCGATGAGATCAGAAAAATCAATGGGCATCTCATAGTCCCTGACTTCCTTCGGAAGATTCTTTTGCCGAAACCACTGAAGATCTGCATCCATTTGCCTATCGCGAAGTTCATAGGCCATATACTTGTACATCTTATACTCAAGGAGCTTCTCAACAAGTTCTGCTCTTGGATCCTCTTCTTCTCCCTCTTCATTGACTTCCTTGGGAAGAAGCATCTTGCATTTGATATTCATAAGAGTAGCCGCCATAACAAGGAACTCGGAAGTAACCTCCATGTCCTCTTTCTGCATGGCATTAATATATTCCATGTACTGTTCCGTAATGGTAACGATAGGAATATCGTAAATATCTATCTGGTTCTTATCAATGAGGTGCATAAGAAGGTCAAGTGGCCCTTCAAACACCTGCAGCTTAACTTCAAGTGACATCTGAATTACCCCTCACTTTGATAACAGATACCTCTCCCGGGTTAAATAATCTCACATGAATAGTGTGAGTTCCAAGGCCGCGACTTAATATCATGGTCTTATTTTCCTTAACATACCTTCCTCCATCATATTTTGGAAAAAGAGCTATGGAAGGTGAAATAACTCCTCCTAATAAGGGAAGTCTGATGATACCGCCATGGACATGGCCTGAAACTGTAAGGTCTGCTCCCCACTTCCTGTATTCGTCAAAATACAGCGGATTATGTGCAATAAGGATCTGGAACTTTTCTTTTTCTGAAGAAGTCAGATTTCCAATCTTCTTATCAAGAAGATCCGTCTCCATCTCCTTTTTTACTATCTTTTGAAAATATGCTGTTGGAAGACACAGACCAGTTATCCTGATATCATCCTTAAAATCTGCAGATTCATTATCAAGATAGATAAGCCCTTCTCTTTTAAGGCTTTCTTTATATCTGGCAAATGCATTTCCAAAAACAGCAGTGCTCTCTTTTATCTTTTCCTCATGATTGCCATTTGAAATATAAAGAGGATATTTCCTGGCAAGCCTCGTAAGCAGAGAAAAGGCTATTTCCGGATGAAACCTGCCATCTCGATGGTGCGCTGTAAACATATCTCCAGCTGACAATATGGCGTCAGGGTGAATATCATCGATTGCCCTTATAAGCTTCTCATTATCCTTGCCAAAGACATAGCTATGAAGGTCAGTGAGAAACACAAAAGTGTAACAGCCACTAACCTTGTCTGAACGAACCTCATACTCATAGATCTTGAAAGTATGGGTATCGTGATATATTACAGCAATAAGAACTGCAATTATCAGCGCCAGAATAATGAGTTGTACCATCCGTTTACTTCCAAACTTTCTAAAAAAAAATCCTTGGAAAACATCCAAGGACTTTTCTCTTTGATTTAGTTATATTTGCGCTTTCTTGCTGCCTCAGACTTCTTCTTGCGTCTTACGCTAGGCTTCTCGTAGTGCTCTCTCTTACGGATCTCCTGCTGGATACCAGCCTTGGCGCAACTTCTCTTGAAACGACGCAGTGCGCTATCCAAAGTCTCATTTTCTTTAACTACTACAGTTGACATCTCTACTCTTACCCTCCCTTCAGTCCCTTCAAGTACATGACTGATTGGGTTATTTGCTATGCTTTGAGCCCATTTGACTCACATAACATCAATAATTATATCATAAAAACATTTGTCGTCAAGATGTTTTTTTGAAAGATCATCCAATTTGTTCAGCAAGTACCTTCTTGGCTTCAGCAATAGCATCGGAAATGCCTGCTGGGTTCTTGCCTCCAGCCTGGGCCATGTTTGGACGACCGCCGCCACCGCCGCCAACCTTAGGTGCAATTGCCTTAACAAGATTGCCTGCATGAGCTCCCTTTGCCATAGCACCATCAGTTGCCATAGTAACAAGGTTGACCTTGCCATCTGCCTCTGAAATAAGAACTACAACACCTTCTCCGATCTTGGTCTTCATCTGATCGCCAAGATCTCTAAGGCCGTTCATATCTACTCCCTTAAGAGCTGCGCAGAGGATCTTAACACCATTAACTTCCTCTACCTGATCTGATACATCGCCAAGAGCTGCCTGAGCTTCTTTGCTCTTTAAGGACTCATTCTCACTTCTAAGAGCCTTAAGTTCCTCCTGGAGCTTTTTGATCTGAACTGTAATGTCAGCAGGGTTTGTCTTTAAAGCTTTTGCAGCATCATCAAGAGTATTCTCAACATTTATATAATAGTCTCTTGCGTTACTGCCAGTAAGTGCTTCGATACGACGAACACCAGCTGCTACGCCGCTCTCAGAAACGATCTTGAAGATTCCAATATGGCTTGTGTTAGATACATGAGTACCACCACAAAGCTCAATTGAAAAGTCTCCCATCTTTACTACTCTTACTACGTCGCCGTACTTTTCGCCAAACAGCGCCATAGCACCAGTCTTTTTAGCTTCTTCCATAGACATCTCTTCTGTCACAACAGGAAGTGCCTCTGCAATTTTCTGGTTTACAAGGTCTTCAACCTTCCTGATCTCTTCTGCTGTCATGGCCTGATGATGTGAGAAGTCAAATCTTGTCTTGTCAGGATCCTGATAGGAACCAGCCTGCTCTACATGGTCACCAAGAACCTCACGGAGAGCCTTCTGAAGAAGGTGTGTTGCAGAATGGTTGCGGCAGGTCTTTGCTCTGTTTTCAGCATCAACCTTAAGGTTTACCTTAGAGCCAACTTTGAATGATCCTGATAGAACCTTACCAACATGAGCTGTTCTTCCGCCTGCTACATGGATAGTCTCAAGCACTTCAAACCTGGATCCACCTTCGCCTTCAATAACACCGATATCTCCAACCTGTCCACCCATGGTTCCGTAGAAAGGAGTCTTGTCTGTAATGATGCTGCCTTCAGCGCCAGCAGCGATCTCATCAGCAAGTGCATCACCACTTGCAATGGCAACTACGCTTCCATCACATGAGATATTTGTATATCCAACAAATTCAGATTTAACATCCTCAGAAAGAGAATCAAATACTCCTGTGCCTGCTTCGAGATTAGCTGAGAAGTTCTGGTTATCCCTGGCTTTCTGCTTCTGCTCCTCCATAGATACCTTGAAGCCTTCCTCGTCAACAGTAAAGCCCTCTTCTTCTGCAAGCTCCACAGTAAGCTCTACAGGGAATCCAAATGTATCATACAGGAAGAATGCATCCTTACCTTCGATTTCCTTCTTGCCTGCAGCAGAAGTCTTATCGAGTATCTTCTTAAATTCCTTCATTCCGTTTTCAAGAGTTGACTCGAAACGAACAATTTCTCTCTCAAGCTCAGTAAGGACAAACTTCTCATTCTTGGCAAGGTTCTCGTAGCTGTCCTTGTACTCATTAATATAAATCTGTGCTACTCCAAGGATCTGATCCTTGTTAAGTCCAAGTGTTCTTGCATGTCTTACAGCACGGCGGATAAGTCTTCTAAGAATGTATCCAGCACCTGTATTAGATGGAAGAAGCTTAGCCTCATCTCCAATGAGCATTACAGATGTACGAGTGTGGTCAGCAAGAATTCTCATGGATCTTGTTGTCTTTTCATCTGCCTCGTACTTGATCCCGCTCTCCTTCTCGATATAAGCGATAACAGGAGCGTGAAGATCGATCTTGTAAACGTCATCAACGCCGTTAAGGAAAGCAAGGATACGTTCAAGTCCCCAGCCTGTATCAACGTTTTTCTGTGACAAAGGAGTGAGACTTCCGTCGTGATGCTTCTCATACTGCATGAATACATCGTTACCAATCTCTGTATATTTTCCGCAGTGACATCCAGGTCCACAATCAGGTCCACAGTCAGGAACATCCTTTACATAGAACATCTCACTGTCTGGTCCGCATGGTCCATATTCAAGCCCCCACCAGTTATCCTCAGCTGGAAGGTAGAATATATTCTCAGGCTTAAATCCTGACTCAATACGATACTTAGCACCCTCTTCATCCCTTGGAGCATTCTCGTCGCCTGCAAATACTGTTGCAGCAAGGTGATCAGCATCAAATCCAAAGAGCTGTGTAAGAAGTTCAAAGCTCCACTGGCAACGCTCTTTTTTGAAGTAGTCACCAAGTGACCAGCTTCCCATCATCTCAAAGAATGTGCCATGGCTCTTGTCACCTACTGAATCAATATCATTGGTACGAACACAGCCCTGTACATTGCAGAGCCTTGTTCCCATAGGGTGCTTCTTGCCAAGAAGATATGGCATCAGTGGCTGCATACCTGCCACATTGAACATAACACCTGTAGATCCGTCAGATACCAGTGAAACAGCGCCACAATCTACGTGACCTCTGTCAATATAAAACTGTTTCCAAGCTTTTCTAAGCTCGTCAGCTGTAAATGATCTCATTAATACAAATCTCCTATCTAAGATATTCTATAAAGCAATCAGAAGTCGAACTTGTCAGCAAAGAATGTCTCAAGCTCATCGATTGCTACACGCTCCTGCTCCATGCTGTCTCTGAATCTAACTGTAACCTTGTTATCTGTCTCAGAATCAAAGTCATAAGTAATGCAGAATGGTGTACCAATCTCATCCTGACGACGATATCTCTTACCAATGTTTCCTCTGTCGTCAAACTCGCAGTTGTACTTTTTGGAGAGCTGAGCATAGATCTTCTCTGCACCTTCATTAAGCTTCTTGGAAAGAGGAAGGATACCGATCTTAACAGGAGCAAGTGCCGGATGGAAGTGAAGTACAGTACGCATATCAGGCTTGTCCTCTGTTCCGATGTTCTCCTCGTCATAGGCTTCGCAAAGGAATGCTAAAGTTACACGGTCTGCACCAAGTGAAGGCTCAACAACGTAAGGGATGTACTTCTCATTGGTCTCATCATCAAAGTAGTCCATAGGCTCACCAGATGTCTCCTGATGACGAGTAAGGTCGTAGTTAGTTCTTGAAGCAATTCCCCAAAGCTCACCCCAATCTGTAAATGGGAATGCATACTCGATATCTGTTGTATGATCGCTGTAGAATGAAAGCTCCTCTGGATCGTGATCACGAAGACGCAGATTCTCCTTGTTGATACCAAGACTAAGAAGCCACTCGTAGCAGAACTTTCTCCAGTACTCAAACCACTCTGTCTGTGTGCCTGGCTTGCAGAAGAACTCAAGCTCCATCTGCTCGAACTCTCTTGTACGGAAAGTGAAGTTACCAGGAGTGATCTCGTTACGGAAGCTCTTACCGATCTGGCAGATTCCGAAAGGAACCTTCTTACGGGATGTACGCTGTACGTTCTTGAAGTTTACGAAGATACCCTGAGCAGTCTCTGGACGAAGATATACAGTGTCCTTGGCATCCTCAGTAACACCCTGGAATGTCTTGAACATCAGATTGAATTCTCTGATGCTTGTGAAGTTGTGCTTGCCACATGAAGGGCATGGAATGTTGTGCTCCTTGATGAAGTTCTCCATATCCTCGTGTGACCATCCATCTACAGATGACTCAAGAGTAATGTTATTCTCAGCTGCAAAGTCCTCGATGATCTTGTCAGCTCTGAATCTCTCGTGGCACTCCTTACAATCCATAAGAGGATCGGAAAATCCGCCAAGATGTCCTGAAGCGATCCAGGTCTGAGGGTTCATGAGAATTGCACAGTCAACACCTACATTGTGTGGGCACTCCTGCACAAACTTCTGCCACCATGCTTTCTTGACGTTGTTCTTGAACTCAACACCAAGGTTACCGTAGTCCCAAGTGTTTGCAAGTCCGCCGTAAATTTCTGAACCTGGATAAACAAAACCTCTGGCCTTTGCCAGTGCAACTATCTTATCCATTGTCTTAGCTGATTTTTCCATGATCAAATAATCCTCTCTATTAATTATTTCTTATTTTGAAAGAAGGAGCTGTACTGTATCCGCGGTTATTGCAGAAATGTCAGCCTCTTTTTTGCCATTTAAAGTAGTTCCGTTAGACATATATTCTATGCCATAAGGAGCTTGGATCCTTGCCCTGTCATCAGTAATGATGATATGTTTGTCCTCGTGGTCCTCTAAATATGAATCAGGGATCTTGTCCCCATTCTCATCAACGAGTCCTGTTGAAACAGTAAATCCTGACTCTCTTGCCTCTTTCACAGTTCCATAAAAGAGGGATTCCTGATTAAAATTGGAGAAGTCTGAGTAGCTGTCAAAGGTCATTGTAAGCTTAACTCTCACATTATCGTCATCTTCCACGACTTCGGCATCTTCTATAGAAATCTTTGGGCTTATGTACTCCGAATTATACTCAGCAATCTCTTTTTCCGCCATTTTAGAGAGCTCATCAGCACTGTAGTAATCCTCTGAAAAGTCCTCATAGATCACATAGGTAACTTTCCCTTCAGGGTCAATAGTCATTGTGGTCACATTCTGTTTCTGCTGACCACAGCCAGTTGCTGCAATCGCAAGGATCAAAGCAATACTTCCAAGCGCCGCTATTTTATTAAAAGAGCCTCTCCCGGCTAATTTACTGTAAAAATCCAAAATTTCCCACCTCGCAAACAAGGTAATTATATCCAAATCATTTTTCTTTTTCAATAGAAAGCATCAAAGCTCTCTAGCATCTGCGCACTCTTTAAGGGTCTGTCAATAAATCTGTTCCTGTAGAGCCTTGCAACATTGCACAGTTCTGTAAGCGCCTCTTTTGTCAGGTTAAATGTAAAGAGCTTTTCAAGAGGCGTGCCTTCAATAAATGAGAGGGCATATCTTGCAGACTCAGATAGCTCTATATCCGCAGGCTCACCAGGATACTCTCCCTCTATAACAAGAGCCCGCAGCTCAAATATGCATCTCACCAGGCTGTTTGGAAGTGCATTATTCAAAAGAGCTCTAAGTGACAGGTACAAAAGATTTAACAGCTCCACATCTTCATTGTTTTCTCTGGTGTAGTAAGAACAAAGTTCCAAAAGATATGTACCAAAGCAGGCGCCTTCAAGGTCAGCCCGAAAGCCCTCAAAGTAATTCTCAATGTCAGCTTCTATTATATTGTAGGAACTCTTTCCAACAAAAAGCTTGAAAGTGCCAAAGCAAAATGGTTCGACACAGCCTGCGAGCCTTCCGCCGGGCTTTCTTGCCCCTTTTGCGAAGGCTGTTATCTTGCCCCTGTCAGCCGTAAATATTGTGGCAACCCAGTCATAGTCACCACTTGGCGTGTGCTTAAGCACTATTCCTCTTACAGATACAAAATCCTGCATCTACGCTCCTACTTAAAGTCCTTGGGATCATAGCCAAAGTTTTTGAGCTGGTTCTTGTCATCTCTCCAGTCTCTTCTCACTTTTACAAAGAGCTGCAGATTGACCTGACACTCGACCATCTCTTCAATATCTTTTCTGGCGGCTGATCCGATCTTTTTCAGCATTGCGCCACCCTTTCCAATTACAATGCCCTTGTGAGAATCTCTCTCACATATTATGGTGGCTTCGATATCCATAAGACCCGGATTATCTTCCCTCTCCCTCATCTTCTCAATAGTCACTGCTATTCCATGGGGAACCTCATCCCTAAGAAGGCGAAGCGCCTTTTCCCTTATGATCTCAGCCGCAATCTGCCTCTCAGGCTGGTCAGTAATGGTGTCCTCATCATAAAAGGGAGGTCCATATGGAAGGAACTGTTTTATAGCCCCCATGACCTCGTCAATATTCTGTTCCTTAAGGGCAGAGACACGGACAACCTTGGCAAAATCCATCTCTTTTTTGTAAGCCTCTTCGAATTTTGAAAGGGACTCATCTGATACCGTATCAATCTTGTTTATAACAAGGATAACCGGGCTCTTGCAGGGCTTAAGGTCCTCTGCGATAGATTTTTCAACCTCTCCAATATAGGTGCTTGGCTCCACAAGCCAAAGTACCAGGTCCACCTCAGAAATAGTGCTCTTTGCTGCCTTGGTCATATACTCACCAAGCTTGTTTTTTGTGTTCTGAATGCCAGGAGTATCAAGGAATATCATCTGGCACTCATCATCCGTATAGACAGTAAGGATCCTGTTTCTGGTGGTCTGTGGTTTATTTGATGTTATTGCGATCTTCTGTCCGATAAGGTGATTCATAAGTGTAGACTTGCCAACATTTGGACGTCCGATCAAAGTAATAAATCCTGTTTTAAAGCTGTTACTTATTTCCATCTTTTCCTTTTTCTGTGTTTACAGGCACGCCCTGATTTTGCTTGTTTGGCTGAACAGGCTGCATGGCAGGTGCATTTTGCTGCATCATTGCCATCTTTTTGATGCGTCTCTTTTTACTGGACGAATTGATGGCCTTGATTATCAGGACTAAGATAACGATCACGATCACAAACAGCAGTATCTGTGGAAGGTGTGAAACCAGCCATACAAAAAACTCCACAATGCCGTTTCCAACATCTGACAGACTATCCATAAAGCCCTTGCCCATTCTTGTAAAGGCATTTTCCTTCTCTACAGGAGTAAACCTGGCAACCTCAGAAATGCTAAGGTACACAGTGCTATAGTTCACCTGATTGTCATAACTTCTAAGCTGTGACTCTATGCTTTCAAGCTCGTATCTTACATCAGCAAGCTTATCCTCAATTGTAACAAGGTCTTCTACAGTCTCCGCAGATTCCAGGATCTCTAAAAGTCTTTTTTCTTCAGTCCTTAGTGCATTCTTCCTTGACTGGGTATCAACATAGGAAAGAGTGATGTCTTCAACATTAACTGACTTATTGGTGATATTGTTGGTTCCTTCTACAGACTCAACAAATTCATCAAGGTGCTCCGCTGGGATCCTTATTGTCAGATCTGCACTTCTTGAACTGGAATAACCAGAATAGCTGGTTCCGTTGTAGATATTGCTGGACTCAATGTAGCCAGAAAGCTCAGATACTTTCTTTTCCACATTGCTCATGGTAACAGAAAGATCTTCTGTCTCAGCTGACATATTTACAGTAGTAATAAGCTTTCTGCTGTCGTCCTTTACAACAGCTTCTGGCTGTCCGCTCTCACTTACTGGAGCTTCATCGGCCATGGACGCCTCTTCATAGAGTCCATAAGCCGCCGTATCTGCGCTGCTTTTTGCATAATCTGCAGTAGATCCAGAGGCTCCGCACCCCGAGATCACAAAAGCTGTTCCCAACGTAGCTGCAAAAATTCTAAAAACGCTTTTACTATTTTTCATAACATTTCCTCCCTCATCTTACATAACCCAAAGAATCAGTGCCCTATAAGCTGCTCCACATTGTCAAATAGCTTTCTGCTCTCCTCGATCTTCTCAGCTGCACCAATTACACAAAGGCACTCATCTGACATAAATGCCCTGACATATTTTGCCAGATCCCTGATGGTCTGTTTCGTTGTGCCAAGAAGCTCGTCCCTGTTCTTCTGGATATTCTCCATTTTAGCGTTACATAGGTAAGCTGTAAGGCCATAGGAGCCCTTAGCTGAAGGTGTCTTAGGTGTATCAAGGTCTGATATTGCACCGATGATGTACTGAAGGATAGCTCTTTCATCATCGTCAAATTTTTCAAGGTAATCTGCAGCCTTCTCAAAGACATCAATACTGTTCTGCAAATTAGGATCCCTGTATGTCACAAAAGCTGCATCTCCGTTCTTGGCAAAGCTGCTCATGCATCCATAAGCTCCACCTAAAACTCTTATGTTTTTCCACAGGTAGTCATAGCTCATCATGACTTTAAGGACTCTTAAAGCTCCAGTGTATTTAAGTCCCTTGGATGCGAAATTGCCGGCTCTGCACACATACTGAACCTGTCCTGCAGTCTTAAAGCCTTCGTTCTTTCGAGTGGTAGTGATCTTAAGGCTTTTCTTTTCAACATCATCTGTATAAAGAGATGCTGCAAACTTCTTGGTTTCATCCTCTATTCCGTCGTATTCCTTAGCTGTACCAGTTACGTCAACAAGAAGGTTTTCCGGTCTAAAGATAAGCCTGCAGAGGTACTTAAGGGTATCAATAAGCTCTTTTGCTCCATCCTCAGTATCAAGAGCCTTAAGGATCTTCTCAAGGTGTCTGAAATAGCCAATTCCGCTGCTCAAGTCAGAAACTGATGCAGCAGGAGAAACATAGCCCATTGCACGAAGAGCTGCGGACTGATGCCCTGCTGATGCAAGATCTGACTGAAGGCGGGCATACTGCTCAGAGAAAATCTCTTTAAGTCTGTTTACATCATCAAATTTGGTTCTTGTAATGATCTCTTTTACCAGTTCAAAAGCATATCCGAGATTGTCATGAAGTACTTTTACGCTTATCTCGAACTTGGTCTGGAATTTGGTAACATCCTCTGAATCGGTATAAGTGCTGATTGCTCCGCTGATGCCACCAGTTTTAATATTTATCTCGTTGTATAGGTCTCCATACTCGTAGTTCTCAGTATTTAACATTCCAAGAACCTTTTTAAGGGAGGACGCATAAGGAAGGAGCTGTGGATCAAGATCCTTCATATCAAACACAAAACTTATATAAGCAATTCCATTTGTGAATATGTCATGGAAAAGAACCTTAGTGCCATCAGCATCTCTTAACTCGTAGATAAACTTCTCAGATTCTTTTTTCATATCCTCAAGAGTAAGAAGCGGGATCTTGGCAAGATCCTCAGGATCATCCTCCTCATCCTGAAAAGCCTTAAGTTCCTTGGTCTGTCTTACGATTGCGTCAATCTCTTCCTTTGAAAGAGAATCCTTGTAGTCTTTTAGCTTCTTCTTTAAAGCCTCATCCTTCTCTTCGGTAAGGCCCTGTTTGGGCTCTAGCATCACCACTGTTCTGTGAGGATTATCAAGAAGGTATTTCTTAACAAGCTCCTCAAAGTATCTGCCATCCACCTCTTTTTTGAGCTCAGCAAAGGTGTCATTGGCCTCTACATTAAGCCATGGTGAGTTGTCATCGTAAAGCCAGCTGTCAAGAACCTGGATGCCGTATAAGAGTCCCTTAGGGAATCTTCCAAAATCAGCCTCTCTGTACTTGAACTCGTCATAGGAAAGGCCAGCCAAAAGAGATTTCTTGTCAATTCCATTCTCAACCTGCTTAGCGAGTACGTCTCTTATGGTATTTACAAACTCATCCTTCTGGTCTGCGTCTGCGTTCTTGGCAACAATTGAGAAAATAGGCTGCTGGATGCCATTGTCATAATCGCTGTAAACATCCTGGCCAATGCCCTTGTCAATAAGAGCCTTCTTTATTGGTGCACCAGGTGCAGAACAAAGTGCATAGTCAAGAATATCAAAGGCAATATAGAGCTTCTTATCAAGAGTTGACCCCACACTGCAGTTGTATGAAAGGTATGTATTCTTTTTGATCTCATCCTCAGGAAGCACTGGATAAGCCTTCTTTACAAGTCTTGGCTCCTCAAAAGCTTTCTGGAAGCTAATCTTTGAGTCGACATCAATGCGCTCAAACTTTGAAAGGTAGTTCTTGTCGATATAATCCAGTTTTTCAGCCATATCCATGTTTCCGTACATATAGATATAGCTGTTTGAAGGATGATAGTAAGTTCTGTGAAAATCCAGGTACTCCTCGTAGGTAAGCTCCGGGATAACATCAGGGTCTCCGCCGGACTCAATGCCATAAGTAATATCAGGATAAAGAGAATTCATGATCTCTCTTGTGAGCACGTCATCTGCGGAAGAAAAAGCACCCTTCATCTCGTTGTAAACAACGCCGTTGATGGTTAGATCAGAATTCTCATCCTCCATCTCATAATGCCAGCCTTCCTGCTTGAAGATCTTGTCAGTCTTATAAATGTTTGGATAAAAAACCGCATCCAGATATACATCCATCAGATTCTGAAAATCTGCGTCATTACAGCTTGCAATTGGATAAAGAGTCTTGTCTGGATAAGTCATGGCGTTGAGGAATGTATTAAGGGAACCCTTAACCAGTTCAACAAATGGATCTTTAACAGGATATTTCTTAGACCCACACAAAACAGTGTGCTCAATAATGTGAGCTACACCTGTAGAATTCTTGGGTGGAGTCCTGAAGCCAATGGCAAACACCTTGTTTTCCTCATCATTGGACAAAAGAGCTACTCTGGCGCCAGTCTTTTTGTGCCTCATCAGATAGCTCTCTGAATTGAGGTCGCCTATGGAACGCCTTTCTATAATCTCGTATGAAGATAAATCTTCTAATCTCATTTTTTGTCTCCTTTTGTATTACTTTATATCGAAATCATCGCCATCAGTGAAGGCAATGTCAAAATCATCTTTAGGTTCTGGAGCTTTGGCCTGTTTCTCATGTTTTGACTTAACCTTAAGCTTGCCATTTTCGCCAAGATCACTCACCTTATCAAAGGCTGGCATCTTCATGCGTGGTGTAAGGTCAACGTCTTCATCATCCTCAGGAAGTACCATTCCTTCCGGAACGAATCTTGGCTCCTTAACGCGTTTTGGTTCTGGAGCTGGTTCTGGAGCTGGCTCTGTAACTGGTTCCGGCTCTGGAGTTGGTTCTGATTCTGGGGCTGTTTCTGGTTCTGGCTCTTGCTCAACTGCCTGAACATCTTCTTCTGCTGCTTCAGCCATCTCTTCCATCTTTACAAGCTCGTCATCTGAAAGCTCCGGAGCCACATACTCTCCCTCTTCATCAGATGGTGTGATGATAAGTGATGCAACGCATCCAAGGATAAATGCATAGTAAACTGTCACAAAAGCCTGGGTATTCATCCTTGTTGCACCCATAAATGGCACTGTGGCAAATATAAAGAGCATGGACAAAAGCCATGGAGAAACTCTCTCGAAATTCCTGTTCTTCCAAAATCCTACTATGACTCCGGACATAGCAACAGCTGTAATAAGGTAGAGTATCTTATGATCTGTGTATATCCAGAACATGCTGAAAGTATTGAGGTTGTGGAAATAGTAAGATGCCCAGTTATCAAGCCTTTCCAGAAGCATTGCAAAGCCTGCCTCCTGTGCGATCATCAAAAAGAAGGTTATGACTGCAACAAGCACAGTGATAATTAGCCTTACAAGATCATACCTGTAGTCTCTTCCGCACAAAAACAGGACAGCCACAAGAAATGGCAGGATCATTATGATGGTTCCTGCATCTACATAGGCCATAAATCCCACTACGATCCCCACAAAGAAATACCAGATGAGGTATCCTGCAGATGTATATGATCCCTTGTAGGCTCCCCTTATATACAGGGCAACTACCAGGAATTCAAGCCCAAACATAGCCATGAACAGGTAATCCGTCGAAAGGGTAAGTCCTGTAAAACTTGTGGTAAAAACAGGCATGAAAGCGACATATGCCGTAAACACGAAAGCTGCAGCCCTGCCAAGCAGTTTTTTAACAGTAAAATAGCTGCAGATCATGAATAAGGTAAAGCACGCTATCTGAAAAAAGAATGGAACAGAAATGATATTGCCCGTAAAAATCAGAATGCCCTTTAAAATGGCTGAATAGAGAATAGACAAAAGGTCGTACTCTGCTGTCACATTCTGTCCGCCAATCATGGCATTTTCATAGAGGCTGTATTTACCACCGATATCTCCCGCGGTAGATGATAATATTTCTACCCTGTAGTAAAACGAAGCCGCAATGATAAGAACAATAAGGCACGAATAAAGAACATTAAAAAATGTCTTCTCGCCAAGGGCTTTAAATCCGATGGCGTCACTTACCTTACTAAGTAAAACTGTAACTACAGACATGACAAGGGCACTCAAAAGTGCTACCACGCCACTATAATATATTGCCTTATCAGATGGAAAAAGTCCTAAAAAGAAACATAAACTCGCCACCATCACAATGTCAAAAAGTAGGAATACTGCCCAGATGCATATTGCTGGCCATGTTCGCCTTAGTTTCATTTTTAGGACCCCCGTCTAATTCGTTATTATTCTTCTGGTTCTTCCCAGTTGTGATATACAGCCTGAACGTCATCATCCTCATCAAGAAGATCGAGAATTCTTGTAAGGAGCTTAACATTCTCAGGATCTGTAACTGCAACATAGTTCTGAGGGATCATAGTAACCTCAGCTGAAGCAGTAGCAATCTTCTCGTTGTTCAGTGCCTCAACGACAGCCTGGAAATTATCAGGTGTAGTAAGGATCTCATAGCTGTCCTCTTCCTCATTGAAGTCATCTGCGCCGGCATCAAGTACCAGCATCATAAGATCATCAGAAGACATGCTGCACTCCTCTTTATCAATGAGGATCTGTCCCTTGTTGTCAAACATATATGATACGCATCCAGGTGTACCAACATTTCCATTTCCCTTTGAAAATGCTGCCTTAACGTTAGATGCAGTTCTGTTCTGGTTATCAGTAAGTGCCTCTACAATAATAGCTGTTCCGCCAGGTCCATATCCTTCGTAAGTGATGTTCTTGTAATCAACGTTACCCTCGGCGCCTGATGCTTTTTTGATACCGCGATCGATAGTATCGTTAGGCATGTTGTTAGCCTTAGCCTTGGCAATTACCTGAGCAAGCTTAAAGTTGTTGGCAGGGTCTGGTCCGCCTTCTTTAACTGCAACAGCGATCTCTCTACCAATGATTGTAAAAATCTTGCCCTTTGCAGCATCATTCTTTTCTTTCTTGTGTTTGATGTTTGCAAACTTTGAATGTCCTGACATAAAAAACTTCCTTTCATAAAACTGTTTACTTATTTGCTATTTCTAATTCATCTTCCTCTTTCTCTTCAGTCTCCTCAGGGAGCCTGGTCAAAAGAACACTTGTCACCATGTGGTTCTGAACAGAAAGGATCTTGAAATTATAGCCGCCAACTTTTACTTCGAAATCCTCATCCGGATCTGGTATCCTGTCAAGCTTAAATATAAGATATCCGTTAAGGGTTTCAAATTCGCTTTTTTCAAAAGAGATATCAAATCTCTTTTCAAGTACCTCCAGAGGAGTCTTGCCATCTACAGTAAACTCCATTGGATTCTTGGTAGGTTTGATATAGTTCTCATCCTCGTCGTACTCGTCCATGATATTTCCGACAATCTCTTCGAGAATGTCCTCCATGGAAACAAGTCCAGCTGTCTGACCGTACTCATCGATAACAATCACCATCTGGGTCTTGGATGACTGCATGCTGTGGAAAAGAGAATCAATATTCCTGGTCTCCGGAACAAACTTAGGTTGCCTGAGGAGCCCCTTGATCTTCCTGATCGGAAGCTCTTCGTCTGTTTCCTCAGAAAGCTTCTTCATGGCATCTCTTATGTGCATGATACCTATGATGTGATCAATGTCATCAAGGTAGACAGGGAATCTGGAATTGTTGGTTTCCATCATGAAATTCACAGCTTCCTTAAGGCTGACATTGGCATCAATGGCCATCATGGCGTTTCTGTTGGTCATAATATCCTGAGCTTCCTTGTCAGAAAACTCAAAGATATTGGTGATCATGTCCGCTTCAGCTTCCTGGATAACTCCCTGCTCCTGTCCCTTCTCAATTGAATCCCTGATCTCTTCTTCAGTGACATCGTCCAGCTTGTCGTCGCCCCTTACCCCAAAGACATAAAGGATGCCAGTGGCAACAACTCCTGATAAAAACGAAAATGGCGCAGATATAAGGCCAAGGAAATATACAGGATAGTAACAGGCATAAGCCCACTTCTCAGGATTCCTTGCAGAAAGACGCCTTGGAATGATAACTCCAAAACACATGATAAAAAGAGCTATCACAGCACCTGAAATAATGCAGAGTACAAATGACGGAAAAGAGCTTCCGGAAGCGCCAAATACACTCGCCAGGTAACTACTTATCCTGCATGCAACAAATCCTCCAAGGATCATGTTCATCACAATTGCCAGGATCTGCATTCTCTCTATATGCTTGACTTCATTATCAAAAAGCTTAAGAAGCCTTTCGCCTATCTTGTCTTTGCCTGATGCACTTTTCTTTTCAATCTCATCCTTGCTGACATGGTCAATTGCGACCTGAAAACCATAAATAAATATGTCTATGATCAGGATGATAAAAAAAGCTAGTATACTGGCTGAAGGCAAGTCGCCCTCCATAATCATTCCTCCTATAAACCAAAATGCACGCAAAATATCAAATTACACTATAACACATTTTGAGCTGTGGTACTAGATTTTTGCACTCAATAATAGGATAATGGGTTCTAGACTATGAAAAAAGGTTGGAATTAATGGGTTCACTGTTATCAATGGGGATAAAATCAATAACTAATGCTCTTTTGTATGCGCTTAAGGCTTTCTTTTCTCTGCTGACCTGGTTTTTAAAGGCATTTTTAAAAGGACTTAAGCTCTTTTTTGTATTTCTCCCAATTACCAGTATAATATTTGCACTTCTCTTTTTAGTAAGTATCTTTGTTCTTGTAACAGGTAGCAGCCCCCTTCCACAGACCATTCCTCTTTCAAAAGACCCTTCTTCAGTCATACTTCCTATGTTTGAAAGCTTAAAGCTTTGGTGGATCGAATCAGTTTACAACTATAAAGGAGAGGCTTCCTATATCCTTCTTTTGATCCTGACTGTCTTGATGTTCATTCCCGTAATGACTGTCTTTCTATGTTTCTTTGTATTTGCAGGCTTCGGAAACATTTTGTTTTTCAGCGTTGTAGCAGATGCCGTTTTATATCTGCTTGGAGCCATTATTGGAAAGAGCTTTGCACGCCAAGCACTGTCCCGCTACTACAGGCTGTTCCCTGACGCTGGAAGAAGGCATGAGGAAAAAGAGTACGACAGGCTCCTTAAAAAGAGAAACAGGATGCTTGAGGAAGAGATGAGAGACTCTGGTCGCAGAAAGGCAGATGAGTTCTACGGTCCTGAAGATGACTATGATGATGAAGAATATGAGGATGATTACTACTCTGAAGATGAGTACGATGAAGAAGATCGCTATTCTGATGACGAATACTACGAAGACGATTATCTCGAAGATGAATACGTTTCTGACTACGACGAAGAATACGATGAAGAATATGATGAAGAATATGGTGATGACGAGGAATATATAGAAGACTTCGAAGATGACTATGACAATCCGAGAAATGGTCACGCAAGTAACAGGGCTGAAGCGCCAAAGCCAGCGGGCAATGTAGGTACCTTTGATTTCTTCGCTGGCTGCAACAGCCGGGAAAGTGTAGATAAAAAGTACCGCTCCCTGGTAAAGCTCTATCACCCGGACAACATGGACGGCGATAATGCAGCACTTACAGAAATCAATATACAGTACGAAAAAGCCAAAAAAAGATGGTCCTGATGACCATCTTTTTTATTCGCTCTCATCGTGGTACCTGCACATCCTGATACCTGCAAGTCTGCCACTCTCCTGGACCATGAACCTGTAGAACCCGGAATCAAACCGGTATTCATAGTAGTACATTTTGCCACCGCCCACATCTTCTACGTGGTCTTCAGGTATGGACAGCTGTCCAAATTTTCTTTCCACTTCATTAATAAAATACTTATCAACTTCTATTCCCTTGGCTATCTTGTATGGGTAGTCCTGGTATTTATTCCATCTGAAGATATTGCCATTTACCAGGGTTATCTGAAGATCAGACAGCTTCGCATCGTGGTCTAAGTTATTGTAAACACCAAAGTCAAGCCCACTGTATTCATTGCCCAGGTAATATCCCTCAAAGTAGAATTCCTCTCCCGCAGGGATTATCGTATCTCCTGAAGAATCACATACAAATCCACCATTTTCCATCTGTCTGTAGGTTACTGGAAGCTTATAGACTATACCGTTTATTTCGAAAGTATAATCCTCAAGATCATCAGAAAGCTCTGTCTCGCTGAGCTTATCAACATTTTCGATTCTCGTCATCTGATAGTATTTATCAGTATGGGGATCATTTTCAAAGAACATTGGCTCTACCTCGTCGTAGTAGCCTCTTTTCTCTATTCTTGCAATACCCTTTTCGATATCGGAAAGAGTGGACGAGCTAGCGTCAGATACATCACCAAGCCTGAACATCTCCCCATAGTAATAGCATTCATGGATCTGTCTGAAGCTCTTGTACTCTCTTCTTAGCTCATCATTTAAGTTGTTTATCAGCTGCATGTACTCTCTCTGGCTAAGATATCCGCATTTATAGCACATATAGGACACCCTTATGAGCCTTAGGTAGTCATAGCCATCTATTCCGCTATCTCCAAATCTTAAATAGGCTAAAGCCGAGCCCTTAACTCTAAGAAATGACTCTGTACTGATACCGTTTTCCTTAAAATAATCCACTGTTATGGTAAGACCATCTTCGTAGGTTAAGTCCTTGCCCTTGTCCTTTTCAATAAGACTTATGGCCATTTCAAGGGTTTTATTGTCATCAAGAAACTGCCTGTATCTGGCTCTGTGGCCATATTTGATCATCCTGTCCACAACTTCCTTGGCGCTTTTCCTGTCACTTATTTTATAGGCCTTATCGAGAAATTCCTTGCAGTCTGGAATTTGTGAAGAGTTTAATAGCTGCCCTCCTATCCATTTCTCATTTCCATTTCCCATAAAAGAGTATATGGAAGTTGCAGCTGCAGCCCACTTATAGCTTGGTGTATCCTTCTCAGGATAATTAAGTGCAGATGAGAAGGTCTTATCGTCATCAAACTGGATCATCAGATTATGGTAGTTGGCATTTTCTACCAGATCGCTGTTGCTATCAGATCCCCCGCCCGGATAGAAAATGATCTTGAAAAAAACTACACATAAAGCAATAATAAAAATAATTGCCAAAAATGCCAGAGACTTATTTGCCTGCCTGTATCTTTTGCCGGGATCGTAGTACTCTTGATTACTCATAATATCATTCAGATTTCAGATTGACCTTAAATGAAATCTGCCTTGGTGTCTCCATTTCATCAAATTTAATAAGATAGCTCTCTTCCTGAGAGTTGATCTCAAGTATTATGCCACTACCAAGTATTGCATGCAACACTCTTGTGCCAGGCTCAAGGAGATTTAGCTTTTCAGCTCCCTTTAAATGCCTTGAATCATTATCGATAAATTTTCTTGCAGAGACTAACAGTTCATCAACATCACCGTCGGTGAATTCCAAAAGCTCTTTATCAATATCAAGGATAAATCTTGATGGATATCTTGGAATGCCCTCAAAATTCCTGCCTCCGGCCTCTGTTATAAAGAGCTTTTTCTTAGCTCTTGTCATGGCAACAAAAGCAAGCCTTCTCTCCTCTTCCATGCCTTCAAGGGTGTGGATCTTGCGGGAAGGGAAAATGCCCTCGTTCATGCCACACAAAAATACATAAGGAAACTCAAGGCCCTTGGCTGCATGGACGGTCATGAGCTTGACCTTGTCCCCCACTCCTGCGTCAGAATCAGCATTAGTAAATAGTGCTACGTGCTTGAGATAGTCTTCAAGCCCCACTTCTTCGCCGCAGCTTGTTTCAAATTCAAAAATAGCCTGCTTGAGCTCAGCCAGGTTATCAAGTCTCTCCTGGGCACCCTCTGTCCTGAGCATCTCCTCGTAGCCGCTCTCATGAAGAATCCCTGTAAACACCTCAGATACCATCTTACCCTCATAGCTCTCTGAGTAACTCTCAATAAGATCTATAAACTGTCTGGCCTTGGTGCCTCTCATTATCTCTGCATCAAGGTTCTCGCAAAGAGCCTGATATAGAGAGCATTCCTTCTCCCTGGAATACTGCTCCAAAAACTGCATGCGGCGCTTACCAAGGTTTCTCTTTGGCGCATTGGCTATCCTGCGAAAAGAGATATCATCTCTGTAAACTATCATCTTAAGGTAGCTAAGTGCATCCTTGATCTCCATGCGTCCAAAGAACTGAACCCCGGAATAAATGGTATAAGGTATCTTTTCTTTTAACAGTCCCTCTTCTATGGTCCTGGTGACATAGTGGGCTCTATAAAGTATGGTCATATCCCTGTAAGGAACCCCCATGCCCTTAAGGGCCAGGATCTCTCCAGTGATATAGTCTGCTTCATTCTCCGTATCTGGAGCAAGGTGACACACCACCTTATCTCCGTCAGGGAGCATGGGAACAAGGTCCTTTTTAAGTCTGTCCCTGTTCTTGTCTATAAGAGAATTGACCGCATTTAGTATCTGGGGTGTAGACCTGTAATTCTCATTCATATAGATGGTCCTGGTGCCAGGAAATTTCTTGTCAAAATCCAAAAGAAAATGAACGTTGGCTCCTCTCCAGGTGTAGATAGTCTGGTCAGGATCTCCAACCACAAAGAGATTCTTGTGATAGGCTGATAAAACCTCCATAAGCTCATGCTGAAGAGAGTCGATGTCCTGAAACTCATCGATCATGATGTATTCGAGGCGCTTCTGCCACTTGAGCTTGATATCCTCGTGCTTCGAAAAGATATACAGAGCAAATTTTATGAGGTCGTTATAATCAAGCCCAAAGCACTTTTTTTCCTGATAAAGGTACCCATAAAATAGTATGTCCCTGACCTCTGTCGCCTTGTCGTATTTCTCCTTAAGGACCTCAGGGGACATACCTATCATATCGATATAGTACTCAGGCTCCTCAAAGATCTTGCGCATCTCAAACATATCCCTTGCCATTCCAAAGGTCATGTCCCTAAGGGATAATCCTCTCTCCTCATAGATGATCTTAAGTATGTCATCGATGTCCGAGTTGTCCAGCACCATAAAGCTCTTGGGATACTGAACAGCGTGGGAATCCTCCTGAAGAACAGAGACGCAAAATCCATGGAAGGTATTGATATAGCCTGTATCATTGTCGCCAGTAAGCATATGTATTCTCTGGCGCATCTCGGTGGCTGACTTGTTGGTGAAAGTAACACAAAGAATATGACCTGGCATTATGCCAAGCCCATTGACAAGGTATGCAAACCTTGAAGATAATGCCTTCGTCTTGCCACTTCCAGCTCCTGCCACAACCCGAACATAACCTTCTGTTGTGGTAACAGCTGTCTTCTGCGATTCGTTCAAATCCTGTAAAATATCAAGCATATAAATACCTCTGTTGATCTATATGCATACATTATACAAACATTTGTTCGCAATAGCAAGGGGGACAAGCAATGGGGACAAGCAATGGGGACGGACAAGACACGGGGACGGTTCTTCTGTCTTATTTTATCAAGATAAAACAAGACAGAAGAACCGTCCCCGTGTCTTATCCGTCCCCGTGTCTTATCCGTCCCCGTGTCAGATTTTAGTCCACGAACAGTCTTGGCACTCTCTTACTGATGTCGCAGGTAAGCTCGTAGTTGAATCTTCCGCTCAGATCACCTAAAAACTCTGCAGAAATCTCCTCCCCGGAAGTCTTGTCTTTTCCGAGAAGGACAACTTCGTCACCTTCCGTCACATAAGGAATATCAGTCACATCAACCATGAACTGGTCCATGCAGACCCTTCCTAGGATATTAGCGTGATGACCGTTTATAAGAACATATCCCTTGCCAGAAAGGCTCCTTGGATAACCATCTCCGTAGCCTACAGGAATTGTAGCGATCTTGGTGATTTTGTCTGTAACAAAGGTTCCGCCGTAGCTTACAGGAGTCCCTGCTGGAACCTCCTTTATCATGACAATGTGGCTTACAAGCTCCATGACAGGCTCAAGGCTTATAATATCCTTAGGGACCTCGTCAGATGGCCACATTCCGTACATTGTAACTCCGGCCCTTACCATGTCCATTGATGACTCAGGAACTGCTATGATACTGGCTGAGTTTGCACAGTGCTTAATAGGGATGCGGTATCCTGTCTCTTCCTCAAAAGATTTAAGGAAGTCTTTAAATACTTCTTCCCTCTCTCTTACATTGGTAAGATCCTTTTCATCAGCCCTTGCAAAGTGAGTGAACACACCCTCTATCCTGATACCTTCGAGCAGTCTTATTTCTTTTGCAAAAGAAACTCCCTCTTCGTCAGGTGTTATACCGATCCTGCTCATGCCTGTGTCCACAGCAATATGGATGGGAGCTGGTCCTTCTATGGCGCCTTCCTCCATAAGCTTTTTAGCACAGTCTGATAACTCTTTTGCCATGTCCATCCTAAATACTGCTGGACGGATATCCTCTCGTATCATTCTCTCGTAAGCGTATGGGAAGGTATATCCAAGGATCAGGATAGGTTTCTTAAGTCCCTCATCCCTGAGCTCAAAAGCTTCTTCGGCAGTTGCAACTGCGTATCCCCAGATGTATTCCTTACCTTCAAGGAATCTGCCAATCTCTATCGCTCCGTGACCATAGGCATCTGTCTTGATGACTGCCATGATCTTTGTCCCATCCGGTATATTGTTTTTCATTGCAAGAAGGTTGTGCTCGATAGCCTTTAAGCTGATCCTGGCACAAACTCTTGAATACTGATTGTTATTGGTCATTACTCCTACTTCCTTAATTCATTCAAGCACCTTGGAAAGGGCATTCACTATATCCGACGCGATCATGGAGTATCTTCCATGTTCAGAGGATGCTATATCTCCGGCGCATCCGTGGATATAGGCCGCTGCTATGGCTGTTTCAAAACCTGAACCGCCTTGCCCTATAAGAGTTCCTGTTATTCCGGCAAGCACATCACCTGAGCCTGCGGTAGCCATTCCGTCGTTGCCGCTTATATTAATATATATCTTTTTCTCATTACTGTCAGCCACTATACTTCTGGCATCCTTGCAGATTACCGAAGCATGGAGCTCAGAAGCTAAAAGCCTTGGATACTCCAACAGATTGTCCTTTGCTGCACCAATGCTGCACTTTTTGAGCCTTGCAAACTCTCCCATGTGGGGAGTCAATATCAGTTTTTTACTTCCTATAGCATAGTTAGATGTAAGTTTACGCAGCTCCTCATCCTCAGATATGATATTTAGAGCATCTGCATCCATGACAAGTGGTTTGTCGTACTCTTTAAGTACCACAGACACCAGTTCTTTTCCCTTGCCCTCACATCCAATGCCAGGGCCGATAACTGCCTGCGTGGACCATTTAAAGGCTGTGATCAGCTTGTCCCTTACAGGTTCAAAGTCCTCGTAGGTGTCTAAGATGGCCTCTGGCAAAAGAGCTTTCACCACCTCAGCATTCTCAGAAGCAGTAAACACTCTCACCATGCCAGCACCTGCCTTAAGAGCGGCCGAGGCTGAAAGTATGCACGCCCCGCTTATATTCTTGGAGCCAGCAATTATAAGGACTTTTCCATTTGTTCCCTTGTTGGAATCCTTCTTCCTTACGGGGATAAGTTCCATGGCATCGCCGTCGTGATAGATAGTCTGGGGCTCTTTTGAAAGAAAGCTATCCTTCGTGATCCCAACGTCAGCTATCACAAGTTCTCCTGAATATTCGCATCCCGGATAGAGTATGTGTCCAAGCTTTGCAAAGTTAAAGGTAACTGTTGTGTCAGCCTTTACAGCTCCTCCTAAAACCATTCCGGTATCAGCGCTTATTCCTGATGGGATATCAACTGCTACCACATATAAGTCTTTTCCACGCTCGTCCTTAAGGTCATTGATGTAGTTAACAGCTTCAAGGTTTGTTCCTGTAACAGGCCTTGTAAGCCCAATACCAAACATTGCATCTACAATGATATCAAATGCTCCATCCGTTTTGTTGTCTCTTATATTGGAAAAAGTGCCCTGTGATATATCGTATTTTCCTGCAATCTCCAGCTGTTTTAAAAACATGTTGCTGCTCTTTACCGGATCCCCAACAACACAAAGACTTACATGGTATCCCCTTTGCTTTAAGATCCTGGCGATGGCAACACCATCTCCGCCATTATTTCCTACTCCTGCAAAAACAGCAACGCTTAAGCTTCTGTCAGTATCCTGTATATTCTTCCACTTATCAACAGCTTCACAAACACAAAGTGCTGCCCTCTCCATCAGAACTGCCTGGTCAATGCCAAAATGCTCCGAAGTATTTCTGTCACAGATCTTCATTTCCATACTTGAAACAGCGTATTTCATCATGTTCCTCCCCTAATAAAAGTCTGTAACGGATCGGTTGGGAGGAGACACGGGGACGGTTCTTTTGTCTTGTTTTATCTTGATAAAATAAGACAAAAGAACCGTCCCCGTGTCTCCTCCCAACCGATCCGTCCTCTGGCTTTATTCAACATATTCTTCTGATGAACCATCAGCAGGTCTCCTGATAGGATGACGCTTGTCAGGATCATATTCCATATCGAATATATCCATTACCTCAGGTCCAAATATCTGATGCATATAGGAGTAGAGATTGTAGTTCTCCATCTCAGCCTCCTGAAGCCTTATAACATTCTTTTTAAGCTCCACTCTGACCTGTGAGATCCACTCATCAAGGCCCTTGATGTACTCCGTGTTCTCCTGAAGGGTCTCGTAGCAGACCTTCATGGTCTCGATCATCAGCTTGTAATCTACGTCATAGATCTCTCTGGAAAGATCAAGCAGTTCATCATCATGTCCGCCAAGTTTTTCATTGCACTCATTGATGAGCCTGGTTCTCTCCTGGATCTCTTTTTCTATGGAAGCTGCACCGCCTCCAGCCTTGTTGGCCTGGTCCCTTAAAGGGACAATCTCAGATAAAAGAGTCTTTTTGAGCTTCTTGATCTTCTTGGTGTCTGTACGGATCCTGCCATCGCGCTCCACCAGAGAATTAAGCTGATCTGCAAGAGCTTCTATCTCAGGCGTCATCTCCGTCTGGGTAAAAAGCTGATGCCACTTATTGTCCAGCGTCAGGATGGGAATACTCTTTCCCTCCAGCGCTGACATGTACACGTCGTCGCCTCTAGCCATGGACTTCTCCACTAATTATAATGATTTTTCGTACCTATCAATATTATACGATAATTTCATCAAACTGTCAGATAAATGTACATTTTCTACCTGAATATTGTCAGGAACTTCAAGGTCCACATGGGCAAAGTTCCATATTGCCTTGATCCCGCAGGCAGCAAGTTTGTGTGCCATAGGCACTGCCTGTTCCTTGGGAATAGTTAAAACAGCAATCTCAATATTGTTATTTCTGACGAAATCCTCAACTTCATCTATAGGTCTTACTTCTACATCGCCTATCTTGGTTCCAAACAGATCAGGGTTCTTGTCAAAAGCTCCCTTAAAGACAAATCCTCTTCTGGTGAAATTGGTATAACCAGCGATTGCCTTGCCAAGGTGACCTGTGCCGATGATAACAAGACTGTGCTGCCTGTCAAGGCCAAGGATCTTGCCTATCTCGTCATAGAGATAACCTACATTGTAGCCATAGCCCTGCTGACCAAAGCCGCCAAAGTTGTTAAAGTCCTGTCTGATCTGTGATGCAGTGACCTTCATGATATCCGAAAGTTCCTGGGAGGAAATCCTCTCAACCCCTTTCTCACGTAGATCGCCTAAATATCTAAAATATCTTGGAAGTCTGCTGATGACCGCCTGAGAAATCTCTTTATCTGCCATAATATGCTCCTTTTTTAAAAAGAAAACCTAAGAACAATTATAGCTTTACGTTAAATAAATGTCAATTGCATCAAACCTCTTAAAAAGCCTCTAGCCATGGGCTTTCCACGGCCAGAGGCTCGGTGTTTTTTGATATATTTATGGTTTGAAGTAACTGATGGTATCCTGCATGTCGGAAGCCAGCTCCTGAAGCTTTTCTGCAGACTCTGTAATAATAGCAAATGTGGCATTGAGCTCCTGCATTGAAGCATTGGTCTCTTCCGTTGATGCTGCATTCTCCTCTGAAATTGCGGAAAGATCTGAGATGATCTCAACCAGCTTATCCTTGGCTGAACCCAGCTGACCTATGTGATCTGCAATGCTCTCTGTGCTGGTTGATACGTTGCTTACATTCTCCGCCATGCTCTGCATGTTGGTCTTGGTATCATCAAGCTGTTCAGACTGCTGCTCAAAGTTGTCATTGAGCTTACTCATAACTTCAACTGATGCCTCTGAATCAGCAACCAGTCTCTCGACGATCTTCTTGATCTCCTCAGCTGAATTACTACTCTGTACAGCAAGCTGTCCGATCTCTGTAGCAACAACTGCAAATCCTTTTCCTGCATCTCCTGCTCTTGCAGCCTCGATACTTGCATTCAGTGACAAAAGGTTAGTCTGGGATGCGATCTCAGTGATAGCCTCGGAAAACTTTGAGATCTCTTTTGCAGACTCATTTGTCGAATCAATTGTCTGTCCAATCTCCCGTACAGACTGCTGAACCTCTGTGCTTTGCTCAATAAGCTTATTAAGAGCATCCATGGCTGCTTTGCAGGCGGTCTTCATCTCATCTGTATAAGCATTCAGTTCTTCTACGTTCTCTGAAACTTCATCAATATCTCTTCCAATATCCTGCGTGTTACCTGCAGCGCTCTCAACGCTCTCTGCCTGGTTGACAGCACCTTTACTGATATCATCTACAGCCTGGCTTACCTGGCTTGACGCAGTTGATGCCTGGGTTGCGGATTCAGAGAGTTCTGCTCCTGATCTTTTAAGTTCATCTGACATCTCCATTGTAGTTCTTATAACTTCACCGAGTTTATTACTAAGGGTCTGGGCACCGTCAGCAAGAAGTCCGATCTCATCATTTCTCTTAAGGGACTTTTCATCAATGTTGAGCTTAAGTTCACCAGTGGACAAATGTCCAAGCTCATCAGCAATGGCTCTCATCTTTACGGATGCAGTGTTTGCAACAAGGATTCCAACCAGAGAAAGAACTATTGTAAGGACTATTGATATGATGACCATACCAATTATGATCCTTCTGATATTTGCAGCTACAGAGTCGCTTTCTCTTCCTGCAAAAACCATTCCCACTATAGTTCCATCCAGGTTTGTCATTGGTGCATAATAGCAGAAATAGTTTTCATCTGCTCCAGCTGGTTTTCCCTTCATGAACAAAAGCTGTCCATTATCAAGTACTGCATTTTTAACCTTATCAGATATCTGGTAGCCTACAGCTTTTTTGCCCGATGAATCCTTCATTGTGGTGACGACTCTCGTATCACCATAAAAGAGCGAATACTCAATTCCAGTCTCACTCTTTAGATCATCCATGATCTCTTCATACTCAGCCATGACATTTTCTTCGCCCTTATAAAGAGTTCCATCTACGTATGACCAGTCACCATCCCAAACACTGTCCATCTCACTTGCAAGCTGATATACGGAAGCCATAAGCTCCTCTTCAACCAGCGTACTATATGTATTATTGATTTCAAACCCACTTATTATAGTAAGCACAGTGGCAATTCCAACGATAGCCGCAACGGCCGCAGTAATAAGTTTCTGTACCAGCTTACCATTTCTTACCTTAGGTTCCATATTATGTCCTCCTTAACCTGATTCTACACATTTAATTATACTAGAAACAGCATTGATTTCACGGGATATCTTTATAAAATTTTGATAAAAACAAAACGTGAAATCAACCGCAAATACATCCCTCATAATCATGTTTACAAGACCGCAAAAAAGAATTATGATTTCATAGTTATATTAAGCATTTGACTGATTTATGAAAGGAAACACAATGTATAAAGATTATATGGTGAGAGCCACCGCTGGAAACGCCCAGATAAGAGCATTTGCAGCTACTACAAAAGACCTCTCCGAGTACGCAAGGAAATCCCATGGTTTATCTCCTATCGCCGCAGCTGCTCTTGGAAGACTCATGACAGGAACAGTTATGATGGGCACAATGATGGACAACGAGGATGACCTCATCACTGTAAAAATGGATGGTGACGGTCCTCTTAAAAGCGTTCTTGCTACCGCCGACAATAAGGGAAACGTAAAGGGCTACGTAGGAAACCCTTACGTTATCATGGAGCCCAATGCATCTGGTCACCTTAATGTAGGTGGAGGGATTGGCGAAGGTAATCTTACCGTTATCAGAGATATGGGCATGAAAGAGCCCTATGTGGGCCAGGTTCCTCTCTACACAGGAGAAGTTGCCGAGGACCTTACCTATTACTTCACTAAATCTGAGCAGACTCCTTCATCAGTCGGCCTTGGCGTTCTTGTGGAAAGAGAAACCTTAAGCGTCATCGCTGCTGGAGGCTTTATCATCCAGCTACTGCCCTTTGCTGACGAAGAGACAATCTCGCACCTTGAGGAAAACCTCAAGAAATTCTCTTCAGTAACAGATATCTTAAAGGCTGGCAAAACTCCTGAGGAGCTTCTTAATATAGTTCTTGATGGTTTTGATATTGAAATAACTGACACTGTTGACCTTAACTTTTACTGCAACTGCGACAAGGACCGTGTAGAGAGAGCTCTAATGCTCATCGGTGAAAAAGAGATCCAGGAAATGATAGATGACGGAAAAGAAATAGAGCTTCGCTGCCACTTCTGCAACAAGGCCTATACCTTTAGCGTAGATGAGCTTAAAACTCTTAAGGAAAAGGCAAAAGTGATCAAAAACAAGAATGCGAAGGAAGACTAAATGAACTCAGCAATAATGGTCCTTATTGAAAATATAGGTATTATCGCCTTTGCTATATCAGGTGCAGTGGTTGCTGCCAAAAAGGACATGGACATCTTTGGCATAAATCTGCTTGCCCTTGTTACTGCCACCGGCGGCGGACTTATAAGGGATATCATAATCGACAATATCCCTCCTGCCATGTTCGTAAATCCGGCTTACACCATAATCACGCTGATAACTGCAAATCTTGCCTTTCTTGTCATGAGATACAAAAAGCCTGTTCCTAAGGCAGTCACACCCTTTTATGACACCCTGATCTTCTGGCTTGATACTTTGGGACTTGCAGCCTTTACTGTAGATGGCTCCTTTACAGGTATCGCTTCACCCTATGGCGACAATCTCTTTTTAGTTGCATTTCTTGGAATAGTTACCGGAATCGGTGGTGGGATGATAAGGGATGTGCTGGCAGATGACATACCTGCAGTCCTTACCAAACATGTATATGCCATTGCCTGTATCGCAGGCTCAGTAGTACTGGTGCTTTTATGGAAATATACAGCCAGCGAACTGATAAGCTCACTGGCTGGATTCTTTACTATCGTAATAATCAGATTTCTTGCTATGCACTTTAAGTGGAATCTTCCAACGATCAATCAGTGATAGCTTTGTAGCATTCTGGCCGTCTGTCTCTAAAGATGCCCCAGGATGCTCTTTTTTTGCGGTTCTCTGAAAAATCATACTCAGCATAAATTATCTCTTCCTGATCCCTTGATGCCTTAGCTATGCAATCTCCCGTCTCATCAGTAAGAAAACTTGTGCCGTAGAATGTCAGAGATGAACTCTGGTTGCCATTGTCCTCTGAAGGAGTGACAGTTTCTTTTCCAATGCGGTTTGCAGCTGCCACAGGAATGATATTGGCTGCTGAATGTCCCTGCATGGTCCTCATCCAGTGTCCAGAGCTGTCAACCTCAAGGATAGGCTCAGACCCGATCGCCGTAGGGTAAAGAATGATATCCGCCCCCTGAAGGGCAAGACATCTTGCAGTTTCAGGAAACCACTGATCCCAGCATATACCTACTCCCACGTTGCCATATCTGGTCTCAAAAACTTTAAAGCCAGTATTACCGGGCGTAAAATAAAACTTCTCCTGATAGAAATGATCATCAGGAATATGGGTCTTTCTGTATACTCCAAGGATACTGCCATCAGCATCCAGCATCGCCACAGAGTTGTAAAAGGTGTTCTCATCCCTTTCAAAAACACTTATGGGCATTACAACACCAAGCTCTTTGGCAAGTTCTGAAAAGTGCTGAACTGCAGGATTTTCCAGTATTGGAAGCGCCAGCTCGTAGTAGTCATAATTTCTCTCCTGGCAAAAGTACTTTCTTTCAAAGAGCTCTGACAAAAGAACTATCTTGGCGCCGTTTTCAGCCGCTTTCCTTGTCAATCTATCTGCAGTTTCAATATTTCTTTTAACCTGTGCATCATCTGATCCTGCCTCTTTACCGCAGTCAAACTGAATGCATGCCACTTTTATCATATCTGACATATGCACCTCACATTTTTCCTGGTATCTGCTGGGTTACGCAGTGAATGTTTCCTCCTCCAAGAAGGATGGGTCTTGCATCTATACCAACAATCTCCCTGTCCGGGCAGATGCTCTTTAATATTTCAAGAGCCCTTTTATCACTTTCAGTGTTTTCTCCGCCAAACTGAGGAACAAGAGCTGCCTCATTGACAAAGTAAAAGTTCACATAACTGGCTGCAAGTCTCTCTCCCACTTCCCTATAGTCTTCCCCTTCCTCAAACTCATAGTTTGAAAGGTCATCCTCATTAACGCAAACAGGGTGATCAGGAATAGGAAGCTTATGAACCTTGATAGCCCGACCCTTGGCATCTGTTACGTTTTTAAGATATTCAAAATTTTCAAGTGACATGGCATACTGGGGATCACTTTCGTTGTCTGTCCAGCCAAGGACCACTTCTGCAGGTCTTATAAAAGCACAGACATTGTCCACATGCTCATTGGTCTCGTCATTATATATTCCCCTTGGAAGCCAGAGAACTTTTTTGGCTCCAAGATACTCTTTTAGCTTGTCTTCTATCTGTTCTTTTGAAAGCTCCGGGTTTCTTCCCTTGCTAAGAAGGCAGCTTTCTGTAACCATAACTGTGCCCTCTCCGTCGGAGTGGATGCTTCCTCCCTCCAGAACAAATGGTGAGGCATCATAATGATCAAATCCCGCTTTATCACAGAAGGCAGCTGCCACCTTGTCATCCAGCTCCCAGTCTGCATACAGTCCGTCTACCTCTCCGCCCCAGGCATTAAAGCGCCAGTTTACGCCTCTTACACTCCCCTTTGTATCTGTAAGAAAGGTTGGAGCTACGTCCCTTGCCCAGGCGTCATCGGATTCAATATTTAATAAATGGAGCCTTCCTGCCAAAAGCTCTTTTTCCCCGGAAGACTTCCCAAGCTCCTTGCAATGGTTGCCAATCAGCTCTTCCATAAACTCTGAAGCTTCCTGTATATGAGCCTTTCCTGTCAAAAGAAAAAGCTCCTCTCTTTTAAGGATCTCCAAAAAGACAGATCCAAAGCTTTTTAATGTATCTGTCCTGTCTTTTCCAAAGCTCCCGGGTCTTACGGGATATATCATTATTGTTCCCAGATGGGAAGTAAACTCTCCTGGCATGAAGAAACCGTCAGATGACGGTAAACCTTGTATTATCATTTTTGTTATCCAATCAGTAGCTGGTTTTGGCAAGATCCATCACAGCCTGTTTTTAAAGTCTTCGTATCCAAAGTGCTTTATAACTTCCACTTCTCCGTCCTCGTGCATGATGTCAATATCTGGAAGTGGCATTCCATTAAAGGTGTTGTTCTTAACAAAGCTGTAGATTGCCATATCTTCAAAATAGAGCTTGTCACCTACATTCTTTTCCGTCTCAAAGCTGTAGTCTCCAATGACGTCTCCTGCAAGGCAGGTCATGGATGAAAGCCTGTAGGTATAGTTCATCTCTCCAGGCTCCTCAGAGTCCTTAAGAGGTGGACGATAAGGCATCTCAATAACATCAGGCATGTGACATGAGGCTGAAGCGTCAAGTATAAGAACAGGGATCCTGTCTGTCTCAACCACATCCATTACAGATGTGACAAGATAGCCTGCATCAAGGGCTATAGCCTCCCCAGGCTCAAGATATACTGTAAGGTCATACTTTTCTCTGATATAACGTATCAGATTGATAAGGCCTTCTCTGTCATAATCATCCCTTGTGATGTGATGTCCGCCGCCTAGGTTTATCCAGCTTATCCTGTTAGATCCGGAAACACCAAATTCTTCGTCAAGTTCATCAGTCTCTGCCGGAATGTTATCAAGAGCAACCTCTTCATCATAGGACTCATCGTCAACATCAACGCCCATTGTTCTAAGTATGAAGCTATCGTAGTCATCTGATATCCTTGGCTGTGGAAAAAATCTAAAGAAGTCCCTTTCAACCTTAAGGAAAGTGTCCTCTAAAGGCTCAAATCCCTGCTCGCAGAGATTGTGAAAGTGAAGTCCTGTAACTCCCTCCGGCAAATTATCAGGCATGTTTTCATTCCTGATACCAAGCCTTGAGCCTGGAGAACATGGATCATAGATCTCATGGGCATCCTCTGCGCTTATCTCAGGATTTATCCTAAGTCCCACTTTTGTTTTGCCCTCGTAAACATACTTCTCCCAGACACTTCTGTGGTGCTCAAGCTGGGAAATAGAGTTAAATACCACATGGTCACAGATCTCGCAGAGCTCGTTCATATCAGAGTCTTTGTAAGCTGGCTCATAGACGTGATTTTCGCCTCTTTGTCCGTCCCTTCTCTTAAACTCCTCATATCCAAGCCTTGCTTCAAATATTCCGGAAGCTGTAGCACCTGAAAGGTAAGATGCTATAAGTGGATAAGTCTGGTAAGCGCTGTAAGCCTTCTGAGCCAGAAGGATCTTTGCTCCAGAGCGGTCCTGAACATCCTTTAGTATCTCCAGATTTTCTTTAAGCCTTTTTTCATCAATCACATAGGCAGGCGTATTGATCTCACCAATTTTCATAATATCCCCTCAGAAAAATCTTAATCCACAAGCTCTGGAGCTTCATCCACTACCCATGGAAGTCCATATTCGTTAAGAAGCTCCATATATGGGTCTGGATCAAACTCATCAGTTGTATATACTCCAGGTTGTTTCCACTTTCCTGTAAGTACAAGCGCTGTTCCGATCATTGCAGGAACACCAGTGGTGTAGCTGATTGCCTGGCTTCCAAGCTCCTTATAGCACTCCTGGTGGTCGCAGACATTGTAGATGTAGATTGTCTTTTCTTTTCCGTCCTTGACACCCTTAAAGATGCAGCCAATGTTGGTCTTACCTACTGTTCTTGGTCCAAGGCTTGCAGGATCTGGCAAGAGAGCCTTTAAGAACTGGATAGGAACAATGTCTTTTCCCTCAAACTTTATTGGAGTTGTTGAGAGCATTCCCACATCTTCAAGGCATCTCATGTGATCAAGATATGACTGGCCAAAGGTCATGAAGAAACGGATCCTCTTAACCTCCGGGAAGTTCTTGCCAAGGGCCTCTATCTCCTCGTGGTGCAGAAGGTACATATCCTTTTTGCCAACCTGAGGGAAGTCGTATTCCCTCTTGATCTCCATGGGCTTTGTCTCAACCCAGTGTCCATCCTCCCAGTAGCTTCCGTTTGCAGAAACCTCACGGAGGTTGATCTCGGGATTAAAGTTTGTTGCAAAAGCATAGCCATGATCGCCGCCATTGCAGTCAAGGATATCTATTGTGTCGATCCTGTCAAAGTAGTGCTTCTTTGCGTAGGCTGTAAATACGCTGGTTACGCCAGGGTCAAAGCCTGTTCCAAGAAGGCCTGTGATGCCAGCTTCCTTGAACTTGTCCATATAAGCCCACTGATAGCTGTAGTCAAAGTAAGCTGTAAAGCCCTTTTCCTTACATCTCTTTTCGTAGGCAGCGCGCCATACAGGCTCATCTGTGTCCTCTGGCTCGTAGTTAGCTGTATCAATGTAGTCCACCTTGCATTCAAGACATGCATCCATGATGGTAAGGTCCTGATAAGGAAGAGCCACGTTAAGTACTGCATCTGGCTTATAGTCCTTTATAAGCTTAACAAGGTCCTTTACATCATCTGCGTTAACTGTAGCAGTTGTGATCTTAACAGGATATCCCTGCTTTTCCAGTTTTTCTTTTAATGCGTCGCACTTACTGACTGTGCGGCTTGCAAGGCACATCTCTGTAAATACTTCTTTATTCTGAGCGCACTTCTGGATTGCAACCTGTGCTACTCCTCCACATCCGATAACTAATAATCTGCTCATTTTGACTTTCCTCCATTCGTTTTGCTTATACATATCACCTGGACATATCTTCTTCTTCCTGAAGCAGGTCTTCTACGTATTTAGGAAGCATGAACGCTCCTTTGTGCAAATGTGTTGTATAATACCAGGTCTTTATGCCTCTTTCATCCCATCTGTCCGGATTAAAGTCCTTCAGTGGATGATACTTTTTGCTGGCAAAACCAAACAGCCAGTAGCCAGCGGGGCATGTAGGAATATGGGCCTGATAAACCCTGTTTATAGGAAATACTCTGTAGGCCTTTCTGTGCATTGCTCTGCAGCTCTCTTCGTCCTCGTCGTAGAACGGGCTGCCGTGCTGATAAACCATGATGCCATCATCGTGAAGCGCCTTGTAGCAGCTTCCGTAGAACTCTTTTGTGAAAAGACCTGCCTCATGGCCAAGTGGCTCTGTGGCGTCGTTGATGATAAGGTCATACATATCTTCGCATTTCCTTAGGTACTTAAGGCCATCCTGATAAAAGATGTGGACTCTGTCATCCTCAAGACCAATTGCGTTGTCCGGAAAGTACTGCTTGCACACATCCACAAACATGGAATCCGGCTCAACTACATCAATAACCTTGATCTCCTCATAGTGAGTGAGCTCTCTGGCAACACCGCCATCGCCGCCTCCAAGAACCAGAACTCTCTGGACCTTAGGATGCACAGCCATTGGAACGTGAACTATCATCTCATCATAGGTGAACTCGTCCTTTTCAGAAAAGATGATGTTACCATCTGAAGTAAGGAACTTGCCAAACTCCGGGGAATCAAAGACATCTATCCTCTGGAACTCACTGGTTCCGGAAAAGAGTTGCTTCGATAATCTTATGCTGATCTTGACGTTTCCAGTGTGCATGTCTGAAAACCAATAATCCATATCTGCCATAGAATGCTCCTTTTATTTTAAAACAAAAAGTTCTGAGATATCTTCACTTTCAGGTCCCTGCATGGAACAGCCTTTTTCCATGGCAGTCCTGATATAATCAAGTATTTCCTCTGTTATCATCTCACCCGGAGAAAGAATTGGGATTCCTGGTGGGTAGCACATTACTGACTCAGCACTGATGCGTCCCACAGTCTGCTCGATGGGAAGTGACTCTTTTTCCGCATAGAAAGCCTCCTGGGGAGTTGCCTTCACTATGGGAGTCACATACTCTGCAGAAAAGAACTGCTGCTCAGGCTTAGAGTAAAGACGCCTTATATCAGCAAGGGCTCCTGCAAGTCTCTCAATGTCCTGAAGACGATCGCCGATGGATATGTAAGCCATTACGTTGGAAAGATCTCCAAACTCCATCTGGATGTCGTATTCATCGCGGAGAAGGTCATAGACCTCAATTCCTGTAAGACCGATCTTTCTGGTATTTACAACGAGCTTGGTCTCATCAAAGTCATAGATGCTTCCGCCATTTTTTAGCTCATTGCCGTAAGCGTAGTAACCGCCTATATCATTGATCTCTTCCCTGGCATACTGAGCCATTCCTGTGACCTTTTTAAAGCTGTCGTGACCATTAAGGGCCAGATTTCTTCTGGAAATATCAAGGCTTCCAAGAAGGAGGTAACTGGCTGAGGTGGTCTGAGTAAGATTCACTATCCTGCTGATATAACCTACATTGGCATCAGGTCCGCATAGAAGAATGGAGCTCTGGGTAAGACTTCCTCCTGACTTATGCATGCTGATAGCCGCCATATCTGCTCCAGCTGCCATGGCATTTACAGGAAGATCCGGTCCAAAGTAAAGATGTGTTCCATGGGCCTCGTCAACTAAAGCCTTCATGCCATTTTCATGTGCTATATCAACTATAGCCTTAAGATTTGAGCATATTCCATAATATGAGGGATTGTTGATAAGGATAGCCTTTGCATCAGGGTTATCACTTACTGCCTTCTTAACATCCTCGATCTCCATTCCAAGAGGAATTCCAAGATTGACATCAACCTTGGGATCAATATATACAGGCTCAGCTCCGCACAGGATCAGCGCATTTATGGCACTCTTGTGGACGTTTCTTGGCATGATGATCTTGTCCCCATGCTTAACGTTTGATAACACCATGGCCTGTACAGCACTGGTGGTACCATTGACCATCATAAAAGCATGAGCAGCGCCAAAGGCATCTGCCATAAGTTCTTCTGCTTCCTTGATCACCGAAACCGGGTGACAAAGGTTATCAAGAGGCTTCATGGAATTAACATCAATTCCTACGCATCTGTCACCTAAGAACCTTACCAGTTCAGCATTGCCTCTTCCCCTCTTGTGACCAGGCACATCAAAGGGCACAACCCTCTGCTTCCTGAAACGCTCCAGTGCATCATATATAGGAGCTCTTTTCTGCATCTCAAGATCCAACTAAACTTCCTCCACCAAAACAATCTGATATACATACGAAAAGGAGTGGCATGAGTATCTCTCATGCTACCCCCTTGTATTATCTAATTTAGCTTAATAATCATACTATATAATTGCTTTAAGTTAAAGAGATTTAGCTATTTAATTCTCGCCATCTGAAGTATCAGGATAACCGATTTCTACAGCTCTGTCGTGTAAGAGATTTGCAAGCTCAAAGTTTTTGTAAACCTTTATGCCATTTTCTGTAAGACGCTTATAAACCTCATTTGCATCAGTGTAGTCCTCATCCTTGGTTACCAGGTTGTAATTGTCATCGATCATATTATAAGAAATGTAGTCATTTCGCTTTTCATAATCAGGCTCAAAATAGTAGGTATTGATGATAAGGTGGTCTGTGTCAAGACCTTCCAGAGAAATTGACTTGCTCTCACCATTTTCGTTGTAATAGAAATCACCAAAAGGAGTGATATTTTCCTCAGAGCCATAGTAGAAATGATAATCTCCTGCGGCGTCAACATAGGCAAAATCGTATACATGGAGGGCAGCTCCGCCAGAACCTGAACCATATATAGTTCCATCATCATTGATGGTGACGTCACTTCTTGACCACATATCCTGGTCATAGCAGATCTTAAGCTCTCCGCCCATATCCTTAAGGATCATGAAAAGAGTAAATATCTCGCCGCCCATATCGCCGGCTGTATATTCCTGGGAAACAAGAAGTTCCTTGTTTCCGTCGTTTCCACAGTCAATGGATCTGTATGTGGCATCGCCGTTTATTTTGAAGCTGTAATCGCCGGATGAAGCAAGCTTATCACTGATCTCTGAAAGGCTGTAAGACTGACCATCTTCAAGGATATCGGAAAGGACCAGGTATGAACCTCTGTCTCCGCTCTTTGTAAACTTTGCCTTTGCTGCGCCGGTTTTAAAATCCTCGTAGAGGTCGCCTGTTGAGGCGGGAGTTTCATTTGCAACATCTGAGGTGTTGTCTGAAGGCTGAGTCTCTGTAGTAGCTGATTGATCAGATTCAGATGTTTCTGCTTTATCAGAAGCATCTATGTTTTCAAAAGCAGATGATTCTTCTGGTGTTTCTTTTTGGCAACCCGAAAGAATGGTTCCTATCATAGCCATGGATAGGACCAGGGTTAAGATTTTCTTTTTCATTTTCATATTCTCCTCTTTGAACATATTTCACACACAAAGGATATTTTACACCTGTTTTGGGAGGGAAAATCTTAAGAAAATATGAAATATGTGAGAGGATGTTTGCACTCGTTATCCGTTATACAGCGAAATTGCTTCGCAATTTCCCTGTCGTCCGTTGTCGCCAAATGTCCCATGAAAAATATGAGAAAATCGCGTCAAAACGCTCCTTTTACAAACAGAGAAGAAGCTCCTTCCAAGCGAGCTTGGAGGAACTTCTTCTCTGTTTGCAAAACCACTTACGTGGCTTTTCTCATATTTTTCACGGGACACTTGGCTCGTTATCGCTCACATCCCCATACCCATTCCTGCGCCGCCTGCTGGCATTGGAGGAACTGGCTCTTTGATAGTAGCTACAGCAGCCTCAGTTGTAAGGAAGCTTGATGCTACTGATGTAGCGTTCTGAAGAGCTGAACGTGTAACCTTGGCAGGATCGATGATTCCGTCCTTAACCATGTCAACATACTGCTCTGTGTAAGCATTAAAGCCGATGCCTGCCTTAGACTCTTTTACCTTGTTAACAATAACAGATCCGTCGAGACCAGCGTTGTTAGCGATGTGGAAAAGTGGAGCCTCAAGAGCCTTAAGAACAACTTTTGCACCTGTCTTCTCATCACCTTCAAGTGAATCTGCAAGCTTAGCAACTTCCTTAGTAGCGTGGATGTAAGCTGATCCACCCCCAAAGATGATACCCTCTTCAACAGCTGCTCTTGTAGCGTTAAGAGCATCTTCCATTCTGTACTTGGCTTCCTTCATCTCTGTCTCTGTAGCAGCACCAACTCTGATAACTGCAACACCGCCAGCGAGCTTAGCAAGTCTCTCCTGGAGCTTCTCTTTATCGAAATCTGATGTTGTATCCTCGATCTGCTTCTTGATCTGAGCAACTCTGGCCTGAATTTCCTTCTTAGCGCCAAGTCCATCAACGATAGTTGTCTTTTCCTTCTCTACCTTGATGCTCTTAGCTCTTCCAAGGTCATCCATTGTTGTATCCTTAAGCTCAAGGCCAAGGTCTGAAGAGATAACCTTACCACCTGTGAGGATTGCGATATCCTCAAGCATAGCCTTTCTGCGGTCACCATAGCCAGGTGCCTTAACAGCTACTACGTTGAATGTTCCACGAAGCTTGTTAACGATAAGTGTTGTAAGAGCCTCACCATCAACATCCTCAGCGATGATAAGGAGCTTAGATCCAGTCTTAACGATCTGCTCAAGAAGTGGAAGGATATCCTGGATGTTAGAAATCTTCTTGTCTGTGATAAGGATGTATGGATCCTCAAGTGTAGCTTCCATCTTGTCCATATCTGTAGCCATGTATGCTGAGATATATCCTCTGTCGAACTGCATTCCTTCTACAAGGTCAAGCTCTGTCTGCATTGTCTTGGACTCTTCGATTGTGATAACGCCGTCGTTTGAAACCTTCTCCATAGCGTCAGCGATCATCTGTCCAACTTCATCATCACCTGATGAAACAGCAGCAACTCTCATGATCTGCTCTTTGCCCTTAACCTTTGTAGCCATCTTGCCGATAGCCTCTACAGCCTTGTCTGTAGCCTTTTTCATACCCTTTCTAAGAACGATTGGGTTAGCTCCTGCTGCCAGGTTCTTAACGCCTTCGTTGATCATTGCCTGTGCAAGAACTGTAGCTGTTGTTGTACCATCACCTGCTACGTCGTTAGTCTTGGTAGCAACTTCCTTAACAAGCTGAGCACCCATGTTCTCGTAAGAATCTTCAAGCTCGATCTCTTTTGCGATTGTAACACCATCGTTAGTGATAGTAGGAGCACCATAGCTCTTATCAAGAACTACGTTTCTTCCTTTTGGTCCAAGTGTTACCCTAACTGTATCTGCAAGTTTGTTAACGCCTTCTACCATAGATGTGCGGGCGTCAGCGCCGTACTTAATTGTCTTAGCCATTGTCTATTGCCTCCAAAAATTATTTAATGATTGCTAAAATGTCGTTCTGCTTAACAATGATGTAAGTTACGTCGTCAAGCTTAACCTCTGTTCCTGAGTACTTGGAATAGATTACGTTGTCGCCCTTTTTAACTTCCATCTTTACTTCTTTGCCATCTACAACTCCGCCAGGACCTACAGCGATAACCTCTGCCTGCTGTGGCTTCTCCTTCTCAGCGCCTGGAAGAACAATTCCAGATTTTGTAGTCTCTTCAGCTTCAAGCTGCTTTAATACAACTCTGTCTGCAAGTGGTACTAACTTCATTATAAATGCCTCCTTATATATGAGATTTATTAGCTTTTTTCTTTTTGTTAGCACTCACTTTAAATGAGTGCTAATCTTCAAGAACATATATTATATCTTTTTTTGTTATACGTCAAGCGTTACTTTTGGGATTCGGAACTTAAGCGTTCCAAATCCAAAAGAAAGCTGATAGGCCGCGTTGATCCTGCCACAAAGGAAATAGTTCCTACTGATGGAAGATGCAAAAAGCGCAGCCCTTCCTATGAACCCGGTAGTGATGATTATGAAATGCCTAAGACTATGAAAGGTCTTAAAGATGAGGTTCGAAGGCTCCTAAAAGAAAATCAGGAACCGCGGGAGCAATTAGAAAAATATAAATCAAAATGATGGTTGGGGATTACCGGAGATGGACTTAAAAGAAGCTTATGAGGTTATAAAAAAAAATATACTGTAGCGGAACTATTAGGCGGAGCATAACTCCGCCTGGTTAATGTGGTCAAAGTTGCTGCGTATCTATCTTTGTGAGACTTTCTTTTAGGAGCTGAATTAGTGGGCTGGAATTCATGAATTAATGCAAAATAAAAAATGCGCCTGACAAAACAAGCGCATTTCTTATCTATAATAAAAATATAATAGATATTCTTATTTTTTTTCAGATTTTTCATCGAACACATCTGCTACTGTCTGGAACCAGGATAAAGGATCTTTTGGGTCAAGTCTTTTTAATGCTTCTTGTGACAGTTTTTCAACTTTTGCCTTGTGTTCTCTTTCATGGGAATGAAACCGGGATAAGGCGCCTGCGCCACTACCTCTACCACCAGTTACATTTTCGAGTTCTTCATCCACTAAATTTTTCTTATTATTTTCTGACATAATGAATCCTCCTTTGACCAAGAACCCTTTTCATTAAATTATAAGAATGAAAAGAATCTGTGATAATAAATGACTGTAATCTACTATATGACCGTGCTACCTTCTTAACAAATAGATATTCTTATTTTATTCCGCCTCTTTCATTGAACAAATCCATTACTGTTTGGAACCAAGACAAAGGGTCGTTCGGGTTAATTCGATTTTTAGCTTCTTCAACAAAGGCTTTCTTTTTTCGTTCTTCCGCTCTTGCCATCTTTGTGAATGGACCAGCACCAGGATGAAATCCTCCACCAGCTACCTCTTCAAGTTCCTCATCTGAAATTTTTTTATGTTTTTATCATCCATAACTGCACGTATAATCCAATCATGTTAGAAAAGTGATTGGATTCTTCCTTTCTCCCAGGTTCTCTGGGCTATTTCTAATCCT
>SVGB01000046.1 GCA_015056565.1 Butyrivibrio sp.
AGATATTGAAACTTCTTCTCAGAGACTATAAGTCTTTCTTTGAAGCTGTAAAAGTATATGGCAGGAATCCTGGGGCATTTACTGGTCGCCCCAAGATGCCGGGATATATGTCACAGGGATCACTCAAGACAGCTGTCCTTACTAACCAGATCTGCAGGGTCAAAGATGGTGGTCTTAAGTTTCCTGGTACCAGGAATACTCTGTCCCTTGGTCAGCTCCCAGAAGAAGTAAGTCTCAAGGAAGTCCGTATAAAGCCTAGCGGAAACAGCTTTGTTCTGGATGTAGTCCTTTCAGTGCCTGATAAAGGGATAATCCCCATGGCTGATAAGGATATTCTCACTGAGCTTTCAGAGGTAGCGGATCTGAAGGACCTGAGGGTGATGGCTATCGATCCCGGAACAGACAATATCGCCGCTGTAGCGAACTCTTTTGGCGCAAGACCATTTGTGATAAAGGGAGGCGTGATCAAGTCAATCAACCAGTTTTACAACAAAGAGATGAAAAGACTCTCTTCCTGCGCCATGACATGTAACAACAAGTACAGGACAAGAAAGATGAACGCTCTTACAGAAAAAAGGAACAGGAGGATAAAGGATCAGTTCCATAAGGTGAGCAGACAGCTTGTTGACTATGCAAGGGATAACAATGTAGATATAGTTGTGATGGGCCATAACACATACCAGAAACAGGATATAAGTATAGGACATGTTAATAACCAGAACTTTGTGCAGATACCAATGCTGATATTTGCAGACATGCTCAGATACAAACTTGCTGAATATGGTATAAGGTTTGTCCTCACAGAAGAGAGCTACACATCAAAGGCCGACTTTCTTGCAAAAGACTATATCCCTGTGTATAAAAAGAACAGTTCAGGAAACCACTTTTTCTCAGGAAAGAGGATACAGAGAGGACTTTACAGGCACTACGATGGTACAATAACAAATGCAGACATAAATGGAGCTGCAAACATCTTAAGGAAAGTATTCCCAAAGGTAAGCCAATGGGATAGGGGTATAGTGGACATGCCCTGTTCTGCAGGATGCATAGAGCATCCTACAGGTTCATGCCGCCATGCGGCATAACAGAAACCCTTTCCGACGTGGAGTCGGTGAGGGCAGTTCATATGGATGCGGAGACAACCTACAAATACTACAACGAAATGATGTGGCCTAAAAGATTTGCAGAATGTGTAACTATGGAAAATGCGATTAACATGATAGAAAAGGCATAAGGAGACAACCTGGTATGAAAATGGGAAGCAGCAACGATAAAGAGGCAGTAAAGGCACAGTATGCATCATCTAAAGGCCTGGATATCAGGATCAACTTCCACAACATGTATTCAACGAACAAGATGGGATTTGGCCCCTGGCTCATATCGAATTATGAGATAAAAGAAGGAATGAAAGTGCTTGAGCTTGGAACCGGAACAGGAGATATGTGGAAAGGGCACGACGACCTCATCGCGAAATGTGATAAGCTTGTACTTTCCGATTTTTCCGAAGCCATGCTTGATACAGCAAGGAAGAATGTTGGAGAGCTTGAAAACGTAGAATACAAGCAGATCGACGTACAGAATATACCTTTTGAAGATAGATCTTTTGACATAGTAATAGCAAACATGATGCTCTATCACGTACCTGATATTGATAAAGCAATCAGCGAGATCAGAAGGGTTCTTAATGATGATGGTATTTTCTACAGCGCCACATATGGTGAGCACAATTTCAACGACGTTTTGGCAGAGTGGTTTGGGCTTGTTGGCGAGAACTATGATCCCAACCATCTCTTTACCCTTCAGAACGGAGGAGACATTCTGGGAAAAGAGTTTGCGGATGTTCAGGTGCGTCGCTACGAGGATTCCCTTCATGTTACTAATATAGATGATCTAGCAGAATACCTTCAGAGTCTCAAGGCTCTTCATGGCATTGGAACAATGGGAAGAGATGAGATCCTTAATATGCTGCTACCTCATAAAGAAGGGGGAGCCATCAATCTGCAGAAGGAGTATGGAACCTTCATAGCCCGGGGAATAAGAGAATAACATGAAACCAGAAAATAACAGTCTATTTAAAGAAACAATAAATATGGCCTGGCCTGCAGTAGTTGAGTCTTTCTTTGTGGCCTTTGTGGGACTTGTGGATTCATATATGGTGAGCGGGCTTGGAAGTAACGCTGTTGCTGCCATAGGTCTTACTACACAGCCTAAGTTTATGGGGCTTTCTATGTTCTTTGCCATAAACGTTTCTCTGTCGGCCCTTGTTGCAAGGAGAAAGGGAGAGGACAAAAGAGAGGATGCCAACAGGATACTGGTTTCAGGAATCGCATTTATCCTGGTTGCTGCGGTGATCATCAGTACTCTTCTGGTTGTCTTTGCGGATGGCATCATAAGATTCTGCGGGTCCAATGAGGATAGCCATGACTTAGCGGTGTTGTATTTTAAGATCATCATGGGCGGAATGATATTTAACTGTATTCAGATGGGAATAAACTCAGCCCAGAGAGGTGCCGGAAATACCAGGATCACCATGAAGACCAATCTGGTATCAAATACCGTAAACGTCATTTTTAACTACCTTCTGATCGGAGGAAAGTTTGGTTTTCCAGCACTTGGAGTAAAGGGAGCTGCTCTTGCCACGGTCCTCGGAACAGTGTTTGCAAGTGTAATGAGTATTAGATCGCTGTTTAAAGAAGGCTGCTTTGTAAGTATTCCTTATATAGTGGAAAATAAGATCCTGCCTGGGGTTGCCGCATTGAAGGGACTTGTTAGAGTAGGATATTCAGTATTTTTTGAGCAGATCCTTATGAGAGTTGGATTTATGGCAACCTCCATAATGGCTGCCAAAATGGGAACAGCTGCCATGGCTGCACATCAGGTTGGAATGAACATTATGGGCTTGTCATTTTCTTTTGGCGATGGCCTTCAGGCAACAGCTGTAGCGCTTATAGGGCGAAGCCTTGGACAAGGAAATGAGGCGCTGGCAAAAGAATACGGAAAGACCTGCAGAATAATTGGCCTGTGTATTTCTTTTGTGCTGGCATGTCTGTACTTCTTTGGAGGCCATGCCCTTATGTCAGCCTTCTTTGAAGAACCTGAGATAGTTAAGATTGGAGTTGATATTACCAGGATCATTATTGTGGTAGTTATCTTTCAGGTTTCTCAGGTTATATACATGGGGTGCCTCAGAGGTGCCGGCGACACGGGATACACTGCAATGGCATCCATCATAAGTGTCACCATTATCAGAACTGCATTTTCATACATGTTCGGATATGTCCTTGGCTTTGGAATAAACGGAGTATGGATGGGAATCCTGGCAGATCAGGTATCCCGATTCATCTTCGGATCAGTGAGATTTAAGCAGGGTAACTGGACTAAGATAAAAATTTGATCAAATGCAGCACTTTCTGTTGTACAATAAATAGAGAATTCTAATTCTGTTGAGGCCTTAGCGGCTGGAGGAATCAAATGGCAGGAATACTTATTGTGGATG
>SVGB01000020.1 GCA_015056565.1 Butyrivibrio sp.
CACGGGGACGGTTCTTTTGTCTCATTGCGCGCAATGAGACAAAAGAACCGTCCCCGTGTCTCCTCCCCGTGTCTCTCCGACTTTAGAAAAGATTAATAGCTAGGAAGTCTCTTTGATGATAAAATTAATTTGTGGCTTATCGGTTAACCGTCAGAAAAGAGGCAATCTATGGGAAAGAATAAAGGGAAAGTTTCGGATTTCAGTATGACTGCAAAGCTGCTGTTTAGGCTGCTCCCGGTGCAGGTACTGCTTATGTCTATCGGAGCTATAAACGGAATTGTAACTGGTATTTTTGCTACCAACTATGTTGGTGAAGCTGCCATGAGTGCAGTGGGACTGTACAATCCTATAAATCTCCTGGTTAATTCCATAAGTACGATGCTCATGACAGGAGCAGTAGTGATCTGCGGAAAGTATATGGGCAAGAATCAGGTTGACCAGATGCAGAATGTCTTTACGCTGGATATTATCCTGTGCACCATTATATCTATAGTTGTGGTTGCGGCGCTCATAGCGATGGGGATGTTTGATCTGACAAGTGCCATTGCTCCTGATGATGCGACAAGGGCAGTGTTTAACAGCTTCATCATTGGTCAGGCCCTTGGCGTATTACCGTTGTTTATCGGCAATCAGCTTGCTGCGTTCCTTTCCCTTGAAAATAAGGCTTTCAGGACAACTCTTGCAAGCATAGTTTATATCGTTGCAAATCTCATTTTTAACTATATATTTGTTCAGGTAATGCACCTTGAAGCTTTGGGCCTTGCCCTTGCAGCTTCTCTTGGAATGTGGGTGTTTATGCTTGTACAGGCACAGTATTTCTTTACAGCAAAAGCGTCTATCAAATTAAAGCTAAAGGGACTTAAGTGGGATGATGCTAAAGAAATCGTTACCATTGGATTCCCTGGAGCTATTGGAAACGGATATCAGACTGTCAGAGGATTTATAGTTAACGGTCTTATTACTGCTTATGTGGGAAGCGCTGGAATATCTGCATTTGCCGCTTCAAATGCCATTATGGCCTTCTTCTGGGCGATTCCTGCAGGAATGCTGAATGTGTCCAGGATGATGATGAGTGTAAGCGTGGGAGAGGAAGACAGGACCACTCTTACAAATGTCATGAGAACGGCAATTTACAGATTTATTCCTCTTCAGTGTGCAATTTCTGCATTTATCATGCTCATGGCAAAACCATTCACGCTGATGTTCTATCAGAACACAGCAGATCCGGTATTTGACATGACTTTGTGGGGATACAGGATACTTCCTTTGTGTATGCCATTTTCCGTATGGCTCATGCACTTTAGTTGCTATGCCCTTGCTTCGAACAAGAAGTTCATGGTCCACCTGTATGCGATACTGGATGGGTTTGTGTGTGTTTGCGCCTTCACAGCCCTGCTCATACCTTTTGCTGGAATGAATGCAGTTTATATTGCCAATGTACTCAACGGCATTTTCTGCCTGCTTGTAGTTATTGCATATTCCATTTTAAAGAACAAAAAGATGCCATCTACCATGGATGAACTTATGGTAATTCCTGCTGACTTTGGTGTTGATGACGACCACAGGATAGAGCTTAATGTCCGGAAGATGGAGGATGTTACCGGAACTTCTGAAACTGTGCAGAAATTCTGCACGGATAAAGGAATTGATCCAAGAAGAGCATATTTTGCCAGCCTTTCTCTCGAAGAAATGGCAGGAAACGTAGTAAGTCACGGCTTTACTATGGACAGTAAGCCCCATAACCTTACGGCAAGGGCTATTGTAAAGGATGAGGATGTGATCCTGTGTATCAAGGATGACTGCCAGCCATTTGATCCTGTTCAGAGACAGAGGATTGCTGACCCTGAGGATAAGACCAGGAATATTGGACTTAGGATGATCTACAAGATTGCCAAGGATTTTACTTACCAGAATGTACTTGGACTTAATGTTCTGACCATCAAAGTATGATAGGTATTATTTTGGGCCCGCCATTGTGATTGGCGGGCTTTTTTATTTATGGGGTTAATATTTCTGAACATCCATCCGATATACACAGTGATAAGGATATCTATGGCCACATGCGTCACGGAGGATGCAGAAATGGTAGTTGGCTCAGTTCATCATCAACTTCATAGTGCCAATATGTTTGGCAGAACCGGTACAGATTCTGGTGCTGCTAAAAAAAGTGCGTCAAATTCATCAGCGAATTCTCTTCGACAATATGAATCCCAGAACAGATTAAATGATAAGAAATCCCAGAGTGTGGTTGATCAGAGCATGGCTTATGCTCAGAAGCTGAGTGCATCAAGGGCCAAGACAGAGAAGACATCTCTTGAAAAGAAAAAGCTCCAGTACAGTTTTAAAAAGATATCTTCACAGATCATAAGAAGCAAGACATCTGTTTCAGCAAGAAAAGCTGTGCAGGCGGCAAAAAGAGAGATTAACAGGCTTAAGCGCCTTAAAGGCAGTGGAGAGTACGACGAGGAAGAGATACAGCTTGCAATCGACCATGCGAAAGCCATGGAAAAAGTGGCAAAGAAAAAGGTAAGCCATCTTGAGCAGGAAGAGATGATTGAAAGAAATGGTCAGGGCCTGTCTGGAGAACTTGATGAGATAGAAGAAAAGAACGATGGATCAGACCAGGAAGAAAATGAAGAACTTCCTGAAGATGAGGCGCTGGAAGATGGCTCATATGAAATTCAGGATGGGATGGAGGACTATGAGTATGAGATGGCTCTTCAGATGCAGGAAATGCAGGAGGCAATGAAAGAGCAGCAACAGATTTCTGCTGAAGAGTTTGCAAACTCCACTGATGATATGACAGATCAGCTCATGGATGCCATGGATGAGATGATGGAAGATATGGACCTTACGGAGCTTGCAGAATCTACCTTTGCACCAGATCCCAATATGTCAGAAGATGACCTTAAGATACTCAAGATCAAGCATAGATATAAAGAGCTTAAAGAAATAGCAGAAGCCGATAAAGAGTACTTAAAAGGCATTATGGAACACGAAAAGAGTAAAGCAGCCAGCGGTATTTCTGGTGCTATGGGCGGTTCATCGCCATCTGGGGCAACTGCAGTTTTTAAAGCTGATGCACCTTTAGTTCACCCGGTCATCAGTATGCCAGGTGCCGCAGCAGGTAGCACGCCAGCTCCAATGATAAGTGGCGGCTTTGATGTATCAGTTTAAAGGCAAGACACGGGGACGGACAAGACACGGGGACGGTTCTACTGCGACAGGGGTGGACCATGGGGACGGGGTTAGTGGTTCATTGGGAGTCATCCCAATGAACCACTAACCCCGTCCCCATGGTCCACCCCTGTCGCAGTAGAACCGTCCCCGTGTCTTGTCCGTCCCCCTTTTTCTTAAAAATATGGTATAATGTCACGGCTGTGTTTTTAAAGATTGGAGAGGCAAAATGATCAATCATTTCAATGCATTTATATCATATAAGCACGCAGATCTTGATAATAAGATCGCAGCTTCTATCGTAAGGGATTTGGAGCACTATCATATTCCAAGGAAAATCCAGAAGTCTACAGGAGTTAAGAAAATCGACAGGATCTTCAGGGATAAGGATGAGCTGCCAATTACCAGTGACCTTAACGACACTATTTCCCAGGCTCTTTACAATGCAGATTATCTTATAGTTATCTGCTCAACTAATACCAAGAAGTCCACCTGGGTTGAAAGAGAGATAGAAGTATTCTTAAAGAACCACACAATGAACCAGATCCTTACAGTACTTGCGGATGGTGAGCCATACGAGGTAATACCGAAAGTTCTTTTGACTGGTAAAAAGGAAGTGGTGGATGAGGATGGCGTAAAGCGCACAGTGGAAATGCCCTTTGAGCCCCTTTCTTGTGATTACCGCCTGCCCTATAGGAGAGCTAAGGCGGAGGAGCTTCCTCGAATGGCAGCAGCACTTATTGGCTGCTCATATGACGAGCTCATAAACAGACACCGCCAGTACAAGATGAGAAGACTGTCTGCAATTGCAGGGGGCGTAATGGCACTGTCACTTGGCTTTGCTGGATATATGTTCTATAGCAACACACTTATTCAAAAGAACTATTTGGAGTCACTTAAGAACCAGTCTAGATATCTTGCTAACCAGTCAGAGAAGATCCTTAATGACGAGGACAGGATTGAAGCTATGCAGCTGGCTCTTTTCGCCCTTCCGGATGGTGAAGGGGACGAGCGGCCGGTGACACCTGAGGCTATAAAAGCGATAACACAGGCTTCAATGGCTTATCAGTCTCTTGAAGGAAGCTCCATTGCTCCTGTCTGGAACTACAGGATGCCCAATCACGTAAATGATATGAAGATCACTTCTGATGGGCACTATTTTGTAGCGAAGGATGCAGGAAACGTTATCATCGCATGGGATGCCAAGACTCATAAGCAGGTACTTTATTATGATGACTACCAGCAGGAAGCTGATGACTATTATCTTATCGGAAATGACAAATTGGTGATCAACTGCCGTAAGAGCGTCAGAGCTTTTGACCTTACAACTGGTGAAAACATATGGACTCTTGAAGATGGCGAGGGCGAATACAAATACAGCTATGTAAGTGGAGTTTTCCCTTATAAGGATGACACTGTTCTTGTAATTACCGGTGATGCAGATGTAGATATCATATCCATGAAGGACGGCACTGTTAATAAGAACTTTACTATGACTGACGAGGATGAGGCGGAAAGAGTTTATATCAGCCACTTTGCGGTTTCAGAGGATGGAAAAAAGATCGCCTTTACAACTTCGCCGGGCTATGGATTTGGTGACGGTGTATTTACGCTTCATGAGTATGACGTAGAAAGTGGCCAGCTTATAGATTCAGAAGAGCAAAAAGGCTGGGCACGTCAGATACAGTACGTAGGTGACAAGGTGCTCCTTGATGTACCTCCCTATGAAAGTGGCACCAGCAGTTCAAAAATGTATGACTATGACTTTGTCACAGCCGGGCACTCACATGTTGACTGCTTTTCATCAGGAACTCTCAGCTTTGACTGGGAATCTGAACTTGTAAGCTACGATGTCAGCATCAAATCAAGATTTGTTCCTTTGTCTAACGGAAATATTGCTTACTACACAGGAGACACCTGTAAGGTCTGGGATCCTCAGACAGGAGAGGAGCTTGGAGATTACAGATTAAATGACTCCATCATCGATGCCAGCGATGTTGACAAGGATGGAGAGCTCTTATTCATAACCCAGGGTGGTGCAACAGGAAGCCCCAGCACAATGGGAGAGACCAAGGGAGTTGCGCTTCTTAAGAGGTTTATGGATAACCTCTCAGATGCAGTTGTTGGAAATGGTGTTTATGTCAGGGAGTACTTAAGCAGTGAGATAGTTTACTATGCTTCCGGGATCTATGACGAGGACTGGACAGGTATTGAAAGCGTTCCTGAGTTTAACCTTGATGACATCAAGTATTGCAGCGCCGGAAATGTACTGTGCGTTCTCACTGGGACTGACAGTGGCTGCAAAGTATTTTTTGTCGATACTAAGGAAAAGGCCTACCTTGGAGAGGTGGCTCTTACTGATGGCCTTGAAGCAAGTAAGTATAAAGTCCTTGGAGTTTATAACAATGTAATGTACCTTGCAAGCAGCGAAGACTCAAGGTTTGAAATAACCAAGATCGATATAGAGAGTAAGAAAATTGATAAGATCCTTATCAATGACGACTCCTGGGATTATGAGCCTAAGGCTGTCATGGCAGATGGAAAGATTGTTTATCTTGATACCAAAACTGGCAAAGAAAACAAAGTAGAAGAGATCGACCTTGCCACAGATGAAAAAAAGACTGTGCTCCTACCTACATGGGGGCAGGACCTTTATTTCATCCCTGAGTCCAACAACGTATACGTCAGGTCAGATACAGATTATCTTGTGCATATGGACAATGAGACTTATTCAGAGGTCAAGCTTTCAGAAGACTGGGGCAAGACAACCTTTGTGGCAGGAGACAAGGACAATAAGATCCTTGCTTTGTCCAATTCTGAGATGATCAGGCTCTATGATGAAGATGAAAACCTGATATCTGAGATATCCTGTGGCAATGTGGATCCACTTACCATGAAGATAGAAGAGATTGGTGGTCAGAAGCTCCTTTTAATTGCTTACGAGAATGGAACACTGTTCAGATACAACGCAGAAACAGGTGACTTTTTAGGTAAGACTGACCTTTCTGTCAGTTACATGTCATACATGTACGATTCGTCTTTTGAATCAGATGAAGAGCATGGACTCTTGTATGTAAAGGTGGGAGATATACTGGATATCATCGAGACCGATTCCTGGATCGAGACAACAAGGATATTGTACTGCCTTGGATGGGACAAAGAAACAGATACCTTCCTTACCTACAGCTATGATAAGAGCAGGAAGGAAGGTAAGATTGGTTATTTTGAGCACTACAGCGTTGAGCGCCTCATTCAGAAGACAAAAGATTATCTTCAGGGCGAAGAGATGAGTGAGGATCAGATGTCAATGTATGGTATAAGCGGCTGATCAGTTTACTTTTTTATACAGCCTGTCAAAAAGGCTGCCCTTTATGACATAGATATCGTGGGGGTCATCCTCTCTAAAGGCGATATAGTCCCCTACATTACCAAGATAGTATTTTTCTTTATCCCAGGCGGTAAAGACTTTTACACCTTTTTTTAGAGGCCTTGCGTAGATATTGGTGGATGATGCACCTGCTACTGCAAGGCTTCTTGAATATTCCATGAGATGTTTCTTTTTACCACTTGAAATATCCTTGATGCTTGGAGGATACTCAAAAACAGCATCATAGGGGGTATCCTTCATGATGTAGCTCTTAAGGAGCTTTTCTTCTCTTATGGGATAGATCTCGCCCTCAATACCGATCATTACATACAGGTCGTCTTCAACCCTGACGTCAACGTCTCCTTCGAGAGTTCTGATGGACACAGTGGTTCCAGCAGGAAAAAGGTCAGTGAGCTTGACGCAGCCCCTGTCTACAGGGACTTTTTCGTACAGCAGCATGTCTGAAGAATCAAGAGTTGTATCTTCAGCATATATAACATCAAAGCTGTCAAAGTAGTTCTGCATTCTTTCCTTGAAGATCTCATCAGATGAGAAGTCATCTATCTTCTCGGGACGGATAGAGCCGCCAGCCTTGTATATATGACCGCCACCGCCTCCAATTCCTTCTGCCAAAAAAGCTGCCAGCTCATTGGCATGTACTTCCTTAGTGCAGCTGCGGACAGAAAACTTTATTTCTTCAGGGCGCTCATAGTAGGCAAGGCAGATATCAACCCCTGCTGTTTCCAAAGAGAAGTCGCTCATTACTCCAAGGATGTTTGGATCGCAGGGCTCAGCCTTTATGATCATGTATTTTCTGTCACTGTAATATTCATAGCCGAGGATGGCTTTTCCTGTAATTTTAAGTTCTCCCAGGGAAATGTTTGAATTGCTCATTCTGACGATGAGGCTTTTTTCGATCGAAAGGTCATCCAGCATATCACGATCCAGTGGATGGGATACCTCAGATAACTTGTTTGTATCAGTATAGAGACCGTAGTAAAGTGCGGTTGAAAGATCTTTATTATCTGCTATAAGTTTTTTTGCCTCATCACCCTCAGCGCAGATCATGTCCCAGACAACAGTGGAGGCACTTCCTATATTGCTCCGAACTTCTGAAAGAGCAGGGAGTTCCACAGTCTTTTGGTGATGGTCTATTATTGCCACATTCTTAGCCTTGGTAGTTGTTACGTTTCTCTGGCCGTACTGGCAGTCAACGCACACTAAAAGCTCTGGCTCCTTATCAAAGTCAGGCTCATATTCTACAGGAATGCAAAGCTCATCAAGCATGATCACAAGGTTGCTTTTCTGGATCTTGTTGCGGCCCCTGTAGATGAACCTTACGTCCTTACCCTGAGATTTGAAGTAGCTATAAAGGCCAAATCCTGAGGCAAGTGCATCTGCATCAGGATTATCGTGGCACTGAATGACTATATTGTTAAAAGAGCATAAATCCTTAAGTTTCATTTGATCTCCCCCGGAAATAGTTTTTACCTAAAAATTGTAACATAAAAATGAACCGGGGAAGGTTTAAATGAGTTAGAAATTGCCCTTTTGTACTATCTTATATTTTCTGGCATAGCCCACAGGATTGTAGCTTTCTTTTGCCTGGCGAAGGCCTTCGATTCCCATGTCATCCTCTCTGTTTACAAGAATAGCATCTTCGTAGGAATTTAAAAGAAACTGCTGATTGATGACCTGATAGATCCCAGGAATATCAGAGTTTGCCTTCTCTGTACTTACAACAACCATCTGCTCAGACTTGTTGTAGGAACCAATACAGAAAGCCTCAAGATTGTCGTCTATGAAAATGCCGCCAACTCTGAAGGTGATCTTGTCGCAGTTCCTGAGGATATCTAAAACGCCTTCCTTCTCACTAAGGAGTGTGTCGCGGCTTTCAATACCGTCTTTTAATCTTTCTTCCACCCATTTGTTCATGAATATCTCAAGGAAGTACTCGTCCTTGCAGCACATGGTCTCATATGACCAGCGACCTTCGTATTCCTTCATAAATTTATTTATGAGGTTTCTCTTTTTCTGGAACTTCTTGCCTGGCAGGGTTCGAAGATCCTCGGCGCTGTATAGGTAGTCCTTAAGGTCAGCTTCTTCAGTGACCTCGTATTCAGAATCTGTGAAAAGAGATAGCTTCTCCATGGCATCTTCATCCGCAAGATGGATCTTTAATGGGGCATGGAGAGTTTCGTTGAAATAGTTTTTTAGTAGTTCAAAGTAACGGGGAAGTTCTTCTTCATTGCAGTAGGGCATTGCCGCAAAATATCCGTTCTCATCCTTCATCATGATGAGAGCAGCGTTTTCCTCCATGTAGATCTTTGCATTATAGTAGTTTTTCCAAATATATGTATCAAGTATAGTGCTGTCACAGGTCTTGTTATTCCTAAGGGAGTAGATCTGTGAGAGTTTTGATGCGTCGTCAAAGGATGGCGCTTTAAAAGTAAGCTGTGTAGTCATATTAGTTCCTTTCCATGTATGACGACATTATACATCACGATTAAATTGCGCACAATATAAGAAATCGACATAAATTTATTTAAAAAAATGCCGCAGTTTATCTATATTTCGATATAATAAGTATTAGAAAAAATAAACCACTCATTAAGGGGGATATAAAAATGCTAGAGAGAAGAACCATTAACCGAGTTGAATTCCTTGCAAACAGTGTGATCGTAGACAAACAGACACTTCATAAGTACTATGGGCAGGTCAAGAACATCAGCCCTCTTGGAATCGCTATTACAGTTGATGCTCATATACCTAATCTTGTTGGGCACGATATGATCGTAGTTGCTGAGACAATGATCATGTATGCTGAGGCAGTCAGAGAGGATCAGGAGCAGGGAGGAAAGAAATCTGTAGCCTTCAAGGCAAGAAAGTTCACTCCTGATGTACTTCAGTATCTGTTTGAGCATATTGGTGAGGATGAAGAATAATTAGCTAGGGTTTTACGGAGGAGGCATCTCATGAAAAGAAGGGAAATAACCAATAGGAAATTAGTGTCTGCGCTGACCATTGGCATTTCGGCCATGATGGCATTGCAGACACCTATTACTGCGTATGCAAGTGACGCTGATCTTGAAGAGCCGGGGGATGGCGGATCAGGTCATGAGAGCACTGTTGAAACTGGTGACAGCTATGAGCCGGTGACAAATGATGCTCAGGAGGCGGCAGATGTTGCACAGGAAGCCGTATCTGATAGTAGCGCTTCTTCTGGTGCTACAGAGCAGGCAGCTGCGGAGCAGGTTGCTCTAGAGGCAGGGCAGCAGGCCACTGCAGAGACTCCGGCTGCCATGGAAACTGCAGAGGCAGCAGCGGATATTATCCTTAATGGAGATGCATCCCAGAATATAGCGGCAGCAGCTGCTACAGATGTAGCAGAGTCTTCGCAGAAAGCTGTTTCTGACCTTATTGAGACAGCCGAAAATGTGGTTATGGATACAACAACAGCTGATGGTCAGGAGATAGCAGCTGCTACAACTGATCTTGAGAATGCTTCCCAGAATATTTCTGACGCCAAGGATAATCTGGTGGAGGCGGAAAAAGAAAACAAGGCAGCCGAGAGCTCTTTTGACACAGTAAAAGAAGAGCAGAGGGAGATGCTGGATTGTGCTGAGGCCATAAATCAGACAGCTAACGAGATGCTTGAAGATACCCAGCTTGCAAGCCAGAAGTCAGCTATGCTTGTGAATTCCATCCAGACAGCTGGAAGTATAGATGAGGCAAAAGAGGCGTACAAGGACCTTGAGCAGCTTGTTGATGAAGCTAAGCAGGACCTGGCGCTTAGGAAAGCTCTTTACGACAGGTTAACTGCTGAGTATGAGGCGGCCCTCAAAAATCTTGAGACGGCACAGGCAGTCCTTGACGAAGCTGAGGAGAGATTTGAAGCTAAGACAAACGCTGCAGCAAGCGCAGCACAGGATGCTCAGGCAAGTGTCGATGCAGCTAAGGACAAGGTGGATAACCTTGCTGGAGCCTTAAGCGTTGTTCAGGATAAGCTTGAAGATGAGAAGAAGGCCAACGATATGGCGACCCGAATGGGCGAAAACAATGAAAACTCCTGGAAGAGTGCATGGTCAAAGGATGATATTGGAGGAAGCAGAGAGACCATGAGAAACGTAGTTATCAATTACTACCTTCCACAGGTCCTTGAGCTTGAGGTATTGGATTATCAATTTGAAGAACCACAAAAAGGTATTGACGGACAGGAATACAATTATACCAAGCTGAATTTCAGCTATAAGGATAAAGACGGCAATATAGTTGAAAACGCGGTGAAATACTTTAATTGGGATTCTCTTGTAAAGGAGAGTTTCGAAAAGACTGGAATTAGTAAAAACCAACCTGGAATTGTAGTATTTGAAAAAGATACTATGGAAATACAGGCTAACCAGTATTTGATTGATTATTACAAGAATCACAAAAATACAGATATAACCAACAATAAAAAAGATAACTACAAAAAAGGATTCTATGATGTTTACAGTTATGTGGACGGTAATGGGCAGCTGCAACTGATAATCAATGATGAACTAAAACAGGCCGGAGATGATGCTGTCAGCCAAACTAAAGACGGTAAGAGTGTATTTACTTCATATAAGGGCCATGAGCTGACCCCGGTTGTACAAAACCACAACAGTCTCCTACATGATGCTAACTGCCTGATAGTAGCTTCAGACAAGAATATCGAAAAATATACAAGTGAAAAGAGTAATACCGCTGTATACAACTGGCATATCAAGGACAAGCTGGAAGATAAGATAGGCGAGGTTGTAGCAAACAGTAAAGCCCTTAATGCGTTCATTACCAGCAATAAGACAGATAATGACGCTGCGCAGCTTATTACCAAGTATGCCCAGTACAAGGAAGAGACTGATAAGGCTCAGGCAGCAGCAGATAAGGCCCAAGAGAAGGTTGATGACCTTAATAAGGCAATAGATGAAGTTGTTTCAAAGAGCCTAAAGAGCAGGAAGACCATGAAAGCAACGACGGCTCTTGGCGTTGAGGATATAGCAGGTTACCTTGGACTTAAGGATATTGATGAAGCAGAGGCTGCAAGACTTAATGACCTGAGCGTGGCAGGACTTATCTCTGAGCTTAACAGCTTAAAGGGTAAGGCTGCTGAAAATGCCAATAAAGCCAATGAGAATCTTGAAAAACTTCAGAAACAGTATGCAGATGCAGAGCAGGATCTCACAAAGGCTATTGAGAGATTGACACCGCCAGTAAGCGGTGGAAGTGGTTCTGGCTCAGACCGCTCAGAAGGCGGAACTGACGAGGAAAGAGCAACTGATGGTGCACTGGCAGATGGCGCAGGAGCTGTCAGACCAGCAGGTACCCTCGCTGCCCAGGCCGTTGCTGCCATAGAAGAAGCGGTCAATGAGACTGCACATGCTACAACTGCGGACGCAGCAGGCACATCTTCACAAGCTTCTTATGACGTTAACGCGGCTCAGGGCGGTACTGGTGCAGACGCAGGAGTAGGAGCCACTGCTTCTGAGGATGGCACTACGATAGGTGATGGAGCTGTAGCTCTTTCTGATGCCCCAGCTGGCGCAGGAGAGGCTATAAGTGATGAAATTCCTGAAGATACAGAATTTGCTACAGGTAAGACTACAGTAGCAATTGCAGAGGAAGAGACAGCTCTTTCCATGGCGGCTGAAAGTGATACTGTTCCTGAAAAGAAGAGCTTCTGGTGGATACTTCTCATAGCCATTCTGGGCGTTACTGGCGAGAAGATGTACAAAGAGCACATGGAAAAGAAGAAAGAAAAAGAACTGAAAGATGGTCCTGGGGGACGGGGTTAGTGGACCAATTTACAGATTCTTTTGACAGTTGTTCCAGAAATATCCATGACTCGTGCAATCTGTTTTATTGTTAGTCCTTCTTTTTTTAATATACGAACATACTCATTTCTTTTTACTTTTTCAAGAGCGATTGTATCAGCTGTTGATGAGAGATGAGTTATTGATTTAAATACGTCTAAAGCTTTTTCATCTGTAAAAAAATGATTTGTTTCTTGATGATCATTTTCAAATAATGAATTTTCAGGTGAATCGGCTTCTTTGGCAAAATAGTGAAGCAAGGAATCCTTTGAACCGGCGATGTTATATGCAAATGACACGTTGATCAAAGGATTTTTTGCGCCTAAATAAGCGTTAATGCTGCTCCAACGATATTCCGATGCATAGCGACACATATTTGCCTTTACTGGATTGTTGTGAATATAGATAAGAGTAGATAGAAAAGCTTGTTCGCTTTCAACTGCTGTACTATAGAATCGCTCTTGGAAAAGATGACCACTGCGAGAATATTTATTATTGTACCAACGAACAAATCTGGTTCCGAGGCTTTGAAAAAAACTGGCCAGCTTATCGTCGGGGAGATGAATTAGTAAATGAATATGATTATTCATTAGGCAATAGGCATAAATATCAATATCATATTTTTTTTTACAATCTGATAAAATTAAAAGGAATTTTTGAAAATCGAAATCTTCTTCAAATATGATGTGCTGATTGACAGAACGAAGTATGATATGATATATGCCAGTTGAACTCAGCGTTCTGGGTTTTCTTGGCATAAGATAACTCCTGTAGATATTAAAATATAGATTGTCAAAATCATTGACTTTAGAAGTATATATTTAATGAGAGGAAATAGCAATATGAATTTGAAAAATGGACCACTAACCCCGTCCCCTAGGACCATTCGCGTGCTCTTCGTTTGCCACGGCAATATCTGTAGATCCACAATGTCTGAGTTTATCATGAAGGACATTGTAAGTAAGCAGGGGCTTTCCGGGAACTTTCATATAGAATCAAGCGCAACTCATACTGATGAGATATGGAATGGAGTTGGAAGTCCTGTTTATCCCCCTGCAAGGGCAAAGCTTCAAGAGCATGGCATTGGCACAGATGACAATGAGCTTGGAGTGTCACAAAAGCGTGCAAGGCTGACTTCCAGGGGAGATTATGATAAGTTTGACTTCATAATCGGCATGGACAGAGCGAACATGAGGGATCTTGAAAGGCTATTTGGTGGAGACCCTGACAAGAAGCTATATAAGATGCTGGACTTTACTGACAGAGACGGAGATGTGGCTGATCCCTGGTACACAGGGAACTTTGATGCTACCTGGAGAGACTGCTCTGATGGTTGTCATGGACTCTTTAGGCAGATCCTTACTGATCCTGAGTATGCAAGGCAGTTGTCTGAGGGAGAAAATGAAAGAGACTACGGCGATGAAGATATAGACCGCGGCCTTATCCATGATGATTTTCCAAGAGGCTGATCATCATTGCATAATAATTCAAATTGTGATAAGCTACTAACTATGTTTTTGGAAACTGAATTTTCAAGAACGTGATTAGTAGCTTGTTTTATATGCAGTTTTGGAAACTATATATTAAAATGTAGTGTTTATATCATATGGTAAGGAGTGAAAGAATGGCAATTCGTATTGTTACGGATTCAGCAAGTGATATTTCTCAAGAATTGGCAAAGAAATGGGATATAACGGTTATTCCCTTAAATGTCAGATTTGGGGAAAGGGAGTTTTTGGACGGAGTTACACTTAGCGGCCCTGATTTTTACAAGAAACTGGTTGAGACTGATGAAATCCCAAAGACCAGCCAGATATCTCCCTATGAGTATTCAAGAATATTTGAAGAGGCAGATAAAGCAGGGGATGAACTTATATATTTTAGTCTCTCTTCAGGCGTATCAGGTTCATATCAGAGTGCTTTGATAGCAGCACAGGATTACTCTGATAATATTCATGTGCTTGATACCAGGCAGTTTTGTATTTCTGAGTACATAATTGTTCAAAGGGCGGTAGAGATGCGCTCTTTAGGTATGAACGCCAGGGAAATAGTAGAAAAAATATCTGAAGAAATGAAAAAGGCTCATGTTATTGCAGTCTTTGACACTCTTGAGTATCTTAAACTTGGTGGAAGACTTCCTGCTGCTGCAGCTTTTGTAGGGAATCTGCTAATGATCAAGCCTGTAATAACCATAGAAGATGGACAGGTTAAGGTCATTGGTAAAGCCAGAGGATCTAAGAACAGCCACAACATGCTCATGGAATTTGTGAGAAATCATGGAGGCATAGATATGGATAAACCCGCATGTCTTGGTTACACAGGCTTATCTGATGAAATGCTAAAGAAGTATGTAGAGGATTCGAAAGTGCTATATGAAGGACATGAAGATAAGCTCCAATACGCGGTAGTAGGAGCGACAATCGGAACCTATGCGGGCCCAGGAGCCATAGCCCTGGCATATTTTGAAAAAGCCTGATCGCAGATGACCGTTATTTTTTTGGCAAGCTGAACAGCTTAGTCCTCTTCCAAATTGATATCTAAAATGTCATCAAAATCAATCTTGGTGTTTACGATCTGAAGGATCCTGGAGGTCTCGTCAAGTCTTGCCACCATTCCTGTAATCTTAAGGTACTTGTCCTTGTGAAAGTAGATCACAGAGATGATCATACCTTTTTCTATCAGATGCATCTTTTTATCGAGCTCTCTAAGGGAATCCTCTGAGAGCTCGATTTTTGGTACTATTATCTTTTCTTTTGCTGCGATTGCTTCATCAAGACCAACTACAGCCTTGAAGGGGAGGAACTGAGCAGCCCTTTTATCCGGAGGCATTTTCTGTCTAGCCATTAGCCTTGTGACCTCCTATCTGATTGTTGCGCTCCCTGGTGGTGGCGCCTTCCTCAAAACTGATTCCCTTGAGGATTGCATTTTTGCCGAACTTATTCTTGATCTCAAGGACAGCCTTCTGGACCTTCCTGTCTCTTTCAAGATTTTCTGCTGGCATAAAGAAGGAGTATTGCATGTATTCCTCCGGGATAACATTGTTACATACCACATACATCCTGCGGATCTCGTAGGCTGGATTTACAATCTGCTCATATAGCTCAGCTATCTTGGGGATAAGGATGCTACTGGCGTTGGTCTCGGTATCCAGACTAAAACTTCCGCTTACAACTGGTAGCATGGCACTCTTTGCATATCCCACCGTAAGGGTAAATGACTTACTTACAAGCCCTTTGTCTACCATATCAAGGCACATGACATCCATCATCTCTTTGGCGATGATGAGCCCCTTGTCGAAGCTATAGTCGCTCATAAGGACCTGCCCCTGAGTAAGAGAGTGGGTTGTGCTGTGGTATGCCTTGATGTCTGCGATAGTGACGCTCTCTCTGCCCCAGGCGTGATCTATGAGAAGCTCAGCGTTTACTCCAAGGAGCCTGTATAGAAGATCCTCATCACCCCTTGCAATATCGCCCATGGTGCGCATACCGTAGGTTTCGAGCTTCCTGGCAATGCCAGGCCCTACACGCCAGAAATCCGTAAGAGGCCTGTGATTCCACAAGGTCTCAATATAACTCTTTTCATCCAGCTCTCCTATGAAGTCAGGGGAGTGCTTGGCTGTGATATCAAGAGCCACCTTGGTAAGAAAGAGGTTGGAGCCTATGCCGCAGGTGGCACGGATATGCAGCGTGTTATATACATCGTCCATGATGCGCTTTCCAAGTTCTCTGGCAGTCATCTGATAGAGCGACAGATAGTCTGTGACGTCCATAAATGCCTCGTCCACGGAGTAAACATGAATATCGTCCTTGGAAATATACTTAAGGTATATTGCATATATCTCGGCGGAATAGTTGATATATAGCTGCATCCTGGGAACAGCCATAATGTAATCAATGCCGTCAGGTATCTCAAATACCCTGCACCTGTTCTTGACACCAAGAGCCTTCATAGAGGGAGAAATAGCAAGACAAATAGTCTTGTCGGTCCTCTCCGGGTCAGCTACGACAAGATTGGTGGTCATCACATCAAGCCCTCTTTCTGCGCACTCCACAGAGGCATAGAAGGACTTAAGGTCTATGCAGATGTAGGTCCTTTGCTTTTCCATGATCATATTATAACGAACTAGTGTTCGATAAGTCAAGTGACGAATAAATCTCTAAAAGTGCTTTAAATATGGTAAAATAATAAAAGCTTTTTAAATATAGAAAAACCGGTGCTGGGAGGTATTTCATGTTAAAAGATAACAAGATATGGATCGCCAATAATGAAGCTGGGGAGAAGGTATTTCTTTTGCCTAAGATGGCTAACCGCCATGGACTGATCGCTGGAGCTACTGGAACTGGTAAGACTGTTACCCTTAAGGTCCTGGCAGAATCCTTTAGTGATATGGGAGTTCCTGTGTTTCTGGCTGATGTTAAGGGCGACCTTTCAGGAATGGTCCTTGAGGGTGAGGACAATGAGAATATGCAAAAGCGCATTCAGAAGTTCGGGCTTTCTGAGGCGGGATTTAAATATCAGAAATATCCTGCAGTATTTTGGGATGTGTTTGGCAAAAAAGGTATTCCACTTAGAACAACTGTCTCTGAGATGGGACCACTTCTTTTATCAAGGATCCTGGGGCTTAATGACCTGCAGAGAGATATCCTGTCCATAGCATTCAAGATAGCTGATGACGAGGAACTTCTCCTTGTAGATACAAAAGACCTTAAGGCTATGCTCAACTACATTTCAGAGAACAACAAGGAACTGGCTGCAAGTTATGGCAACATTAGCAAGGTGTCAGTTTCAGCTATCATGAGAGCTATCGTATCCCTTGAGATTGCCGGTGCAGAGGACTTTTTCTTTGAGCCTGCTCTTGATATCAGGGACTGGTTTACAACTGGAGAAGGCGGAAAGGGAATGATCAACATTCTTGATTCAACAAGCCTTATCAATAACGGAACGCTATACGGAACATTCCTTCTGTGGATGATGTCAGAACTCTTTGAAACTCTTCCTGAGGTGGGAGATCTTGATAAGCCCAAGATGGTATTCTTCTTTGATGAGGCTCATCTGCTATTCAAAGATACACCGAAGCTTCTTATGGACAAGATCGAGCAGGTGGTCAAGCTCATTAGATCCAAGGGCGTTGGTATCTACTTTGTAACCCAGAATCCAAGAGATATTCCTGACGGTGTTTTGGCACAGCTTGGAAACAAGGTTCAGCATGCGCTTCACGCTTACACACCTTCTGACATGAAGGCAGTCAAGGCTGCTGCAGAATCATTCAGAGAGAACCCTGCTTTCAACACAGCTGATGTGATACAGGAACTTGGAACCGGTGAGGCTATCTGCTCATTCCTCGATGAGACAGGAACACCTACTGTGTGCGAGAGAGTCTTTATCCTGCCGCCTCAGTCCTATATGGGAGGCATAGACGACAGCACAAGGGAAAAGGAGATCAAGTCCGCAAACCTCTATACCAAGTACTACGAGCCTGTTGATCCTGACTCAGCCTTTGAATTCCTGGAGAGAAAGGGAATAGCTGATGCAAAGGCCAAGGCAGAGTTGGAAGCTAAGGAAGCTGAGCGCAAGGCAAAAGAGAAGGAAGAAGCCGCAGCAGCTAAGGCAGCTGAGAAAGAAAAGGCCGCAGCTGAGAGAAAGAGAAAGCAGACCGCAAAGACCATTGGCAATTCTGTTGCAGGAACTGTTGGAAGAGAAGTGGGTAAGACTGTTGGAGGAACCTTCGGAAAATTTGGAAAGACTCTGGGTGGAAACCTGGGAGCAAGTCTTGGAAGAGGAATCCTGGCCACATTCTTTAAGTCATAAATAAAAAATCACAACAAAATAAAAGACATTTATCGCCTATATAGTGGATGAAAAATAACCAGACACTATATAGGCGATTTTTTGTGCAAACCCGCATAAACTTTAGACTTTTTTTATTCAAAACATGGAAAAAACCTATTGTTAAAGTGAAAAAAGTGCTTTATAATGGTTTCAGGTGGTAAAAAGTGTCAAAAAGTGGTAATAAGTGGTAGATAAGTGGGAACAGCATTCAAAGGCGAATACAGTCATTCCATAGACGCAAAGGGAAGGCTCATAATTCCAGCTAAGTTCCGTGAACTTCTCGGCGATCAATTTGTGGTAACCAAGGGGTTTGACGGATGCCTTTTTGTGTTTGCTGAGGAAGGCTGGGAACAGTTTGAAGAAAAACTTCAGGCTCTTCCAATGGATAAGCCAGAAGCCAGAATGCTGGGACGTTTCTTTATCGCAGGTGCCATTGACGCCGAGGTTGACAAGCAGGGCAGGATCCTTTTACCACAGAACCTCCTGCAGCACGCCAAGATTGAGAAGGAAGCAGTTATCGCAGGTGTTGGTAACAGAGCTGAAATCTGGAGCAAGGCTGAGTGGGAGAATGCAAGTACCTTTGATGACATCAATGGAATTGCAGCCAAGATGAGCGAGTACGGTCTTAGCATTTAAGCCTGGAGGCATGAAGATGGAATTCAAACATTATTCAGTGCTCCTTCAGGAGTGCATAGACAATCTGATTATTAAACCGGATGGCATTTATCTGGATGGAACCCTTGGGGGTGGCGGTCATTCTTTTCACATTGCAGAAAGACTCTCAGATAAGGGACATCTCTACGGAGTGGACCAGGATGCAGATGCTATAGCAGCAGCCAGCAAGAGGCTTGAACAGTTCGGAAGTCGCATAACTGTTATAAGAGACAACTACGAAAACGCAGTGACAAGGCTTAAGGAACTGGGAGTAACCGGAGTAGACGGAATACTGCTTGATCTTGGAGTTTCATCCTTCCAACTGGACAATGCAGACAGGGGCTTTACTTATAAAGAAGATGTTCCTCTGGATATGCGAATGGATCAGAGAATGCAGCTTACAGCAAGAGATATAGTCAATGATTATTCGGAGACAGAGATCTTCCATATAATAAGAGATTTTGGTGAAGATAAATTTGCCAAGAACATCGCCAAGCACATATGCATACAGAGAGCCAAGGCTCCTATCGAGACCACAGGCCAGCTCAATGACATAATAAAGGCTGCGATACCTGCCAAGATGAGGGAAAAGGGAGGGCATCCTTCCAAGAGAACCTATCAGGCTATCAGAATTGCATTAAACAGAGAACTGGATGTGCTTCAGAATTCTCTGGACGGATTTATAGATTTTCTTAATCCAGGTGGAAGGCTCTGCGTTATAACCTTCCATTCACTGGAAGACAGAATAACAAAAAATAATTTCAGGACCAACGAAGATCCTTGCATCTGCCCGCCGGAATTTCCGGTATGCACCTGTGGCAGGAAGTCAAAGGGCAGGGTGATAACAAGAAAGCCTATTCTTCCAAGCGAGGAAGAGCTTTCGCAGAACAAAAGGTCCCAAAGCGCCAAGCTAAGGGTATTTGAAAAGAAATGATAAGAAAGGAGAATGAACATGGCAAGCGAGTACATACGCGGAACATCAGTTAGAAAACCAAATAGAGAGCCTTATCGCAGACCTGTCCATGTTCAGGAACCTTCAAGAAAAAGAAGACACCACATGAGCCTTGGATATCTTTTATTCCTGTCATTGGCTATGGCTCTCATGGTTGGAACGCTGGCATGGTACATTTCACTGCAGTCACAGATCACCAGCAGCGTAAAAAATATCGCAACTTTAGAAAGTCAGTTAAATAATTTGAAACAGGACAATGATGAGGCGTATAATAGAGCAAGTGGCAACGTGGACCTGGATGAGATAAAGAGGATCGCAATCCAGGAATACGGCATGACTTATGCAACTGAGGGGCAGATAGTTACTTACTCTGACGGCGGCGGCAATGATTATGTCAGACAGCTGGCACCTATCCCTGAGGTGGCTAAGAACTAAGAAGTAGTGCCGCTTTAAGTGATTTAGAAGGGTAAGTAATTTGGTTAGATGAAAAAAAGGAAATCTGGGAACAGTCAGAAGTTCACTATAGGAATGAAGAAAAAGCTGGTAGTGCTGTTTGTGCTTGCACTACTGGCTTTCGTTGGGTTAGGGGTAAGACTTATCCTCATAACCAAGAATAATGGTGAGGAGTACGAAAAACAGGTGCTGTCACAGCAGCAGTACGACTCTACAACGCTGCCATTTCGCCGGGGAGAGATCCTTGATGCCAATGGCACGATCCTTGCGTACAGCGAGAAGGTCTACAATGTGATCCTTGATGCCAAACTTCTTCTTAGGAGCGACAAGTATCTTGAGCCTACAATAAGGGCTTTGGTAAAAGAGTTTGGCCTTGACTCCGGGGAGATCAGACAGTATCTGGCTGAACACCCTACATCTCAGTACTACATTCTTGCAAAAAAACTTCCATATGATGAGATAAAGAACTTCCAGGATATGATAACACCTGGAATGGAAGGGTATGACGCCAATATCCAGGGCGTTTGGTTTGAATCAAGCTACGTAAGAAAATACCCTAACGGTTCCCTTGCCTGCGATGTCATAGGATTTACATCTGGCGACAACAACGGAATGTATGGCCTTGAAGAGTACTACAACAACACTTTGTCAGGGACTATGGGAAGAGAGTATGGATACCTTGACGAGGACTCCAATCTTGAGAGAACAACGATTCCCGCTACTGATGGCGACAATATCATTACGACCATTGATGGCAACCTTCAGAATATAGTAGAGAGACATCTTCAGGAGTTTAACGACACCTATGCCAACAACTTCAGGGAGGGCAATGGAGCCAATAACGTCGGATGTATCATGATGGATGTCAATTCCGGTGAGATCCTGGCTATGGCCAGCTACCCTAAGTTTGACCTTAATGACCCAAGAAACAAGTCTGCTCTTATCGGAATGCCTGCGGTAGATGAAAAGGGTAACAAGGTAAAGGGGGAGTCAGTATTTGATTCCGGTGTATATATTACAGAGGAGATGCTGGCAGATTTTACCGACGAACAGCTATATCAGAACTACAATGCCCTCTGGAAAAACTTCTGTATATCTGATACATATGAGCCTGGATCTGTCGCCAAGCCGTTTACTGTGGCAACTGGTATTGAATCTGGATCCATAACAGGAAACGAAGTTTACAACTGCAAGGGATTCCTTGAAGTGGGAGGATGGGAGATCAAGTGCCATAATACCTATGGCGATGGACCGGTTTCTGTTCAGCGAGGAATCGAGATATCCTGCAACGTAGCCATGATGTATATTGCTCAGGCTACGGGAATGAGTACTTTTACCAAGTTTCAGAAGGACTTTGGATTTGGGCTTAAATCCAACATAGACCTGGCCGGAGAGGCTAGAACAGAAGGCCTTACCTATAAGGCCTCAGACATGACTTCTACAGACCTTGCCACAAACTCCTTTGGACAGGGCTTTAATATTGATATGATCGAGGGAATTACCGGATTCTGCGCCCTTATTAACGGCGGCTACTACTATGAGCCCCACGTGGTGAAAAGAATCGTCTCCTCAAGTGGAGCCACAATAAAAAATGTGGAGCCAAGAATATTGAGACAGGTTATTTCTCAGAGTACATCTGATAAGATCGTTGAGTTTTGTAATACCGTAGTTTCAGGACCTAATGGTACTGGTAAAACAGCTCGTCCTGCAGGATATATGATAGGCGGCAAGACAGGAACAGCTCAGACTCTTCCTCGTGGAAACCGTCAGTATGTTGTATCATTCATGGGCTATGCTCCGGCTGATGACCCTGAAATAGCCATTTACGTTGTAGTGGACAGGCCTAATACCAGATATCAGGACGATGCCAAGTTCGCGACAAGGATTGTAAGAGCTGTGCTTACAGAGGCGCTTCCTTATCTCAATTATCCAATGACAGAGCCTCTTAGTGAAAAAGAGCAGGCAGAGCTTGAAGAACTCAGAGAAAAGATGATCACTTCTGCGGTTGCAACCACTGAAGAAGGTGCGGAAACCACTGAAGAGGGTGAGGGAGAAAATACTGAGGAAACTCCTGCTGAAGAAGAAACTGCCACGGAAGAAACAGAACAGTCTTCAATTTGGGAGACATTTGACGTTGACCAATCTACGGGGTATTATATTGACCCGAATACAGGTGATTATATCGATCCATCATCCGGACATGCTTTCGGAGGAGATGACCTCCCGGATTTTAGCGGAGAAAACACGGATTCCTCTATATTTGAGAGCGTTGAAACTGGTGGAAACTAATTATTGGAGATTTTAAAATGAGCGATTATTGTATGCGGACTCTGCTTCCGGCGCTGTTATCCTTTATTATTGCGGTTTTGATAGGGCCACGTGTCATTGAGATCTTAAAAAAGCTCAAGGCAGGGCAGACTGAGAGAGAAGAGGGGCTGGAGTCCCATCAGAAAAAGACTGGTACACCAACAATGGGCGGTGTGATATTTCTTTTGCCTGTTGTTGTGATAGGAATATTCTACGGAACTTCTCACAAGGAAGTGATACCGGTACTTATCCTGACGATTGGATTTGGGATCATCGGTTTTATCGATGATTATATCAAGGTGGTAAGGAAACATAATCTGGGGCTTCGCGCCTGGCAAAAGATATTAGGACAGCTTGTAGTTACGATCATTTTTTCTGTATATGTTGAGACCTTTACCGATATTTCTCTTGCCATGAGAGTTCCTTTTACAAGTATTGTTCTTGATTTTGGGATATTTAATATACTGATCTTGTTTTTCATAGCACTTGGTACTGCTAATGGCACGAACTTTACAGACGGTGTTGATGGCCTTTGCGCATCTGTAACTGCTGTAGTTGCAGGATTCTTTGCTGTTGCAGCCATGCACTATAGCGCAACTGGCGCGGAAGTAATGTCCAGCGCTATGGTAGGAGCTCTTCTTGGCTACCTTGTCTACAATGTATATCCTGGAAAGGTCATGATGGGGGATACAGGATCACTTGCTATCGGTGGTTTTGTGACAGGAATAGCATATGTTATGCAGATGCCGATCTTTATAGTGATTGTTGGATTTATATATGCCTTTGAGGTTATCTCAGTGATCCTTCAGGTTTCATATTTCAAGATCACACATGGAAAGAGGATTTTCAGAATGGCGCCAATCCACCATCATTTTGAGAAGGGTGGATGGTCTGAGACAAGGGTAGTAAACGTATTCACAACAGTGACGGTTCTTCTTTGCCTCATTGCTTATGCAGGACTATAACGCGCGTTATGTAGCGTATTAAGATAAGAGGAAGATAAGGATATGACAGCTGATTTAAAGGGAAAAAGAGTTCTGGTAATTGGTTCGGGCCTTTCTGGAGTTGGTTCTGTTAAACTTCTTGATCAGATTGGCGCGCTTCCTGTGATGTTGGAAGAGAACACCAAGGTTACAGAGGATGATATCAGAAAAAAGCTCTATGAAGAGGACAGAGATAAAACTGAGATCATTATTGGCGAAATAACAGATGATACACTTTCTACTATTTCGCTTGTAGTGCCAAGTCCTGCAGTTCCGCTGGATTCTCCAACAGTTATGCGTATCAAGGCCTTAAATATTCCAATCTGGAGTGAGATCGAGCTTGCTTATAACTTCTCTAAGGGAACTATGGTTGCAATTACTGGAACCAATGGTAAGACTACAACCACAACCTTAGTTGGGGAGATCATGAAGGCTCACTTTGACTCTGTGTATGTTGTAGGTAACATCGGAGTTTCTTTTGCAGAAAATGCTCTTGCAATGAGAGACGACACAGTGATAGTCGGTGAGATCAGCTCATTCCAGCTTGAGGCGGTTGACAATTTCCATGCAAAGGTTTCAGCTATCCTCAATATCACACCTGATCATCTGAACAGACATCATACCATGGAGTGCTATGCCTCCATGAAGGAAAATATCACAAACAGACAGACTGCAGATGATACCTGCGTTCTTAATTATGACAATGAATACACAAGAGATTTTGGGAAAAGATGTCCATCCAGGGTGGTGTTCTTTTCAACAAAAGAGGAGCTTAAGGACGGCTTCTATCTCGAGGGTGAAAACATTGTGATGAGTACAGCAGGTGCTAAGACTGTCATCATGAACATCCATGACATGAACCTTGTGGGACTGTGTAACGTCGAAAACGTTATGGCAGCCATCGCCATGAGCCTTGCCATGGGAGTACCTCTTTCAACTATCCTTGAGGTTATCAGGACCTTTAAGGCGGTTGAGCACAGAATTGAGTTTGTTGCTACAAAGAGGGGCGTGGATTATTACAATGATTCCAAGGGAACAAACCCTGATGCTGCAATTCAGGGCATCAGAGCTATGAGTAAGCCCACAATCCTTATTGGCGGCGGCTATGATAAAGGCAGCGAATATGATGAGTGGCTTGAGTGCTTTGGAGATACTGTGAAGCTCCTTGTCCTTATTGGACAGACAAAGGAGAAGATTGCAGAGTGTGCGAAGAAGCACGGATTTACAAATTATGTCTTAAAAGACACCTTTGAGGAGGCTCTTGAGTTCTGCACAGAGAGTGCAAAACCGGGAGATGCAGTGCTTCTTTCTCCTGCCTGCGCAAGTTGGGATATGTTCCCAAGCTATGAGGTAAGAGGCAGAAGATTTAAAGAATATGTCAATAAGATAGCCGAGTAAGGCTATAGGAAAAGTTATTTGTTGTGAGGGGATTTAGTGAGAGCAGGAATCTTAAGGCGCGAAAGAGAAGAGTCGTACATTGACTACAGTTTGATATTTATCATTCTGTTTCTTTTGGCGTTCGGTCTTATCATGCTTTATTCTACAAGTTCATATGAGGCAGCCCTTGACTACGGAGATTCTGCATATTACTTCAAGCATCAGCTTATCCCTACAATCCTGGGACTTGCAGGCATGATGGTAATGTCTTACATTCCCTACAAGGTACTTTCAAGGCTTGCTATGCCTATCTACCTGGCTGCTGCAGCACTTCTTATACTGATCATCCCTTTTGGTAAGACTGTAAATGGTGCTAAGAGATGGATCATCATCATGGGCGTATCGATCCAGCCTGCAGAGGTCGCCAAGGTGGCTACCATCATTTTCACAGCGACTATCATCATCAAGTTAAAAAGAAATCTTATGAGCTACAAGGGATTTGGTGTTGCTTTACTTTTCCCTCTTATACTTGCGGGAATGGTTTATGGCATCACAAGGAACCTGAGCTCAGCTATTATCATCATGGGAATCACAGTTGTTATGCTGTTTATTTCAACTCCCGGATACAAGAGATATATCATCGCAGCAGTGGCGCTCTTGGGAATCGTGGCGCTTCTTGTTTTGCTGATCGCCAATTCTGATCAGTCAAGCGGCATGAATTACCGTTTTGAGCGAGTACTTGCATGGCTTGATCCAAATGCCCACGCTTCAGGCAAGGGATTCCAGACACTGCAGGCACTGTATGCCATTGGCTCTGGCGGAGTCTTTGGAAAGGGCCTTGGAGAGAGCATGCAGAAAATGGGTTTCATCCCGGAGGCTCAGAACGATATGATCTTTTCCATTATCTGCGAAGAGCTTGGACTCTTTGGAGCTATTGCAGTTATGCTCATGTTCCTTCTTCTTATCTGGCGACTTATGATAATTGCAAACAATGCGCCTGATATGTTTGGAGCTCTACTGGTAATCGGCGTTATGGGACACATAGCGATCCAGGTTATCCTTAATATTGCGGTTGTAACTAATACTATTCCCAATACAGGAATCACGCTTCCCTTTATCAGCTATGGCGGTTCTGCCGTTATCATTCAGCTGGCTGAGGTTGGAATAGCCTTGAACGTGGCAAGAAATATAGGCAGAGAATAACAGTTTATGGCAAAAAGGAAAAAGAAATACAAAAAGAGGGGCGAAAATCCCCTGAAAATAGTTGGAAGGACCATCTTTGATCACAAGAGCATATATATAATCATAGGAGTACTTTTGATCCTGCTTATTATTGGAGCTGTGGCCATTAAGTACATTGCGGATAATTACACCATCACAAACATATATGTCACAGGAAATACTCATTACACCAATGATGAGATCATAGATATGGTCATAACAGACAGGCTCAGCAATAACTCCTTGTACCTGTCAATGAAATACAGGAACAAGAGCATTGAGGGTGTGCCTTTCATAGAAAAAATGGATGTGGATATAGTGTCTCCGGATACAGTCCGGATAAATGTCTACGAGAAGGCTGTTGCTGGCTATATAGCTTATCTTGGCAGGTACATGTACTTCGACAGGGATGGAATAGTAGTTGAGAGCTCCCTTGAGCCATCTGATACAGCACCGCAGGTCATGGGACTTTCCTTTGATTACTGCATAATGCATGAGAAGCTTCCTATCGAGAACCAGGACGTTTTTGAAGAGATACTTGATATAACCCAGCTTCTTTCCAAGTACCAGCTTGGGGCAGACAGGATCTTTTTTGACAGTGAGTACAATGTGTACCTTTATTTTGACGAAATTGAGGTAAGTTTGGGCAAAGAAGATTTCATTGACGAGAAAATTATCCAACTTCAATATATCCTTCCAGAGCTTAGTGGAAAAAAAGGAATTTTGGAGATGAAAGATTTTGACGACGATACAAAAAACATCACTTTTGAAGAGAAAAGTCAGTAAATTGTCAAGCAAATTGTGAACATTTTATTAAAAAATATTGGTTGAAAATCGAAACAAAAAATCGTATCATAGCTATTAGGAGTCTATGAGGTTTATGAAGGAGGAGTTGTTTTGCTGGAGATTAAGTCTAACGAGGCAGAAAATGCCTGCAAGATCATCGTCGTCGGGGTTGGCGGTGCAGGTAATAATGCTGTAAATAGAATGGTAGATGAAAATATTACCGGTGTAGAATTCATCGGTATTAATACTGATAAACAGGCACTTCAGTTGTGCAAAGCGCCAAAGCTTTTACAGATTGGCGAGAAGCTCACTAAGGGACTTGGAGCAGGCGCTAAGCCTGAGATCGGACAGAAAGCAGCAGAAGAGAGTTCAGAGGAAATATCAGCAGCACTTAAGGGCGCTGATATGGTTTTCGTTACCTGTGGTATGGGTGGCGGAACTGGTACCGGAGCAGCTCCTGTTGTAGCTAAGCTTGCAAAAGAGATGGGCATCCTTACTGTAGGTGTTGTTACCAAGCCTTTCAGCTTTGAGGCTCGTGTTCGTATGCAGAATGCTATGCTTGGCATTAGCAACATCAGAAACAACGTAGATACTCTTATCGTTATTCCTAATGATAAGCTTCTTCAGATAGTAGATAGACGCACTACAATGCCAGATGCACTTAAGAAGGCTGATGAAGTACTTCAGCAGGCAGTTCAGGGAATCACTGATCTTATCAATGTTCCTGCAGTTATCAACCTCGACTTTGCTGATGTTTCAACAGTCATGAAGGACAAGGGCATCGCTCATATCGGTATTGGTAGTGGCAAGGGTGATGACAAGGCAACAGATGCTGTTAAGATGGCTGTTGAGAGTCCACTTCTTGAGACCAAGGTAAACGGGGCAACAGATGTTATCATCAATATCTCTGGTGATATCACTCTTACAGATGCATCTGATGCATCAGAATATGTTCGTCAGCTGGCTGGTGATGACGTTAACGTTATCTTCGGTGCAATGTATGACGAGAGCAAGACAGATACATGTACTGTTACTGTTATTGCAACAGGTATTGAGGCAACAGGTACAGGCAATGCAGCAGTAGCCCAGGCTAAGGCACAGGCTGCAGCTAAGCCAGTAGCACCTGCTCCTACTCCAGTAGCACAGACAGTAGCTACACCAGTTACTCCTGTTCAGCCAGTAGTAACTCCTGTGACACCAATCCAGCCTACAATTTCAACTATTGGTACTCCTGCTGCAGAGGCTCCAGCTACATCATCAGCAACAAGACCTCTGACACTTAACAGACCAAGCGAGATCAAGAGTACTGTTGAGCCTAAGTCTCTCAAGATTCCTGATTTCCTTCAGAGAAAATAATGATATTTAATTTCCCTCCGCTGAAAAAGCGGAGGGATTTTTTATTTTTGCGAAGAAATCACGGCTTATATCAATATTTTATATAGAAAAATGCGGTAAATCATGCTACAATAATTTGTGTATTGATATTGTTTTTCACACAATATACAGTGGACATATCATTAAAAAATTGGAGGGAAAGTCATGAAGTGCCCGTTTTGCGGAAAAGATGACACAAGAGTTATTGATTCAAGGCCAGCTGATGAGAATACTTCCATCAGACGTAGGAGAGTATGCGATTCCTGTGGTAAGAGATTTACAACTTATGAGAAGGTTGAGACTATTCCGCTTATAGTCATCAAGAAAGGTGATGTTCGTGAGCCTTACGATCGTTCCAAGATCGAAGCTGGCGTACTTAGGGCATGTCATAAGAGACCTGTAAGTGCAGAGCAGATTTCAAGGCTTGTTGATGCTGTAGAGACAGAAGTGTTCAACATGGAGCAAAAAGAGATTCCCAGCCGGGCTATCGGTGAGATCGTCATGGACAAGATGAAGAATCTTGACCCTGTTGCTTATGTGAGATTTGCATCTGTTTATAGAGAATTTAAAGACGTTAATACATTTATGGATGAACTTAAGTCAGTGCTTAGAAAAGAGGCAGATGGCACAATAACCGATGCTACAGATAAAAGTACTCCTCTTTTAAAGGAACAATAATAGCCAATTTCCCCGAGGAAGCGTATCTTCTTCGGGGTGTTTTTTGCTTGACATTTTATTAACCAGACCGTATATTGTTCATGTGATGGACCTAAAAGGCCCATGAAAACTTAATACTAGGAGGATTTTAACATGATCAACAAGTACTCCCTAAGGAGAAAAACAAAAGGAGCATTTGCAATCGTGTTAACGACACTGGCTATTGCATTGAGTGGATGCTCAAGCGACAAGACAGCAGGAGATGATTCTTCTAAGATTACTATCGGAATACCTCAGGATATTGATGGTCTTGACCCCCATTATGCGACAGGGGCAGGAACTAAGGAGGTTCTTTTTAATTTGTTCGAAGGGCTTGTTAAGCCTGATGAGAACGGTAATCTTAACCCTGCTGTAGCAAGTGAGTTCACGGTTTCAGATGACAACAAGGTTTATACCTTTACCTTGAGAGATGGGATCAAGTTCCACGATGGAAGCGCCGTTACAGTAGAGGATATCAAGTATTCTATTGAACGTAATGCGGGCACTGATGGCAGTGAGCCCCTTATCTCATCTTATTCCAACATTGACAGCGTAAATATCGTAGATGACAAGCACGTAGAAATAGTGCTTAAGGAAGGGGATTCTGATTTCCTTTCACAGCTTACAGTAGCTATCCTTCCTGCATCTAACACAGATCCTGCAACTAATGTTATCGGTACAGGCCCATACAAGTTTGTATCAAGCTCACCTCAGGAGAACTTCATCATGACAAGATTTGATGATTATTGGGGAGAAAAGGCATATATCAAGGATGTAGTGTTCAAGATCGAGGCCAATTCAGATGCTGTAGTTATGGACCTTAATGGTGGATCCATAGATATGTATCCACGTATCACAAGCACACAGGTAGCACAGCTGAGCGAGGACTTTGAGGTTTATGAAGGTACAATGAACCTTGTACAGGCTCTTTACCTTAACAATGCTGAGAAGCCTTTTGATGATGTAAGAGTTCGTCAGGCTCTCTGCTACGCTATAAACCCTCAGGAGATCATGGATTACGTATCAGATGGTGCAGGCACAGAGATTGGAAGTGCTATGTTCCCTTCATTTAGCAAGTATTTCCTTCCTGAGCTCAATGATACTTACAACACTGACTATGACAAGGCAAAAGAGCTCCTTGCAGAGGCAGGTTATCCAGATGGATTTGAATTTACAATAACTGTTCCATCTAACTACACACAGCATGTTGACACTGCACAGGTTCTTTCAGAACAGCTCAAGAACATCGGCGTTAAGGCTGACATCCAGGAGATTGAGTGGAACTCATGGATCTCAGATGTTTACTCAGACAGGAAGTATCAGTCAACTGTAGTAGGCGTAGATGCATCAACTCTTGCAGCTTCCTCACTTCTTGCAAGATACGTATCAGATGCAGGCAGGAACTTTACTAACTTTAACAGCGCTGCTTACGATGAGGCCTATGCAAATGCACAGAATACCTCAGATGACAGTGCTAAGACTGAGTACTACAAAGAGTGTGAGAGGATCCTCTCAGAAGAGGCAGCAAGCGTATACATCCAGGATCTTCCTGAATTTGTTGCTCTTAACAAAAAATATACAGGATATGTTTTCTATCCTCTTTATGTTCAGGACATCAGTAAGATCAAACCTGTCACTGAATAATTAAAAAAGTAGGACAAACCTAAGGCGAGGTACACATATATGAAATATATCATTAAAAAGTTTGGCATGATGGTAGCCACATTACTGGTAGTTTCTTTATGTGTGTTCCTCGCCTTTAATATTATTCCAGGGGATCCGGCCCTTAAAATGCTGGGAACGGAGGCTTCCCCTGAACTGGTTGAACAGGTGAGAGCAGAAATGGGACTTAATGACCCTGTTCTTATTCGCTATGCAAGATGGTTTCTGAATTTTATCAGAGGGGATTTTGGTACTTCCTATAACTATAAGGTCCCTGTAGGCAGCATGATCTCAAGCAAGATCCCAATAACGCTGACTATGGGCATCATGGCCTTCCTGATGACTGTCATGGTTTCAATCCCTCTTGGCATTATTACAGCCAAGCATGAGAATGGGCTTCTGGACAGGAGCATAACGGTGATAAACCAGGTTATAATGGCTATTCCACCTTTCTTTTCCGGAATCCTTATCACGTTTATCTTCGGAATGATCCTAAGGCTCTTTACTCCGGGAGGATTTGTCAACTACACTGTGAATTTTGGGAAGTTTGTCAGATATCTCATCTTCCCTGCAGTGGCGATAGCTCTTCCTAAGATTGCTATGACAGTAAAGATGCTAAGGGGCAGCCTTATTGATGAGTCACTTAAGGACTATGCAAGAACTGCTTATTCAAGGGGGAATAACACAAACGGTGTGCTGTATAGGCATATTCTTAAAAATGCCATTATCCCCGTCATTACATTTCTTGGAATGGCCCTTGCAGATATGATCGCAGGAAGTATAGTTATTGAACAGGTATTTAGTATCCCTGGCATAAGCAGGATACTTCTTACCAGCATCAGCAACAGGGATTATCCTGTTGTAGAAGCTATCATTATGGGAATTGCCATGATCGTCATCGTGGTCAATTTCCTGGTTGATGTAATTTACAGAATTGTGGATCCAAGGATAGGACTTGAGGATGAGTAAGGCAAGATACGACTTAAAAAGAAATATAAAAAGCAATCCATACCTTCTCGCAGGGCTGATAATAACAGGCCTGATACTTCTTATGACTATTGTGGGGATCTTTTGGACTCCATATGAGCCCACAGCTATGAGTGCTTCAGAGAAGCTAAAGGGAGTATCCCTCAGGCACATAATGGGAACTGACAACATGGGACGAGACATTTTCAGCCGCGTTATGTATGGAAGCAGGATAACACTACTTATTGCTATTGGCACAGTTGCAATAGGAGCAGGTGTGGGGACTATCATTGGCGCTCTGACAGGCTATTTTGGCGGAATGCTTGATGAAGTGATGATGCGTATCATTGATGCGTTGTTTGCATTTCCAAGTATTTTGCTTGCACTTGTCATTGTCAGCGTGTTTGGTACAGGCTGGATACAGCTTCTTGTTTCTCTGGGAATAGCTTTTGTACCAAGCTTTGCCAGAATTGTGAGGGGAGAAGTGCTTAGATGTAAAAATATGGACTATGTGGAGAATGCCAGACTTCAGGGCGTGTCTGATTTCCGTATGATCTTTGTCCATATTGTTCCAAATATAAAAGGCGTTCTGGCGTCTTCAATAATGATCGGATTTAATAATGCGGTTCTGGCAGAAGCTGGTCTTAGTTACCTTGGAGTTGGCTCTCAGCCGCCCTACGCAAGCCTTGGGAAAATGCTTTCTGACGCCCAGCAATATATGTTTACTATGCCTAGCTACGTTCTTTTCCCAGGTGCAGTTATAGTTCTTATGGTACTTGGATTTGCATTTTTAGGAGAGGGGATCAGCAGATGGAAATAATACTCGATGTAACTGATCTTCATATTGAATTCCATGACTCTGATACTCCTTTTGTGGCAGTTGAGGATTTTGACCTGATGCTTGGAAAGGGTGAGATCGTCGGGATAGTTGGAGAGTCAGGCTCTGGAAAGAGCATGAGCGCTCTTGCCATAGCAGGTCTCCTTAACAGAAAGAGCCTTAAAAAGAGTGGACGGATAATGTTTGATGGAAACGACCTTCTGACCTGTGACAGAAAAACTCTAAGGTCCTACCAGGGGGATGAGATATCCATCATCTTCCAGGAGCCTATGACAAGCCTTAATCCTGTTAAGAGGATTGGATGGCAGGTGGAAGAGCCTCTTTTCATTCATCATCCTGAGGTGTCAAAGGATGCCAGGAAGACTATGGCTATAGAGATGCTAAGATCTGTGGGCCTTGAAAATGCTGAGGATGTTTACTGCATGTATCCTCATGAGCTTTCTGGTGGAATGAGACAGAGAGTCATGATCGCAGCAGCCATGATCGGAGATCCCAAGATACTTATTGCAGATGAACCGACAACGGCTTTGGATGTGACGGTACAGGCCCAGATCGTTGACCTTCTGAAAAAGCTCAACAAAGAAAGAAAAACTTCCATTATTTTTATATCCCACGACCTTAGCCTTGTTAATCAGCTATGCCAAAGAGTCATTGTAATGCAGGAAGGCAAGATAGTAGAGTCTGGTAGAACCAGTGATATTTTCACAAGACCAAGAGATCCTTATACAAAAAAGCTTATAGCAGCGATACCAAGGATCGATCTTTCAAGGGATGAAAACCATGAGTGACAGAGATGTTTTAAAAGTGGCTGATCTATCTGTTTTTTATAAGAACAGAAAGAGAAAGCTCTTTTCCAAAAAGAATAAGAAGATCCAGGCTCTCTTTAATGTATCAGTTAACATGGAGGAGGGAGAGGTGCTGGCAATAGCTGGTGAGTCAGGAAGTGGCAAGTCTACCTTGGCAAGGGCAATTGTGGGCATCAATAAAGACTATACTGGGACTATCTGGCAGAAGTACGAAAGACCCCAGATGGTTTTCCAGGATCCATACAGTTCTCTTAACCCGGCTAAGAAGATAGGCTGGCTTTTAGAGGAACCCTTAAGAGTCGATAAGACAAGGAACTGGACTAAGGACGAGATGGAAAAGAGGGTCCTTCAGACCCTTGAAGAGATAGAGCTTCCGGTCAGTATACTTGACAGATATCCTGCGCAGCTTTCAGGCGGTCAGAGGCAGAGGGTGTGCATTGGAATTGCTCTTATGAGATCCCCTAAGCTCCTCATAGCAGATGAGCCGGTTTCTGCTCTTGACGTCACTATTCAGGCGCAGATATTAGAGCTCCTTGAAAACTTACATAGAAAGCACGGAATTTCTATCATATTTATATCCCATGACCTGAGAGTGGTCTATAAGATCAGTGACCATGTTATGATCATGAAGGACGGCAGGGTGGTAGAATATGGCCAGACAAGGGAACTTTACAGAAATCCCCAGGCTGAATATACCAAGAACCTTTTAAAAGCAGCAGGAATAATGAATTAATTCTTCATTGTTTATAGGATTTTTAGGATTTTTTTATTATAATGTTGTAAATATATTGTTATAAGATGCCGAAATACTTTGTGAGCCACAATGGTAGAAGAGAAAGGAGGAATAAGATATGGCGTTGAACGGACTTAATGGTTATATCTCGAATTACAATGCGTATAATATTCCCTCTGCTACTGATAACTCACAGGTAAGACAGAATCCGGCAGAAACTCAGGATGTCAAGACTTCCAGCGAGCAGCAGCAAAAACCTGAAGAAAAAAAGAATAGTTTAGATCTTACTGTAGAAGTACCATCCAGGGAAAACGCATCCATAGAGAATGTCGCTATATCCTTTGGACAGTATGATGGCAACTCAATTGATCTATTTGGAGATATGGGACTTGCATCAAGAGATATGAAACAGGCAATCTCAGGTATGCAGAAGGACCAGCTCCTTCATGAGTACCAGTACTTCGTAGGTAAGGACTTGAGCGGACAGCAGAGCAACATCGTTGCTGGAACAGAAGATGGTGTGGTTGTAAGACTTCACTGATATATTCAGACTTTCAGAGTCGGAGAAATATCTTTCTCCGGCTCTTTTTTATTGGCTGATCTTCATGGTAAAATATATCCTGTATGTTTACAGAAGATAATATGAATAAAAAAGTTAATATTGTGCATTGCCTTATTTCAGCTGTTTTTATACTGGCGATGTTTTTTTTAGTGCTTGCAGCAGCTCATATTGCGCTTTTTGGTGATAAGACTTTTTTGATGTATGACCTAAAGAGGCAGTATGCTGATTACTATGCCTATTACAGAACGATCCTAAGGGGCAAAAACAACATTTTCTATTCTTTTGCGACCACCCTTGGTTCAGGAACCATTGGATTTTATGCCTATTATCTGACAAGTCCGTTTATTTTGATCCTCTCTCTGTTTAGTCAAGACAGGATGTATGTTGGCATTACCTTTATAATTGGCATAAAGCTCATGCTGGCAGCCTTTATCATGGATTTTACGCTTCAGAAAGCCTTTGGGATTTCAAAGAGAGTTTCTGCAACTGACATTACGAGCGCATCTATATACATTGGCTCAGTTTCATGGGCTTTTTCAGGATTTCTTTTTGCCCACAGCATGAATCTGATGTGGATAGATGTTGTAATGCTGTTGCCACTGTATATCTATTTTCTTGAAAAGCTCCTTGTGAAAAAAGAGAGAGCACCATTTATCATAGTTCTGGCTGCCATGGCCCTTCTAAACTATTACATAACCTATCAGGTTGTGATATTTACCGCGCTGTGGACCATAAGCCGCATAGTGGTTCTGGGTCTTAAAAAGCCCATAATATGTATTGTCAGGGTAGTCTATTCATCAGCTATAGCTGGGGCTATATCAGCATTTCTTATGATTCCTACGTTCTTGGAGCTCATGGATAGCCCCAAGGATATAACCCTGCTTGGGATGAAACTAAAAAATAACAACCTGTCACTGGTGGACCTGTTGTCCAAGCTTCCAACTCTTGCTTATGATGAAATTGAGCCAAGATTTGGATATCCCCAGCTTTTCTGCGGCGTTTTGCTGGTGGCATTTCTTATAATCTATTTTCTTTCAAAAGAGATTTCTCTAAGAGAGCGCATCAGTATGTTGGCGCTTTTAGTTATCATGTCGCTGTCCATGGGAATCGATATGATAAACATCGTATGGCATGCAGGAATGGAGCCTTCAGGGCACCCATACAGGCAGGCGTTCTTCTTTGTGTTTATAGTTATTCTGTGCGCTGTGAGAGCTCTTTTATTGATCGAAAAAGAAAAGGGAATTATTATTCCCGGGATCACGCTGCTTATAATGCTCATAGGTCTTTTCCTCATAAGAAGAGGCGGCTATGATCACATTTCCAATAAGACAATAATTGCAAATCTTGCGCTTATCATTTTGTATCTGGCAGGTGTATTCATACTGTTTAATTCAGGAAAGAATAAGGCAAAGGCTGTAGCAGCTATCTTGCCGTTATTTCTTTTGATAAATATCCTTGATCTTACAGAAAATGCTTACTATACCTACGGCTATCAGGCTCTTAAATGCGAGAGTGCTGCGGAGTATTCAAGGACTGTCAGGGACAACAAAGAGGCTGTCTTAAATGTTTGCGGAAATGACAGATATTTTTACAGAATGGAAAACCTCGTTCCCAGACAGCAGAATGATGCGCTTCAGTACGACTTTAATGGGATCACTCATTACAGTTCTGCCGGGCTTATCTATGCCAGGTATTTTCTGCAGAGACTAGGCTATAATGACGATGGCCTCTACACAAGCTACGGTCATGACAACACGGAGACTGCGGATTCTCTTTTGGGGATCAAGTATCTGATTGGAGATGGAAATGTACCCGTCCATGAGAATTATCAGTTGTTTCAAGAGGGGGCAAGAAGTAGCTACTACAATCCATATGCCCTTTCAATAGCTGTTGGGACCAGAGATTTTAATCTTGAAAAAGTAGCTGATACAAAAAGCCCACAGCCTGACCCTTCTATGCCTCATGTCCCAAGACTTGATCCATTTGCGCTTCAGGAGGATGTATACACAAGGATAACAGGCAAGACGCAGAATATATTTGTAAATGCAGATGTTTCCGGGGGAGAACTGCTTAAAACTGATGGCAGGTTCAAAAAAATCTTTGAGGTAACACCGGCAAAAGATGGGGAGATGTACCTCTATCTTGATGGGCTGATCGGGGCAGGGGAAGGTCTGTCCATATATATTGACGATGAGTTTTTATCAAGCTATGGCAATCTTTCCTGTACCAAGGTACTGAATCTGGGTTACAGAAATAAAGGTGAGAGCTTTACTGCTACTGTTTTTGCTGAGAATGAGAATGATGATTTCGGAGAAGCTGTTTTTGTAACTGAGGATATAAGCGCTCTTGAAAGTGCATATAATGATGCCATGGCTATGAGCTGCCTTGTTACAAGGCTAAGTTCTTCACGCCTTAAGGTGGAGAGCGGGGACTGCGATGGGATTCTTTTGACTATCCCCTATGAAGACGGCTGGAATATAAAGGTTGATGGTAAAAAAGTAGCTCCATTTTCTGTATATGACTGCTTTATGTATGTGCCAACAGGCCAAAGCGGCGAAAGCCATATTGTTGAAATGAGTTTTGTTCCAAGGGGAATTGTTTTGGGAAGCATTATCACGATCTTTGGAATCCTTGGCTTTATTCTTGTGGCAGTACTTGACAGGAGGCAGCTATGAAAAAGAAGATTCGCCTTTGTCTTTATGCCGCAGTGATCCTTATTTGCATTTTCTTTGTGGCATTTATCACTGCAAGGGATTTAAAGTCCAGGGGCATGGATGTGACAGACTTTATGTATGCCAGTTTTGGCAAGTACAAGATAAATGCATTTGAAAGTGAAGGGGAGTACTATTTCTTTTTACCTTCATTCTTAAATGAAGATGACTTGAAGCTTTCTTATGAAGCTAAAAAGCATGATATCAAGTACCTTAGATCAGAGAATATCCCATCTGTCTTTTTGAAAACAAAGTCTAAAAGTCTTGACCGGATCTTATCTGACAAGGATTACAAGGAATCAGGCAGGATCACTGTTTTTGATAAGGACGGAAATGAAAGCCTTAGTCTGGGACTTGAGTATATCAAGGGAAGGGGCAACTACTCCTGGAATAACTGGGATAAAAAGCCCTTTAAAATAAAGCTTGAAAAAGATGCGTCTGTACTTGGGCTGGGAAATGGCAAGGATTATGCTTTTATTGCCAATGCATCAGATGCAACTCTGATAAGAAATGCCATCGCAAGGGACTTGGAAGAGGCAGTAGGAGTGCCTTTTGCCGGAAACGGCAGATTTGTGGATCTTTATATCAACGGGGATTACATGGGCAATTACTATCTTTGCCCCAGTATTGAAATTGGCACTGACAGAGTCAATATTACAGATATCGATATAAGTCAGAGCAAGATCCTTGCCAAGCTAAACAGTGATGCACTGATCCCTTATGAGACGTCGCAGGTCAAAGGATGGAACATACCTGACGGTACATCTGATATCACTGGCGGATACCTGGTAGAAAGAGAATTTGGCGATCGATACAAGCTTGAGTACGGGGAAATAAAAAATGGTTTCATCACCAGTAATGATGAGCATTTTATAGTGACTTCGCCCCAGTACTGCAGCGTAAATGAGATAAATTACATTTCTGAGTTTTTTGAGCAGGCAGAAAAAGAGATACTGGGACAGGAGCCTTTGGGAAACATCGTTGATATAGACTCTTTTGCCAAGAGATACCTTGTGGAAGAGGTGATCAAAAACTACGATGGCGGAGTCAGCAGCTGTTACTATTATAAGGATTCTGACCTGGTGGATGGTAAGCTCTATGCAGGCCCTGGCTGGGATTTTGATATGAGCCTTGGCAACTATCTTGACTGGATGGAGTATCACGACGAAGATGCCACAGGTATAACAAAGCTTTACCTTTCCGAGCATTCTAGTATATACTATAAAAAGCTTGCTCAGAACGAGGACTTTATAGGCGCAGTTAAGGGGTATTACAACAGCACTGCAAGGCCTTTTATGGAGTATCTCGTAGAGGAAGGCATAGATGCCTATGAAAAAGAGCTTATGGCTTCAGCTAAAATGGACAGTATCCGCTGGAAAGATATGTATGCGGAGAATGGCTATGCGGCTGGAGATCCCAAGGAGTATGAGGATCTCAAGGCTTTCATAAGACAAAGGATAGAGTTCCTTAACAAAGAGTAGATCATAGATGTATTACAGAGTAGAAGATAAGTATTTTATATATGAAGATCAAATTGCATATCTGACAAGCCGGCTAAAAGAGATAATGGACTATGATGAGCATAGTATTGATGGCGGATATCTTATTCGAAGTGTTTATTTTGATGATGATACTGACAGCGCTCTTTTGGAAAATGAGGCTGGTGTTGATGAGAGAGAAAAGTTCAGGATCCGCACCTACGAAAGAGATGACAGCTTCATAAGGCTTGAAGAAAAGAGCAAGAAAAGTGGTCTGACCCACAAGGAATCGGTTGTTATCAGTAAGGATATGGTCAAGACTCTTTTGCAGGATGGATGCAGTGCAGAAAGGGCTCCACTAAACTCTTCCTGTCTTCTTAATGAAAACGGATTTCTTTTCAAAAAGCTCTATGCTAAGATGAATACGTCTTTGCTGCACCCTGTGACTATCGTTGAGTACGAGAGACAGGCTTTTGTTGAGAAGGTTGGAAATGTGAGGATCACCTTTGACAAGAATATCGGTGCATCAGAGTATGTGGACAGATTCTTTGAAGAGGATGTTTATACAAGACCGGTTCTTGAGCCTGGTGCTCACATACTGGAAGTTAAATATGACGAGTTTTTACCTGAATATATCCAGCAGATATTAGAAACTGGAACACTTCAGAGAACAGCCTTTTCAAAATATACTATGGCAAGAAGAAATTATGAACAGATTGGAGAATTATTATGAGTTTTCAGGACGCGCTTAAAAAATCAATATTTGAGGGATTTACAGCAAACGATATCCCTGTAAGCCAGACAGTGGCTGTGCTTGCTTTTACATTCTGTATAGGACTTTACCTGTTTTTTATCTACAGGCTTATAAATAAGACTTCTCTTTACAACAGGAGCTTCCACATTGCAATGGCAATGATCTCAGTGGTTACAGCAGGTATCATTCTTGCTATGCAGTCAAGTATCGTTATTTCCCTTGGTATGGTCGGCGCTCTTTCAATCGTAAGATTCAGAACTGCCATCAAGGATACCATGGACCTGCTCTTTTTATTCTGGTCCATTGGGGAGGGCATAATATGCGGCGCAGGACTTTTTGAGCTTGCAGTGGTTGTGGCTCTTCTTGTGACAGCAGGTATTCTTATCCTTGAGCTTATCCCTATCAATAAAAAGCCATATGTGCTTGTGGTAAATAGTAAGGATGCAGATTCAGAGGAAGAGATAGTTAAGAGAATTGCAGATAATTCAAAGGGCTACAGGATCAAATCCAGAAACCTCAAAAAGAGCGGCCTTGATATGATAGTTGAAGTAGCAACATCCTCAGAAAAAGAGCTTATAGGAAGCCTTAATGAACTGGAGACTGTAGTGAATGTATCTCTTCTTACCCACGAGGGAGAAGTAAGGATCTGACAATAAGATGAACACAAGAAAACCACCTGCTGTTGCAGGTGGTATTTTTTTGGGAGGAGGGGTTGTCGGGTGGGGAACCAGACAACCCGTGTATGAAAAAAAGTATTGTTGGGGGTTCAGAAGTTTTTGTCTTCTGATGAGTATTATATTAAACGGAATATTTTGCCAAATTATGTCAGAACTCTAAAAGAAATATAATCTATTCTAAAATAAATACAAACTTAATAAACAAAAGAAATGCAGGGAGATTTAATTACTAAAAGGCTTATTCTGATCTGAAACTTGGTTTCATTTCGACGTAAAAAAGATGGATTTTCTATGGATTTTTCGAAAAGATGTTAATACTATAGGCTTAGATAGATGTAGTTTTTCGTTTTTCTCGCAAGGAGGCAGACTATGAGTAGTATAGGTGCTATTTCTTCAGGCTATAATGATTATTCAGCATATTCAACTATAACAAATGGCGGACAGATAACTAAGGCATCAGAGGATGCAGCAGGGCTTGCTATACAGGAAAAGACAGAGTCTCAGGTTAGAGGTCTTGATCAGGGAGCAGAGAATCTTAAAGATGGAGAATCACTTCTTAAGATCGAGGATGGAGCACTTGATCAGGTTACAGACTATCTTCAGTCTATCAAAGAGCTTTCTGTAAAGGCTATGAACGGAACCTTGTCAGATGATGACAAGCAGTCCATCCAGGATCAGATAAAAGAATATATGGAAGGCATTGAGGATATTGCTGGCAACACAACCTTTAATGAAAAGCAGCTCCTTAATGGTGATAACAAGCTTTCTGTAGCAACAGATGGCAATGGCAATGAGAAACAGGTGTCTACAACAGATTCAACTCTCAGAGCACTTGGAATCGAAGGCTATGACGTTACCAAAGACTTTGACATGACAGATATAGACAAGGCTCTTGAAAAGGTTACCGGTTCAAGGACAAACATTGGAGCAGAGAGCAATGGCGTAGAGCATGCTCTTACCTACAATTCACATGCAGCTCTTGAACTCAATGGATATCAGATGGACAAGGAAGAGAATAGCAGCATAGAAGCATATCAGAAGATGAAGACCCAGCAAGCGCTGGAAACATATCAGAATACTCTCCAGAAAAAACAGATGGAAGATGAAGAGCAGCAAAAGCTCAATGTATTCATGTAAAATGGGAGGATTAATATAAAAGGATGCCTGCGTATATCATTAGTACGCTGGCATCTTTTTTTTGCACTTTTTATGCTTTCATACTAAATAATTGTAAAAAACATAATGATGGAATGTGTCCGTGTCACAAAGACATGTGTCTTTTAGTGGTGAATCCTTGATCTATATTAATCAATTAGAGCGATTTTATTGTCCAATACTTGACATAATGTAAGATAAATTCTAAACTAAACAAGGCTTGCATAATAGAAGTTGATCTTCAGGTGCAATGACGTACAGAGATTGTGCGTAATTGCATTTTTTATGTTATAACTTAATAATTTAACGCGGCAAAGCATTAACGCTTTGTGGGGATGAATATGCAAGACCTAAGATTTTTAGAAATGGGTTGGAGACGCTATGAATACTAAGACTTTGATGTACATTGTAAAGAGGATCCTCCTTGCAATTGTTACGATTTGGGTGGTTATTACAGTCACTTTCTTTGTAATGCACGCTGTTCCAGGCGGACCATTCACTGGTGAAAAGGCAGTAAGCGAATCTGTCATGGCAGCCATGGAAGCCAAGTATGGTTTGGACAAGCCTCTTGGTGTACAGTACATTACATATCTGGGAGATATCGTTACCAGATTCGATTTTGGTCCTTCACTTAAGCAGAGAGGTAGAAATGTCAACGACATCATCCTTGATGGAATGAAGACTTCTGCCAAGCTTGGACTTATTGCTGCAGTAATAGCACTTATCTTTGGTGTTATCCTTGGATCAGTGGCAGCACTTCGCAGAAATAAGCTGATCGACAGGATCATCATGATCATTACAACTGCATTTGTATCTATGCCTTCATTTATCATGGGCTCACTTCTTCTTATTGCTTTTGCCATAAATCTAAAGTGGTTCCCTGCAAATGGAGCTTCAAAAAATGGACTTGTCCTTCCTGTAATTACATTGTCACTTTATCCAATGGCATATATTACAAGACTTACAAGATCTTCAATGCTGGAAGTACTTGGTCAGGACTACATCAGAACTGCCAAGGCCAAGGGTGTATCCGGTGTTAAGATCATCTTTGGACATGCTCTTAAGAATTCACTTATTCCAGTTATCACATATTTCGGACCTATGCTTGCAGGTATCGTTACAGGATCCCTCGTAGTAGAGCAGATCTTTGCGGTTCCAGGAATCGGACGTGCCTTCGTAAACAGCATCACAGGTCGTGATTATCCTCTTGTTATGGGAACAACCATTGTTCTTGCAACACTGATCGTTATCATGAACCTTGTTGGTGACATCATGTACAAGGTAGTTGATCCGAGAATCACATTAGAATAAGTAATTAACCTGAAATAAAAGTATAGGAGAAATAAAATGGATATTTCAAAGCTCAGCGCCCAGGTAAATATGGATGATTTCATTCCTGCTACCGAGGCTGAAAAAGAATATATGGTACAGATGCGACCATCATCAACATTCTTTAAGGATTCTGTTAAGAGACTTCTCAAGAACAAGGTCGCAACAGTTTGTTTCTTTATTATAGTGATCATCACGCTGGCAGCTATCTTTGTTCCTATGTTCTGGCCATACTCATACGACCAGATGCTTGGAATGACACCAGGTAAGCCAGTTGATAATAGTTTTAAAGATCTTAGGCCTTTTGAATATGGAAGATCTGAGATAAAGAGAATGGAAGCTGGAGAGAGTGTTATCCCTCACGTGTTTGGAACTGATTCTCAGGGAAGAGATTACTTTATCCGTGTGGTTTACGGAACACGTATTTCTCTTGCAGTTGGTTTCTTTGCCAGCATCATCGTTCTTATTATAGGTATGACAATTGGCTCTGTGGCGGGTTACGCAGGAGGAACTGTGGACCTTGTGATAATGCGAATAGTTGATATCATCTACTCGCTTCCGGATATGCTCATGGTCATCCTTCTTTCATCAGTTCTTAAGGTTGTTATGGAAGGAGCCCTGGACGGAACGGTACTATCCAAGATCGGATCCAATATTATCAGTTTGTTCATAGTCTTTGGTGTACTTTACTGGGTTTCAATGGCAAGACTCATAAGAGGACAGATATTGTCACTTCGTGAGCAGGAGTATGTACTTGCTGCTGAGGCTGCTGGAGCTAAGGGCAAATGGATCATCTTAAAGCATCTGATCCCAAACTGCTTCTCAGTCATTATCATTTCAACTGCACTTCAGATTCCTAGTGCTATCTTTACTGAGAGCTACCTTTCATTCCTTGGACTTGGTGTAAATGCTCCTATGCCATCACTTGGTTCACTGGCATCCGATGCGCTTAATGGTATTTCATCATATCCTTACAGGCTGGTCATTCCGGCAATCGTTATTTCACTGATAGTTCTTTCACTTAACCTTTTTGGTGACGGACTTCGTGATGCGTTTGATCCTAAGCTGGATACATAATAAATAGCGTTTTAGCGTATAGAGAATTTCAGTTGAGAAATTCTATAACATATCGGAGGCTTTAAAATGAGTTTACTTGAAGTAAGAGATCTGCATACCTCATTCTTTACTGATGCAGGTGAGGTCAAGGCAGTTAATGGAATATCCTTCAACCTGGACAGGGGTAAGGTCCTTGGAATTGTTGGAGAGTCAGGTAGTGGTAAGTCAGTTACAGCATATTCTATAATGCAGATCCTGGCAGGTACTGGACAGATAGTTTCAGGTTCCATCAAACTTGATGGACAGGAACTTGTTGGTTCTGGAGAGAAGGTAATGAAGACAGTCCGTGGAAATAAGGTGTCTATTATCTTTCAGGATCCTATGACCAGCCTTAACCCTACATATACAATCGGCCATCAGCTGATGGAGGCAATTCTCCTTCATACAGACAGAAATAAAGAGCAGGCAAAAGAGCGTGCCATTGAGATGCTCAAGCTCGTTAATGTCAATGAGCCTGAAAAGAGAATGAACCAGTATCCACATGAGTTCTCAGGTGGTATGAGACAGAGGGTTATGATCGCTATGGCTCTTGCGTGTGAGCCAGACATCCTCATCGCTGATGAGCCTACAACCGCTTTGGATGTTACAATCCAGGCACAGATCCTTGATCTTATGAAGTCCCTTCAGAAAGAACTTGGAATGGCTATCATCATGATCACTCATGACCTTGGTGTTGTGGCCCAGATGTGTGACGAAGTTATCGTAATGTACGCAGGTTCAATCTGCGAGCAGGGAACTGCTGATGAGATATTCTACAATCCCTGCCATGAATATACAAAGGGACTCCTTCGTTCAATTCCTACAGAGGGAAGAGAGGGCAAGAAACTTGAACCTATTTCGGGTACTCCTATTGACCTTCTCAATATGCCAAAGGGATGTCCTTTTGCACCAAGATGTGACAATGCAATGAAGATCTGCCTTCGCGAGAGAGCAGAGCGCATGCAGATCAATGATGATCATGCTGCAGGCTGCTGGATGAATGTCAAGAAGCTGATGGAAGGCGGTGAACAGTAATGAGCGATATTTTAACACAGAAAAACCTTGTGGACATCAAACATCTCAAGGAATACTTCAATGTAAACGTTGGCTTCTTTAAGACCAAGCCACTTAAGGCTGTAGATGATGTGTCTTTTTCTATTAAAAAGGGAGAGACTCTGGGACTTGTAGGAGAGTCAGGCTGTGGTAAGACCACTGTTGGACGTACGATCTTAAATCTCTACAAGCCAACTGGTGGTGAGATCTGGTACGATGGCAAGCTTATAAAGACCAAGGAAGATATCAAGGAATTCCGTAAGAAAGCAACAATGGTTTTCCAGGATCCATATTCATCCTTAAATCCCAGAATGACAGTCTCAGATATCATTGCTGAGCCTTTGGATGTACATGGCCTTTATACAACCAAAGAGCAGAGAAGAGAAAGAATCCTTGAACTTATGGGGTATGTCGGACTTAACTCAGAGCACGCATCAAGATATGCTCATGAGTTCTCTGGCGGGCAGAGACAGAGAATAGGTATCGCAAGAAGCCTTGCTGTCAACCCTGAGTTTATAGTATGTGATGAACCTGTATCTGCTCTTGATGTTTCAATCCAGGCGCAGGTTATCAATATGTTCGATGAGCTTCAGGAGAGACTTGGACTTACATATCTCTTTATTGCTCACGACCTTTTAGTAGTAAGACATATCAGTAACAGAATAGCAGTTATGTACCTTGGCAAGATGGTAGAGCTGGCTGATGCAGATGAGATCTACAACAATCCACTTCATCCATACAGTAAGTCATTACTTTCTGCAGTTCCTGTACCAGACCCTAAGATTGCAAGAGCAAATCAGAGGATTGTTTTATCAGGTGACATTCCTAGTCCTCTGAATGCGCCTTCAGGATGTCCTTTCAGAACAAGATGTGCTTATTGTAAGGGCGATTGCGCAGAAAGCATGCCAGAGTTCAAAGAGGTTTCAAAGGGCCACTTTGTTGCTTGCCACCATGTGGCAGAGATCAATTGATTCATACACGTGATATGCTGATGTGTATCATGTTTATGATATAAAAAACATTCATAATAAGGAGGAAAATTATGAAAAAGAAGTTAGTTTCTTTGGTACTTGCATCATGCATGGTTCTCAGCCTTGCAGCTTGCGGACAGTCAGGCACAAGCACTGAGACAGCTCCAGCTGATACACAGACTACAGAGTCAGCACCAGCTGATAGCGCAAACGCAGATGCACCAGCAGCTGAGCCAGTAGGCGAGCAGGTAATTAACGTTTGTCTTGCTTCTGAGCCTGCATCACTTGATCCAGCACTTAACTCTGCAGTAGATGGTGCTACAATGATCAACCACCTTTTCTCAGGTCTTGCTAAGTGGGGACTTGATGCAAATGGTAACCTTGAGCTTCAGCCAGACTGTGCTCAGGAACTCGTTGAGGGTGTTGAAAACGAGGATGGAACAGTAACTTACACCTACACACTTAAGGATGGTCTTACATGGTCAGATGGCCAGCCTGTAACTGCAGGTGATTTCGTATTTGCATGGAACCGTGCTGCAAGCCAGGCTCTTGCTGCTGACTATGGTTACATGTTTGAAGTTGTTGACGGATATGCAGACATCTGGGCTGATGGCGCTACAGGCGACGAGAAGCTCAATGTAACAGCTATTGACGACAAGACTCTTGAAGTAACACTTGTAAACTCTATTGCTTACTGGAATGAGCTCCTTGCATTCCCTACATACATGCCTGTACGTGAGGATGTTGTTTCTAACGAAGCATGGGCTACAGATCCTTCAACATATGTAAACAATGGTGCTTACACAATGACAGCATGGGATCACAACTCAGTTATCACTCTTACAAAGAATGAGAACTTTGTTGATGCTGACAAGGTAACAATGAACCAGATCAACTTCTATCTTTCAGATGATGCTAACAACCAGCTCGCTAACTTCGAGAATGGTGACTGGCAGATGATCGATGATGTTCCTACAAACGAGATTGCTTCTCTTAAGGAGACATATCCTGATGAGTTCGTAACAGCTGGTCAGCTTGGTACATACTATGTATGCTGGAACATCAACGAAGAGATCCTTCCTGCTTCCAGCACACTTACAGGTGCTGACAAGGCTAACGCAGAGAACGAGATCCGTAACGCACTTGCACTTCTTATCGACAGAAACTACATCGTTAACGATATCGCACAGGGCGGACAGGTTCCTGCTTCTTCATTCGTAGCTATGGGTCTTACAGATGCTGACGGATCACAGTTCTATGAGAACGCTGGCCCAAGCAGCAGCTTCGCTGGATACTATGATGTATCTGAGGCAGCTTACGAGGCTAACTGGAACGCAGCACTTGATACTCTTAAGAAGTACTACACATTTGATGAGGCTACACAGCAGTTCACAGACTTCCCAAGTCTTGTATACCTCTACAACACATCTGAGGGTCACAAGGCAATTGGTGAGGCTATTCAGTCAACATTCGCTGGTATCGGCATCACAATGAACCTTGAGAACCAGGAGTGGGCTACATTCCTTGATACACGTAAGGCTGGTAACTACTCAATCGCTCGTAACGGTTGGCTTGGTGACTACAACGATCCTATCTCATTCCTTGATATGTGGACAACACAGTCAGGTAACAACGATGTTCAGTTTGGTAAGGGCGACAACGCTAAGGTTGCTGCATACTCACTTGACCTCACAGACCTTGGCTATGACACAAAGGTTGAGAACGGAACATGGTCAGAGACATATGATGTACTTATTGGCGACATCAAGACCTGCACAGACGTAAAGACTCGCTATGAGCTTATGCACAGAGCTGAGGACCTTCTTATGTCAACAGGTTGCATCTGCCCTATCTACTACTACACAGA
>SVGB01000021.1 GCA_015056565.1 Butyrivibrio sp.
GTCCAACTGGTGGTGCTGGTGTTGCTTTACCAGCCTGGATCTGTAACTTAATATATCCTTCGACTTTCTTTGCCATTCTGGCACCTCCTGAAAATATGTGGTTGGCGTGGCATTCCTCCTGAGAAATCCAGGTACCACTCCCACTCCAGTGACATGCTCATAAAATGAGCTATATATTCACGCGCAAAAGCGCATAAATACCAAATTTATGAATCTATCTTGCGAACTTCTGCAAAGCTAATCTCTACAGGTGTCTCTCTTCCGAACAGATCTACATTGATAGTAGCAGTCTGTTTTCCGAAATCCATTCTCTGTACAACTCCGGCAGTATCCTTCCAAACACCGGCGATAACTGCAATCTCATCACCCACACCAAAGTTAACAGAAACTGTATCTGTCTTGATGCCAAGTGGCTTGATCTCTGCATCAGTAAGTGGAACCGGCTTGGATCCGGGTCCTACGAAACCTGTAACGCCTCTTGTGTTTCTTACAACGTACCAGGTCTCATCATTCATATCCATGTTTACAAGAACATATCCAGGGAACATCTTCCTCTGAACATTCTTCCTTGCGCCATTCTTGACCTCGACAACGTCCTGAAGAGGAACTCTTACCTCAAGGATCTTGTCCTGAAGATGTCTGTTCTCAATTGTCTTCTCAAGATTGGCCTTAACCTTGTTCTCATATCCAGAATAAGTATGAACAACGTACCAATGAGCATTCTCATTCTCAGTGGCAGCGCCTGCTCCTGCATCAGTGCCTAGATTCTCTGCATCTGATAATACCTCATCAGATACTGTCTCGGCGGAACTTAGAGCATCCTGCTCTAGATTCTTTTCCATTTCTTCTGACATATTATCTCCTTTAAATTAGAAAATGGAAGTTACAAAATTCATTCCATATTCAAATGCATAGTCCAATACAGCGATCAGAGCGCAACAAATAACAGATACCACAACAACAGCTGTTGTCTGCTTGGTAACATCGTCCTTTGTAGGCCATATGATCTTTCCAAACTCTGCTTTTACACCTGTGAAGAAACTTTTGATCTTTTCCATGTATCATCTACCTCTATTAATAAGGACGGATTACTTTGTTTCCTTATGTAATGTATGCTTCTTGCAGAATGGGCAGTACTTCTTCATCTCTACACGATCAGGATGTGTCTTCTTATCCTTAGTTGTGTCATAGTTACGATTCTTGCAATCTGTGCATGCTAATGTGATTCTTGTACGCATTATTTCACCTCCGCGCGTTAATAAATTGTCCATTTTTGCGCATAAAAAAAAGACATAAATCTCTTGTCGCTTGTCCAATATATCATAGACTTTTAGCTGCGTCAACACATTTTTTATTTATATACCACTTCCCTTTGAATAAAGAAACTAAGAAGGAACAAAAGGCAGTCCACAGGGATCTTTACAAGGGCTTCCGCAGTTCCCGGGACAAGTCCATGGAAAAAGCTTACCAGAACACCACTAAGAAGCATGATGCAGACTGCCAGAAGGAAATATCTGACTGCTGCTCTTGCCTTGCTGCCTTTGCCGCGAAATACCACACGGTAATTTATAAGGAAGTTGTACACAGCTGAAATGATCCTGGCAAGGATAGTTGAAAGCATGATATATCCAATTGCCAGTGGCACATTTTTAAACACTGCGCAAAAAATACTAAAGAGTACAATGTCCACCACACTTGAGGATAGCGAGGAAACGAGGAACTTAAGAAAGACTGCATATATCCTCGCAGAATCCTTGATGGGGTTAAAGTGACTGGATTTGTTTTCTTCTAAATAAATGGTCCTTATGGGTATCTCTTTTATCCTGATGCCAAGCTCTTTGGTATCAAGGAGCATATTGGTCTCAAACTCGAACCTCTCGCCCTTTTCAGTCAAAAGAAATCTCATAAAATCAGCTGAGATTCCGCGAAGCCCGGTCTGCGTGTCACTTATACCTATTCCTACCAGGAACTTCATGACCCTGCTGGTGAGTTTGTTCCCAAAAACAGATCTGGCAGGGATCCCTGCCTGGTCAAAATCCCTCACTCCCAGGATCAGGGCATCAGGATCCTCCAAAAGCGCCTCCCTGATCTTTTTGATATCTGAAACAGCGTGCTGCCCGTCTGAATCTGCAGTCACAACGCCAATAAGATCCTTGTACTGGACAAGGCAGTAATTGAACGCACTTTTAAGAGCCCTTCCCTTTCCCATGTTCACAGCATGATCAAGGACAACAGCTCCCCTTTCCCTGGCAGCGTCGTAAAGATGACCATAAGTATCCTCGTCAGAGCCGTCATTGACAACTATGACAGGTCCCACATTTTCCAACGCAAGTTCTTCCAGCAGCTTTATTAACTTCTCGTCCGGCTCATACGCCGGAATGATAACCGGTATCAGTCTGTCCATCAATTCCCAACTTCAGCCAGGCTGTACACAACCCCTGGCTTGTAATCTCCGTTTTTTATCATTTCAGAAAAGACCTTGTAGGACTCTCCTGTTTCATCTTCTACATATATATATTCTGCGTGACTCGCCCTTATCTTGTCCATTATGGACTGTGGTGTATCTGTCTCTGCAAGATAATCAGAATACACAAGGGGAACCGGGGAAGCCTCTCTGTTTATGTAAGTGTTGTGAACCCAGTAATACTCATGGCCATCCCTGAATATCAGGACTCTCTTGCCCCAGTAGCGCTCATCGCTTACCGCCTTCGTTATCTTAAATCCCTCATCCCCCACCATATCCAGGATATCATTTTTATCCTTGGCAAGTGTAGTCCTGTAGCCAGCAAGATATTTATACACTCCGCTGTAGTCAGCAGTTAAAAAGACAAATGCAGCCACCAGACATGCAGCCAGCCTGTAAGCCCATCCGTTCTTACCCTTAAGCCTGTTAAACATGATCCCCGTCAGCAGATAAAAGCTTCCCAGCGTAAACGGAGCACAGTATCTGGCTATTGATATTCCCATTGCAAAGGCATTCAGGTACTGATCCTCCCCCTGGAATATGGAAATGTGTGCAAGGAACACAATGCCGTAAGCGATAAGTCCTGTGATCAGGGTGAAAAGAGCTATCTTTTTCGTTTCTCTTTTCCCCAGTATTTTCATATTATAAAGAACAAAGACAAAAATGAAAATGAGGACAACTGCCGCCAAAGTAGACAGATCAATAGTAATGTTGTGATCTGAATGCATTGGCTCAAGGGCAAATCCCTCAATGAAAAACCGAAGCTTATCCCCTGTATTTTCCGGAGCCGTATATTTTCCAGAGGTTGCCATTTTGACCGAGGCTCCTGTGAGCTTGGCAACTCTTCTGTTTATCAGGCAAAAGATACTCCAGCTTCCAAAGCTTGCTGCTGCAGCGGCAACTGATGCCCAGATGGCCTTATCTCTTTTCCCCATAAGAAGGTAGAACACAAGAGCAAACAAAGTCCACTCAAAGCCCACTGTCTTGGTAAGGAGCAGAACTGAGGCGTAAAGAGCTATCCTTGAAAAATAAAAGAGATTCCCATGTCCGCTGCTGTCATATATAGAAAGAAGGAGCGCGCCATAAAGGATTGCCATTGTCACGTCCGCAGGAGTTCCGTAGTATATGATGCCATTAAACACCCCTGGGATCAGAAGAGATGCGATCACAAATACCAGTGAAGCAGCCCATTTTGCAATTTTACTGCTTACCGCACCATCTACATATTCCCTGATCTTTCCAAGGAGCGGCAAAAGAAATACTCCATTTAGGAAAAAGTATCCGAGAAACTGAAGGCTCTCCGTGTACTCTTTTCCCCGGATCTGCAAAAACAGCCACTTGACGATCGAAGTTACTGGCGGATAATCACCAAATTCAGGAGATACATTGCCATATTTCCCGGGAAATCCATTCAGATAAAAGAACTGCTTGGCATCAGATGACCAGAAATTCATGTCATCCCACCAGGTGAATATCATGTCTTTTGTGGCGATCCCCACAAAGATTGTAGCAAGAGCAAACCACAAAAGATAAGGATCGACCACCAGCTTAAGGATATGTCCAAGCTGCGAAGGCGCACTTGTTCCTGAACCCTTAACGCTTTTAAACACCCCTGCAAGAACCAGGCAGATGACCAAAAGAGCTATGACCGCAATAAACTTCATTGCCCTAAAGAACGCCAGAGCATAAAGCGTCAGTATCAGCGCTGCAAAAAACATCGCGGTAACATCCAGGATATTCTTTTTATATTTAAATGCCACTGATGCTGATAATAGCAAAAGGGCCAGCATTACTATGAAAAACATCAGAACTTATTCCTTTAATAGCTTATTGTCCATTACATAATAATATACTCAAACTAAAATGCACAACCAATTCTTAACTTTCTATAAAATCTACTAAAAAACGAATAGATATGTTGACATTTGACGCTTATAAAGTAAAATGAAAGTAACTAATCGTGGCTTGATATGCCCTCGTGCGATTGATACCAAAGGATTGGTAGAGAGCAAGGACTCGTACGTACATCATGGAAGAAAGGAGGGGCATTTATGGCAGGCATTTCTCTAAATGGTGCTTATAACCATTTCATACAGGATTATGTATCCAAAGATGTTACACAGGCCGACGCCCATCGTAAGGATGAGCTTAGGGATGTGTATAAGTCTATTGCAAAAATAAACAAAAAATCCCCTCTTTATCTTTTAACAGACGACGACAGTTCCAGAAACGATGCTATAGATATAAAAGAAAAAGCTCGTCAGCTCCAGGGCAGTATCAAAAGGCTAAGTGATCACGACGACAAGTCATCTTTGAACCACTCCTCTGCTTTTACTACTGACGAGGACAAGGTCAGCGCATCTTACATAGGCAAGACTCCTGAGGAGGATATCGGAAACATCGAGTTTGATATAGAGGTTAGCCAGCTTGCCAGCAGTCAGGTCAACAAGGGCAGGTTCCTTCCCAAGGATTCCACTGGACTTCCAGCTGACAACTACGCATTTGATGTAAGGATCGACGGACAGGAATATGAGTTCCAGTTCAGTATATACAGTGGTGACAAGAACATTGACGTTCAGCAGAAGCTTGAAAAGCTCATCAACAAGGCAAATGTAGGGCTTTCAGCAAGGATCCTTGAAGATGGCGAGAGGTCAGCCCTTGAGATAGCTTCCACCCACACAGGTCTTAAGCAGGGCGAGATAAGCCAGTTTGAGATATTTGAATCGACAAGTGGTTTGGCCACAGGCTCCGTTGCATACCTTGGACTAGATAAGGTTTCAGAGCCGGCTTCCAATGCACACTTTACACTTAACGGCGAGACCAAGGCTGCCATATCCAATCACTTTACCGTTGGTGGCAAGTTCGATATCAATATAAAAGAGACTACGACAAATACAGGTCCTATACATGTAGGAGTCAAAAAGGACAACGAGGCACTTATTTCTCACGTGACCTCCCTTGTGGACAACTACAACAGCTTCGTTCAGGACGCATCAGGCAAGACCGACGACAAGTTCAAGAGCAGCAAGCTAAGAAGCGAGATCATCGGAATAGCCCAGCAGCACCTGGCCAATGCTCAGGACATAGGAATCTCCCTTGAGGGCGATGGAACCCTGAAGATTGACGAAGAACTCCTTAAGCAGGCAGCTTCAGGAAGCAGCTCCGCTGAATCCCTGGCACCTGTGAACAGTTTCGCCGACAGTCTTATCGCTAAGACAAAAGACATCTCGGTTGACCCTATGAAGTACGTAGACCGCCCGGTTGTAAATTACAAGAATCCGGACAGCAGGGATTACACATCTCCGTACATCACCAGCGAATACTCAGGCATGATGTTCAACAATTATTGCTGATACATCTTCGCCTTCAGTCCCTCTGCTGCAGAAGAGGCGACTTGAAATAATATAGCTGCCAGGAGGAGCCTGACAGCAGAAGGCCCCGCGCATCATATGCGCGGGGCCTTTTTCATATCATTTGTTTACCGTCTGCTCATATCAAGTGCTGCTCTTATAACCTGATCCATGTTGTAGTACTTGTACTGGCCAAGTCTTCCGCCAAACTGGATATCAGGATATTCAGAAGCAAGCTCTTTATACTTCTCATAAAGAGAGTTGTTCTTGTCATCGTTCATTGGATAGTAGGGCTCATCCCCGTGCTTCCAAGTGGCAGGATACTCTCTTGTTATGATAGTTCCCTTGCCAGTTCCATATTCGAAGTGCTTGTGCTCGATGATCCTTGTATAAGGAACTTCTCTCTCAGTGTAATTTACAACCGCATTGCCCTGATAATTATCCACATCAGGAAGGCTCTCTGTCTCAAACTTAAGAGATCTGTACTCCAGTGTACCAAGTCTGTATCCAAAGAATTCATCGATCATTCCTGTGAACAGGATCTTATCAAAGGTATCTCCCTCTGTAGATGTGTAAGGCTTAGCAGGAACAGCTCCATCAAGTTTGACAAAGTCGTAGTAATCAGTTCCTGTCTTTACTGTAATTCCCTTAAGAAGCTTCTCCACAAGCTGAGTGTATCCGCCAACAGGGATTCCCTGATATCTGTCGTTGAAGTAATTATTGTCATAAATAAATCTCATAGGGAGACGCTTTATGATAAATGCAGGAAGTTCACTGCAATCTCTTCCCCACTGCTTCTCAGTGTAGCCCTTTACAAGCTTCTCGTAAATATCTCTTCCGGCAAGGCTAAGGGCCTGCTCTTCAAGGTTGTCGGCGCTAAACTCCTGTGTGCCCTTCTCCTTGTTTATTCTCTCAATTTCCTTATCAGCCTGGGCCTTTATTATCTTCTTAGCCTCCTTGGGTGTTCTGATACCCCACATCTTGCTGAAGGTATTCATGTTGAAAGGAAGGTTGTAAAGCTCATCCTTGTAAACAGCAACAGGACTGTTGATGTAGTTGTTGAACTCCACAAACTCATTTACATAATTCCAGACTTCTTTATCTGTGGTGTGGAAAATATGGGCTCCGTACTTGTGTACATTGATGCCCATCTCATTTTCTGTGTATATATTTCCAGCGATGTGATCTCTTTTATCGATCACAAGAACGCTCTTGCCCTTTTTATTTATCTCATGGGCAAATACTGCTCCAAAAAGGCCAGCGCCCACAACTAAATAATCGTACTTCATTCTCACCCTCCTGATAAAAACAAAAAAACTCCGCTGATCATTATACCAAATCAGCGGAGTGTTTTCATCTAGATTAGTCAGCCTGATACTTGTCGAGCTGTGAGAAGTCACCCATCATATCAAGGATCTTCTTTCTTCCAGCCTTGTTAAGCTTAACGTACTGCTGCATAACTCTGTTCTCAACGATCTTCTTGCCAAGATCTGTACCCTGCTCCAGTGTTGAAAAATCTACTGGATTAAGATTGAGACGATCACACATCTTGATAACTGTTCCGTAAGCCATACCTTCGATTCCCCTATCTAATGCTGTTACAAGTGTACTGTATGGAATAGACATATCTATTGCAAACTGTCTAACACTTTTATACTGTGAAAGAATTTCTCTTTTTAAAATTTCAGCCTTTGTCATGGCACTACCTCCTTATTTATTTCTTTTATCTTGTGAAATCTCTTTCCTTTTGCACAAATAAGAATAACACATAGACGATTTTTCGTCATTCACTTTTTGGGGGAATTTTCGAATAAAAAATTAGAGACTTTGCCTACTATTTTTTGGCATTTTAACGAAAATCTACTCTATAACAAGAATTTGCGAAAGTGTTCACACTTTTTTCACAATTCATTGTTAGAATAAAAGACTTTTTACCGTCAACATTCGGAGTCCCCTTGTTTACTGGAGTCTACGAATTTTTGTAATATAAACGAAAAAACAAACAGTACCGGAGCGCTGTTTGTTTTCAGTTTATCATTTGTTAATATTTGTTATTTAGTGCGCTTGAACTCTGATCTTACTCGCGGCCTCTGACAGCACTGATCCTATTGGTTAAATATGCCAATACTTCATTGTAGGTATCTTTCGGAATACTATAAACTTTATGAACATTTCCATCACAAATAATGTCTATAGAACCCATTTTCTTTTTAACTTCAGCCACATCCTTGTAGTTTATTATCTCGTTTTTAAAATTGCCCTCTACACTGAACTCGCATCTCTCAGAGTAAAGTCTTAGTGTCCCCTCGCGAAATCCTGATGTGACCTTGATCTCATAGTCTGGATCATCCTCTCCAAGGATCACATCAAAAGACCTTGTTCCATCCTCTGATTCCATGATAGGAACCGCAACCGGCTTGTCCTTCAAGTCAGAGGTATCAATTCCTCCCTCAGACTCCTCAACCTTAAAGATGCTGGTCTCAATAAGTCCGGATAAGCTGTTGTAATATGTCTTGATAAGATAGCTGGAATTGACCAAAAGATCAATTGATTTATTTCTTATCTTGTGTCTGAACTTAAGAGTATGATATCCGGAATCCACTAAAACGCAGATGTTCTCTCCCGGGATGATCTCATAAAGCTGCCTGTCATCAACAAAGAGCTTCATGGTATCCCCATCCGGTCTTCTCTGGCCTGCGCACTGGATCTCCACTATATATTTCTTTCCGACTTCAAAGAGCCTTTCGCCGCACATAGGACAAAAGGTAATCTTCATATTTATCTTTTCCGGAAGGCTTCTGCCACACTTTGGACAAATCATTCAAAATCCTCCTGCGTAATTGCTATTCCGCCCTCTTTCAAGCATTCAGATATACGTCCCCTACTGACTGTGGTGGTCTCTGCCAGTACCACATCAAAGGAGTGTCCTTCCCATGGCAATCTTATGGTGTTCATCTCACCAAATGCCACTTCATCCACCAGATTCCTTGCGATTCCAGCTTCAAAGCTGGTTCCGCATACACCTGCCACATAGGCGGTGGGAACCTGTTCCTTGATGTAAGATCCTGTCACCCCAAACCCACAGGTAAAATCCAGAACCCGCAGCTGTCCCTTCTTTTCTTTTGCGATCTGAATCACCTTATCTGCAGCTTCAAACCAGGGTAGTGAATACCCCCAAACATCAAAGCCCCATTTTTCCTTAAACTTCTCCCGGCTCTTCTCCAGCAGAGAGTTATCTCCCATAAAGGAGCCGCCGCCATTATGATATATAAGGCTGTTCTTGCAGACGTACTGCAAAAATCCAGCTCTTGCTATCCTCATTGAAAGATCATCGTCTTCAAAATATGCAGGCGAAAAGTATTCATCAAATACCTTCCCATCTGTCATTACCGCCATAAGTGCAGGTCTTGAAACCAAAAGAGCAAACCCTGTCAGCCTGAAAACCGCAATATATGGCCGTATCATTGGTACCACTCTTGCTCTGGCGCACTCCCTGAAAATTTCCAGAGCTTTTTTGTAACCGATCCTCTTATGCCACATCAGCCCATCGTCGCCATCTTCCTGCCCGAAGAATGATGCAGGAAGCTCCTGGAGAGAAGCGCTGTTGGACATGGCACTTACCGCACCAACATTCCTGTTTTCGTACAGTCCCATCTTCAGGTAAAAGAAAGATCCCGGTACAAGAACTGCATCGTTATTTAAAAAGAATATGTCATTATCCGCTTTGCAGGCTGCTGCCCCAATGTTGCAGCCCTTGGAAAATCCCAGATTTTCACTGTTTTCTATGAGCTTAAAAGGATAATCTGCAATCTTACTCTTTTCCCTAAGATACTCAGCAAGGCCCTCCTCAGTGGAAGCGTTATCCACAACCACAATCTCAAGCTCATCCTTTGGGATAGTCTCCTCAACAGAGCTGATACAGTCCTTCATGATCTCAAGGTCATTATAAGAAAGAATCACCACGCTGGTGCCCCGGACGCTTATATAACGGCTTTCCACAAGAGCATTCAGAGACTCCTGTATCACCTGGCTGTCCTGATCATCTGTGCAGTACATGAGCGCCATCTTAAAGCACAGATAAGCCTGATCAGCGTTTAGCTCATGGTAATAAAGCCCAAGCATATAATAAAGCTCATAGTTCGTAGGGTCATAGGAAAGACCCTTTGCTATAGTGTCAAACTCGGCGATACTGTCCTTAAGCTGTTCCCAGAGAGTTGCTGTCAGAACGCACAGCTTCGCAGCCTCCGAAGGTGTTCTCTCATCAATGTGAAAAAACTCCTCCTGAAACTCGTAAATAGCCTCTTTATGATCGCCTGTTGAAATAAGTTCTGTCAGCCTCTCAAACATGTCCGGTCCATCGCTAGTTTATAGTCGCAAATATGTATGCTTATATACTATATCATATCACACTATCTGCACTTAATGCACATGCATGGAAGATGCACACTCTTCAAAAGCAGCCTCGCAGTCATCATCCTCAGCCCTCTGCATGGAGATAGTAAAGGTCCTGTATTTGCTAAGGATCATATAAACCGTCTGATATATCTTCTCCTCATCAGCTGTCTGGTAGAACGAAGCGATCCTGTAGCCCGGATAGCCATCCACAGTTATCTTGTCAAAAGAGCTCACAGTAAATCCCACATCCTGGCCATACTGACTGTTATATGCAGCTGCCATGGTCTCCTGATAGATATCCTTTGTAAGGGAAGTTGACTCATCTGCAATAACTGCCTCTGTGCCAGCTTCCTTCATTGCAGCCTTCTCCCTGTTTGTATGGATCACATCAAGGCCGTTGTCATAGAGATCATACTTGATAGAAGATGACTCCATCGGATGATCCCTGTTGATAAAAAGACCCTTCTCCTGCCCTGGCACAAACTCAGGCGGTATCACAAAGCTGCAGTAGCTTGCCTCGCTGAGATTATCCCTGGCATAAGCCTTGCCTGCAAAAATGGAACTAACCAAAGCAACCGCAAAAAGCGCTGCTGCCAGGCAGAACCCTGCTCCAGACCATGATTTACGTAAGTCAGTTTTTCTTTTCATAACATCTCCAAAAGATCAATAATTCTTAAGCGCAAAGACATCAAACCAGTACCTCTCCATCAGGTAACTTCCCTGGTTCTCATTCTTTATTCCAAGCTCATCTTCCCACTGCTTCACCAGTTCTTCCCTGCTGTTAAAGCTTCCAAGGAAAAGAACCTTTTTGCCGCCCTCTAAATAGTTGGCGATATCCACAGGATCATCAATAGTTTCAAGCCCTGGCACCATGTCTTTTATCAGTTCTTCAGGCTCCTGCTGGTAAAGGAATATCCTGTGATCCTCCGTCTCCCTGTTGAGGTAATAGCCCAAAAGCCCCTGAACATGGTTAAAGTTACTGATGATTATGGTGTCAGACCCGATGGAAGCAAACAGCTCACTGGTTTTTTCCATGTTGACCTTCCTGTACTTTTCATTTCCCACAAAGCAGTTAAAGTCCACAATTCCTGTGACCAGTATAAGGATCGCAAGGGCTGTTCCCAATATGCCGAATGCCTTCGCAACGGGCTTAACAAGTGTTTTCGCATCTCCTTCTTTTTGGAAAAGAGCTTCAATCTCCCTTGAGACCATGATCGATACAGAAAGCCAGAAACACCCGTAGGCTGGCAGCATGTATCTGTTCACGAAAACCGGGCGAAGAAGTACAGATGCAATAAGTCCTCCGGATACAAGAAGCGGCAGAACAAGAAGTGAAAGGATCGTAAACAGGTATGCATCCTGCCTGTTCTTAACATAGGCAATAAGATTTTTTATGAAAAGAGCTGTGATAGCGATAAAGAAAACAACCGCCACCACCACTGCTATCTTCTCATTCGAGAAATATCCCTTGAACAGGTACTTTACAGCACTACCCAGGCTTCTTATGCCAACTGGCTGGATCCAGTAATTGGCCTTAACTGCAGATGCCTGTGACAAAAATACAGAGAGCCATGGAACATAAGCTATAGCCGTGAGATTCATGCATATTATCAGCATTCCAAAGGCCTTGAAACTGACAGACTCTTTGCCCCCGGACTTCATAGCCTTAATGAAAAAGATCAGCATCACCACAAACAGCATTCCGTAAATGATACCTGCTGCCATGGCACCATAGTAGTGGGTATAAGCGCTGGCTGATGCGTAGAGCCACAGCGCCAGGCCATTTCCAATATCCCAGCCCTTTTCATTTCCGGATCTGAAGCTCTCAAACAGCAAATAGCTATGGAGCAGCATCCCTGTCACAAAAAGCAATGCCCAGCTGTACATCCTGATCTCAGTAGTGTACTCAGGCATCTGGGGCATGGATACGATGGCAAAAGAAAAAAAACCGGCAGACAATAGTCCAAATCTCTTTCTGATCACTGTAACCCCATACAGCATGATCACAAAAAACGGAAGTATTGAGACCAGCTTGGCCAACATCTCCGGCGCAATCTGCCCGGCTCCGTCTCCCAGCAGTCCCATGCCTTCAAAGGCCACCACAAAAAACCTTACTATCATATAGTAAAGCGGAGGATGAACATCCCTTGCCGCCAGCTGCAGCATCTCCCCAACAGGCCTCTTCACAAACTCCATGGTAAAGAGCTCGTCATACCATATATCAATTGAAAAACTAAGCAAAACAGATCTTACAAGAAAGTACAATGCAGCAGCAAAAAAAGCCACTCCCATCCAATCTGTAGCAGTCTGCTTTTTGAATTTAGCCATTAAAACTCTGCACCCCTGTTATTACGAATTTGTCCAATAAAGCTTAACCAGTTACTTAAATGGGGCTGAGAAGACGAATACTTTTTCTCAGCCCCTTGTAAACTATTTATGCTTCGTATGAATCGATGAGCTCCAGGCTGTGCTCACTGTTCATGGTGCAGCACATCTTTACGAGTTCATCAAGTGGTACATTCTGGATCTGCTTGTTAGATCCGCGAACATTGATAGATACTGTGTTCTCAGCAGCTTCCCTGTCACCGATAACAAGAATGTATGGATCCTTGTAGTTCTTGAACTTCTTGATCTTCTCTTTCATGTTGTTGTCAGAGTAATCAGCCTCTACACGGATTCCAGCATTCATAAGAGCCTGCTCAACCTTCTTAGCATACTCGTTGTGCTCTACCCTGATAGGAACGATACCTACCTGATATGGGCTGAGCCAGAATGGGAATACACCCTTGAAGTTCTCGATGATGATACCGATGAATCTCTCAAGGGAACCATAAATAGCTCTGTGAATAACAACAGGCATCTGCATTGAACCGTCCTGAGCCTGGTATGTAAGTCCAAAGTTGTGAGGAAGCTGGAAGTCAAGCTGAACTGTTCCGCACTGCCACTCTCTTCCAAGAGCGTCCTTGATCTGAAGGTCGATCTTAGGGCCATAGAAAGCACCATCACCTTCGTTGATCTCATATCCACCCTCGCCGTACTTCTCATCAAGGATCTCCTTGAGAGCTTTCTCGGCTCTGTTCCAGACTTCGATGTCACCCATGAAGTCCTCAGGTCTTGTTGAAAGCTCAGCCCTGTAGGTTACTCCAAAGGTTGAATAGATCTCGTCTGCGATAGCAATTACGTCTGCGATCTCTTCCTTGATCTGTGACTCCATTACGAATGTATGGTCATCATCCTGTCTGAACTCCTGAACTCTGAAAAGACCGTTCATCTGTCCGGACTTCTCTTTACGGTGAAGTACATCATACTCACTGTATCTGATAGGAAGTTCCTTGTAGGAGTGATTGGTTCTCTTGTATGTCATCATGGCGTTAGGGCAGTTCATAGGCTTAGCAGCCATTGTGTCCTCAAGCTCACGATTGTAGATCATAGAACCTGCTACGATCTTAACGTTCTTAGGTTCATCTGAAGGCTCGTTGATGTTCTCAACAACGCCAGGGATCTCAGCGTCAGCCTTAACCTGACCCTCAAGTCCAGGAACCATGAACATGTTGTTTACATAGTGTGCCCAGTGGCCACTGATGAGCCAGAGCTTCTTGTTGTTGATAAGAGGAGCAGCGATCTCTGTGTATCCGTGCTTCTCCTGGATCTCTCTTGAGTACTTGAGAAGTGCCTGGTACATCTTCCATCCTCTTGGAAGCCAGTATGGCATACCAGGAGCTGTCTCATCAAACATGAACAGGTCAAGCTGTGGTCCTATCTTCTTGTGGTCGCGCTCCATGGCTTCCTGGATGAGCTTGATGTGCTGTTTAAGCTCGTCCTTACTTGGGAAGGCATAAAGATAAATCCTGGAGAGCTGATCTCTCTTTTCATCGCCTCTCCAGTATGCGCCTGAAACAGACTTAATCTGGTAGGAAACATTCATAAGCTCCTGAGAGTTCTCAACGTGAGGTCCTCTGCAGAGATCTACGAAGTCGTCTCCTGTGTGGTATATAGTGATGATCTCTCCCTCCGGGAGATCGTTAATAAGCTCAGTCTTAAACTTCTGATCCTTGAAAAGCTCAAGAGCCTCAGCCTTGGTTACTTCTTTTCTTGTCCAGTCTTCTCTTCTCTTGATGATCTCTCTCATCTTGTCCTCGATCATCTTGAAGTCGTCCTGGGTTACTGGCTTTGGAAGTACAAAGTCGTAGTAGCATCCGTCATCGATCTGAGGTCCGATTGCGTACTGAACTTCCTTTCCGTAAATCTCGATTACTGCCTTTGCGAGAATGTGCGCCATTGAGTGGCGGTACAATCCCAAAAATTCTTCTCTTTCCATTTTAAATCCTTTCATACTACCCCAACCGGAGGCAGTCGTAAAAATGTATTTATATCAAATGATCACCCATGGCTCGCGCTAGCTCGCCAGGCACACTGCTCACAGGAGCAGTTATGCATTAGCCCTGCCGTGGCACTTTTTGTACTTCTTGCCACTTCCGCATGGGCATGGATCATTAGGATATACTTTGTCTTCTTTTCTGATGGTGTGAGAAGCCTTCTCCTCTTTGTAGAGCTCTTTTCTCTTGTCCTCATCAAAGATCTCCTCCCACTCAGGAAGGTTGTAAAGCCAGTCTGCGCCAGCGTTTACCATGTTCTTGTAAAGGAGTTCCTTCTCAAAGCCAAGGTTCACCTCTGTATCCTCTTCCATCTCTTCGATAGGATTCTGCTCCTTCAGACTATCGTTGATACCGTCAAGGAAGCCAACCATAGTCATAAGATCTACACCATATTTATCAGCAAGCTCTTTTACAGTGCCCTTAACAGTTTCATCAGGGTTCTTTAAAAGCAGTGCGTAAATATCACGTTCTTTTTCAAAATACTCTGTCCAAAGTCTCTGGAGATCGCCCTTGTTAGCTGTCTCAGAGTATGCCATATCGCGCCATTTCTTTAATAATGCCATATCAAATTACTCCCATTTCTCTCAAAAAAATTGTTTAATAAAAAACTCCACGCATGTCACTTCAAAAATGTGCATACATGGAGTTATTTTAATACTTTCCTTAAAATATGTAAACATCTCCTCTACTGTATGTAGACAAAGGCGGTTCTCCTGAAGGCGGAAACAAGGGTCAGCACTCCGGAATACAGGATACCAAGGGCATAGACGATTATTACCGTGTTGGTGTTGTTCAAAAAGATAACGCAGATAATGCAGGTAATAACATTAACAAAGCCGTGTCCCATCTTAAGTCGCCAGTTCTTTCCGCCGTATCTTCTGGCTTCCAGGGCGCGTAGCAGCTCCACCAGACCTGAAAATGCGTGGGCACCAATGAGATACACAAGCACGAACTGCCTCGGAACATCCACCAGTGATGCTGTAAGTACGCCAAAGTCAAAGACAATGATACCTTTGTAAAGCAACATCTTGCCATCCACCATGAATCTGGCCATTGTGAAGTAGTATACAAGCGTATTGAGTCCGGATATCAAAAGCGTCATTGACAAAAGAAGCAGCAAAAGGACAAAGGCATCCTCTGGCATAAATAAAAGTATCACTCCTGATGCCAAAAGTAGCAGGCCATATATTACGTTTTTTACTCTCTGCAATTTGGTCATTTTATAAGCACCTTTACAAAGCCAGCCAGGATATTTCCTGACGACATTATCTCGTTAGAAACCATTGCCTTATGAGCTATCGCGCCTACGGTAAACCTGCCCAAAAAAGTATCTTCCTTGGAAATTGAATCCGCCGCCAGGTACTCACTCTTATATTTGTTTACATCAAAGTCGCAAATCTCTTTTCCTGAGAGCTCCTCCCCAAAACTTTTCCAGTCCTGGCTTGCAAGGGTCTGTCTCTTTTTTATTATCTCCCGTATCCTGATCTCATGAGGCGCAACCTCAGGCACATCGTATTTGTCCTTTTCGAAAAAGAGCTCTTTTCCCCTGATATACTTCATTGCATATACCATCTGGCAAAAGGCCTTGTAATAATCACTTGGGTTATCCTTTACAATGTCCCCATACTCGCCCCAGGCCGGATAATATCTGTATTTGATAAAAGAGTAATCGGGAAGATGTCCAGCTCTTCCGTGCCCTAAGTTCATGATGGAATGTTCATTGCTCTGAAAAAGGCTGTTGGTAAATAATCTTTTCTCAAGGTCATCCGGCGCAGATGCACTGTGCCTGAACTTAATCCTGATCTCTTTTTCCTGACCGTCCTCTTCTACAATCTCATAGAATTCTTTTCCTGTATTGTTGATCACAAGAGACGGCGTTCCTGCAAAATTGGCATGTGCCCAGGTATCAGCAAGAACGTGCATCGCAATGCCAACATTCTGAAGAGGTTTGTCTTTGGCAAGTTCAACTGTCTTTATCATAAGGTCAGAATTGGGCCCGCAGATGAGCCTGTACTTGTTCATGTAAACCTTTGGACGCCATTTCTTTTTTGCATAGAGGTCCCTTGGCAAAAAGTGGAAAGAAGCCCAGATCCTTGTTATATCCTGAAGTCCGATGACATCTGTCCTTGCGTCCATCATCTCAAGCTGAAGCTGAGTTGTTGCCGCCGATAAGGGAGCTTTGATCGAACTAAGGTAAGTCTTTGAACAAAGGTCAACAAACTGAGCACTGTAGCAGATCGTCATACTCTCTTCATGGGAATATCCGGCTAAAATGGCTGCACAGTATGTGGCATAATAGTGAAAATCTTCCTGCATATCTACGCCTCCTTTAGCCTTTCCTTATGAAGTATTCCAAGCCTGATAGCTGAGTAGACCATGTCAAAAGACATGGATGCAAAGGTAAGATCAACCAGAGCTGAAGCAATGGCAGAGTCCCAGTCAGATGTACTTATCTCTGTAAAATACCCTGGGATTCCCACGATATTTAATACTCCGATAATTGCTGCAATAACAAGGAATCCCTTTTTTCTTTTTGTACCTCTGCCATATCTTATAGCATTTATTCCGATGTAAAGGCAAAGTAATATGATCACCATGCAGGTGGCAGCTACGATAATCCACACTATGAGCTCTGTTGTAGCCTCGTCGATCTCTGCAATATCCAGCTGGGAATCAATAATGTCATCGGCGCCAAAAATAAAACCAACAACGAGTTTAAAGACGCTCCACAGCCCCAAAAACAGCATGCCTCTGCCGCTGATTATCATATTGCTCTCATATTTTTTTGTGAGCTTTTTGATCTCGTTATCCATCACCCGAAAATATTCCCTCGATAAAAAAATAACTGCACTTATATTATAAAGCATATAAGCGCAGTTATCGATTTTTTATAATGCTTTTATTCTATTTAATGCCTCGACACTGTTTTCATAGCTTCCAAAAGCTGTGAGTCTGAAGTAGTGTTCGCCGCTTGGTCCAAAGCCTGAACCTGGAGTTCCAACCACATTTGCGTTTTCAAGAAGATGATCAAAGAATTCCCAGCTTGTCATGTTATCAGGTGTGCGGAGCCATACGTAAGGTGAGTTTACTCCTCCAAAAGCCAGGTATCCTGCGTCTTTCAGGCCATTTAAAATATATGTGGCATTCTTCATATATTTTGCCACCATATCTTTTATCTGTGCCTTGCCCTCTTCTGAATAGCAGGCTTCACCAGCTCTCTGAACGATGTAAGGAGCTCCGTTATATTTGGTTCCGTGTCTCCTTGCCCAGAGACTGTGGAGCATTACCTCTCTTCCCCCCTGGCTCACCTTGAGATCTTTTGGAATGATAGTTGCTCCAAGTCTAAGTCCGGTAAATCCAGCATTTTTAGAAAAAGATCTAAGCTCTATGGCGCAGGTTCTTGCACCTTCGCACTCAAAGATCGAGTGAGGGATATTATCCTGGGATATGTATGCTTCGTAAGCTGCGTCAAAGATTATGACAGCACCCACCTTATTGGCATAGTTAACCCAGACCTGAAGCTTGTCCTTTGTTATGGCTTCTCCTGTTGGATTGTTGGGGAAGCACAGATAGATGATATCCGGAGTCTCACTTGGCAGCTCAGGTGAAAAGCCATTGTCTGCAGTGCATGGCATGTAGATAACATTGCTCCAGATGCCGGTAGCTTCATCGTAATCGCCACATCTGCCAGCCATTACATTGGAATCAACATATACCGGGTAAACTGGATCGCACACTGCGATCTTTGAATTTTTATCAAAGATTTCCTGGATGTTTGCAGAGTCGCTCTTTGCTCCGTCGGAAATAAATATCTCATCATCTGCTATGTCGCAGCCCCTTGCCCTAAAGTCATTTTCTGCAATGGCTTTTCTTAAAAACTCATAGCCAAGATCCGGAGCGTATCCCCTGAAGGTAGCAGGATCTGCCTGCTCATCAACAGCCTTGTGAAGTGCTTCGATAACTGCAGGACACAAGGGCTGAGTTACATCGCCAATTCCAAGCCTGATTATCTTTTTATCGGGATTAGCAGCCTGATAGGCGTTTACTTTTTTTGCAATGGTGCTGAAAAGATAGCTTCCAGGAAGTTTCAGGTAGTCTTCGTTTGGTCTGTACATAGGGGATTCTCCTTGCTTTGTTTTTTGTTGTGGTTATTTTATATCAACTTTGTATAATTGTATACATCTTTTTGCAAGAAAAATATGATATTATATAATTGCGAAAAACCAAACAGGAGGTTCTGCCATGGAAATCAGATTCACCAAGATGCACGGTTGTGGCAATGATTACGTATATATAGATGGAGGAAAAGAGCAGATTCCTCAGGAAGATAAACCAGACCTGGCCAGAAAGGTCTCCGACAGACACTTTGGAATAGGCTCAGATGGACTGATCTTCATAAATCCAGTGGATGATCCTTCTGTTGATTTTGAAATGGAGATGTACAATGCTGACGGCTCAAGATCTGAGATGTGCGGAAACGGCATAAGGTGCGTAGCCAAGTATGTGTATGACCATCGTCTTACCAATAAAAAGCAGCTTACAATTGTAAGCGCTGGCAAGAACAAGTATATAAATCTTGCAGTAGGTGCTGATGACAAGGTAACAAGCGTCAAGGTAGATATGGGTGCTCCAATCCTTAAGGCAGCTGAAGTTCCTGTTTCTGTAAGTGCTGACAGTACCAGCTGTCTTCCTGGAATTCCTAAGGATGCAGTAATCGACTATCCTATAAGCGCAGCAGGACGAGAATGGCACATGACCTGCGTGTCCATGGGAAACCCCCATGCTGTTGTTTTCCTTCCCGATGATATGGATCTTGAAAGCTTTGACATAGAACACATCGGACCACAATTTGAAAACCATGAATACTTCCCAAACAGGACCAACACCGAGTTTGTAAAAGTAGATGACCGTGGCAATGTCCACATGAGAGTCTGGGAGAGGGGAACCGGCGAAACTCTTGCCTGCGGCACAGGATGCTGCGCAACTACAGTAGCATGCATATTAAACGGCCACACAGACGCCACTGTAAATGTTCACGTCCTTGGCGGTATCGTGACCTGCACCTGGGATGGAAATCCCGAATCCTCCGTCATCATGGAAGGCCCTGCAACAACAGTTTTTGAGGGCATCATAGAAATCTAAATAGCCGTAAATAAAAATTGAGGCGTCGCATCAGCGGCGCCTCTTTACATTTATTTCCCCTGTTCTCTTGCTACAATATAAATTCTTTCGCTGTCTTCTGAAGGCTCCTCATGGGTATCAGCGTCAATTGCTGCGAGGAACAACATACCTGCTGCCTCCACAAATCCCTTCATCTCGTCAAGGGTGTAGCCCCTTTGATAGTGAGTCTCAACTGACCTTGCAAAAAGCTCTTTTTCAGAATCCACTTTTGCAAAGATTGTCAGGTCGTACTCGTTAATATGACTGTCATCGTCATAATAGTTATCCCAGATAAAACTGCAGTCCTCACGGTTCTCTGCAATTGTGGTATCCCCAATGACATCCCTGTATTTATGAAGAGTGTTAAAGTCAAAAATAAACACTCCACCCGGGTACAGGAAGTTGTTCACAAGTTTGAAGGTCTCTACGATCTCCTCATCCTCAAGTACATAGTTTATGCTGTCGCAGACACTAACTATAGTTCCTGCAGTGCAGTAAAGATCAAGCTCCCTCATATCCTGCTCAAGGTACATGATATCAAGCCCGCTTTCAGCGCTCTTTTCTCTTGCAAGGTTAAGCATCTCCGGAGACATGTCGATCCCCATTATGTCATAGCCAAGGCCCTTCATGACCTGGGTAAAAGAGCCTGTTCCGCAGCCAAGTTCTACCACTAAGTTCTTCTCTTCGTTAAGTGCCTGCTCTGAATCTTCTACTGTCGAATACTCTTTAGAATCCTCTTTGCTCTGTCCATCAGCACAGCTCTTTATCGGCTTTGAAACGCCATATTTATCTATGAGCGAAGAGACAAAATCACCCCATACATCGTATGGGGTTTCATCCATAAAGGTATCGTATACTTTTGCAAAATCTGTATAAGCTTCCATATCTCTTACCTTTCAAATGTGCAGTTTCATCAGAACAGGCTGCTGATCAGCATGATGATCTTGGTTCCTGAGCCCATTATGATCCCTGCAAGAACAACTCCAGAAACTGTAGCAGTTACACTCTTTTTAAAATCCATATCCAGAATTGATGCAGCAAGAGTACCTGTCCATGCACCTGTTCCAGGAAGTGGAATTCCTACAAATAGGAAAAGCGCCCAGTAAAGTCCCTTTCCTGCTTTCTCTTTTAGTTTCTCTCCGCCCTTGTGTCCTTTTTCGAGGCAGAAAGTAAAGAAGCCTCCGATGACCGGTTTGTCTTTTCCCCACTCTAAAACCTTTCTTGCAAAGAAAAAGATGATAGGTACAGGGATCATGTTGCCAATGATAGCTATGATGTAGCTTGGCAAAACAGGAAGTCCGCTTGCGATAGCGTAGGGAACCGCTCCTCTAAGCTCAATAAGTGGAACCATTGAAATCAAAAAAACTATAATATACTGCTTAAGCATTTAAATTCTCCTATCTATATTTTTAAAGAAACTCTTTTAATACGCTGACAAGCTTGTCCATCTCCTCATCAGTTCCGATGGAGATCCTCAGGTACTCACTGATCCTTGGCTTATCAAAGCGACGCACTATTATACCATTAGCTCTTAGATATTCAAATATCTCTTTTCCAGGCTTTCCCGGATGGCGGGCAAAAACAAAGTTCGTGGCTGAATCTGCAAACTCAAATCCAAGCTCCTTAAGAGAAGCCTTAAAGTTTTCTCTTGTGGCAACCACCTTTGCTACAGTCTTTTCAAAATACTCCCTGTCCTTCATTGCTGCTGCCCCAAGCTTAAGAGCTGGCATGTTCATGGTGTAGGAGTTAAAAGAGAACTTGGCGTCCAAAAGATACCCAATAAGCTTCTCACATCCAAAGGCGTAGCCAATGCGAAGTCCCGCCAGTGACCTTGACTTGGAATATGTCCTTACAACAAGAAGGTTGTCATATTTATCGATGAGTGGAAGCGCGCTCTCTGCTCCAAAGTCCACGTAGGCCTCATCAACTATTACCACAACATCTTTGTTGTTTCTGATCACATCCTCGATCTCAGAAAGAGGCATTTTAACGCCAGTTGGCGCATTGGGATTTGCAATTACAATTCCGCCATTTTCAGAATAATAATCCAGAGGATCTATGGTGAAATCATCCTTAAGAGGGATCTGCCTGTAAGGGATCCTGTAAAGGTCAGCCCACACATCATAAAACGAATAGGTTATATCCGGGAAAAGAATGGGCTTGTCAGAATTAAAAAATGTGAGGAAGGCCATGGAAAGAACGTCATCAGAGCCAACTCCAACAAATACATTTTCTTTTTTAACCCCGTAAAATTCTGCTATGGAATCCACCAGCTCACTGCAGGTAGGATCAGGATATTTTCTGTAATCATCAAGATCTGTTTCCTGATATGCCTTATAAACCAGTGGTGATGGAGAATAGGGATTCTCATTGGTGTTAAGCTTGATTATGTTTTTTATCTTGGGCTGCTCTCCCGGAACATATGGAACAACCTTTCGTACATTTGCTTCCCAGCTCATATTCGCTCCATTTCTCTTATGGTCAGGTTAACAAAAAATCATTTCAATTATACTAAATATTTGTTGCCTGTAAATCTTTTTTCAGATAAAATATGCCTTGAAGGCAAAGGCGCCAGAACCCGAACATATTCTGTTCGCTGTTTCTGGTGCCTTTTATCATATGTAAATAAATCCAAATGTATTTAGTGATAGGAGGAAGGTTACCATGAAATACACTAAGGAAGACATTTTCAGGATCGTAGAAGAGGAGGATGTGGCCTTTATAAGGCTTCAGTTCTGTGATATCTTTGGCGTCCCCAAAAACATTGCCATCGCTGCAAGCCAACTTGAGAGCGCTCTTAACAATGAGTGCATGTTTGACGGCGTATCTGTAGAGGGCTTTGTAAGGAGCGATGAAAGCGACATGTATCTTTACCCTGACCTTGACAGCTTCGAGATCTACCCCTGGCGTCCCCAGGCAGGCAAGGTTGCCAGGATGTTTTGTGATGTCTACACAATAGACAGAAAGCCGTTTTCTGGAGACCCAAGAAACGTCCTTAAAAGAGTTGTAGAAAAGGCTAAAGCCATGGGTCTTAACTTTAAGATAAATCCAGAGGCTGAGTTCTTCCTTTTTGATTATGACGACGACGGACAGCCCACCACCAGGACCAAGGAAAATGGTGGCTATTTTGACGTTGCTCCAGCTGACCAAGGAGAAAACGTTCGCCGTGACATCATCTTAAACCTTGAGGAAATGGGCTTTGACATCTCTTCATCCCATCACGAGATCGCACCTGCCCAGCATGAGATAGACTTCAGGGCAGAGGATGCCAAGCGCATCGCAGACATGATCATGACCTTCAGAATGGCAGTAAAGACCATCGCTAAAAAACACGGTCTTTATGCAACCTTCCTTCCAAAGCCAACTGAAGGCATAAGCGGCTCTGGCATGCACATCAATATCATCGCAGAGGACGAAAACGGCAGAAATCTGTTTGCTTCAGAAAGTGGATCATCCCTCTCAGACACTGCGCAGTACTTTATAGCTGGCGTTCTGTCCCACGTAAAGGGCATGACACTTATCACGAACCCCATCGTAAACTCCTACAAGAGACTTGTTCCAGGCTATGATGCTCCTGTAAACATTACCTGGTCCTCTTCTTCTGCTAACAGAAGTGCCCTTATCCGTGTTCCTGCAGGCCGCGGCGAAGGTACCAGAATCGAGATCCGTAACCCCGACGCCACCTGCAATCCTTACCTTGCCATTGCCCTCATCCTGGCTGCAGGTATTGAAGGTATTGAAAAGAAAATGACTCCTCCACAGGAGCTCAACAAGAACCTTGGTCGCGTCTCTGAGGATGAGCTTAGGGACAGCACCTTTGAGACACTTCCAAGAACTCTTGGAGAAGCCATAGCAGCCTATGAAAAAGATCCTTTCGTACAAGAAGTTCTTGGGGAATCAGTCTACAACAAGTTCCTCGACGCCAAGAGATCAGAGTGGAAGGACTTCCGCACCTGTGTGACCCAGTGGGAGATAAAAAGATATTTAAACCTTTTCTAAATCTTTGAATTCATAAGGACGCCGGAGCATTTTTACGTGAACATTATCATTGCTTTTGCAAAGCCAAAAGACATACAGAATTTCAAAAGCATACTTTCCCGTGGCGGATTTGACAGTATAACACCTGTTTCATCAGGTGTTCAGGCTCTCTCCGCCATGGACGATCTTGGAAGCGGAGTCATCATCTGTGGCTACCGCTTAAATGACATGCTCTACTCTGAGCTCCTTTTAGATATTCCCCCTTACTTTAAGATGCTCCTTATTGCTTCTGCATCCCACGTTCCCACGGAGCCCCACTCAGAAAACTTCATGTTCCTGCAGGCTCCTTTAAAGACCGACGAACTCTACACCACCCTGAACCTGATGCTTGAAGGAGTTCAGAGCCTCCGCAAAAAATCAAAACAGCGCCGCCTCAATCGAAGCGACGCCGATAAAAAAACTATCGAGAAAGCCAAGACACTCCTGATGGAGCGCCATCACATGACAGAGCCTGAAGCCCACAAATACCTCCAGCGCTGCGCCATGGACTCTGGCACCAACATGGTGGAAACCGCCGAGATGCTGATCTCCCTGAACAACATCTAATGATACGGGGACGGACAAGACACGGGGACGGTTCTACTGTCTCATTGCACACAATGAGACAGTAGAACCGTCCCCGTGTCTTGTTTTAGTTAAACTTTACGCACAGCATTGTGATGTCGTCAAACTGAGGAGCTTCGCCAACAAATTCGTTGATGGAGTCCTTGACATTCTTGCAGATCTGTTCGGTGTTTGCGTCAGGATCCTTGTTGAGAGCTGCAAGGAGTCTGTCATTGCCAAAGAGGACGTTGTTTGCGTCGGTGGCTTCGGTGACGCCATCGGTGTAGCAGAAAAGTGTGTCTCCGTGGCCAAGCTCAAATTCATGCTCTCTGAACTTGATACCTTCCATGGTTGCAACTGCAACGGAGTGCTTGTAGATTGAAAGCTCGAACTGACCGTTTGCTCGTCTGATAGCAGGGTGTTCGTGACCTGCGTTGGCAGCCACACCTTTACCTGTTGTCACATCAATTATTGCAAACCATACAGTTACAAATAGTTCTGCATCATTACCTTCACAGAGCTGATCATTGGCATATGCCAGGACTTCTCCCGGAGTTCCGCCCATCATTGCGCGGTTCTTGATAAGGGTCTTGGCAATGACCATGAACAGAGCTGCAGGAACTCCCTTGCCTGAAACGTCCGCAACAACCAGTCCAAGATGTGTGTCATCAATAATAAAGAAATCGTAGAAGTCACCACCAACTTCCTTGGCAGGATCCATGGAAGCAAAGAGTTCATACTCCTTCTTGTCTGTAAATGTAGGGAAGATCCTTGGAAGCATGTCTGCCTGGATCTGGGTTGCTACGTTAAGCTCGGCTCCAATCCTCTCTTTTTCTGCAGTAACTGCAGTCAGGTTGGTGATGTATTCATTTATATCCTGCTCCATATGCTTCATGGCATCGGAGAGATTTTCTATCTCATCACCGGTAGTGATATTAAGACCGCTGAAGGCGTGGCCTCTCTCGGTCTCAGTGCCGTAGTAATTGAGCGCAGCAGTTGAAAGCTTGTTGATCGGGGAAACAACTCTTTTCTTGATCGAGAAAATATATATCACACTAAGTACAAGTCCTATGATGAGAGTCACAAGAAGCAGAAGCATTGTGAAAGCCTGCTCCTTCGCCTTGATATCGTTCATTGAGATATCCGCAAGTCCCAATGCCACAACTTCACCTTTTGAATTGTAGATCGGATATCCGGCGGTAATCAGCCAGCCGTATTCCGGAGTGTTGGTAATATATGCGGGATAACCGATAGAAGGATCATCCAAAACAGCGTAATTTACTTCATAAAGGGGATCATATACGCCAGGGTCATTGGCTATTTCTGAGCCATCAGCCACATAAAAGGTTATCTTTTCCTTTGGGTACACATAGACTACATATATGTCTACTCCGTTTGCCCGGCTTATACGCTGCAGTTTTTCGAGCTCGCTCTTGTATTCAGGAGTCTCCTTGATGTACTGGAAATGGCTGATGTACTCATCAAATTCCGGAGTTCCCATCATCTCGCTTCCAACCTTTTTATCAAGACTCTCATATACATCCATCACCTGATTTTTCAGGTAATCGATAGTATCTCCGTCTACACTTACAGCCACAGTGTGTGCCAGATTGGTAACATTCTTTTCGTATTCGGAATTAATGGTCCTGTCAAATACTATCTTGGTAAGGCTTCCCTCCACAAAACTAAGGACAGTAACCATGATGATAACCATCAAAACACTTTTTGCGCCCAATGACATTTTCTTTGTACTTTTCATATCTTCACCACCATCGTATTGAATCCCTGATATCTTCTGTAATAAAAAGATTTTGCTTTTTGTTTTATAATATCCATTCCAAGAGCGTTAAAATCCTCTGTAGAAGAATCGTCAAAGTCTTCAAGGCTCTTTTTATCCAGCGCAAAAGGGTTAAAACTTACTGCATTATCTCTGATGTTCAGCGCAAATCCTTTCTGGCCGTTGGCTATCAGTGTGAGCTGGATCAGGCCTTCATCCCGTCCCGCTCCCGCAAAACCACTTTGGATAATGGCCGAGCAGACCTCCTCAACAGTCATCTGAACATAGTACATCTGCTTCATATCAGCTTCCCATTTCTCGCAAAACTCTTCGATCTGGGGAAGCATCTGATTGAGTTCCTCTAAATTGCTCCGCAGTGTTTTCGAATAGATCCTCTCCTTGTCCACACGCTTCGTCTCTTTTAAGAAGAACTTCAGATAAATGAATATCACCAGACAGGTGATTATTTCCGTAACAGAGTAGGTGTACCAAAAAGCCCTCTGGCCAATAGCTATGCAGATGAGCATCACCGGCATGACTATCACAAATCCTCGAAGGCTGGTCAGGATAAAGGCCGGAACTGCTATACCTCTTGAGGTATAGATATTGGCCTGTAATATATTGATCCCTGCAAAAAAGATACACAGGCAGAACAATCTGAGTGCATAAGTTCCGTATTCAAGTGCCTCCGTCCCGCTCAATCCGAACAGAGTACAAATCTGCTCCGCAAAGACGGCTATGAATACGATAAGGATAACGGAGGTGATCGCCGTTACATTTCTAAGAAGTCCCTGAGTCCTGTCGCTTTCTTCAAAATTACACTCCGACTCATAGGTACTCAGGATAGGCTGAGCAGCCATGCTTATCGCATTAAACACATAGGTCATCATGTAGCTTATGCTCTGAACGATCTCAAAGACAGCCACTCCCAGCTCTCCCGCGATCCTGAACAGAGCATTGTTAGCTATCAGGATAAATACGAAGGTATATATGTACGAGATGCAGGATGATACTCCGGTCCTGAAATTCCTGAGCACATTCCTGAAGCTGCATCTGATCGGAAGAATGCGCAGATGTGAGTTTTTGTAATAAATGAAAAATAACTCTATACCGCTGGTTATAATGGCTCCCAGCAAGGTTGAAAGAGCTGCTCCCATAACTCCCATGCCGCAGAACAGCACAAGAATGATGTTGAAAAAGAAATCGCAGCCGTTTCCGATCTGTGAAGCGATAGAAGTCTCCCAGGCCAGATCATCATTTCTCATGTAATATCCCACTGTGTAGGAAAAGAAAAAAAATGGTGCCGTTATGAACAATATCCGCAGATATACAGCTGTAGCCCCAAACAGTTCCGGATTGGAAGCGCTGGCTCCAAGCATGGATGTAATGGGTTCCGTAAAAACATTTCCGCAAATGGCGATGATGATTCCCAGAGCTAAAACTGTAGCAAGCATTCCGTGATAATCGGCTTTGGCCTCATCTTCTTTTCCCTTGGACATCCTGCCCGAAAAATAAACCGCGCCACCTAAGCCAAAGGAGTGCATTATAACGTTGTAGATCATGAAAATGGGAATCGAAAAAGCAATTGCAGCAAGTCCTGTCGCTCCCATCCTGTTTCCGACTACCAGAGCATCTGCCATATCCGCCACTGACAGTACAACTGCAGAGGACAGTGCCGGCAGGTATTGCTTTGCAAACATCTGCTTTGTAAATTCCGATACTTTTCCTTTTGTCATATCTGTTTACCTGTGTACATATCAACCATTGAAAATGGATGCATGAATTCTTTTGCCTGTCTTAAGCCTTCAATGCCGAGATCTTCCTCATAGTTATAAAACTTTACCTGTTCAGGAAAAGATGATGAAAAGACCTGTCTGACAAAGTACTGAAGACCGTATATGTTTATCGCCGACTTCTGAAGGCAAGCATCTACGGTGTCGCCACTCAGATAGTAACCGGCTGCTACCGAGCACGGAGCATTGTCCATATATATGACTACTCCGTCGATATTCATGTCTGAATAGGATGAAAGCATGGCTTCAAGGGCACCCTGATCATTGCAGTCAGGGTCGTAATCCTTGTTTCTGCGCCATATTCCCAAAATATATCTGATGTCCGGAAGGGTTTCAGGGCTGATTTTTCTGATCTCAAAGGTGTGTTCTTTTTTTAGCTGCTTTACATACCTTCTTTTTCTGGAAAGTCCCTTTCCCGGCAGGTTTTCTATGGTATCTCTGTCATATACATATTCACTGTCATTTATAGCCGGTTCGATCTCAAAAGCACCGGGGAAATTCTCATTTAAAAATTTGGCGTCCTCTTTGGTCATATATCTGAATACCAGATTTTTTTCCCTAAGCCTGTCAGCAATAAAGCTTTTCTTTTCTTCCTCGCAGCCCACAGGTGAAAACCAGGTATTCTCGCCCTTTGAAACCAGTTTTGCAGCATAAAGCTCAGGACTTATATATGCTTTGATACCCATATCTTTCGCCCATATATACAGTGAATTAAAAGCATGCGCACTATCGCCGTATCCATACTTTTCATACAGTGAAGATATAGTATCAGCCATGTCCAATTCTATACTTCTTAAATCACATTGTTCCATTATTGAAGCTTTCGCATCCTTTCACAGAGAATGTATCCATCCTTGATCTTAAGCGAATCTGATGGATATTGAGCTTCATCCTCAGACTTGCATGCTACACCGTCTATGATCTCAAACCTGTCACCGCTCTGGTTATCAATATAAAAGCATTCATAGCCTTTAAAAGCTCTGAGAATAAGATCGGCGCTGTCAAAATTCATATCGCTGGTGACAGTATACTGATCCTCCTTTGGCATATCCCAGTATTCTGCAATGGTATTGTCCTGAGGGACTGCATTGTCCCATAGCTCATCAAAATCTTCAACAAGCCTTTTAACCATTGAAGGGATAAGGTCGTTTTGTCTCTTTGTCAATTTCTGCAGATCATCGCCGGGATATACAGGAACTTTTTCTCTGAGGATAATATCTCCCTCATCAAGTCCCTTAGTCATGCGATGCATGGTCATACCACTTTCTGTAAGTCCCTTTAGGATCGTCAGTGGCATTGGCCATGCACCTCTTCCTATCGGAAGATAAGCCGGATGTGTGTTCACTATCCTCAGCTCATCTATTACAGGGATCACGTAATAGTACCCTCCAACCAGCACAAAATCACACCCCTCTGCCACCAGGTCATAGAGGTCATCCTTGGTAATGCGATCCATCTGCAGGGGAATATCATGCTCTTTTGCAAAGGCCACAGTCTTCGTATTGAATTCAGTTATATTATCGGTTTTACAGGTGAAAACCTTCATGATCTCACAGCCGCAGTCATATAGACTTGTCAGGACCGGATGCAGTATATCTATCGATACGCAAGCTACCTTCATATAATTCCACCTATTAATGTATTCATATAACGTCTATTATATTCTCTCATATTAATTGGATTTTGCTGATTAAATTTATATTAAAAATCTTGAAAAATCCGAAAATTAAAACTATTTTTAGTTCTATAATGATTTGTTTTGCGTAGTCCGATATATATAACACAGCTAAGGAAAGCATGGATCTTCAAGGATGAGTAAACTTTCATCTAGGTGAAGGTCCATTTTTTGTGGAAAAAACTGTCATCGCCATGTCAGTTTGCTCCAAAAGAAATGACCTTTGCCCAAAACACAAAGGAGGTACCATGAAAATTGCACAAAGCAACGTAAACCTGGTCTCAAGCCACCATCTCTCACAGGAAAGAAGTGTGGCCATGAAGACCCAGACCATGACAAGAAGTGCATTCCTTAAAAGCCTTCAGAGCCAGGAAAAGAAAATGGACCAGCTGGAGCTTTCAGATGCATCATCGGAAGATGAGGCCATAGGCAGTGACAGCTACATGTCACTTAAGCCCTCCAAGTCAGAGTACTTATCGCCAGAAACTTCCAGTCTTGAGGATCAGATCATGGAGCTTAGAAATATGCTTCTTGAAAGAATCTTAAGGCTCCTTCAGGTTTTTGGAGGCGACAGCCAGAGCAGAGGCTATGCAAAGACCTTGTCAAACACTGCAAACATGCTGACAGACAACATGTTTGTAAAAAAGACCACTATCGAAGTCACTCATATTGAAACTGAGGAGACAACCTTTAGTGGCACAGGCACTGCACTTACTGAGGATGGAAGGGCCATCGATTTTGGCGTCAACTTCTCCATGTCCAGAAGACTTTGTGAGTACGCCGGAATTGACGTCTCCAGCGCAGTAAGTCTGATCGATCCTCTTGTTATCAATGTGGGAAGTAGTGTGACCAGTATCAGCGATCAGAGCTTTTACTTTGACCTTGATGCTGACGGGCAGGAAGAAAAGATTTCAAATCTGGGAGAGGGCTCAGGATTTCTGGCACTTGATAAGAATGGTGACGGAAAGATCGGGGATGGCTCGGAACTTTTTGGAACAAAGTCGGGGGACGGTTTTAAAGATCTCTCTGCCTATGATCTTGATAGAAACGGCTGGATCGATGAAAATGACAAAATCTACGACCAGCTAAAGATCTGGATCAGAAATGAAGACGGAACAGATACCCTTTTGGGTCTCAAAGAAGCTGACGTTGGCGCCATTCACTTAGGAAAAGCCGACACTGAATACTCCCACTATGGAAGCACCTTCGCAATACAGGCCATGACCAGAGCCTCCGGCGTATTCCTCCGCGAAAGTGGCGGCGTTGGAACTGTGCAGCAGGTAGACCTGGCTGCCCTGTAAAAAACAAGACATGGGGGACGGTTCTGCTGTCTCATTGTGCAAAACAAGACACGGGGACGGTTCTACTGTCTCATTGTGTGCAATGAGACAGTAGAACCGTCCCCGTGTCTTGTTTTAGAGGCAGAAGACCTGCCCCTTTTCTTTCACTCCTGTATATCTCGTTCTCTCTTGCCGTCCACTTCTCCTGAAAGGAAGTGTCTGCGGCATACAGAGACGTAGGATTCGTTGCCTCCCATCATGATCTGCTCGCCGTCGCGAACGATCTTGCCGTTTGATACACGGGCGTTGAAGTGGGCACGACGACCGCACCAGCATACAGTGGGAACTTCTTCGATGTAGTTGGCGATCTCCATAAGACGCTTGGAACCAGTAAAGAGATGACTGGTAAAGTCTGTACGAAGACCATAGCAGATAACTGGAAGGTCGTATTTATCTACAACTTCTGCAAGAAGGTCTACCTGCTCTTCAGTCAAAAACTGTGCTTCGTCCACCAGGACACAGTCCAGTTTTTTCCATGCAGTGCTCTTTTTTGTAAACCACTCATTTACAACTTCATCCAAAAAATCTTCTACAAAGATGCACTCTGCCTCAAGTCCCATTCTGGATCTTACAACCATCTTGCCATCTCTGTCTTCAGTCTTGGGCTTAAGAAGAATGCAGTTCTGTCCCTTCTCTAAATAGTTGTAACGAACCATCAGAGCGTTGGCTGTTTTGGAACTTCCCATAGCTCCATACCTGAAATAAAGCTTACCCATAATAATCCCCCATGTATAGTTTTACTCTTCGCCCTTTAATACTACCAGCTTGTTGTATGGAATCTCAATTCCCTCTTCCTTAAAGCGCTTCATGATCTCCACAAGGCACTCTGAGCAGGCTCTTGGATTGTCTTTAAAATCCTTGGTCTCTACAAGAGCCTGGAGAGTTACTCCGCTGTCGTCGCAGCTCTTGCAAAGCACCGCCGGTCTTACTCCATAGTGCTTGGGATGTGAATAAATGGCACTTGCCATAACATTCATTGCCTTGTCCATGTCTGTGCCATAGGCAACCTGCACTCTTATAGGATAGGAAAAAGAATCCTCCTGGGTGTAGTTTACTATGGTTGCAGAACCTGCAATTGAATTGGGAATATAGATGATCTCGTTCTGGTAGGTCTTGATCACCGTGTGACGAAGTGTAATGTTCTCAACAAATCCAGGATCGTAGTTGTCTATCTTGATCCTGTCCCCAATATCAAAGGGTCTTGAACTTGATGCAGAAAGAGCTATCCCTGCAAACACATTTGCCAGTGTTGACTGAGCTGCAAGACCTAAGACAACAGCAGCTATTCCAGATGAAGCAATGGCTGTTTCCCATGTCTTTTCAAAAGCTGGAATTCCACTAAGTGCAGTCAGCGCAGCAGCTGCCCATACGATAGCAAGAATAATGCCCTTCAAAAAAATAAGATGAATCTTGCCCCTTAAAAACTCTTTGCTAAGGAACTTGTTCATCACTATATTTATAAGATATGCAGCTATAAAGGGCAGCACATACTTAAGAAAAATGTCCAGTACGTCTTTCATAAACGTCACTCCTCCTCAGGGTCTTCGTCATCGCCCATCTCATCAAAAGCGATGATGGAATCAATGATATCCTCAAAGTCCTCGCGAAGTTCCTCAAGAGAATCACCTTCATAGGTGTAGATCCTGCCATCGATCAGAACCTCACCTGTGTAGTAGTCAGCCTTCTTGTCGTAGTTAACTGACCCTGTATAGCCTTCGTATTCAAAAATTTCTTCACTCATTATATTTTCCTGGTTGATTCTCCTTCAATTAGTTCACCAGGGAATATTATATGCCTATGACCACTCTCCTTGTCAATAATATCAAAGATGAGCCTTATGGTCTCTTTTGAAATATCAACCAGAGGCTGTCTTATGGTGGTCAGTCTCGGTATACAGTACTGTGAAAGCTCCTGTCCGTCAAATCCCGCAACGCTGACATCTTCCGGCACTTTCAGTCCCGCGTCTGCAAAAGCCCGCAGTGCACCAATAGCCAGTACGTCAGAAATGCAGTAAAGAGCAGTGAACTCCTCTCCTGATTCAATAAGAGCTTTGGCTGTATCATATCCGTTGGCCATGGTATAGATCCTCTGATCTACGTACCTTATCAGGTTGTTGTTGACCTTGATCCCACCAGCCTTAAGTGCCTTAAGATAGCCCTTAAGACGAAGCTGTACTACTGAAGGAGTATCGCTTCCCTCAGCCATTATTGCAATCTTTTTGTGGCCCAGCTCAATAAGGTGGGATACCATCTTAAAGCTCTCTTTTTCATCATCAACAGAAACAGTAGAGTAGGCATTTCTGTTGAAATCCTCTGATATGTCAGATCCAATGGTTGTAAAGATAAACGGAACCCCGATCTGCTTCATCTTATCTGCAGGGTGCTTGGCACTTCCGCCCATAAAGATAATGCCGCGAAGTCTCTTTTCTTTTTCAAGCTCCAGAGCCACATCCACCTCGTTCTCATAGGCTTCAACATGGCGAAGGACCAGCGCATATCCCCTCTTATCAACCTCCTGTTCAACCACTTCTATCATGGGTGAAAAGAATGGGTTGGTGATACCCTTTACCAGAACCGCAATGCACTTGGCATCAGTTCTTTTTAAATTCCTTGCACTGTTATTTGGAATATATCCGGTTTCCTTTATAACAGCCATTATTCTCTTTTTTGTCTCAGGGTTGATATCCGAGTGGTTATTGATAGCCCTTGAAACTGTGCTGACACCTACGCCGCAGCGCTTGGCTATTTCAACAATAGTGATCTCTGACATTTTGTTTAAGGTAATCTCCTGTAAATTCTTGCAAAGTCATTCATCTTGCCAGCAACTTCTTTTGTAAGAGCATCCTTCTTAAGACGCCATACCCAGTTGCCGCCCAGTGTTGATGGGGTGTTGATCCTTGCATATCCTGGCAGTTCAAGATAGTCCTGCATTGGAATTATAACAGTATCTGACACACTTGCAAATGCTGATCTTATAACAGCCCACACAGCATCACTGCTCTTCTTGATGCCAAGGTATTCCTTGCAGAACTTCTTGTCATCTCTTGGAAGAGTATCAAACCAGTTTCTGGTGGTGTCGTTGTCATGTGTTCCTGTATAAACGATGCAGTTCTTGATGTAATTATGTGGAAGGTAATCGCTCTCTTCCCTTGAGTCAAAGGCAAACTGCAATATCTTCATTCCGGGATAGCCAGTCCTCTTGACCAGCTTGATAACTGAATCTGTCAAAAATCCCAAGTCCTCAGCGATGACTCTTTTCTCGCCCAGCTGCTTCTTCATAGCGTCAAAGAGCTTGTAGCCTGGACCCTTTCTCCATCTGCCCTTCTCTGCTGTATGGTTTCCGTAAGGAATTGCATAGTACTCATCGAATCCTCTGAAGTGATCGATCCTGACAACATCGTAGATCTTGTAGCAGTGGGCAATTCTCTTAAGCCACCACTTGTAGCCAGTCTTCTCGTGATAATCCCACTTGTACAGCGGGTTGCCCCAGAGCTGGCCTGTTGCTGAAAATGCATCAGGAGGGCATCCTGCAACTTCAACAGGTTCGTTGTTTTCATCAAGATAGAACAGCTCAGGATTAGCCCAGGTATCAGAGCTGTCAAATGCAACGTAAATAGGGATATCTCCAATGATATCAATACCCTTATGGTTGGCGTAAGCCTTAAGCTTGCTCCACTGCTCAGAGAACAGGAACTGAAGGAAGCAGTAAAAATCTATCTCTTCCTTGTACTTCTCCTTGGCTGCCTTGATTGCGGAAGGCTTCCTCAGCCTTACACCCTCTTCCCAGGTATTCCAGCTTCTGCCTCCATTATCGTTTTTAAGTGCCATGAAAAGAGCATAGTCAGCAAGCCAGAAATTGTCGCGGCTCTTTTTATATGCCTCAAACTTCTTGGCTCTGTCCGCAAAAGATTTACTCTTCTTGATGAAGTTGTCATAGGCAGTTTTAAGGAGCTTAAATCTTGAGTCGTATATCTTTTCATAATCGATATACTCCTCGCTTCCACCAAAGTCATACTTTCCTGCATCCTTTTTGGTGAGAAGCCCCTCGTCTATCAAAGTATTAATATCGATGAAATATGGGTTGCCTGCAAATGTAGAAAAAGACTGATACGGGGAATCACCATAACTGGTAGGCCCCAGTGGAAGAAGCTGCCAATAGCTCTGTCCTGCCTCCTGCAGAAAGTCCACAAAGTCATAGGCCTCTTTTGAAAAAGTACCTATTCCGTACTCAGATGAAAGTGAAAAGATTGGTAGTAAAACGCCGCATTTTCTACTGGATCTGTTAGCTGTTTTTGCCATATTCATCTCTCCTTTTTTAAAGAAAAACTACGGAAATTTTTGCCGTTACCGGTAACGTTTCCGTAGTTCTACTTTACCACATTTATCCTGTTTTTTTCAAGAGCATTTATCCGTTGGAATGTTCATCAAAAGCACTCTTTTTAATGCCCCAGATAAGGTTTCTCCACTGATCAAGCTGGTCTGTTGTCATGAAGCCGTTTGATGTTCCCATGTAACCAATCTTGTAGGAAGCAAACAAAAGCGCATTCTTGATGGCATTTACGCTGTCACCATTTTCCATGTAGTAGTGAAGGAAGCAGGCAAATAGCGCATTACCAGCACCGATGGTATTGACAACCTCGTTGGTCTTGACTGTTTTATAGTGAACGCGAAGGTCCTTGTTCTTATCAAAGAGGATCAAGCCTTCACTGCCCTGTCCAAGGATGATGATCTCTGTTCCATAGGTATCTGAGATTCTCTGAATGAAATCATATGGATCCTCTGTAAGAGTATCATCTGAAAAATAAAGCACCTTGGCCGGTTCAAGGAAATCGGTGTTGTATTTTTCTTTTTCCGGATGGTAGCTTCTTATGTTAACTGCTATAGGCTTATTGTACTCAACAGCTGCCTTGGCAAAAGGTCTGCAGAAATTGGCATTGGCAAGAACCATCATGTCACAGCTATCTGCAATGGGCGCCACCATGTTCATGTCATAGACATTTTCTCTAAGGTCCTTGATATCCTCAAAGATCTGCTGTTTTCTGTCTTTATCATAAAGCACAACCTCAGTAGGAGTTTCTCTCATCTGAGGAATTATATATTCAGTTGAAAGAGTAATCTTACGATCCGGGGGATTGATAAGTCCAAGGTCCTGATTCCTGCCTACGATGGACATAAAGCAAACGTCATCACCCAGCCACTTAAGGGCCAGAGACTCATTGTAGGCATCGCCTCCCAAAGCTGTGAAAATGGAATCATTCACGCTGGTAAGAGGAGCATAACTTACAGGGATCTTATCAACTCTTACGATAGTTTCAATCTGTGTTACACCTGCTACTAGGAACTTACTCATAAGGTCCTCCTTTTTTTGCTTTATTTTAAAGTCATATTCCTTATCATATCCACATATTCAGTAGCTTCTTCCAAAAGAAAATCCGCTCTGAAATTGTCACTTCTGACAGCCTTCAGCACAAGGCCATCTACCGTGAAATCCAAAAGATTCCACACCTTTTCATAGTCAACATCCGTGCCAAACACTGTGATGTCCGCCCTCTCCTTAAGGGCATCCATGATCCTGTGATATTTCTCCCGTCTCTCCTGGATCTCCCTTAATGCGTCCTCATCCGACTCTTCATCAGCCTTGTCGAGGAACAGGAAGATATATGGGTAGCGGTACATGGAATCAGTCTTTGAACTCAATATCTGTTTATATAACTCAAAAAAGCCATCCTCACTCTTTTCTACATGGGTAGTGAGCTCAAGCGTAACGAACTTTGTAGCGTAGTCATACAAAAAAGCATAGAGACCTATCTTGCTCTCAAAGTAATGAAACAGAAGACCCTTGCTGATCTGTGCATCCCTGATGATCTCATCTGTACTTGCATGGCGATATCCGTACTGGGAAAAGACCTTCAGTGCGGCGTTTATCATTCTGTCCTGCTTTTCTTTTTTAAGCTCAAAAAATCTCTCGTTCATGTAAGTCCTCTTTGTTAGGGGATGATTGACCACGTCAGTCTAAATTTATATTAGCATTTATGATCTGGCACTTCAAACGATTTTACGTTATTTATCAATTTTTAATACTCAGGTCTTTTAATTGATTGGAAATTGTATTAAAATCAATTTAGTCGTTTAATTTAGGGAGGTTACTATGTCCAAGAATAATTCATTTGGAAAATTTGTTTTATTCTGCGCCGCTGTTACCGCCGCTGCAGCAGGTGCATATTACTATCTCAGCAAGAGAGAAGAGGAAATAGCAGACAGCTTCGACGACGATGACTTCGATGATTTCGATGACTTCGACGATGATGACGATGCAGATAATAAATTCGGTTCACGTAAATACGTAGATATTACAGGATCTTCTGATTCTGAAGACACAGATAAAAAAGAGGAAGCTGAAGATAAATCAGAACCTCTTGAAGAAGATGCCAAGGAAGAATCCGAAGAGGAAGAATTCTTCGACGACGAAGACAAATAATTAAGTAAGCAAAAGCCCTTGCGTTACCGCAAGGGCTTATTTTTATCTGTATTACTCTTCTGTAAGCATGTCCTTTAAGAATCTGGCTTTATCTTTTATTCGGCTGTTTGCCGTTCTTGATACCAGAATATCACTGATCATCTTGCTGGCGATATCCTTCTTGCCGGTCTCTACAGCAAGAGCTGCAATAAGATAGTCAAGAGTTGTTGAGTCCATTCCTGCAATAGGAAATTCCTCAGACTGCCTTGCCAACACAAATCCGTTTAAAGCATTTTCCAAAAGCTCTTTTTCCTGAGCATCGTTTTCTTTTTTCCTGGCCTCATATCCATCTTCATTAGGATCAAGCCTCTGGGTCTCACCTCTGATGACCCATGCGCTCTTCATGCAGATATACGCTTTCTCGCTGTTCTTAGCTTTTTTAACTACTGCATTTGCTAGTGCCAGCTGATAAAGTCTCTTGGCATATTCGTATGAATATGTAGGTTCATTGTTTGGCTCATGCTTGTAGTTCATGCAGATCTTAACCCTGATGTCATCGATCTGGTACTTGTTAAGATTTGGGAAGTATCTTCCAAGAGCTGCATATCCGCAGGATGGGCATGCTATTACATCATATTTATTCTGGTCAAGCTCATCATAATCAGGACGCAGGTCAATATCTACGTTCTTCATCCTGACCTTACCGGTTCTTACTGTCCTTGCCTCAAATTCAGAGTCGCATACAGGGCATTTGTACTTTTTGTCAAAGAGATAATCTTCCTCATTTACCAGCTGAAGTCTTTTGGGCTGTTCCTTCTTAACTTCAACTGTCTTTTTCTTAGGGTCTTCAAAAAGCTCTTCTTTTCCGATATTTCCAAGACCAAGTTTTTCGAATCCAGAAAAAATCCCCGCCATTACTGTACCTCTCTTAATAATTAGTTTTTAGGTAAAACAAATGAGCTCTTAAGTGAAACAATCCTGTTAAATACTGGAGCACCATCCTTGGAATCCTTGCTGTCCACGCTAAAGAATCCATTTCTTACAAACTGGAACTTGTCGTATGCCTTGGCATCTGCAAGACATTTTTCAAGCTTGGCATCCTTGATCACTTTGATGGAATCAGGGTTTAAGTTAAGGGAACCGTCCTCGTTGTAAACGCCCTTCTCCTCATCAATGATGTTCTCATACAGTCTTACCTCTGCAGTTAAAGACTCAGAAGCTGCCACCCAGTGAATAGTTCCCTTGACCTTACGTCCGTCAGGGCTGTCTCCACCCTTGGTCTCAGGGTCATATGTGCAGTGGATCTCAGTAACTTTGCCATTTTCATCCTTAACAAAGCTCTGGCATGTTACAAAGTAAGCATTCATAAGTCTTACTTCGTTGCCTGGGAAAAGTCTGAAGTACTTCTTAGGTGGTTCCTCCATGAAGTCCTCGCGCTCGATGTAAAGCTCTTTTCCAAAGGCAATCTTCCTGCTGCCCATCTCTGGAACTTCCTTGTTGTTCTCTATGTCAAGGTACTCAACCTGTCCCTCAGGATAGTTGTCGATAACAAGCTTAACGGGATCAAGGATCGCCATTACTCTTGGCACCTTGAGCTTTAAGTCCTCTCTGATGCAGTACTCAAGCATTGCATACTCAGCAGTTGACTGAGCCTTGCTGATACCACACATATCAACGAACATCTTGATGGATTCAGGAGTAAATCCTCTTCTCCTAAGTGAAGCGATGGTTACAAGTCTTGGATCATCCCATCCGTCAACAATCTTGTCCTCTACAAGCTTCTTGATATACCTCTTACCAGTTACCACGTTGTTGAGATACATCTTGGCAAACTCGATCTGACGAGGAGGGTTCTTGTACTCGCACTCGTTCTTGACCCAGTCGTATAAAGGTCTGTGATCCTCAAACTCCAGCGTGCAAAGAGAATGTGTGATCCCCTCAATGGCATCCTCAATAGGATGCGCAAAGTCGTACATAGGATAGATGCACCACTTATCGCCAGTTCTTGCATGTGTCATATGAGCAACACGATAGATGATAGGATCTCTCATGTTGATATTAGGTGAAGCCATATCGATCTTGGCACGGAGAGTCATTGCGCCGTCCTCTACCTTGCCACTCTTCATCTCCTCAAACAGGCGAAGGTTCTCTTCAACGCTTCTGTCCCTGTCAGGATCGTTCTTGCCAGGCTCTGTAAGTGTGCCTCTGTACTCTCTCATCTGATCAGCTGTAAGAGTTGATACATAAGCCTTGCCCTTTTTGATCAGTTTAACTGCATCCTCATACATCTCTTCAAAGTAATCTGATGCATAAAAAAGTCTGTCCTCATAATCAGCGCCAAGCCACTTAACGTCCTCGATGATGGCGTCCATGAATTCTGACTTCTCCTTGGTAGGATTGGTGTCGTCAAATCTCATGTTGAACTTGCCGTTATATTCCTTGGCCATTCCATAGTTTAAAAGTATACTCTTGGCGTGACCTATATGAAGGAAACCATTGGGTTCAGGCGGAAATCTTGTGTGAACATGATCATAAACGCCCTCAGCAAGATCCTTGTCGATGGCCTGCTCAATAAAATGTCTGACCTTTGGATTTGTTAATTCTTCTGCCATTCTAAAATAAAACCAACTTTCTTTTTGTTTTTAAAGTACATTATAGTATAACATAAACTCATCCGTTATACACATACTTTTCCTCAAAGGCCGCTCTTCTCATGGGTTTGTCGTAGTAATAGCCCTGTATGTATTTAACCCCGAGCTTCCTTACAATGGCTGCTTGTTCTTCGTTCTCAATACCCTCAACACATATCTCTGCGCCGATTGCCTTGCCCATATCCACCATGGACCTTACCACAGCCTGGGAATACTTATCTTCTGCTATGTCAGCTGCAAAGTCCTTGTCGATCTTGATGATGTCAAAAGGAAGGGCTCTGATACTTGAAAGAGCAGAGTATCCGGTTCCAAAATCATCAAGAGCAAGCCTTACACCAAGGCTCTTTATATCAAGAAGAGTCTGCTTGGTCCTTGCAAGGTCATTTATTGCAAGTCTTTCTGTGAGTTCTAAGACTATGTTCTCAGGATTGATGCCATTTTCCTCGATGCAGCTCTTTATCACATCCACAATGTCATTTTGCATGATCTGCACAACTGACACATTTACGCTTATGGAGAAGTCTCCAAATCCGGAATCATTCCACTGTCTGCAGCACTCACAGGCCTTTTTAAGAACGTGATTGCCTATAGGAGTTATGAGTCCCAAGTATTCCGCAAGAGGAATAAACTCATCAGGACTAAGGAACCCCAAAGATGTGCTGTTCCAGCGGATAAGAGCCTCGGCTCCGATATGTTTTTTGCCGCCCTTCTTGTTCTCGCTTATGACAGGTTGGAAATAAACCTCAAACTCATCGCACTTTTTAGTGATGGCTGAGTACATGTTCTTTTCAAGATCAAGCCTGTGGATAGATGAGGAATCGATGTTGTCAGAGTACTCTGCGATCCTGTTTTTACCTGACTTCTTTGCCTCATACATGGCAACGTCAGATTTTCTTATAAGCTCCGATACATTGTCTCCATGGTCCGGGAAAAGAACTACACCCATACTCATGGTGCAGTAGTAATCACTGTCCTTCAGATACCAAGGCGTAGCAAAAGCATTCTTTATCTCCTCCATGATCTTGTCGATCCTTGGATAACTCTCTGGAGGAACGATGATGACGAACTCATCTCCGCCCATACGGTAGCAGGATCTGCTGATTCCCTCTATCCTGCTGATGGTCCTTGATATATCCTGAAGAAGTGCATCTCCGTACTGATGTCCCAGTGAATCATTGATATGCTTAAAGTCGTCAAGGTCAAGGTACATAAGAGCACCGCGCTGACCTGTCTGCCTGGCCTCATCCACGTACTTCGCCAGATCCTTCTCACAGCACATTCTGTTGAAAAGACCTGTCAGGAAATCGGTGTATGCCTGCTGCTCTATGCGCTTCTGATACAGCTTTTTCTCAGTTACATCGTATATGGCGCAGAGGGACACAGGACGGCCGTCAACCCACTTGATCCTTGTGTAGTATACGTCGTACCACTTTTCTCTGTCCCTGTGATGGACCTCATAGTTACCGCTGTGGCTCCTTGGAGGTATATTTGTCTCAAAAAGTTCAGGGAGTTTATTCTCAGTAAGTTCCTTGCTAAAGTTCTTTTTAAAGCTTCTGTTTGCAAAAAGCAGAACTCCCGTATTTATATCCCTTACGTAGATGGAACTTCCCACATTATCAAGAACCGCTTCAAGTGAAGCAAAAGAGCTTGCCAGGGAATTGGTCTGCAGCCTCTTGGTAATGATACTCTGCATGATCCTGATGGCGTCGTTGACAAATTTGATATCGTCAATTGACCATATCCTGTTCTCCCTGTTCTCTGTAAGGCAGGTGTAGAACATAGGACTTCCGTTTATAACAACAGGCATGGAGACAAGAGCCTTGATGCCAAGGTTCTCAAGCTGTTCTCTCTCACCTGCATTCATCTGTGTGTCTGATGATACGACAATGGCCTTCTGTGTTCCCAAAAACCAGCATACTTCCTGGTCGGTAGTCTCAGGGAACAGCTTGGAGGTGCCAGGATGGGTCCACTGCACTACAATATCCATCAGTGTTTCATGATGCGTCCTGCATATGAAGGCGTTGCTGATCTGAAGATAGGAGCACAGCTTAGTCAGCACCTCTGCCATGATCTCCTCAATGACCTCATCGCTGTCAAGGAGCGATACTATCTCAGTCATGGTCTCGGCTCTGTGAAAAGAACTTGTCATCTCAAGCTCTTTTAACTTGCTGCCCTCACTTATGGCAACGGCCTGTGACCTGGAAGCCTCTACACTTATAAGGACTGCCAGGGTTGCTCTCATCAGGTCTAAAGTCTTATAAAATTTGTCTTCGGTGATCTGATACTGGAAATTATCGATCGGTGGATAATGGAAAAAAGCCTTGTCGTACCTGGCATCTGTAAATAGTGCTGCTACCACTAATACAGCAGAAAGATTTCCCTTATCCCCAACAGCAAGTGCCGCCAGCTGAAGGTTGGGAATCTCTGTGATCTCCACAGCCTGATCCTCAAGATCGCTATCTGACACTCGCTTGTAGATGTTGTGAATTCTTATTGGGGTAACGTATTTTTTGATGATCTCTATCTCATGGGAATTACCTGAAAACTCTGTGATAGGTATCCCCTGCTCATCAAGACACATGGCGTAGACGCCAGCCATGGCACAGAACTTGTCCTGCCAGGCCTGCATATCGCCCCTGTGTTTTTGCGCAAAACTACTAAGGGTCCTGGTATCATTACCACCCTGACCCCCGTTAGTGGTTTCCAAGTTGTCCACCATGGTAGTTATATCCTGCAAAACCCACTCCTTGTATAAGGAATGCCTATTGCCAATTACTGGCCATCAACGCTGTAGTTAGGCGCTTCCTTAGTAATCTGAATATCGTGAGGATGAGATTCTCTGAGAGCCGCAGAAGTCATCTTAATGAACTTACCGTTCTCCTTAAGAGCTTCGATAGTGTTGCAGCCACAGTAACCCATACCGGATCTTAATCCTCCGATGAGCTGGAATACTGTATCTTCAACAGTTCCCTTGTAAGCTACACGGCCTTCAACTCCCTCAGGAACAAGCTTCTTGGCATCTTCCTGGAAGTATCTGTCCTTAGAACCATTCTCCATAGCAGAGATGGATCCCATTCCTCTATAAACCTTATATTTTCTGCCCTGATAAAGCTCAAACTCACCTGGAGCTTCATCACAGCCAGCAAACATGGAGCCCATCATAACAAGGTTAGCTCCTGCTGCAATAGCTTTAGTAATATCGCCAGAGTACTTGATACCACCATCAGCAATGATAGGCACACCGTACTGCTTGGCCATTTCGTAGCAGTCCATGACTGCTGTGATCTGAGGTACACCAATACCAGCAACCACACGTGTTGTGCAGATAGATCCAGGTCCGATACCAACTTTTACAGCATCAGCGCCAGCCTCAATGAGGTCCTTGGTTGCTGCTGCAGTTGCACAGTTTCCTGCGATAACCTGAAGATCCGGGAACTCAGCCTTGATCATACGAAGGCACTTAAGAACGTTCTCAGAATGTCCGTGAGCTGAGTCAAGAACAATAACGTCAACCTTGGCATCTACCAGCGCCTTAACTCTCTCAAGGCAGTTAGCAGAAATACCAACGCCAGCTCCGCACAGGAGTCTTCCCTGGTCGTCCTTGGCTGCCAATGGGTACTTTATAGTCTTCTCGATATCCTTGATAGTGATAAGTCCAACGAGATTATAATCGTCATCTACGATAGGAAGCTTTTCCTTTTTGGATCTTGCAAGGATGCTCTTTGCTTCCTCTAAGGTAATGCCTGCCTTAGCAGTTATGAGGTTCTCTGAAGTCATTACCTCTTTTATTTTCTTGGAGAAGTCTTTTTCAAACTTAAGATCTCTGTTAGTGATGATACCAACAAGCTTCTTGCCTTCAGTGATAGGAACACCAGAGATTCTGAACTTAGCCATAAGTGAATCAGCATCAGCAAGTGTGTGGTCTGGTGAAAGTGAGAAAGGATCAGTGATAACACCGTTCTCAGATCTCTTAACCTTATCAACCTCTTCTGCCTGGGCTTCGATTGACATGTTCTTGTGAATAATACCAATTCCGCCCTGTCTTGCCATGGCAATAGCCATTCTGTGCTCAGTTACTGTGTCCATTCCTGCACTCATAAGTGGGATGTTGAGCTTGATCTTCTTGGTAAGATATGTTCCAACATCAACCTGATTAGGTATAACCTGTGAATATGCAGGTACTAAAAGTACATCATCAAAAGTAATTCCTTCGCCAATTATCTGTCCCATTATTTATCCCCTTTTAATCTGTGAATACTTTCCTAGGTGCTACACTCTTTACAGCATTTACAAACTCTGCATCAGGTTCAAAGATAACCTTTTCTTTTCCATCATATATGAATGTATATGTTGGATCAGGCTGTCTTCCCTGCTCTCTTGCAGAAAAATCAAGAGTTTTGTACTGCTTGTTCTTAAACTCATCAAGATGATATGAACGTGATGGAGCCATGGCTTCAATGCGCTCAACCTCATACTTTGCAACATTTTTACGCTTACTCTTATTGAGGATCTTGTCCACTGTGATCTCTCTGTCACAGTACTGATACTCAAATTCGATGTTTGCATTTAACGAAAGGAAATAGTACACAACTCCTGCAGCGACGCACAGGATAAGACCTACAATTCCAAGTGGAGTAAGAATTGAGGAAAGAAAGAAGATTACTGCCAGTATCAGAGCCAGATAGCTGCCCAACTTCACAAGTGGCGAAGCTTTGCTCTCAATAAGGCACTCAACATAACTGTTATCACTTACCATTACTGATTGTCTCCTCCTTAGTCGATTAAATTACCGACTATCTTATATTACTTTCCAAGGACTTGCAAGGTTTTTTTCACATAATATTTAGGTTTTTCTAAGTTCTTTTAATTGACAGAAAAAAAGCATTTTCATATCATAACTAGGTATATAAAAATGCCTACTAACATTATATATGTTTTAACGCAAAATTTGTATTACATTTCTGTTAACAAAAAAGAGGTTTGAAAATGGCAGTTCGTGACGAGATCAGAGAGCAAAGACAAAAACTTAAGGGACAGGGCTTTAAGGCCCACTGGGAATACTTCTGGGAGTACTACAAGATCCATACCATCGTTGCAGTTGTGGCTGTTATCCTGGTGGTAACTTTTGTAAGGGACATTGTAAACAGGAAGCCCTATGCGCTATATTCCATGTTCGTAAACAATCAGGGCATGGAGACCCAGACCTTTCTGCAGGATGGTTTTGCAGAATATGCAGGAATAGACACAAACACTGAGAATGTTCTGGTTGATACCGCTTCAAATTACATCGGATCTTCTATAGATCAGACCACAGTCGCCACCAGCGAAAAGATCATGGCACTCATCGCAGCATCAGAGCTTGATGTTTTTGTTACAGATAGTGGAACAGCTTACCACTACGCATCACAGGAAACCTTCATGGATCTAAGAGACGTCTATACAAAAGAAGAACTTGATGCCATGTCTGACAAGCTCTTTTACGTTGACCAGGCCTATGCTGATTACCTTGCCTCCGATGAATACACCGATTACCTCACCAATGGCAAGTTTGATACAAACAACAAATACGCCGTAATGGCAGATAAATACAACAACACCTTCCAGTACGACGAAATGGACCCTGCAGAAATGGATGATCCCATCCCTGTCGGCATAAAACTCGATGGCTCAACAGTCCTTTCAGAGTGCGGCGCATATCCGGACCTTACCCCTGTCGCTGCCATCGTTATCAACACCGAGAGAATCGACACTTCCAAGAAGTTCATCGAGTACCTCATGCAATAAATCAATATCCTGACACGGGGACGGTTCTGCTGCTGGCGGGGTGGACCATGGGGACGGGGTTAGTGGATCATTGGGAGTCATCCCAATGATCCACTAACCCCGTCCCCAT
>SVGB01000022.1 GCA_015056565.1 Butyrivibrio sp.
TTCTGTTCAGAACTTTAAGCTGTGCTTTTTGTTCTGTCCGTTATTACTTTGGTTTGTTAATTCTGAATAATTCTCTTCGCATGAGCTGCTTATTTTGATTTCGCCCTGCTCATTGCTTTTTGGAATTTTTCAGGGTTGCATTACTGTTTATTTGTCAAGGTGCTTGTTGCCGCTGTCCTCAACGACAGCTTATTTAGAATAGCATAGGTGTATTTTGCTGTCAACAACTTTTTTCAAATGTTTATAATATTTTTTTAATTTGCTTAAAAATGCCGCTTTTTCCTGGAGTTTAAGCATCATGCCAACATGGATTTCACGTACTCATAAAGCTCTTTTGCAAGAGAAATAACTGGCCCCCATACATCGAATCCCGTAATGTACACAATAATATATACGATGAGATAGGCCTCAATGGCACCAAGAACAGCTCCCAAAAGACGATCAAGTCCTCCGAGGATCGGGATCTCTTTGATGTTTCTGACAGCTCTTCCAATGGCGGTCATGATCCCGTATACGGCAAAAGCCACGATCAGGTATCCAATCTTGGGAATGACCCTACCCAGATCAGCTGTCATTACATTTCCTGCAATGTTCATTGTGTAGTAGACAGTCGCAAAGGCTGCGATGACAGCAATAAGGCCTGCTGCTTCAGCAAACAGGCCATTGTTGGTTCCATATGATATTCTCCAGAGAAATAGTATAACAACCACGATGGTTATAACTATCTGAGATATTTCAAGATTCATTCTTTTCCCTATTTAAGATTCATTGTCTGTATAGTCTTGGTAGTAACAAGAAGGAACTTACTGCGAAGGCTGGTTGGAACCATTGTCCTTACTGGTGTTTCAAAGTTGCCTTCATATTTGATATGTCCATTCATATCCATAACCTGACATGCGTCTTCATTATATATAATGATCTGTTTATTGTTAAAGATAATATCAGAATAATCTATATCAAAGTATGTAGTGAGAACGCTTTCGCCCTTGTCGCTGTACACCTGAAGTCTGTAGGCTCCATCAGTTGTGTTGTTTGGATAAACCACACCCATATAGCTGTCTGAGAAGTATATTGACTTGATCTCCTCTTCGCCGGTAAATATCTCAGCCTGGCTTACAGGTTTTTCGCTGCCCTGATAGAACATGATCCTGTCATCAGATACTGCAAAGCAGGAACTTCCATTCATGAACTGAACGTATGGTACCACGACCTGGGGATAATCATAGCCGCTGGCATAGTTGTCTATGGAGTTCTGTCCAACTGAGCCAAAGTTAAAGAATGCCACGCTGCTCTTAAGACTTCCCTCTTCAGGGTAGAGGTATGATACACAAAGCAGTTCTCCGTTGGGAGAGATGCTGACTGATATAGGGTATCCTGAGTCCTTCATTGTAGTCTTGAAGTTAGCCAGGGTATTGCCCTGGGCATCGTAAAGATATATCCATGTAACATCTGTACCATCAAGAACTGCAGCCACAACTCCCTGGGAGGAAACACAAAAGTCTCTTATAGGAAGATTGGTGTCCACTTGACCCATGGATCCACTGGTACCATTGACGTATATGTTGTGACCATTGTAATCGCCAATTGCCACCACGTGATCGCAGGTCCTGGCTATAGGAGTCTGCATCTCATAGGTCTGGTTCCACAAAACCTTTCCATTTGAATCAATGCAGCTCACACCATCTTTACTGTACTGAATGATATATCCGCCAATGCTCAACACCTTGGAGTCCTGGCCATTAGTTATGGCTTCTCCTTCGGTTATTATCGCCTCTGAGTACTCCTTGTCCCTCCAGCTGGTGTAGACCACCAGTACAAGAAATACCACAGCTGCAGTTATTCCCAGTGTTCTGAAAACAACTGCCAGCTTGTGGTTTCTAATCTTTTCTTTATAGGAAGGTCCACTGCCCTGGCCAGCATTACCCCTATCATCTCTATTAAATTTCCCCGCATAGGAGGCAAAATCACGTACTTCAGCCAAAGGGCTGCCCTCCAAAAAACTGATTATTTAGAGAACTTGTAGACTGTAACGTTGTCATATTCTCTGTCTGGACCATAAACGCAGTCTGGGAATCCAGCTTCGTTTATAGAGTTTGGATAAACCTGTGTCTCAAGGCAGAATCCATCTCTGGCCTTGTAGGTTGCTCCATCCTTGGCACCATCTGCCTTTAAGAAGTTTCCAACATAGAGCTGGAATCCAGGAAGAGTTGTAAAGCACTCCATCCTGATACCTGTCTTAGGAGATGATACGTTACAGAAGTTCTTAAGATCCTTCCAGTTGTAACCATCAACTACATAGTTGTGATCATATCCACCAACGAACTTAAGCTGCTCGTTGTCTGCATTTACATCCTGGCCAATAGTCTTTTCTTTTCTGAAATCAAAAGGTGTTCCTGCAACATCGGCAATCTCGCCTGTAGGAATAGCCTCAGAGCTACTTACAGGAGTGTAAGCTGAAGCATTCATCTGCATAGTATGATCAAGTATGCTTCCAGCATTGTGACCACTTAAGTTGAAGTAAACATGGTTGGTCATATTGATAAGTGTCTTGGCATCACTTGTTGCATGATAGTGAAGCTTAAGAGCATTGTCATCTGAAAGAGTGTATGTAAGCTCAAATACTCTGTTTCCTGAAAAACCAAGATCTCCATCTTCAGCCTTAAGTGTGAATGTCACTGAGTTTTCACCCTCAGTTGCATCCCATATCCTCTTGTGGAATCCGTTGTTCATGTCGGTGTGAAGATTGTTTGGTCCATCGTTGATAGGAAGGATAAACTCTTTTCCATCGATCTCATATCTTGCCTTGGCAATCCTGTTGGCTGTAGGACCTACAGTTGCTCCAAGGAAACAGTCGTTGTCGAAATACTTCTTGTAGTCATCAAAACCAAGGACTACATCGACCTTGTTTCCATCCTTGTCAGGAACGAAGATATTCCTGATTGTTGCACCGAAATTAAGAACCACTGCCTCAACGCCGTTGTCGTTTGAAATGTGGTACTCATAGATTGGTGCTCCGTTTGAAAGTTCCCCAAATTGTTCTCTCTTTACTGCCATAACAATACCTCCATTGTGTGTAAGTGCCTTAACTTAAAGCTCGGTTCTGCCCTCAAGGGCCCTAAGGAGCGTAACTTCATCGATGTATTCCAGATCTCCACCCACAGGAACTCCACTGGCTATCCTTGTAACCTTGATACCTGTTGGCTTGATGAGCTTGCTTATGTACATGGCTGTTGTCTCACCCTCAAGACTTGAGTTGGTGGCAACGATAACTTCGTCCACTTCCTGAGTCTGAAGTCTTGTCATGAGCTCTGTCAGCCTGATGTCAGAAGGACCTATGCCAAGCATCGGAGAAATCGCTCCATGGAGTACATGATACACTCCATCATACTTGCCGGTCTTCTCATATGCTGCCAAATCCCTCGCATTCTCCACAACCATGATGGTGCGATGGTCTCTGTTTGAATTGCTGCAGATGGGACAGATGTCATCATCTGTAAGGGTGCAGCACTCTTTGCAGTAATGAACGTTCTCCCTTGCGTCTGTAATGGAATCAGCCAGTCTTTTTACCCTGTCCTTGGGCAGGTTGATGATGTAAAAAGCCAGTCTCTGGGCAGACTTACCCCCTATTCCCGGAAGGGAAGCCAGCTCATCTATTAAACGGTTGATATGTCCGCTGTACAGTTCCATCAGAAAGGAAAGCCTCCGCCAAGTCCGCCTGTCATCTTGCCTATCATTGCGCCATTTGCCTCGTCAGCCTGCTTCATAGCCTCGTTGACTGCAGCTACGATCATATCCTGAAGCATCTCAACATCATCAGGATCAACAGCCTCAGGGGAGATTGTAACGCTCTTTAAAGTCTTGTTTCCAAATACAGTAGCCTCTACTGCGCCGCCACCAGCCTTAGCTGTGAACTCTTTTGTCTCGAGCTCCTTCTGGCTCTCCTCCATCTGGCGCTGCATTCTCTGTGCCTGTTTCATAAGATTGTTCATGTTACCTGGCATTCCTCCAGGAAATCCACCACGTTTTGCCATTATAAATTCTCCTTTTCGTTGTCGTCATCCTCAGTAACCACATCAAAGTTGATGCCATCCAAAAGATTAACGTAATTTTCTTCAAAATTCTGATTGGGCTCTAAGTACTTAGCCTCGTACTCCACATGCTTACCCACAATTTCATCAATGAATGCGGAAAGTTCATCGCCGCCTTCACCATGTGAGTATTTATCAACAAGCTGCCTGTTGTCAAATACTATCTGAAGCTTGTCGTTATTTCCAAGGCTGAGCTTGGCTTTTTGCATATAGTTCTTCATGGGACTTGGCATCTGCAAAAGAGCTTTTGACCAGTTTGATACAAGGCTCTTTATATCATCAGGCACCGCCCTGTCAAGAACCTTCTTCTGGACAGGAGCTGCTCCTGCTGCCGGCTGCGCAGCTGAAGGCGCTGCAGAAAATGCTATCTGCCCGGACTGTATCCTGCTCAGGAGCTTACCTGCGTTTTCATCGTGCTCTTCAAGTATCCTTAATCTGTCCTCAAAGGAATCCTGCTGCCCTTGATCCATCTGGGGCTTACAGAGCCTTATCAGGGTTATCTCTATAAGTATCCTCTTTTGCGCTGCATATCTGATATTATTTGAAAGCTCTGAGAATATCCTGATAAACCTAAGGATCGAGTCTGTGTCTGCCTTGTCCGCCTGCTCTTTTAAAGCCTTCAGGTTATCAGTGGACATATCCACCACATCCTCCATCTGGTCTGAAGCCTGGATCAGCATAAGATTTCTTAAGTACCACACGAAGTCATTGACGAACTGCGTTAGCTCCCTGCCCTGAATGACCACATCTGACAGGATAGTCAGTGCCTCATTGACATTCTGTGTATATAATGCGGAAAAGAGCTTTGAAAATACTTCTGTGTCCACCGCTCCCAGTACGCCAAGCACCTTGTCATAGGTCAGAACCTCGCCATAGTTAAAGGCGATACACTGATCAAGGAGACTGAGGGAATCTCTCATGGAGCCATCAGCAGTTTTGGCAATATAGCGAAGAGCCTTGTCCTCAACCTCTATTCCTTCTGCTGTTACTACCTGTCGAAGCCTGTCTTCAATGGTATCGATGGTTATCCTATGGAAATCGTATCTCTGACATCTTGAGAGGATCGTGATAGGAATCTTGTGAACCTCTGTTGTTGCCAGAATAAATAAAACGTATGAAGGCGGCTCCTCAAGAGTCTTAAGGAGCGCATTAAAAGCACCGGTGGAGAGCATATGCACCTCATCGATGATGTAGACCTTCTTTTTTCCTTTTGTTGGGGAATAGGAGACCTCGTCCACGATCTCCCTGACATTATCAACGCCATTGTTGGAAGCTGCATCAATCTCAATGACATTCATGCTGTTGCCTGCTGCGATCTCTTTACACATCTCGCACTCACCGCAGGGACTTCCGTCAATCGGGTGCTCGCAGTTTACTGCCTTGGCTAAAATCTTCGCAACAGAAGTCTTACCTGTTCCACGAGTTCCGCAGAACAGGTAAGCATGTCCAACCCTATCTGATCTAATCTGATTCTTGAGCGTTGTAATTATGTGATCCTGGCCCTTGACGTCCTCAAAGACCGGTGGTCTGAATTTCCTGTATAGTGCTACATAACCCATTTAAAAAACTACTCCAACAAAACTATTTGCCTGCGGGATCACTTCATCCCCAGTGATCAATCCCCGAAGCACACTCCCAGCATCTTGGCCTCTTTGATGATGCTTGCATCTGGTGATACATACTTAAGCTTGCCAGCTATCTCTGAAAGAGGAACCTTTACGATCTCTCTGTTCTTGTAGGCAACCATATAGCCGTATTCCTTGTTAAGGATCAGCTGTCCTGCCTCAGCACCAAGCCTTGAAGCGAATACGCGATCATATGGATCAGGCGCTCCACCTCTCTGCATATGGCCGGGAACAGTAACTCTTACTTCATGACCGATATTCTTCTGGATTGCCTCAGCTATCTCGTAGGAAACAGATGGGTACTTGTAATTAGCCATCTTCTCCTTGTACTCCTTCTTGGAGAGCTTGGCATCCTTCTTGGAGATTGCACCCTCAGCAACTGCTATGATGGTGAACCTGCTGCCGCGCTCATCTCTTGCCTTGATAGCATCACAGATCTTGCCTATATCGTAAGGGATCTCAGGAATAAGGATAACGTCCGCACCACCTGCAAGACCTGCATTAAGTGTGAGCCATCCAACCTTGTGTCCCATTACTTCAATAATGAATACTCTGCCGTGTGAATCGGCTGTTGTGTGGATATTGTCAATAACACCAGTTGCCACATCAACTGCACTCTGGAAACCAAAGGTCATATCTGTTCCCCAGAGGTCATTGTCTATTGTCTTGGGGAGAGAAACCACGTTAAGGCCCTCCTCGGAAAGAAGATTGGCTGTCTTCTGAGAGCCATTTCCACCAAGAACCACAAGGCAGTCCAGCTGAAGCTTGTAGTAGTTCTGCTTCATTGCCTCTACCTTATCAAGTCCGTTCTCATCAGGTTCCCTGATCGTCTTAAAAGGTGTTCGTGAGCTACCAAGGATAGTTCCGCCCTTTGTCAGGATTCCTGAGAAATCTTTGGAAGTAAGCATCCTGAAATCGCCGTAAATAAGGCCTTTATAGCCGTTCTTAAAACCGTAGAACTCCACTTCCACGCCGCTGTGCGCAATACACTTAACAACGCCGCGCATTGCTGCATTCAAAGCCTGACAGTCACCACCACTAGTCAACATACCAATTCTCATCATGCGAAAAAGGCCTCCTTTGAATAAACATATTTGTAACTGCACACTACTAGTAATTATACAAAATAAAGAGCCCTGTGCCAAGTAACCCGGTTGACGCTTAAGTATTAAAAAAGTATAATAAAAAACGCTTTGGAGCTATGTCCAAAGCGTCTGGAGACGTATCAAAGTGGTCGTAATGAGGCGCACTCGAAATGCGTTTGTCCGCAAGGGCACGCGGGTTCGAATCCCGCCGTCTCCGCTTACTGCTCTATCCCTACGGATGGAGCTTTTGTTGGAAAAAGAACTGTCAGTTTCCAAAAGTGAATGGCGTTCCGCATACACTGCAAACAGGTCTGCCTCCTGAATACACAACGAAATCCCTGTCCATATCGCACTTCTTGCAATAACGCCTCTCTGTAGGCATACTGCTCTCAAGATTTTTATTTCCGACTCTGGCTGAAGCAGTCTTTCCACCGCTTACTCCTTCAAGGTCTTTCTCATTGAGAATGTTCTTTTCATGATTCAACATGGGTGCATACCTCCCTTCAAATTATCTATAGTTTTATACGAGCCACTGATCATTTTGGCAAACTCCAGTCACTAAAATGTGTACTTGAGCACCATCTCGCTTAAGATCCTATACTTTCCTCTAGGTACATTAAACTCTTTTCCATCCTCCATGACCACATAGTCCTTAGTGATCTTAAGGACTTTTTTCAGGTTAACCAGACACTTTACACCCAGTTCGTAAAAGTAGGGCTCATCCAGTTCTTTTTTTATCTCCTGCATGGTGCTTCTTATCAGGTAGCTGTCCTGACCGATCACAATTCTCTTGTAGTGGTCCTCTGACTCCACATACATGATATCAGAACTCAGTACCCTGTGTACCTGTCCACTATCTCTGAAGGTGAAGTAGGCATCAGTTTCATCAATGGCGCAGACTCTGTCCAAGGCGTCAAAAAAATCCTCCTCCAGGATAGGCTTCTCAAGGTAGTGGACCGCGTGGATCCTGAAGGCGTCCTTGTAAAATGCATTGGAAGAAGTCATGAAGATTATCTGGGCATCTTCGTTGTTCTTTTTTATAGTCTGGGCCAGCTCAATGCCGTTTATTCTGTCGATGTAGATATCAAGGATATAGATATCGTAGACATTCTTTTCGATAGCTGACAAAAGATCTAAGGACGTATAGAAAATGTCCGCCTTGATCTCAAGCCCTCCCCGGCTTTTCCTATATTTCTCCAAAAGCTCTGCCGCCTCAGCAGCAGAGCTTTTTTCATCATCACATATTGCAAGTCTGAACATGCAACCCCCAAAATTAGTATTATCCCTTAAAATCTATGGACTGTCCCACTGTCATCTCCTGGGGCGACAGTACCGAATCTGCCCGGAGACTGAAGTTAAAGTCGTCAATCTTTCTAAACAGCTCCTCAACGGAATCCGCCATGAGGATCTCGTAGTCATCCTCATCTTCCGGAATTTCGTCGCTGTGGCCCTCCCGTAGCTTTTCAAGCTGCTCTTTCTTTGCTTCTTTTTTTGCCTCAGCCTTTTCAGCAGCCTTCTTCTCAGCTCTCTTTTCCTGGAGTTTCCTGGTCATGTCGGTATTGCTCTTACTCATAACCGCAAAGAAAGAAGCCTTGCCATTGTCACCAACCTGCATTCCAATGGTCTTGATACCAGGCTTGGTCTGCAATGCAGACTGAAGCTGTGGCATCTGGGCCTGCGCCTTCGCAATAAGCCCCTCATATTTAGACCTGTACTCCTCATCAGTGGCCATTCTCTCAATCTTTTCCTCATCGATGAGAACCACCATTCTGTTAGGATTGCCAAATGAGCTGGCGTTCTGCTTGGCGTAATCTTTCATGTCCTTGCTGACAAGGACAAAGTCCATATCGCTGTATTTCTTTTTAAGTTCCTCATAGTACTTGGCGCCCTCTTCTGAGAGTTTTGCCTTTCCTATCATCTTGCCATAATTGCCGGTAGTTTTAGTTGTCTCTTTTACAGTTTCAGTCTTGGCTGCTTCATAAGCCGCGCTGCTTCCTGCCATAACATCAGAAATGCTTCCCATGGTTCCCTCCTTATCTCGAGCCCTGCTCGCTGGCATCCTTGCCAAACATAAACCTTATGTTACTCTACCTTATCTCCGGTTTTAGCATTGTACACAGACTTTTCCACTTCATCGCCTGTGTCATATTCAGTCTTGGAGAAGATTATCTGTCCCTTCTTTTTGTCGTACTCTGTCTTATATGTATATCGGACGTTTTCTTCAATAACTTCACGTTCTCCAAGCCAAAATGGACATTTATTTTCAAAAGTTTCACCGGACTGAACATCAAGCATTGCATTTGAAACATCAACAGACACTCCAACATCAGTAAATATCTCATGTTCAAAATCCGAGTAATCACCAACCTCTACGTCCTCGCGGTCTATGGTTGACAGATACTCCTCAGCATAAGCTCTCTGCTGCCTTTCAAGCTCGATTCTGTCATCGTCCTCCACAGTGATGCATCTGCTCCAGTACTTCTCCGGGAAGTTGTCCTTGATCCAGTCAACGAAATTGCTTCCATCAGGAGCTGGCTCGTAGGAAACTGTGTTGTACTCGCCGTCTTCGTTGATCATAAGTCTGATGACACATGGGATAGCACCGTTTCCTGCGCAGCAAACAAAGTTCCCATCCTCAAACTCATATCTTCCGTAGCAGGTTATGGTGTAGCAGATCTGCTCACCATTAGAGTCGCTTCCATCCTTATCAAGAAGGATGTGGCCCTCTCCTGCAACTTCGCCCTGGTCAAAAAACTCCTCGTTGTACTCAAGGACTGCAAGCCCCAGCGCATCATCAAGAGATGTTGGTCTTGCCTCCTCAATTGTTTCTTCTGTAGAACTTTCTACTGGTGCCTCAACTGTTTCTGGCGCCGACTGTTCTGCTGCAGGCTCCTGTGTCTGTGGCTCAGGAGCTTTTTCTTTTCCACAGGCAGCCAAAAGAGATACAGCCATCACTGAAGCCATAAGGACTGCAAATAATTTTTTCCTCATAATATTTCCTCCTCAAAACAACTACTCTCACCTTAATTGTACCATTATTTACATCTGGTGTCTTACAACCTTGTATTCGTCACCATCCTGATAATAAGGGCACTCACTGGAGCTTCCGCTCATAAGCCTTCCGTAGTCGTCCTCATCCATGTTCACCATGCAGGTGTAACACTCCCAGTCCTCATCATAAGCATAATTAGCACAGGTGTCGCAGATCATACAAAATCCTCTCTCATTGGATTGAAGATATCAAGAAGCTTGCCAGCCTCAAGACATACGCAGCCGTGTACCACGTCGTTCATCTTGAGCATTGTGTCTCCAGCTTCAACAACCTTCTTTACGCCGTCGATCTCAAACTCAAATTTTCCGCTGACAATGTAAGTGATCTGTGTGTGAGGGTGATGATGAAGTGCACCAACTGCGCCCTTTTCAAAAGTATTCTCAACACACATAAGATCTTTGCTGTAGGCAAGAACGCGCCTTACAACACCATTCCCCTGATCCTCTGCTTTTACATCCTTATAAAAAACCCATCTCTCGTCTAACATTTTTTCGTCCTCCATTTTTAGAAATTCATTGCTTCAATGTACTTTTCATCAAATTCATCCAGGGTCGCCAGATTGATTACACTGGCACTTTGCACTATGTATTTTAGCTCCTTTTCCGCGCCATTAAGGGCATCTGACCCCGTAAGAGCCTTCATAGCAAAAGACATGGCACCCTTCAGGGAAGTATTTCCCACCGATATTATCTTACCATCAAATTCTTCCGGAAACATCCGGAGATTCTTAACATTGTCCATATGGATGTGAGTGCCAAATCCTCCGGCAAGATACACATTATCAGGTACCTTGCCACTTAAAAGAGTTGCAGCCCCAGTCCTTATTGCAGCCTTGCCAAGCTGCATGTTTCTCACATCCTGCTGGGACAGGATTATTTTGTCATCCCCCGTCAAAGGAAAACCCGTCTCAAAATATGGATCAGAAAGAAGCCCCGTCTCATCAACAAGTCCCACTCTCACCGCCTCAGAAACAAGCTCCAGGACTCCGGTTCCGCAAAGCCCTATGGCTGGTGCATCTCCAATCGTCTCGTATGTTGCAAAAAAGTGCTCATCCCTGCCTTTTAGTTTCACGTGGCAGATAGCTCCAGGAACAGATGCCACGCCACAGGATATTCCTCCCGCTTCAAAGACAGGACCTGCAGCAGTTGATGTGACAGCTATAGTCCCATGGTCAAAATAAGCCATCTCTCCGTTGGTTCCAAGATCCACAAACATGGCGTTTGTCAGCTCCATGTCCTGGCTCTTTAAATAGTAAATACCAGATACAATGTCTGCTCCCACAAATGCCGATATACCCGGCATTGCAGTCAGAAGAGTCCCTTCATAGTCCCCAAACAGATCTCTTGCAGGAATCGTCCTAAGGCCAAGTCCATCTTCCGGCGAAGTATAAGGAAATTTCCCAAGCCAGGATACGTCTCTTCCAAACAGAAGGTTCATCATGGTGGTATTGCCCGCAATAGCTATATGTTCAATGCTCCCTTTGAGCTTTCCATTTTCTTTTTCTGGTAAAAGAAGCTGATCCACAAGGCTCTTTATATCCCGGATCACGATGTCTGACAACTCTTTTAAAACCGCAGGATCCTCCGCTTCAGAGATCCTTGATATTACGTCACTTCCAAAGCGCCTTTGGTGGTTAACCGTTGAGGCAGACCGCAAAGCTTTAGTTTCAGCGCCGCTCTTTGCCACAAGGGCTGCAGCGATGGTTGTGGTTCCAAGATCCACTGCGATGGCATAGGCTCTGTCACTGCCAGTTTTGTCAAAAGAGCTGTCGACCGCCAAGGTCTCAACCTCTTCAACCACCATATCTTTTTCAGGCTTTACTATCTCTATTTCACAGTTACCTCTTATGACAGCCTTGCAAAGAAGCCTGTATCCCTCTTTTAGCTCTTTTTCCGAAAGGAATCTCTCATCAAAGGAGCCTGGAGAAGGGGCTCCCTGCAGGAACTTTACCCTGCATTTTCCGCAGCGCCCGTTTCCGCCGCAGGGGCTCTCAGTTTCAAAGCCGTTCTGGGTTAGAAACACTTGAAGTAGCTTACCTATTGGCGCCGTAAGATGAGTCTTTTTCCCATATTCATTTACGATAATTAGTGCACTATTAGATTTCATACACCATTAGTTTAGCACGAATCACCTACAAAGTAATGGAATTTTAAGCTTAAATGTGCGAAAATAGAAGTTACGAAATATAGTTTTTTAGTATGAAAGGAGACAGTTATGGGGCTTATATCAGCAGCACTTTCTGCAGGCGGCAGTGTACTTTCTGATCAGTGGAGAGATTATTTCTACTGTGAATCACTTGGATCTGAGGTACTTCTTACAAAAGCCAGAAAGAAACAGGGAAAGGGAAATGACAACATCATTTCCAATGGTTCGATCGTAGCAGTTAACGAAGGACAGTGCATGATCCTGGTTGATCAGGGACAGATCACAGAAATCTGCGCCGAGGCAGGCGAGTTTGTATATGACACTTCAACAGAGCCTTCTATTTTCTACGGAGATCTTGGGGAGAACATCGTAAATTCCTTTAAGGAGTTCTACAAACGTCTGAGCTTTTCTGGCAGCACAGCCAAGGATCAGCGCGTTTACTACATAAACACAAAAGAGATCATGGGCAACAAGTACGGTACAGTTAATCCTGTTCCATTCCGTGTTGTTGACACAAACGTTGGCCTCGACATGGATATCGACATCCGTTGCCATGGCGAATACAGCTATAGGATTGTTGACCCTGTGCTTTTCTACAAGAACATTGTTGGAAATGTAGATGGCGAGTTCAGAAGAGACAAGATCGACTCACAGCTTAAGAGCGAACTTCTTACAGCTCTTCAGCCAGCATTTGCCAAGATCTCCGAGATGGGAATCCGCTACAGCGCACTTCCAGGACACACAACAGAGATCGCAGATGCGCTCAACGAGATCCTTTCCAAGAAGTGGACAGAGGTTTATGGTATCAAGATCAGCACCTTTGGCGTAAGCTCTGTCAACGCATCTGAGGAAGACGAAAAGACAATCAAGGAGCTCCAGAGAGCTGGCGCCCTTAAGAATCCTAACATGGCAGCAGCAACTCTTGCCAGCGCACAGGCACAGGCTATGCAGGATGCAGCCAAGAATACAGCAACTGGTCCAATGATGGCATTTGCTGGAATGAACATGGCACAGCAGGCCGGCGGAATGAATGCTCAGCAGCTCTTTGCAATGGGCGCTCAGCAGCAACAGCAGGCAGCTCCACAGATGGCTCCTCAGTCAGCTGGCAATTCATGGACATGCACCTGTGGCAATGTAAACACTGGTAACTTCTGCCCTAACTGCGGATCTCAGCGTCCTGCAGCTGGCTGGACATGCTCTTGCGGCAATGTGAACACTGGTAATTTCTGCACAAACTGCGGATCACCAAAGCCTAACTGATAAAATTCTCCAGAGGATAATATGGCCCTACACGAATATGAATGCCCCGCCTGTGGCGGGGCAATGGAATTTAATCCGGGCACTCAGAAGCTCAAGTGCCCATTTTGTGACTCTGAATTTGACGTAAAGGACTATGTAGCCAATCACAACTCAGACTCCACAGGAGAAAGCGCAGACACATATGAGACTAACGGAGGAAGTGATGACTCTACCCCCATGTACATATATAGCTGCGGCTCCTGCGGCGGAGAGATCCTGGCCACAGAATCCCTCGGTTCAATGAAGTGTCCCTTCTGCAGCAACAACGTTGTAGCTGCAGAGAAATTTACCGGAGCCTTTAAGCCTGACTACATCATTCCTTTTAAAAAGACAAAAGAAGATGCCATGCAGGCTTATTCAGGTTATGTGAAATCAAAAAAGCTCCTGCCAAAGGTCTTTTTCGAGCAGAATCACATAGACGAGATCAAGGGAGTATATGTTCCCTTCTGGCTCTACAATGCAACAGAGAACTATTCCGGCACTTTTGAAGGCACAAAAGTAAGGACCTGGAGCGACTCCAGATACCACTACACAGAGACAAGCTTTTTTGACATTGAAAGAGCAGGTGTTCAGGACTTCGAAAACGTTCCGGTTGACGGTTCCAAGGAGATGCCTGATGATCTCATGGAATCCATTGAGCCCTTCGACCGCTCGGAGATGATTCCATTTAACATGGGATATCTTGCAGGATTCCTGGCAAACAAATATAATGTCACAGCTGACGAAGATAGAAAGCGCGCGGAGGAGCGTATGGCAGCAAGCGCCAGAAACAACTTCCGCAGCACCATTACAGGTTACAATTCCCTTCGAAACATCTCTGAGAACATAAACCCAACCAAGGAGACCAACAAATATGCTCTCTATCCGGTATATGTCCTCAACACATCCTGGGAAGGCAATAACTATCTGTTTGCTATGAATGGACAGACTGGCAAGTTTGTTGGCAATCTGCCATTTTCCATGAAGCAGGCTGCCAAGTACTACTTCCCTATAGCTGCTGCTTTATCAGTAGTCCTGTTTGGCGCAGCGATGCTGTTTTTATGATCAACTTATCTCAACTATGGAAAACAACATGAAAACTATGACTATGATAAAAAGGGTACTGGCAAAAACCTTTATTCTGGTGGCGATTTTTTCTTTTACCCTTACTTTTAAAACATATGCTGCCGAAATATTATGGGACAGCTATGATGTTCCAACTACACGACAAAAGCCAAGACTTGTAGACAACGCTGATCTTTTAACTGACAGCGAGGAGTCTTCTCTTTTAAAGCGCCTTGACGAAGTCAGCGAAAAATGGAGCAGCGACATAGCTATCCTTACCGTGGATTCTCATAATGGTCCTATTGAGGCCTATGCGGATGACTATTTTGACTACAACGGCTTTGGCGCAGAATTTAACGAGAGCGGCATTCTCTTTATGCTCAGCATGGAAGACAGAGAGTATGCATTCTCAACTTCGGGAAGCGCCGCAAATGCCTTCACTGACTACGGTCAGAAATATCTGTTTGACAAGATGAGAGGGGACCTTAGCGATAACGACTACGCAGAAGCCTTTGATACATACGTTTCTGAATGTGACAGCCTCTTTGATGCTTACTCTAAGGGAACTCCTTTGGATGTTGGTGTCAAACCTCCAAGGACCACTTCAGATATCCTCGCGTATCTTGCAGGAAGCATCGCTTTGGGACTTGCCCTTTCGCTGATACCTGTTCTTAAGATGAAGTCGGATCTTAAGACAGTCAAAATGGCATCAAGCGCCACAAACTATACAGGGCGCCTAAGGCTCACAACTTCTCAGGATCGTTTTGTAAGAAAGACCCTGTCAAAAACAGAGATTCCAAGGGACAATGGTTCCAATGGATCCAGAGGCAGTTTCGGAGGCGGAAGCACAATGCACACCTCAAGTTCAGGACATTCTCACGGAGGAAGCCACGGACATTTCTAATAAAGCAGGAGGATTAACTTCAGTGAACAATACTGCAGCCACAATCCGCAGAGCTTTTTTAGCAGTACTCGCGATAAGCATATTGTCTTTTGGCTTGTTGCTACTTGGCTCAAAGAGATTTAATACTCCAAAAAGGTTTGATCTGATCCAGCTGGATTCCGGCTGGACTATTAGTCGTGGAAATAATACCTGGGAACTTGAAAGTATTAATAAATCAAACATAGGTATTGTCAACAACGGCGATACCTTGGTCCTGTCAAATAACCTTCCTGACATTGACCTGTTGCAGCCCACATTATACTTCCGTTCAGTGCTGTCAGATGTAAAGGTATATGTTGAAGATGAGCTTGTTTACAGCTTTGGCGATGAGTATGTTGCCTTAGATCACATGCTTCCCAAAATGGAAAACTTTGTTCCTCTTCCACATGACTATCACGGAAAAGAAGTAACTGTCCAGATAACTGCCCATGAAGATCGGGCATTTTCCGGGCTTTATCCCCTTTATTTTGGCAACTACAATGACATAAAAAACGAGCTGGTGCAGTCAAATCGTTTCCCTCTTGTAGTTGGCATCTATCTGTGCCACTTAGGCTTTATGCTCCTTATTCTGGCGCCGTTTCTTGCTTTTTCCAAAAACCATGATTTCAGCATCTTCTTCAGTGCAATAACTTCACTGATGATAGGTGTTTACGTACTTTGCTACAACGACGTCTTCTGGTATATTTCTGATAATCCGTACTTCTATACCTTTATTGAGTACTTTGCTCTTTTCACTATTCCTGCTGCAATCCTGGGATTTGTCCTTACAGCAGGACAGGCTCCATTTCTAAAGCTGGGAATACTTCTGTTCCAGCTTAGCATCGGCTTTGTCATGATCACTACGCTTCTCCACGTGTCAAACCGTATGCACATATGTAATTTTGTATCTATGTTCCATGTCTTTTCCGTGGCTGAAGGGGTGTTTGTTATTTTCTCCCTCGTTAAATTTGCCAGGGAGGAGGCGAAAAAAAACAATGACCTCAGAGGAAAAACATCCTCGACCATCATTCTTATAGCAGGTCTTATTATCTTTACCCTGTGCGCATTGGTCGACATCATAAAGTTTAACGTCATGAAGTTTTCAAATATGGGCGAAGTCCACGCTCAGATCAACTTCACAACTCTTGGTGCTCTGGTTTTCATCATGAGTCTTCTTCTTGATTACTTCTACCACTGCATCGAATACATAAGTGAATCCACAGTCAAGGTAGAGCTTGAAGGTCTTGCTTATACTGACACTTTGACGAACCTGTCCAACAGAGCCCGCTGCGAGCAGTATCTTGTGGACCTTACCGGAGACTTTACTGTCATAAGCCTTGACCTTGACTACCTGAAATATACCAACGACAATTACGGACATGATCAGGGTGACAGGCTCCTTAGCGGCTTTTCCGAAATACTGTCAGGATGTTTCACCGACGCAACACTCATTGGAAGAATGGGGGGCGATGAATTTATAGTTGTACTTCCTTTTGTGGATGAAGAAAGGATCATGAGAGATATACGCTGTCTCACTGATCAGCTTGCCTACAGGAACAGTCAGGAAAACAAGCTGCGCTTCTCCGCTTCCTGGGGGTATGCAAGCAGCAATGATAAAGAGCTTGGCGGCAACCACAGCGCCCAGAATGTATATCTTCTTGCGGACAAACGAATGTATATCATGAAAAACCAGCACCACAAAGAGTCTCTAGGAAGGCTCTATGACGACCTTTTGAACAAGGTGCTTGGAGAAGGAGGTAACGATGAAGATCAAGCGTAAGTTACTTCCCTACATCAGTGCTGTCGTTATTGCTATCTTTGTATCCATTCTGATAAATATCTGCCTTGTATGCGACGAGAAATACCCCATTGTTTCCATGGACTGGGGATATAAGCTCTCAATAAATGGCTCCGTGTTCAAAAATGTAGAGCCCTTCGACATATATAAGCACCTGGACAGACGCCTTAGATATGGTGATGTTGTAACCATATCAACAACACTGCCAGACCTTGGCGAGCTTCCATTCCCTGCACTATTGTTCAGGAGCAGATATTCTGCATTGGAAGTCTATGTGGACGGTAAAATGATCTATGATTTTGGTCATGAACTTGTTGAGAAAAGACATTTCATCGGCAAGATGTACCACTTTATCCCGCTTCCATACGACTATGCAGGAAAAAAGATAACGATCAAGATGATCGCCGGCGAGACAGATGCTTTCTCAAGTCTTGTAGCGCCAAAGATCGGAAACCAGCCAGATCTTGAAAGCCGCTTCATCACTGAGCACAGAATGATCATCACCACTGGAATGTTTCTCATTGTATTCGGTATTTCTTTTACCCTGATCACCATGTTCTTCATGATAAATGTACCAGATATCAGAAGTTTTAATGTGGGTGCTCTGTTCTGTGTCAATCTTGGTTTCTGGATAATGAGTTACTACAATGTTCTGTCACCATTTATCTACACGCCTTATGAAACCCAGATAGAATACCTGACCCTCTACATGATCGTTCCATTCTGTTATCTACTGGTTTATTTTGCCCAAAATATTGAGAAAAAGAACTTCTTCATAACCATTGCAGGAATCTCCAGCTCGGTAGTACTGGTGCTTTATGTACTGCACTTTGGATTTAACATACACCTGAGGGAAACCATTCTTGTGTATCACCTGACATGTGTCGTTGGCTTTTTTGTAATCTCCTACTTCATACTAAGGAACGTCATTAAAAAAGACATTACGGCTTCCGGTAAGATCCAGATGTTTGGACTTGTTGCCTTTGCGATTGCTGAACTGATCCATCTGATCATTTATGTCCTTGACAGCAGTCACATTAAAAACAGCTATATCCTAAGTATCATTACCATAGATACAGGCTGCCTTATCTTTGTTATGTGCCAGCTTGCCAACTACATGCTCTTTATCACTGAGTCCTATGCCCAGAGACTTGAGCACGCTTCGCTGTCTCACCTTGCCTATGCAGACGGACTTACCAATCTGGCAAACAGAGCCAAGACAGATAAAGTCATGAAAGATCTGAACGAAGTTACTACCGATTATTGCCTTATCAGCATTGACCTTAATGGTCTTAAGCTTGTAAACGACGATTTCGGTCATCCATCTGGAGACCGCTATATCAAGGACTTTGCCAAGGTTCTTACTGCCACGTTCTTCGACGAGGGACTGTGCGCAAGGATCGGCGGTGACGAATTCATGGTTATCATAGAAGATGCCATAGGAAAAGACATTGACGCTCTCATAGGCCGAATGAACAGCGCTCTCAACGTAATGAACGCTCTTTATCCTGAATACCACAGAAGCGTGGCAACAGGTTACGCCTTCAAGCACGAACTGCCAAACGCAACCTCACACGAGGTCTACCTGCTGGCGGACGAGAGAATGTATGAGATGAAGCGAAAGATGCACGAGGAACTGGGCATACATAATAGACTGTGAGTGGACAAGACACGGGGACGGTTCCAATGTCATTTAGTTAAGAAAAAACATTATTGTAATAGAAAAAGTGATTCCACGCAAAACGTGAGAATCACTTTTTTTATTTAAATTTTTTTTAAATTAGGGCTTGACTCAGGACTCAAAAAGTGTGGCCGCCTTTGCTAAAGAAGCTTTAGCAAAGGCGGCCCCTTAAATCAAAGGTATCCGACCACACATTGATTTAAGGGAGACACTTATGAAAGCATCATACATCAAAAAGAAGTTTTTTGAAACTATTGATTCTATTGTTGCGGATCCATCACCGTTTGTAAAAAGACCTGGTTCTGATTTTACTCGTACCAGGCTATGCCCTCTCAGAGAGCTAGTTACATTCTTGCTGACTATTGAAGCTGGGACACTCAATCGTGAGATTAGGCGATTTTTCTTCAAACCAACTTCTTCCAAGAAACAACCTATCACAAAAGCTGCAATCATTCAGCAAAGAGATAAGCTTAACGATACTTTTTTCCCGTTTGTTTTCTCCGCTGTCAACAAAATCAGGCCATTTACAAAAACATTAAATGGATTCCATCTTTTGGCATGTGACGGATCAGATCTAGACATACCAGCTTATAAAGATGATAAAGGAACGTATGTTGCGTCTAATACTGAAGGCGTTGGCTATCATCAGTTTCATCTCAATGCCATTTATGATGTGCTCGAACAACGTTATGTAGATGTTAGTATTCAGCCTCGTGGCGAGATAAATGAGCGTTCTGCGCTTGTTGATTTTATCAGGCAAACTTCCTTGCCTGAAAAGAGCATTTTCATCGCTGACCGCGGCTATTTTTCATTGAATGTCCTTGCTCATATTTCAGTGTCCAAACACCATTATGTATTAAGAATGAATTCTGATGAGGCTTCTAGGGCATTTATCCGCCGTTTTAACCTTCCGGAATCAGATGAATTTGACGTGATTCTGGATTTTGATGTAACGCGCAGCTACAAGAAATGTTATACAAAAAAGCCTGACAAATTTGTTTGCCTCAAGCCTGATAGGCCGTTTGATTTCATACCAACTGATGATAAAAAATCTATGTTTCATGTTAGGACAAGGCTTGTAAAGATCAAGTTGTCAAAGGGGAATTATGAATTCCTTTTTACTGATCTCCCACATGACTTTGGATTAGAGGCATTAAAACATGTTTATCATTTGAGATGGGGAATTGAAACATCCTTCAGCCATTTAAAATACAACATGGCATTGAATTCCTTTCACAGTAAGAGAAGGGACTTTATCTGTCAGGAAATATATGCACGCATGATTCTTTTCAATCTTACAATGCTACTGGTTCATAGCGTAGAACTCCCGAAAAAGGACTGCTTGTTGGAATACAAAGTCTCTATTTCTGATGCTGTGATTACTTGCAGGGATTTCCTGCATAACAGAATGTCTAGTGATACAGTGGAACTGTTGTTGATAGGTAACGTCACGCCAATCCGAGAAGACCGCACATATCCAAGAAAAAAGCATACCAAACGTGCAGTTCCACTAAGTTATAGAGCATAAATTTCTCCAAGAATAAATGGCACGGAAGAAGCAGGGGCAATCCTGCTTTCTTGGCGTGCCATTTGTTTTGCAAACAAGATATGAAGTTTTCTAAAACGGGGTTTTTACGCCATCCGTTATGTATTAAATGCACTTGAATACCTTAACTAAATGACATTGGGACGGTTCTACTGTCTTGTTTTATCTTGATAAAATAAGACAGTAGAACCGTCCCCGTGTCTTGTCCCCCGAAAAAAAGGCTGCAGGAAATTTTCCTGCAGCCTTTTGTTTTATCAGATCTTCATTGCAATGTCCCATGCTCCCCAGATAGCTGAGCGGACATTTCCGACCTTCTTGCAGTCACCAAGAAGATGTACGTTCTTGGCAGCCTGTAGAAGTGGTACTGGATGGTAGCCCACTGACATAATGACACTGTCTGCAGGAAGTTCGATCGTCCTTCCATCCTTGAGATTTACCTTAACTGTCTTGTCTGTTATTTCTGCAACTCCTGCATTTAAGTAAACAGGAACCTTGTTGGTCTTGAAGCAGTCACGAAGGTAACTGGTGTTTGCAAGGCACATGTTCTTAACTGCAATGAGGTCATCCTTCATCTCTACGATCTGAAGATTCTTGCCCTTTCTGAACAGATCAAGGGCAATCTCGCATCCTGTAAGTCCACCACCGATGATGACTACATCCTTGCCAACCTGCTTGTTGCCAAGAAGGTAATCTGTTGCGTCCATTGCATGCTCTGCAGCTCCGGGAATCGGAATCCTGTTAGCTTCTGCGCCGGTTGCGATGATATACTCATCTGCTGATGGAAGTGAATCTGTCTTAACCTCGTAGTTGTAATGTATCTTTACACCAAGCTTTTTAAGCTGATGCTTCTGCCATGCGATGAGCTGCTTGTCCTTCTCCTTGAATTCAGGAGCAGCTGCTGCGATGAACACACCACCAAGCTCACTTGTCTTTTCATAGATCTCAGGTGCATGCCCCCTAAGAGCCAGGATCCTGGCAGCTTCCATTCCTCCGATACCGCCGCCGATGATGGCAACTCTCTTTGGAGCATCCGTAGGTTTAACCCTGTACTTCTTGCTCTGCATGCTGCGTGGATTGACTGCGCACTTGCACATTCCAGCGGACTCAGTAAGATCCTGGTCGTTGGCTGTACCGTTGTGCTTGGTAAGGTTAAAGCAGGCTGAGTGACAGCAGATACAAGGGCGTATCTCCTCTTCCTTGCCTCTCTTTATCTTGGATACCCACTTAGGATCTGCAAGGAACTGTCTGCCAACTGCCATGGCGTCGATGCCGCCTTCCTTAACAGCCTTGGCTCCAACGTCAGGCTCCATCTTGCCGGCGCAGACAACAGGGATGTCCACAAACTTCTTGATGTGTTCTACATCCTCAAGATTACAGTTCTGAGGCATATACTGTGGTGGATGAGCCCAGTACCATGCATCATAGGTACCATTGTCACAGTTAAGCATGTCGTAACCAGCATCCTGCAGGTACTTGGCAGCTCTTTCTGACTCTTCCATATCTCTTCCGATCTCTTCAAAGTCCTCTCCTGGCATAGCGCCATACTGGAAGGCCTTGGTCATTGATCTTACGGAGTACCTTAAGGATACAGGGAAGTCATCTCCACAGGTCTTTTTGATCTCTTTTACAATTTCTACAGCAAAGCGGTAGCGATTCTCGAAGGATCCGCCGTAGTCGTCAGTTCTTTTGTTAGTGTACTTTAATGTGAACTGATCAAGAAGGTATCCCTCGTGTACAGCATGGACTTCAACACCGTCAACGCCTGCCTCCTTGCAGAGTCTTGCAGTCTCGCCAAAGGCGTAGATGATGTCCTTTATCTCTTTTTCAGTGATAGCCCTTGTTGTTACATCGTCAGCCCAACGGTTAGGAAGAACTGATGGTGCAGCAGTAAGATACTCTGCATCGATGTAAGGCTTTGCTATAGTGTTGAGGGCCTTGTTCTTTGCAAGCATTGCAAGAGGCGCTGTGAGCGCAAAGCTTCTTCCAAAGCCTGCTGTCATCTGCACAAACATCTTTGCACCGGTTCCATGGATCTCATCCATGAAATCCTTCAGCTCTGCAAATTTCTTTTTGTTCTGATAAAGCCACTTACCGCCCAGCATGTCCTTAACAGGCGCAATACCTGGGATGATAAGTCCGCAGTCGTGTTTTGCGATCTTTAAAAGAAGTCTTGCAGCCTCTTTGTCGAAATGGCTTCCCCCTGGCTCCATCCAGCCAAAGATACATGTTCCTCCCATAGGGGCAAGCACTATACGGTTCTTTATTTCAAGATTCCCAATCTTCCATGGGGTAAATAAAGCTTCATACTCCTGCTTCATGTAGCCTCGTCCTTTCCATTATTTTTTCTTGCCTAAATGCAGTTCCTTCATACCTTCTACTTCATCGCAGACTGCTTTCATACTGCAGTGTCCGCAGTCTGTTGGCATCCCGTCAAGGATGTGCGTCAGAGTCTTTGTAATGGCATCTATCTTGTCTGCGTTTGGAAGTATTTCTTTTACCAGGCTGGAGTCAGTGATAAAGATGATCCTGACATTCTTAACCCCGGAAACAGCCTTATATTTGCTGATATAGGCGGCGCCAACACTGGCAAAACTTATCCCCTTCTTGAGCGCATCTTTGCTGATCCGTACCTGCTCCTGATTGCTCTGGGAAGAGACTCTTACCATGTAACCTTCCGGAAAAACATGATATCTGACAAACTCAAGATTTCTGATTGCCTGAAAGGCCTTCTCCTGATCTGTCTCTTCTCCAAGATCCTCAGTTTCAAGGATCACGACTCTGGCAAATCCGCAGCCCCCGGAGATCTCTCTGATGTCTTTTCCATAGATCAGAATCTCATCCTCTGTCACCCTGCCTGATGTAGTTACGCAGGTGTAGTTTACTGATGGCTCCGGAGCCGACCCAAGCTCAAGTCCTGCGTCTCTTTGCATGATAAACTCAGAGTTTTCAAGGCATTTCCAGGCACTTGCAGCACCTGCGGATACTCTTTTACACTCTGTGTGTGACAGAACGTCCATTGTCACATCGATCATATTGTCATAAAGCTTCATGGCCAAAACTCCCTTTAGAACTTAATATCTGCTTTCTTGCGATCAAAGATCTTGTTGACCTGTGTGTAGGCCCATGCCATGAGCTTCTGATCAAGATTCCAGAAATATATCACAAACAATACGCTTGTTATGATAGTAAGGATTTTTATTATTTTGAAAATGATCTTAACAGCACTTTTCATCCTAAAAGTCCTTTCTTTAAAGGGTTATCTGGCCAATCCCTTCTGTCTTGCGTACTCAGCGGCACCAAGTGCACCCATGAGCTGAGGATCAATTGAAAGTTCAACAACCTTAAGCTTAAGAACCTGCTCAATAGCAGCCTTAAGTCCTGCATTCTTGGCACATCCACCTGTAAGTGTGATGGAATCTGTAGCGCCCGCTTTCTTGGACATTACAAAACATCTCTTTGCAACAGCCATCTCGATACCAGCTGCGATCTCATCCATTGGCTTTCCTTCACCAACTAAGGTGATAACCTCAGACTCTGCAAAAACAGTACACTGTGCTGTGATAGGGATAACGTTCTTAGCTGAAAGTGACAGGTTTGAGAACTGCTCAAGAGTCATTTCAAAAGATCTTGCCATAGCTTCGAAGAATCTTCCTGTACCAGCTGCGCACTTGTCGTTCATAGCAAAGTTCTTGACAGTTCCATCAGTATCGATGGAGATACCCTTAACATCCTGTCCACCGATATCGATGATAGCCTTAACTGAAGGGTTGGTTACATGCACGCCCATTGCGTGGCATGAGATCTCTGAAATATTCTCATCAGCAAAAGGAACCTTGTTACGTCCATAACCTGTACCAATGAGATACTCAAGATCTTTTGAACTATTAAGTCCCTCTACCTGGCTGCAAACTTCCTTCATAGCCAGCTCTGCTGATTCCTGGGCAATGATCTTGCTCTTGATGGTTGTTCCTGCCACCATCTTGCCAGTCTCATCAACGATCACAGCCTTAGTGTAGGTTGATCCTACGTCACATCCTCCAAAGTATTTCATAACTAAAAAGTCCTCCTTAAAAATTGTTTGCTTTATGTGTTGGTGATATACGAATTGCTCCGCTGCACTCTCGCCTATTTATCACCATGTCGTGTCATCTTCAAAATCAAGAAGTGACGGGTCAACCGGTTCTGCTTTCATTACGGTTCTCATGAACTCATTTACTGAAGATCTCATGTCTTTTCTTGATACTGTTCTTGGATCCATCAGGTCGTGACTGCACCACAAAAGCTTGATTCCCCGCTCCCTTGCCTGATCTTCAAACAATCCCTGAACAGTTGCCATATTCTTACATGAAACGTGCTGGTACATAAGAACGAAATCTACGTTCCACGCCTCGCACTGTCTCCAGAGCTCTGTTACAACGTGGTCATACCCACCGTTGGTGTGCCTTCTCATTACCATTCTCTCATAGAGTCTTGCAAGGTCCTTAAGGGCCTCATCTCTATTCTCTGTCTCAAGCGGCTTGGTGAAGTTTAATGACTCCATCTCTACCAGGATATCTACGCCCCAGCAGTTTGCCATCCAGTTTGAGAAGTTTGCGTAGTAGTGGGCAGGTATTGACCACACGATAGCTCTGTACTTCATTTTGCCGCGCCAAGCTTCATCTTTGTGCTCGTAAGCCTTCATCATGAGCTTGTCGACCTTCTTGAAGGTGGAGATGATCCTTGGATCAAGTCCGCCGTCCATCTCGTAGTTCCACTTTCTGAAGAGTTCGTAGCATGGACCGATGAGCTGTGGATGAGGAGTCTGGTTGATCTCCCATTTCTGGAGCTCGTATCTGGTCTCCTCGTTAAATCTCTTCATTGCTGCAAAGTAAGCATCCCAGCTCCACTTCGCTCCTGTGTTTTCCTCGATAAACCTGATGCATCCCTGGATGTCTTTTACCGCTGCATCCATAATGGACTCATCCTCGTATCTTACTGGGAAAGCCAGGTGATATGTGGGAAGGTCTTTAAACCTTCTGCTTGTGTAGGATGATGCCATAACTGATCCGTCGCAGGGCATAGAGCTTGAAATGAAGCAAGCGCCCATATGTGGAAGTGCATCGACTACAACTGCGCCGCACTCTGATGAAGGAACAGGGCATGTATCTGACGGAAGTCCATAGGACTCAATGGCATCGATGTATGGCATGCATGCAAGCTGATCGATCTCTGACAAAAGAAATACCGGCATCAGCTGGTATGGAATTCCGATAAGATCAGGGAATCCAGCCATGATCTGTGACATGGTCATCTCGTCGAAAAGAACTATCTTTTTGGAGAGAGCTGTGCTGTTTCCCACCTTCTCATCAGATTTCATAAGAAGTACCAGGTTCTCTGCAACATATCTGAATATTGCATAGATGAGTTCGTGATGCATCTTAAGGGCTCTTCCGCGAAGTCCAAGGGTGTTCTTGTCCATAAAGGAGTGGCAGCAGAAATAGGAGATCATCCATCTGTAGTGAACTGCACCCATCATGGCAGGAACCAGATCTTTTGAAAAGGTTGCAAGAAGCATTCCCCACATCCTTGCCCATTCATAAAAATCAACTCCTGTGTCCTTAACGCCTCTCCACTCACGTCTTACTGTGGCCATCTTGCCCTTGGCATAGAGCTTACCAAGCTGCTTTTCTCCATTTATCAAAAAGTCCTTAAACTCTTCCGGAGACATGTTCTTAAGAAGATCTGCTTCATAGGTGAGACGCTTTTTAAGTCCTTTGGCATCTTCTCCCATGGACTTGGCAACGTCCTTCCAGTCGGTCTCTTTTATGAGGCTGGCCACTATTCCGCCGATCTCCTTCATGTTCTCGGCCTGGGTTTTCCAGTTTATTTCATCTTTCAGTCTGAAATTCTTGGGATCTATATATCTCATACTGGCACCTCCTGTTTCTCCTTGCTCTGGCTCTTGATGCGCTTGATCTCAAGTGCCTCAACAAAAGCCTGGAAACGGGTACGGAGCTGTCCTGAATTGTGTACGTTGTAAGATCTGTCAATTGAAAGCGTTGGCCATCCATATTCTTCAGTGAGGATGTGGCTGGCGAGAGGTCTTTCAAATGCCCAGAAGTCACAGTACTTAACCTGCTCGTAGATGATACCGTCTGCATGGTACTCTCTTGCAAGTCTGTCGGCGGTGTCACGTCTTTGCTGGATCTTGTAATCAGCCATGTATCTCGGGCACTCAGAAGTCTTCATATAGTGCCTTGCTATCTGCTTAACTACGTCCTCTTCGTCGTTGAGCTCTATCTCTTCTCTTCCCGGGAATGAGCCATAGCAGTATCTGTCAGCAACAACCATCGCTCCGGATTCCTCTAAAAGCCTTGTGAAATCCAGGTCATCAACCTCTGATCCAACCACTAGGACTCTCGCTCTAAACCATGGCTTTGGATCTGGCTTTCTGCTTTTGATTTCCTCCAAAGTTTCCTTCAGAAGTGGAAGGATCTTGGCTGTTGGGCACACATAGCTCACGAGACAGATCACATGGAACTCATACCCCGTAACTGGCGGGTTCTCAAGCTTACGCATATTGCCGATCTCAGTTATGACCCTGCACAGCTCATTGTGCTCCTCAACTGCCTTCCTGATGGCTTCGTCGGAGACATCCGTTCCAAGCTTTTCATGCATTACGTCAAGAAGGCGCAGGCGCATCTGGATGGCCACCTGATCAACATTGTAATTTTCTACTTTGTAAGGCACGTCTGTGTGAGTTACAAAGAAATGCGGTTTTTTGTTGCAGTCCAGGATTTCCAGATGCTCATAGCACCTGTTCATTGCAGAGCAGGCATCCACGCCGGCTATACCATCAAGGTACTCATAGCCACCCTCTATGCCTCTCTCCAATAAAGATCTGGCAAATTCGCAGGTGTAGTTGGACATATAGTAAGTGGATATGTCTATGGAACCTGTTCTTGGTGCTCTCATGCGGGTTGAAAAGCAATTGTCAACATTTAAAAGAACTTCCGGCATGTGATAGCAGGTGTATCCGATAGCGTACTGACCTTCCTTCTGCGCTTCCTTAACCAGGTCGTTGGCTGCATCATCCAAAAGATTTTCAAATGTGATAAGATGTTTTAAATCCTGCACGGTTACCTCCTTTCTATGCCTTTAGATTATTTTTAAGTTTAAAAGAGCTTCCTGCGCTCCCTTTAATATTCCTGTATCTTCCGGTAACTCAAAAATGCTCTTTCCCTCGATGTCATTCTCAGTCATGGCATCGTCCTGGGGAATCACAGAAACTACTCTGACGCCGCCTATTTCTTTTTCAGTGATCTTCTCAGGAAGTGGTGCCCTGTTGACGATAAGTCCGATCTCATCGTACATCACAAGCTCATCAGCCACATTCCTTATGGTCTCGATGATCGAAAGTCCCTTGCGGCTCTGGTCAGAAACGCAGATAAGGTGTGTCACCTTCTCAAGCACTCGTCTGTTGATCTGCTCTATTCCTGCCTCTCCGTCAATGACCACGTAGTCAAAGTCGTCTACCAGCATCTCTATTACTTTTTTCAGATAGGTATTGATTGCACAGTAGCAGCCAGCAGATTCAGGTCTTCCAATAGCAAGAAAAGCAAAGCCTTTTTGCTCATCAAGCGCATCGTAAAGTCTGAACTTGGCTTCTGCAAGAATGTCCTGGGTGTCCTTGAGTTTCCCTGTAACGTCCTCTGCTACTCTCTTCCTGATCTGGTCAAGAGTCTCTGAGGGCTGTACACCCAGAGCAACAGAAAGACCTACCGCCGGATCCGCATCAATAGCCAGGATCTTGGCGTCAGGCCTTTTTTTAGATAGAAGTCTTACAATAGCAGCAGAAAGAGACGTCTTGCCAACGCCACCCTTTCCCGCCAGTGCAATGACTGTCGTATGGTCCGCCATAACTCCCCCTAAAAAGAAAAATTTGCCTATATCTAAATTATAATAAAAATGGCCATTTTTCACAATAATTGTTTAGAATTATTTTATTAAATTGGTAAATGTGATATTATACTAATGGGTATTTTCGTTATTTTTTTGGCAAATATGAATTTTGCACAATCAAAAAAGCAAATATTTTTGAGGGGGATTTCCTAAATGAAAGATCTTGTGCATATTTTTGAGCTCGAAGATCTACTTCAGGAAGCAAACAACAAACTTGTCCGTCAGGGCAAGGAAGACGGCAAAAGAGCTCTTGGCTACACATGTTATTTCATGCCAGAGGTGCTTCTTGACCTGCCTGGTTGCTTCTCTGTGCGTCTTCGTGCACCTCGCAGTGGTTCACCAGATATGGCTACATACTACATGTCTAACCGCACCTGCATGTATGGCAGGTGTCTTTTGGAGCGCGCTTTAGAGGGAGGCTTTAACTTCCTCGACGCCCAGATGGCAACAGAGACATGTACCGTCACCTGTAGATTTCAGGAGCATCTGCAGCTGATGGACATCATCAAAAATCCTGATTTCTTCTGTGAATTCACAGATGTTCCATTTAAAAAGAATGAAAACTCCATCGATCACTATGAGCAGCAGCTTCAGCACCATGTGCTGGATAAACTCAAGGAGCACTTCGGAATTGACACCTCTGATGAAGCTCTTTTAAAAGCGATCGAAGAACACAATGAGATCTGCAGGCTCATAACAGAGATCGGAAGCTACCGCAAGCTCGAGGAGCCCACCATTACTGGATGGGAGTTCTCTGTGATCCAGCTTGCCTCTTTGGTATGTCCCAAGTACTTGCTGATCGACATGCTAAAAGACATCGCAGAACAGTTAAAAACAAGGAAGCCCGATGCCAAGAAGACCTACAGATGCAAGGTAGTTCTCTCAGGCTCTGAAGAAGATGATCCTGAGTTCATAAAACTTATTGAGGAGTGTGGAGCCCTTGTTGTGGCTGACAGACACTGCTACGGCTCTCTTCCTGGACGTGAGGAGATCATTGTTAAAGATGGCGAGAGACCACTTCGCGCCATAGCCCGTCACTACCTTGATACCAGTGAGTGCCCTCGTTTCATGGAACAGCACACCATGCGCAAGAGGAAACAGTACCTTGCTGACATTGCAAAGGAATATAAGGCTGATGGTATCATAATCTCCCAGATGAAATTCTGTGAATACTGGAGCTATGAAAGAACCATCGACACTCTTATTCTTCCAAGAGACTTTGGTTACCCTGTATGCTCCATTGAAAAAGAATATGTCAACAATGCGGTCGGACAGCTCCGTACAAGATTCCAGGCCTTTGTTGAGAGCATAGAGCTCAAGAATATTCAGAAGGAGGCCTGACGGATTATGGGAATAACTTTTAAAGATATAAAAGCTAAGTACCGTGAACTCTTTGTTGTTGAAAAGAGTCCCGAGGAAAAGAATAAACCCTTTGACGCCAAAAAGGCTGTAAAGGATTTCTGGTATGGCAAGCCCCACGAAGAGAGAAGGCTTGGCGATCTCTATGTTGGAAACACAGGTCTTTACAAGCATCGTGAGTGGCGTGGCTTCATGGATACCATGTACTACTTCAACATGATCTGGCTCTACAATTATGCACACATGGTTACAGATATCATGAAGTATGGCAACGGTCCAAAGGGTGTCGTTGAGTTCGCAAAGGGAACAATGAGATACCGCTGGATGGGCCAGACATACCTTACAGTTATGCACTGGTTCGACAGAGGACTTGAAGGTGTAAGAGGCGATGCACTTAAGGCGTCAGCATGGCACTATCGCGGAATGGTAAGCGAAACCATAAGACAGTTCATGAGGATGTTCGAGGCTGATAAAAAGCTCCACGGCGGGGAAGAGAACGAGCTTTGGAAAAAGACCATCGCCCACAACGAGACCTTAAGCGGAAACATCTTCTACGGCTGGAGAGATCAGCTTGATGATGTTGCTCTTGAAATGATCCCTTACTTCGTTTCAGTACACGTAAACAACCACACAGTTTTAAATTATATTGACGCAGCTCAGTCCATTGGACTTCCCGCAGATCCATGCCCAATGTGTCAGGCAGAATATGGACTTTTTGTTCAGGATGATTATCCGGATTACAGCCCGGTTATGCTTACATCCAATGAGGCCTGCGACGGATCAGTTGCAACTTCCGTTCTTCAGGACTGGTTCCTTAACCGTCCACTTTACGCAATGCCTCAGCCAATGAGATATGATGATCCTCTTGTTCAGGAACATTGCCAGAAAGAGATTGAAGGTGCCTGGAAGTTTATTGAAGAACAGTTTGGCATCAAGATGGACTGGGATCAGTATGTTAAGCATGCTCAGAGCTTCAACAAGCTCACAGAGTTCGAATGGGAAAAATGGGATGTTGCAGCAAACACTCCTTACTATCCGATTACCGGTGTTGCACAGGCTCTTTACAGGATCTACTACTCACAGGATGGAGACAGACCTATCTGGCACGAGATTGATGCCCATGTTAAAGCTATCATGGACAACACTTTAAAGAACAAGATAAACTGCTTCCCCAAGACAAGACACCGTGCAATTGCCTGGAGCTGTGCTCCGCTTTACTACTCACACTGGTGTACATGGGCTTACAACTGCTGGGGTATCAACACCGTCATCAACATGGATTCACTTATGTTTGACCAGTATCTTAGAACAGATACTTATGAGCATGCTCTTGAAGACCTTTCATGGTTCAACGAAAAGGCACCTATGCGTGCAATGGCAGTAGGCGGACACGAACACATCCTGTCTCTGTTTGATTACATGGAGAGATTCAACTGCGATATGGTCATCATGTACGACCAGCTTCAGTGTAAGGGAATGCAGGGTATCCACGGAGTATTCGAGGACGAGTTCAGAAAGCGCAATATCCATGCAATCTGGATTCCTCATGCTCTTCCTGATAAGAGAACAGTTTCAAGAGCTGAAATCCGTGATATCATCAACGACTATATGACCACAGTAATGAGAGAAGAGCCACTTGATCCTACACTTCTGGATTTCGACGACTCAATGAGCTGGTAAGGAGGGGGGGATAAGAAGTATGAAGGCTATTGGAAAATTCTTTTTCAAACTGGTCAGGACCATTGTTGTCATCTACGCAATACTGTTTGCAGTATTCTACTGGGACCTTGATGGAAAGTTCCTTTACTATATCTGGGAGCCACTTATGGTAAAGAGATTCGACAATATGAAGCGAGATGACACTCTTAAAACACCATATACGATGAAAGAAAACGTGGAATAAAACAGTAAATGCCATGGGGACGGTTCTGCTGACACGGGGACGGTTCTACTGTCAGGTTTTATTTTGATAAAACCTGACAGTAGAACCGTCCCCGTGTCAGCAGAACCGTCCCCGTGTGATATGTCTTAACAATCAATCCTAATTACTGCCCCTGTAAGGTCCGCAAACTTAAGGCTTCCCTTAAAGGTCTTTTTCTCACCCATAAGATCAGTCAGGGTGATATTCTCACCGTCAATGTTGATGCTGCTAACATACTCCATCAGCACCTCATCTGGGTTTGAATCTCTAAAAGCTGTAGAAAGGCACATATACTATCCCTCCTTACTCAACAGAACTTAAAAGATCCAGGATCTCTTTCTTGATATCTCCATTGACCTTAAGAGCTTCCTCTCTGGATCCCTGGTTTGAGTAGAAGTAGAACTTGATCTTTGGCTCTGTTCCACTTGGTCTTACAGCAAACCATGAGCCATTGTCAAGGAAGAGTCTGATCGCATTCTGAGGTGGGATATCCTCGTAGCCATTGATGTAATCAATGACCTTATCAACCTTTGCTCCAGCAACCTGGGTTGGGATATTTTCCCTAAAGAACTTCATCATACGCTGGATACGCTGCTGACCAGCGATTCCCTCAAGCACAAGGTTTGGTTCATCCTCAGCAAAGAATCCGTACTTAGCATAAATCTCATTAAGTACATCCCAAAGGGTCTTGCCCTGCTTTCTATAGTAAGCTGCTGCCTCAGCAACCATCATTCCTGCTGAGATTCCGTCCTTGTCTCTTATGTCTTCGCAGATAGCGTAGCCTACTGACTCCTCATATCCAAAGAGATACTGATAGCCGTTCTCATGAAGGTAAGGAATCTTACCACAGATATTCTTAAATCCTGTAAGGGTCTCAAACATCTCAACGCCGTAAGCCTTGGCGATTATGGTTGAAAGAGTTGATGTAACGATTGACTTGACCATTGCTCCCTTAGCTGGAAGTGTGCCGGCACTCTTGTGGCCTTCAAGCACGTAATTAACAAGAAGATATCCTGTCTGATTACCGTTAAGAGGAACATAGTTGCCGTTGTCATCTCTGATCTCAATGGCAAATCTGTCTGAATCAGGGTCTGTTGCCATTAAAAGCTCGGCGCCAAACTCTCTTCCGTACTTCTCTGAAAGAGCAAAAGCCTTGGGATCCTCAGGATTAGGATATCCAACAGTGGTAAAGTCAGGGTCTGGATTTTCCTGCTCAGGAACGATCTTCCAGTTTGTAAAGCCTCTGTCATTGAGCATCTGTCTAAATGGAATTGATCCGCAACCATTAAGAGGTGTGTAAACAAGCGGAATAGAAAGATCCAGCTCATCGCCCTCATGAATAGCAAGGCTCTCGATCTTATCAAGGTACTCTCTGTCGTATTCTTCTCCAAGAACTATGATCTTGCCGGCTTTAACGCCCTCGTTGTAGTCTGATTTCTTTATTCCTGTCCAGATATCAACTGCATTGATGCACTTTGTCATGCCATCAGCAACTTCTGCAGAAACCTGACATCCGTCGTCCCAATATGCCTTGTATCCATTGTAATCCTTGGGGTTGTGGGATGCTGTGATATTGATACCTGATACAGTACCAAGTCTCCTTATCATGAATGCAAGCTCAGGTGTTGGTCGAAGGCTTGGGAATGTGTAAACCTTGATGCCATTAGCCGCAAAGATACCTGCTGCCAACTCTGAAAACTCCCTTGAAAAATGTCTTGGATCATGGGCGATAACAACGCCTTTGTCCATGGCTTCCTGACCCTTTGAAACGATATAGTCCGCAACGCCCTGGGAAGCCTTACCAACTGTAAAAAAGTTCATGCGGTTTGTTCCAGCTCCAACCTTACCGCGAAGGCCTGCTGTACCAAAGGACAGATCCTGATAGAATCTCTCCTCCTTATCCTTTTCATCTGATGCGATCGCTAAAAGCTCCGCCTTTAATGGGTCAGAATCTGAAAGCTTACTAAGCCACTCCTCGTATCTTGCCTGATAATCCATAATTTATCCTCCATTTGTATCAAAAAATTAATCCAGGTGGAAAAGAACAGGCAGATCAACAGCAACAGGGCTGTTGTCTGGATTGGTCTCCATAATGTCTGCCATGAAATCCCACCATTTTCTGTTTATGGCTGTGTCTGCGCCCTTGTTCCAAAGCTCCTCATCCTCGATCTCTATGTACCCAAAAAGTGTGAGAGTCTCTTTATCCAAACAGATGGTGTAGTTTTTGCCACCATGTTCGTGGATCATATCGATCATCTCAGGCCACAACTCATTGTGGCGTCTCTCATACTCCTTTTCCTGTCCCTCGTAGAGCTTCATTTTGAATGTCTTTATCATTTTTTGTCATCCCCCTTTTTAGCCTTAACTTTTAATGTCTTTAAATATTCTTTTTGCTGCGGAGTTATCCGATAGCTCTCTACCGCTTTCTGAATGGCCTTGTTGTGGGTCCAGTCGTCCAGCTTTTTTTCTTCAATGAACGGAAGTATGCTGTCATACTGCTTAGCAAGCGCTGTTGCGAAGTACCAGGCGATCATCATGTTGACATAGTACTCATCTGAGCGAAGGCGTGCTACCATCTCCGGGTACTTAATGTCATAGTCCTCATCAAGGAAGTGCTCCATGAGCATTCCTATTCCAAACCGAATGATGTAGGCCTTATCTGACTTTATCCAGTCTTTTATATGTTTAAGAAGATCCTTTTTGTTCTTTTTAAACACCTTTGGCGACATCTGATCGCAGGTAGCCCAGTTGTCCACATAGGGAAGGAACTTAATTAGCTCCTCCATAGCCATGTCATAGTCCTTGATACCGGAGATGATAAAGGCGTGGAGCTGGTCCTCGTCAAAGTACTTATGAGGAAGGTCGTTTAGAAACTCTTCGTAATCGCCGGACCTTAGAATTTCTTTTGCAAAAGCCCTAAGAAGAGGCGTTCTGACTCCTATCATGTTGTCCAAAGTCTTACCTGGAATAAGTCCTGCCTGAAAATCCCTGTATCCGGTGTCCTGCTTTTTAAACAGCTCTTCCTGAATCTTAATTGTATCATATATTGCCACTCTTTATGACCCCCTCGCAGTCAAATTCCGGGATGAAACTCTCATCCGCAGTTTCTCCAATCTGTACGAAAGCCTTTGTGATCCCAAGGGTCTGGGCATATGCTATAAGGCTGTCGTAATCTCTTTTGCTGACCTTCCTGTCAATCTCAGGAAAGCCAGAAAGTTCCCCGTTTGGCGTGTACTGGTTCATAAGACTAAGATAGATACTATCGCCATACTGCTCATGCAGATACTTTACTATGAGCTTGGCCTGGATCAGCATTCCCGGCATCAGAAGGTGCCTTACTACCACGCCTTTTTTCATGATCGTATCCCCGTCCTCTTCCGGGAAAAAGAGATTTTCCGGGCATTGACGCACCATTTCTCCAATGGCCTCTTTTGCCGCATGGACATATCCTGGAGCATTGCTGTATCTAACCGCATCTTCATCTCTTATGTATTTAAGATCCGGAAGGTAGATATCAATAAGACCATCCAGGCTCTTTACCGTATCAAGATTAAGATATGATGATGTGTTTAAGAGAAACGGCAAGTCAAAGTTCTGCCTTCTGGCATCCTCTATAGCCTGTCGGATTGTGGGAATGAACATATCCCCAGTCACAAGATTTATATTGTTTGCGCCTTTTTCCCCAAGTTCAAAAAAAATCTCTACAAGGCGTTCCTTACTGATGAAAAGACCTGTCTCCCCCCGGCTTATCTTCTTGTTCTGGCAAAAAACACAGCCCATGTTGCAGCCTGAAAAGAACACGGTGCCAGAGCCTCTTTTCCCTGAGATGCAGGGTTCTTCCCACATATGAAGAGCTGCCCGGGAAACCTTTAAAGTATCCGGCACTTTACAATAGCCACTTTTTACTGTTCTATCCACTTTGCAGTTTCTTGGGCACAACGTGCAACTTTTATATTCTGTCATAATGCTATGATAACATTAATGGATCTGTTCAAAAATATTAAGAAATTAGTCACACACATTTAGAGATAGCTGTGTTATTATTGTTTCCGTAATCGTTTATCATATGGTAACAACAGGAGGATTCCATGGGAGGATTTTTTGGCGTTGCATCTCGTGAAAGTGCGGTTTTTGACCTGTTCTACGGAACCGACTATCACTCACATTTAGGAACCCGTCGCGCAGGAATGGCTGTGTACGACAAGAAAAAGGGGTTCGACCGCTCTATCCACAACATTGAGCGCTCTTATTTCAGACCGAAATTTGAAGACGATATGATGAAAATGGAGGGGCATTTAGGAATTGGCTGTATTTCCGACTTTGAGCCACAGCCGCTTATTGTTCGCTCCCATCATGGAACTTATGCCATAACAACAGTTGGCAAGATCAACAACATCGACGAGATCACCAACAAGCTCTTTGCCGATAATCGCTCACACTTTCTTGAGATGAGCGGCGGCGATATCAATCCTACCGAGCTTGTAGCTTCTATCATCAATCAAAAGGTAACCATTGTAGAGGGTATCAGATATGCCCAGGAGATCATCAAGGGCTCAATGTCCCTGCTTCTGATGACAACAGAGGGTATCTACGCTGCACGAGACCGCTACGGAAGAACACCTGTGGAGATTGGCCACAAGGACGAAGGTTACTGTGTCTGCTTTGAAAGTTTTTCCTACTTAAATCTTGGATATGACCCATACAAGGAACTGGGCCCCGGAGAAATCGCATACATAACTCCCGAGTCTGTTGAGATCGTGGCTCCTGCCTTTGACGACATGAGGATCTGTACATTCCTGTGGATCTACTACGGATTCCCTGCATCAACCTACGAGGGTCTCAGCGTTGAGACCATGAGATATGGATGCGGAGCCAAGCTTGCAGAGCGCGATATGCAAAGAGGACTACACCCAGACCTTGTAGCAGGAGTACCTGATTCCGGCGTAGCACATGCCATCGGATATTCCAATACCTCAGGAATCCCTTATTCAAGACCATTTGTAAAATATACTCCCACATGGCCAAGATCATTTATGCCTACCATCCAGTCAAGGCGTGATCTTATCGCCAAGATGAAGCTGATCCCTGTTAACCAGCTCATCAAGAACAAGAGCCTTCTTCTTATTGATGATTCCATCGTAAGAGGAACTCAGCTACGTGAAACCACAGAATTCCTTTATAAGAGCGGAGCCAGCGAAGTTCATATAAGACCTGCATGCCCACCTCTTATCTACGGATGCAAATACCTAAACTTCTCAAGATCCAACACAGAGATGGAACTCATCACAAGAAGAGTAATTGAGAAGCTCGAAGGCTATCCTTCACCTAACGAGGAGACTGTAAGAAAGTACACAGACCCTGATTCACCTCAGTACGCAGCAATGCTTGAGGAGATCAGAAAAGAGCTCAACTTCACATCCCTGCACTACCACAGACTTGATGACATGGTTGAAGCTATTCCTATAGAGCCATGCAAGCTCTGTACATACTGCTGGAGCGGAAAAGAGTGATCTGAAGGAACTACATAGCGAAATGACATAATAAAACCCCCTCCTGCTTCGAGGCTTAGCCTCGGCAGAAGGGTTTTTTTATTCTTAGTCCATATCATCAAGCCATACATCCAGTGCTTTTTCAAGGGTGATGGTCATGTCTTTTATCTCCATTCCATCCTGAGCAAAATAGAGTTTTAAGTAGAAGGTTGAGAAGCTTGGGCTGATATCCATTTCAATGGTCTTCCACTCTTTTTCATGACCTGCAAGAGTTATCATGCCTACAACCTCTTTGTCCTTGGTTATAGTAAGAGGAATCTGGGCAAGATCACTCTTGGTGTTGGCTCTTACTGTCATTGTAAGCTTGTAGTAGCCCCACTTCTTGAAGGCTACAGATACCATGTTGGTGGTATTTCTTGCGGTTACGATGCTGCTTACGTCAACCTTGCCAACGCCGTCGTCGCCCACTCTGCAGTCGATCATCTTATCAAAGAGAAGCTCTTCCTCATCTGCATCCTCTTCGAGCTTAAGGTCAAGTTCGTTGCCTTCACCGATATATCTTGCAAATACAGGCTTGTTCATTACGAACCTGCAGATGTTTGCTGCACATCTCTGGAATTCTGCGCGTGTGACTTCTCCTGCAGCCAAGGCTTCGTCTGAGTTATCGCCATTTGAGTTATTCTCTGAATCTCCGCATACCATGTAAAGGTCATTCTGGGCTCTTACTACAGATGCGGTGTCAGTTCTTTTACCCTGTCCGAATTTACCTGCCTCAGCCCACCAGTCAGTCATGATGATGCCTTCAAATCCCCACTCATTCCTAAGGATCCTGGTGATCAGGTCATAGCTGGATGATGTGTAATATCCGTTAACTACACCGTAGGAGCTCATTACTGCGTGAGCACCGGCCTCTTTTACTGCAATCTCATATCCCTTAAGGTAAACCTGTCTGATAGCTCTCTGGGATGCAACGTGCTCAACAAAGCGCCTTCCGGTTTCCTGAGTGTTCAGCGCAAAATGCTTGATGGTTCCTGTTACACCTACCTGGTGCATGCCCTTAAGCTGTGCTGCTGCGCTCTTACCTGTAAGGAATGGATCCTCTGAGAAATACTCAAAGTTCCTGCCGTTAAGCGGATGTCTGTGAAGGTTCATTCCAGGTCCCAAAAGGACGTCTATCTTGTTCTTTCTAAGTTCAAGACCTTCCCACTTGTAGAGTTCTTCAAGAAGGTCCATATTCCAGGTTGATGTAAGGCAGGTTCCATTTGGCATCGCAAATGCTGTCTTACCTGAATCCATTCTGATCCCGGAAGGGCCGTCTGAACAGCATGCTACAGGAATTCCGTAGCCTAAAAGAGAATCTGTCACGCCGCCAAATGCTCCGCCGCATCCAGGAGTAACCTTAGGTGAGCTCATACCCTCACCTCTGCAGATGCAGGCAAGATCCTTATCTGAAAGCTGTGCGATGAAGTCCTCCATGGATACCTTGCCATGATATACATCAGTCAGCTTGTATCCCTTGTCGCCGGTCTGAGATATCTCTTTTGGAAGCTCAGCTACGCGCACCTGCTCTGGATCCACTGTGGCAACTGGTACATCCTCATATTCAACAGCGTAGCCACCGCCTGCAGCCACAGCCTTCATTCTCTTATAGGAAATTGTTGGAGCAAGAGTCTCTGTGAGCTGCTCAACAACAACTGTCTCGTCAATCTCCTGATCAGCGACCTTAGCTGCACTTCTTACATCGCTTCCAACGTAGAAAGAGTAATTGCCCTTCTCAAGTACATAAGCGTTCTTGTGTCCTGTCACGCCGCTGTCATCAAAGCTTGCAAGGTCATAAGCTGAGATATCAAACACAAAGCTCTCAAACTGACCTGGCTCAAGCTCTTTTGTCTTGTCAAAAGCAACCAGCTCTCTTGCTGGGTTTCCAAGTCCGCCCTCTGGCTTACCTGCGTAAACCTGAACAACCTGCTGGCCCTTCCTGTCTCCTGTGTTGGTCACTGTAACCTCGATGGAAGCTCCGGTTTCATCACATTTAAAAGACTTAACTGCTATATCAAAAGTAGTGTAGGAAAGTCCAAATCCAAAGGGATAGAGAACTTTGTCTTTTGCAAAAGTCTCAAAGTAGCGGTATCCAACATAGATGTCTTCCTGCTGGATGTTCCTCTCTTTGCTGCCAAAGGATGTATCTGAAGGGTAGTCCCTTATGTCTTTTGCAATGGTATCTGTAAGCCTTCCGGAAGGATTAACGTCTCCGGACAAAACGTCTACAGCGCCGTATCCGCCTACCTGTCCGCCCTGCCAGATGTACATAACGGCAGATGGGTCATACTGTGAAACCCACTTCATATCTATGATATTGCCCACGTTTAAAAGAACTACTGTCTTATCGAAGGCGCCTGTTACAGCTTCGAGCATAGCGTTCTCTTTATCTGTCAAAAGAAAACTTCCACTCTTGGAGCTGTTGTCCTGATCCTCTCCTGCGGTTCTTCCAATGAGGACAACGGCTACGTCAGAGCTATCTGCAATCTTTTTTGCAAACTCAGGTGTAATATCCATCTCTTCCTGGAACCATGGCTCTGAAGCCCAGCCTTCGCCCTTGTCAAATGGGTGATCCCCGATCCAGGCATCATAGGTATCAATAAGCTCCTGATTAAGTGTAAATCTCTTATCCTCAGTAAGGGCTTCCTTAACACCGATCACATACTTGGTGTTGACCATACCCCCTGAACCTGTACCACTCTTATAATAGTTGTACTGGCTTCTTCCAAAGAGAGCTATCTTTGTGCCTTCCGCAAGGGGAAGAACATTTCCATCATTTTTTAAAAGAATCGCGCCCTCAGCAACACTGCGGCGTGCAACCTCTGCAAATTTATCGGCGTCAAAAACTTTACCAGCCATTAAATCCTCCAAAATATCCTAAAACACTTAAACGTTTTCGCTGCGCTAATAGTATACTGATAAAACTTCCCTTTAGTAAACCCCTAAAAGTGTTTTTATTAATTTTTATTTTGGGCCATTTTTCTGACGGTAAACAACATAGTCACAAAGCAGGCTGTGCCACCAATAACGTTACTGATAGGCTCAGCTGCAAATACTCCATCCGTTCCCATATGGAAGAGATAAGGAAGCATGTAAGTCAGGGGAACAACTATAAATGCCTTTCTGAACAGTGAAAAGAAAATTGCGTGGCCCTTTCGTCCTAATGACTTAAATACAACCTGTCCTGAGTGCTGGAATGTCATAAATATAAAGGTTGAAAAATACAGGTTAAATGCAGGGATGGCATCCGCAAGAATGGTCTTGTCATTGCTGAAAATGCCGATGACTGCTGCAGGGAACAGCCGGATAAACATCCATACGATAAAAGTATAGCCAAAGTCCATGGCCACCATGATGGCTATGGAGCGCTTGATCTTATCAAAACGTCTTGCGCCATAGTTGTAGCTGATTATTGGCGAGGTTCCCTCAGAGATAGCAAGGATCGGCGTTTCCATCATCTGGCGCGCTGAGTTCACCATAGTCATAACTGAGACGTATAGGTCTCCACCTACATTTGAAAGGACGCTGTTACAGGATATTGATACCATAGCGTTTGTAAACTGCATGATAAATGCTGCGCTTCCGAGGCCTATGATGCTTCTTGCTGTCTTGCCACAGTTTTTTACCTCAGACGCTGACATGATCCTAAGGTTATATGCGCATCTGTCTCCAAAAAAAAATCTCAGAACATATATGGCAGAAAGGGCCTGTGAGATTACAGTTGCAATAGCTGCCCCCTCCGGGCCAAGGCCAAAGACAAAGATAAATATCGGGTCAAGAATGATATTGGCTGCTGCCCCCACAACAATTGTGGTCATTCCAACAACCGCATAGCCCTGAGCAGTTATAAAGGGATTCATTCCTGTGGAGATCATGGAAAAGATCGTTCCAAGCATATAGATCCTAAGATAAGGAAGGGCATAGACCATGGCCGCCTCTGAAGTTCCAAAGGCTGCAAGGATTGGTCTTCCAAAAATCTCTCCAACAATGATAAGGATGATTCCTGTAACAATCAGTAAAAAGAACGAGGTGTTCTGGATCTCCCTCGCTCTTTCTTCATTCTTTTGTCCTCTTGCAATTGAAAATAAGGGAGCTCCGCCACTCCCGAACATATTGGTAAATGCTGTGGTCAGGATGACCAGTGGAAAGCACAGCCCAACAGCGCCAAGGGCAACTGTTCCAATGTCAGGGATGCGGGCTATATAGATCCTGTCAACAATGTTGTATAAAAGGTTTATTATCTGAGCCACCAGCATCGGAAGCGCTGTAGCCAGAATGTTATTTAAAGTTTTTCCGTTTTCAAAATCAACGCGTTTCATTTTATGCTTCCTAAAGACACATCTTTATATATTTAAAAGATGTATTTACTCATATTGTCAAAAATGATCTCGTAGGCCTTAGGCCACATGTGTATTCCGTCTGTAGAATACTCCTTACGGGTTTGCCCGTCAACTCCGGCAAGACCGTCGTTAACGTTGATAAACTCATATCCCATCTCCTTTGCAAGGCTCTCTGCTATGTCGTTTGCTTTATCAAGTCTCTGAAGTCGAAGCTCTGCTGCCAGTGGCGCCTCAGGCCAGGCAACGACTTTTTTCGCAAGCTCTACGTTGACCGGATAATAGGCCATTACATATACTTTTGTTTTGGGCAATTTTTCTTTTATCTGGGAAAGGACATTTCTGTAGTCAGCTTCAAAACCTTCTGATGTTTCTTCAGGCCTGCTGATGTCGTTTGTACCAATATTGATAAATATCACTGAGGGCTCAAGGTCAAATATCTGCTCATCCATGGACTCGAGAAGCTCAGGAATAGTATATCCGCTGATTCCTCTGTTATAGATTACTGTACTAAGTCCTCTGCTCATGAGGATCTCATTTATTGGAAAGTGCTCCATCAGTGATGAGCCCACAAAAAGAATCTGGCCTTTCTTGGCAGATTTATTTAGCTGTCTGTATTTTTCAACCATGCGCTTATTCATATGTCACTCCAGTTTGCAAATGTATTTTGAGTATTGTATTGTCATTTTCAACTGGTTACAATTTGTCACCAGTTGACTTTCTTCTTCCTTATATACCAGCTGTATCCATTGAATACAAGATGCCTTTCTCTCCCATCAAAGACCGATGTCAAGGATTCTATCATCCATTTTCTTATCTCATAAGCGCTGACTCTTCCGCTCTCTATCTGAGCATTCACGTTGGACTGGATCATCATAAAATCCACGAACTCATCCAGGGTAAAAGAGTATTCCATGTCATATTCCGTCTGCTTTTCCATTACAAAGCCATTGACCAGATCAGCCTGAGTCCACTTATTCTCTTTTCTTGGTGGCTTAGGAAATCTTCTCAGATACTCATCCCGGTACCATCTGGTATAATCATCATTTCCTACCATTCTGTCTGTAATTCCAAAATCATAAATTACAACAAGCCCATTATCATCCAAAACTTCAGCCATATTATTCATGAACTTCTTTTCATCCACCCAATTGATGCATCCTGCAGCCGTTACAATATCATATTTTTTATTTGGGATTCTTGTTTCTTCTGCTTTAGCAACATAAAATGTGTAAGAAGGATCTGTGCCATAAATCTCATGGCATACTTCAACCATTGATTCTGCTATATCTGTTCCTGTCACCTTGTCACATATTAGTCTTAGTGCCTTGGTTGAAAGCCCCGCTCCACATCCCACATCAAGACCATTTTTGAACATATAATCCTTAGGAAGACTGCAATCTATTTTAAGCTGCTCTATTACTGACTTATGAAGCCAGGGTCTTTTGGCATAACCCTGTGCTATCCTTTTAGAGTCAAATGCCTTATTATCCATTCATTCCCCTTCTTGATCATCACTTTTGTCATTTACAGTTTCAATGAGACCTGTAACTAAATCTTGCAATTGAGTTGCGTTTTTATTCGTGATTACAGGCTTCCCGGTTCTTTTTTCCACCGCCAATCGTGCTTCTCCAGCGGCTTCTCCACCTTCAATTGCGACCATTCGACTTTCTTCAAAGGACTCAGGTTGCTTTTGTTTCGAAATTTCCGTAGTGGTGGCTTCAGCCAACATATTCAGGACAAGCTCCAATGTGGACATATTATCCCTGAGATTCTCTTTCTTCAGCCCTTTGAGGTTCTTATACTGCCTTGTTGTCA
>SVGB01000047.1 GCA_015056565.1 Butyrivibrio sp.
ATTTCACCCAGAACATTATATTTGGACTTCCAAACAGTGGTAACGTATCGCCGGTTTCAATCTTTAAACTAGATGCATCTACAACCATGGATAGTTTTGCATATAACGTAGGATTTGGTGTTGAAGCAACAATTGTAGCTATAGCACTTATAATATTAAGCAGCATTGCAGTTTATCTATGGGGAAGCAAAAATAATAAAAAGCCAACTGAAATCTGGAATTAAAAGCAATGCGCCTTATCCTAAGCTTTCTGTCATCATCATTCCTAGCATACTCGTCTTCTTTGCGTTCCAGAAAGTATCATGATTGCCTCTGATCATGACCTTTTTCCCAGGAAGCTCTTCTATAAACTGCAGGTCAACCTGACAGTCTTCCAGCTTCCTGCCCCAGCTGTGGTCCCCAACCAGGACCAGAGTATCATCTTCAGTAAGGAGCTTATCTATACCGCAAGGTATTGTTGAAACCATTTCCGATGTCATCGGTCATGGTAGTTCATGCTTCTCCTGTTATCTCTTTGGCAAGTTCCAGAATTTCAAAGGCATATTTTTCCTTACCCTTTTTAAGGAGCATTTTGTATAAAGGATAGTTGATGATACAGACAGCAGCACCTACTATTCCAAGAAGCACTCCGATGACCATGAAAATTACTCCCGTTCCAAAGACGCTAAGTCCAAAGCACATTCCTGTGCCAAAGATCAAAGTCCCAATAATTCCAAGCGTCATGGCTGTTATAAATGCCGGAAGCTTTGCTCTTTCATCAAGCTTTTTAAGTTGCCTTACCTTATTGGTTTCCTTTGGCATGTAATCCTTTGCAACACTTTCTGCATAAACCTTATCTAAATCGTTCATTGTATTTTTCTCCTTTTCTTCAATGTCTTTTTATGCGATCTTTCCTGTTTCTTTTAGCCATCTGATCTCGTCACGTATAGTCTCTCTATATGACCTTGTGGTATAGCCTAGATCCTTACTTGCCTTGCTTGAATCAAAGCGGTTGTTCCTTGCCAGGTTGTAAACGGAGAAGGTTGTCATAAGAGGCTTTTCTCCTGTCTTCTTGGCTCTTTTCTCAAGTATCTTTGCAATGAAGTTCGCTGCTGATATAGGTAAAAAGAACTTCATCTGCTTGCAGCCGCTCTCCTCTGAAACAAGCTTTGTAAAATTCTTAAAGCTGACAGGCTCATTCCCAAGAATGTAGCACTCTCCGCTTTTTCCTTTATCAGCTGCTCCAATGAGTCCGTCAGCCAGATCCCTTACATCACACAGGTTAAAGCTACCATCGATTCCTGCAGGCATCTCGCCATTGATTATGTCAACTAAAGTCTTTGTGGTCTCACCCATTGCAAAGTCCTCAGGTCCAAGGATTCCTGAAGGGTGAACCACACATGCATTAAGCCCTTCCTTTGCAGCCTTGAGCACCACATTTGTTGCCATAGCCTTTGACAATGAATAGCAGCCTTTGATCCTCTCAGGATCAAGCGGGATCGAACCCTCACATTCTCTTATGCTTCCCTTCTCTTCCTCAGGTATTGCTCCTGTTGATGAGCAATAAACGAGCTTTGAAACATTGTGCTCTTTGCACATCTCTATGATATTTTCTGTCCCGCCGACATTTACGTCCATGACTTTCTGGCTGTAGTCGGGATTAACTGTTACGATGCTTGCTATGTGGAGCACGATCACTTCTGTATCTTCAGGTGTCTCAAAGAATCTTTCCAGGTCATCTTTGTTACAAAGATCGCCGTATGCTATTTCAACTTCCTCAGGAAGATATTTTGCTGACTTGTCGCCTTCAAGGACAAACGCCCTTACTTTTTCATTTCTTTCAACAAGCTTTCTGCAGACTGTGCTTCCAAGAAATCCTGCTGCTCCTGTTACCAGATACATCTTATTTGTTTTGCTCATTTATCTTTTCCTTTCTTATTCTCAATTTGTTTTTTCGCTCTTTGCTTTGAGCTTGAAGTCATTATAGGAAAATGAGCACATAAAAAGAACAACACTTTTTGCAAAATATGTTGATTTCAGGAGTACAGGTCCCGACACGTTTTGTAAAAAGTGTTGATTTGTAAATTCGATATAGTGTTTTTACTGCGTTATGGCTTGATGATACACTTCTGTATGACGCTTATGATCTCATCTTTTGACTCGGTGCATCCACCTCGTACCCACTCAGTGACAACTCCGATAATACCCTTAAGATAAAAGACCATGATAAGTGGCTGTTCTTTTTGTGGAACTCCAAACTTTGTAAGAATGGGGCCGAATATTGTTTTAAACCAGGTTTCATAGGTCTTTTCTGCGCCCATCATCTCGTTCTTTTCATACATCAGATAAAAGAGCTTACGGTTCTCTTCCACAAAATCCAGATATGGCATCAGATACTTGGGTGTTACAAGAAATAGCTCATCCTCATTTTTTTCATCAACATCAAGTGCCCCCGGCCCCTCAGCACCAAAGCGACCAAAGAAATCTTTATATACAGCTTCCACCGTTTCATGCAGAAGATCATTTACATTATCATAGTGAAGATAGAATGTTGATCTGTTTACTCCTGCAGTCTCACATATTTCCTTAATGGTAATATACTCAAAGTCCTTACTATCAAGGAGTGTTATCAACGCATTATGCATCTTCTCAGCTGATTTAAAATATTTGCTCTCATTCTTATTCATATTTTTCTATAACAATCTCCACATCTCTGTTTCCGAGAAGTTTTGTCAGCTCCTCTTTCATCTTTGTATTCCTCAAATGGAATACCTTTATTTATCAGTTTTTCCTTTATCTCTTCTGATGTTAGTAAAGTTTTCTTCCAATATAATCGGCAATCAGCAATTTGATTTATTTCGCAAATTTGAACTTTTATTATTTTTGCGAATCAGAAAGCCATCTGGCGATATCGATAATC